>NZ_JAUFPN010000148.1 GCF_030409335.1 Paeniroseomonas aquatica
GCCGCCGGGCCCGCGCCTCGGCGAAGGCGGCGTCATCCACCACGCCGGTCGCCACCAGCTGCCGCGCCACCGCGGCCGCCAGCGCCCGGGCCGCGGCGGCGGCGGCGGCATCGAGCCCTTCGGCCTCGGCCCGCCGCGCCCAGCGGTCCACCCGGCGCTGCAGCACCCGGCGCAGCCCGGCCTCGGTCGCGGCGAAGCGGGCCAGATGCGCCAGCGCCGCCTCCCGCAGCCTCGCCTCGGTGGGGGCGGGGCCGGCGGGAATTACCTTGCGGGGCGGCCGCGGGGGGCGGGGCGGCCGCGCGGGTCGGTCCTCATCCATGGCCCGAGTGTGCCACGTCCGGCGGGGGCGGCCCAGCATCCGGGCCCGCCCGGCTGGCCAAGCGCCCTGCCGGCAGGCATACGGGCGCCAACCCGAAGGAGACCCCCATGGCCCGCTACCCGACCAACGGCCTGACCCTCGCCCAGGCCAATGCCATCGCCACCGCGGCCCTGGCCAAGGGCCGGGAGCTCGGCCTGATGCCGCTGACCGTCGTGGTGCTCGACGCCGGCGGCCAGCTCAAGGCGGTTCAGCGCGAGGACGGCTCCTCCCTGCTGCGGCCGGAGATCGCGCTCGGCAAGGGCTACGGCGCGCTGGCGATGGGGCTCGGCGGGCGTGAGCTGGCGCGGCGGGCGCAGGCGATGCAGGGCTTCATGAATGCGCTGTCCGACTTGGCGGGCGGCAAGGCGGTGCCGGTGCCGGGCGGCGTGCTGGTCTGCGATGCGGCGGGGCTCATCCTCGGCGCCGTCGGCATCAGCGGCGACGTCTCCGCCCAGGACGAGGTCTGCGCGGTCGCCGGCATCGCCGCCGCCGGGCTGGCGGCCGAGACCGGCGACCCGGCCTGACCCTCCGGGCTGGCGCGGCGCGCCTGACAGGCTGGTGAGGCGCGGGCAACTGCGCCTCCCGGTGCCGCGTTGAGGCGGCCTCACCCGAGCATTCCCGGGTTTGCAAGAAGGTGACGCCGCGATGACAACACGCCAACAGATGCTCGCCATGACTGCCGCCACCGCCTTGCTGGCACTGCCGGCCCTTGCCCTCGCCCAAGGCACCACCCCGGGCGCCAACCCCGGCACCGCCGCCGGCAGCGTCGCCCCGACCCCGATGGTCCCGGGCACGACCGCGCAGTCGGCCCCCGGCATGACCCCGGCCGCCCCCGGCACGGCGCGCGACGGCACCGCCGGCAACCCGCCGAGCACCGCCACCCAGCGCGCCACCGACAGCATCACCGGTAACCGCACGCCGGCCGACGGCACCCCCGGCAACCCGCCCGGCACCGCTGCCGGCCGTGCCGTCGACCGTGCCCTCGGCACCAACACGACCGGCGCGAACCCCGCGGCCCCGGCCGCCCCCACGGCCACGGGCGCCGCCACCGGCACCCTCGCGGTCGACAGCGGCGCGCTGCACAACGGCCGCCGCGCGAGCAAGCTGATCGGCTCCGCCGTCTACAACGAGAACAACGAGAGCATCGGCGAGGTGGACGACATCCTGATCCCCGCCGGCGGCACCGGCCCGGTGGCGGTGATCTCGGTCGGCGGCTTCCTCGGCATCGGCGCCAAGCTGGTCGCCGTGCCCTACAGCCGCCTGTCGATGGCCGCCAACAGCAACGGCCGCTGGACCCTGGCCGGCGCGACCAAGGACAGCCTCGGCAGCCTGCCGACCTTCACCTACGAGGCGAATGCCGAGCGTCGCGGCTGACCCTTGGGGCTCGATCGGGTGAGGGACGCGGTTCCCTCACTCTTTTCGCCCGGGATGGTTTGACGCGGCCGATGCTTTGCGGCCAAATCCGCCGTTCCCCCGGCAAGGCCCGCGATCGTCGCCGGCGAGGGGGAAGTCTGGAGCGCATTTCGTGATTCCCGCCCTGATGCCCACCTACAACCGTGCCGACCTCGCTTTCGAGCGGGGCGAGGGCGCCTGGCTGTGGACCGGCGACGGGCGACGATTCCTCGACTTCGGCGCCGGCATCGCCACCAGCAGCATCGGCCATGGCAACAAGCACCTGGTGCAGGCCATCGCCGAGCAGGCGGCCAAGGTGATGCATACCTCGAACCTGTACCGCATCCCGCAGGCGGAGCGGCTGGCCGAGCGGCTGTGTGCCACCTCCTTCGCCGACAGCGTCTTCTTCGGCAATTCCGGCGCCGAGGCGAACGAGGGGATGATCAAGGCGGTCCGCAAATACCACGCGGAGCAGGGCCACCCCGAGCGCAACGTCACCATCTGCTTCGAGGGCGCCTTCCACGGCCGCACCCTGGCGACGCTGGCCGCCACCGGCAACGAGAAGTACCTCTCCGGCTTCGGCCCGCCGATGCCGGGCTTCAAGCATGTGCCCTTCGGCAACATGAATGCGCTGCGCGACGCGATCGACGGCACCACCGCCGCGGTCATGATCGAGCCGATCCAGGGCGAGGGCGGCGTCCGCCCCGCCTCGCTCGACTACCTCCGCGACCTGCGCGCCGCCTGCGACGAGTTCGGCATCCTGCTGGCACTCGACGAGGTCCAGACCGGCATGGGCCGCTCCGGCAAGCTCTGGGCCCACCAGTGGGCCGGGATCGAGCCGGACGTCATGTCCTCGGCCAAGGGCATCGGCGGCGGCTTCCCGCTGGGTGCCATCCTGGCCAAGGAGAAGGTGGCGCAATACCTCAAGCCCGGCACCCACGGCAGCACCTACGGCGGCAACCCGCTGGCCTGCGCCGCCGGCAACGCGGTGCTGGACGTCATCCTCGCCCCCGGCTTCCTCGACGGCGTGGACCGGGTGGCCCGCCATCTCTGGCATGGCCTGCTCGACCTTGCCCATCGCCATCCGGCGGTGGTGGAGGGCGTGCAGGGCGCCGGCCTGCTGCTCGGCCTGAAGCTCCGGCCCGAGGTCGCCAACGGCGACATGCAGGCCGCGGCGGTGAACGAGGGGCTGCTGACGGTCGCCGCCGGGATGAACGTGCTGCGGGTCGCCCCGCCGCTCGTCATCACCGAGGCGGAGGCCGATGAGGCCGTCCGCCTGCTCGACCGCGCCTGCCTCCGCTGCACCCCCGGAGCGGAAAAGGCGGCGGCGCAATGACTGCGCTGGCCGCGGTGAAGACGGAGGCCGGGGGGGAGACTCCCCCCCGGCACTTCCTGGAACTGATGGACCTCGCGCCCGCCACCCTGCGGCGGATGCTGGATCTCGCCTCCCAGACCAAGCGCGGGCTGCCGAACAAGCCGCTGGCCGGCAAGACCGTGGCGCTGATCTTCGAGAAGCCCAGCACCCGCACCCGCGTCAGCTTCGAGGTCGGCATCCGCCAGCTCGGCGGCGACGTGGTCTACCTCAACGGGCGGGACATGCAGTCCTCCCGCGGCGAGGAGCTCAGCGACACCGCCAAGGTGCTCTCGCGCTACGTCGACTGCATCATGATGCGGACGCATGACGTGCGCCGCATCCGCGAGATGGCGGCCTTCGCCACGGTGCCGGTCATCAACGGGCTGACCGACATCTCCCACCCCTGCCAGCTCATGGCCGACGTGCTCACCTTCGAGGAGCACCGCGGCCCGATCGCCGGGCAGGTGGTCGCCTGGATCGGCGACGGCAACAACGTGGCGCAGAGCTTCATCCAGGCCGCCGCCCGCTTCGGCTTCACCCTGCGGCTGGCGACGCCGGCGGCGCTGCGGCCGCCGCAATGGGTGGTGGACTGGGCTCGCGACCAGGGCGCAACGATCGAGCTGACCGACGACCCGGTGGCCGCCGTGCGCGGCGCCCGCTGCGTCGTCACCGATGCCTGGGTCTCGATGAACGACGAGACCGAGGAGGGCGGTACCCCCAGCCGGCACAACCTGCTGGCGCCCTATCAGGTGACCGAGGCGCTGATGCGCCATGCCGCGCCGGATGCGATCTTCCAGCACTGCCTGCCGGCGCATCGCGGCGAGGAGGTCGCGGCCGCGGTGATCGACGGCCCGCAGAGCGTGGTCTTCGACGAGGCCGAGAACCGGCTGCACGCGCAGAAGGGCGTGCTGCTCTGGGCCATGGGCGCCGGCTAGGCCCGGCGCAGAACCGGGACGGGTGGGCGAAGGCGGCCCGCCGCCCTATCTAGGGGGACCGAAGCACCAAGGTCCGTCCCGTTGTCCGATCCGACCCAGCCGTCCGCCACCCCCGATTTCCTCCAGCATGACCGGCCCCCGGTGCCGGATATCGTCCTGCCGCGCGGCATCCAGCCCTTCCACTTGGCGGATCGGCCGGTGCGGGGCCGGCTGGTCCGGCTCGGCCCGCTGGCCGATGCGCTGCTGACCCGGCACCAGAACCATCCCGGCGTCACCCGGCTGGCCGGGGAGGCGATGGCCCTGGCCGCCGGGCTCGCCGGGGCGCTCAAGTTCAAGGGCAGCTTCTCGCTCCAGGCCAAGGGCGACGGCCCGGTCTCCATGCTGCTGGCCGATTGCACCGAGGCCGGGGCGCTGCGTGGCTATGCCCGGGCCAATCCCGAGGAGCTGGACGCCATGCTGGCGCATGACCCGACCGCGGACGCGCCGGCCCTGCTCGGCCGCGGCTACCTGGCCTTCACCTGCGACCAGGGCCCCGACATGGAGCGCTACCAGGGGATCGTGGCCATCGAGGGCATGAGCCTGGCCGCCATGGCGGACCACTACTTCCGCACCTCGGAGCAGATCCGCACCCATATCCGCCTGGCCTGCGCCGAGGGCGAGCATGGCTGGCGCGCCGCCGCCTTCATCATGGAGAAGGTCGCCGGCGAGGGCGGCATCGACCCGGAGCTGGACGCCGAGGCGCAGGAGGAGGCCTGGGTCACCGCCGTCGCCCTGGCGGCGACCCTGACCGATGCCGAGCTGCTGGACGATGCCCTGCCCTCGCACAAGCTGCTGCACCGGCTCTTCCATGCCGAGGGCCTCTCGGTCGACCGGCCGCGGCCGCTGTCCTACGGCTGCCGCTGCTCGCGGTCCCGGCTGTCCGACGTGCTATCCAACTTCGGCGCCGACGACCTCGACCACATGGCGCAGGAGGACGGCGCCATCACCATGACCTGCGAGTTCTGCAACGTCGACTTCCGCTTCGACCGGGCCGAGGTTCAGGCCGGCGGCAGCGCGCCTTGAGCCGCCCCTACCCCGGCGCCGCCCTCCTGCCCGGGCGGCGCGCCCTGCTGCTGCTGCCGCTGCTGGCCGGCTGCGGCAGCGCGCGGCAGGAGCCGGTGCCGATCCCGCCGGGGCCGCTCGGCTTCCGCCACCTCACGCCGCTGGCGCTGAACCTCGCCAATGTCGAGATCGCCGAGGCGGCGCCGCCCAGCCCGGCCGGGGATATCGGCAGCCGGCTCTCGCCCAGCGCCGCCGAGGCGGTGCGGATCATGGCGCGCGACCGGCTGGTGCTGGTCGGCTCCGAGGGCCAGGCCAATTTCACCGTCACCCGGGCCCAGCTCGTGGCCGGGCGCGAGTCGCTGGTCTGCGACCTCGGCTGCCGGCTGGAGGTCATCTCCTCGCTCGGCAGCCGGCTCGGCTTCGTCGAGGCGGAATCGCGCCGGGCGGTCAACGGCCCGGATGCGGCCCGGCCGCGCGCCCCGGATGCCCTGCTGCGGCAGGCGATGGACGACCTGAACGTGGAATTCGAGTTCCAGATCCGGCGCAACCTGCGGGACTGGATCTCGGCCGCGGTGCCGGGGCCCGAGGGCGGCATGGCCGCGCCCGGCCCGGCCGGGGTCGCCCGCGAGGACCTCCCCGGCGGGAGCGCCCCGCGCGAGACCCTGCAGTAGAGGAGACCGCCATGCCCATCCAGCTGTCCAACCCTGCCGGGGTGCACGCGCCCGGCGCCTATTCCCACGCGGCGCTGGTGACCGAGGCCCGGACCCGGCTGGTGATCTCCGGCCAGGTCGGGCTGACGCCGGAGGGCGAGCTCGCCGAGGACGGGTCCGGGCAGATCGACCAGGTGCTGGCCAATCTGGCGGCCATCCTCGCCGCCCACGGCATGGACCGGTCGAACCTGGTGAAGTTGACGGCCTTCCTGACCGATGCGGCCCTGGTCGGCCCCTGGCGCGGCGCCCGGACCGAATGGCTGGGCGGCCATGCGCCGGCGAGCACGCTGCTGATCGTCGCCGGCCTGGCCGATCCGCGCTTCCTGGTGGAAGTGGAGGCGGAAGCCGCCGCCTGAGCCGGCGCGGCTGAAGCGATCGTGGCGGAACCGCCGGCCGGGGCCATGCGCTGAGGCGCCCGACCCTGCCCGGAGCCGCCCGATGTCCCCTCGCCGCCTGTCCGCCCTGTCCCTGGTCCTGGCCGGCCCGGCGCTGGTTGCCTGCGCGGTGGTGGCGCCGGTGGCCGAGACGCCGCCGCCGGTGCCGGTCTATTCGCAGGCCTCGCCCTATGCGCCGCAGGCCTATGCCGCCCCGGCCTATGGGGCGCCCGGCTATGGGCTGGCGGCGGAGCCGGCGGCCGCCGCCCCGCGGGCCGACGGCTATTGCGCCCAGGCGGCGGAGGTGGCGCAGGACGCCGCCGCCCGCGCCGCGCTGACCGGCAGCCCGCGCGATGCCGGCCGCGCCGCCCGCACCGCCGGCTTTGCCCGGCGGGACTGCTGACCGCCGCCGCCCGGCGCCACGACCGCGCCGCGTCGCATCGGCGCAAGCCTCGTCTCACGAATCGATCCGTTTAACGCATCGCTCATCTTATCGGGACAAAATCTCATTATAGGGATTTTGGAGCATGCCGTGAGATATCGTCCCGGAAACAGGAAGGCCCCGCCGAGCCCCGCCGGTCCGGCCGGCCGGGGCCGATGAGCCGCGGCGTGGCCGCCCGGGCGGACTTCCCGGAGCAGGCCTGGAACGAGGTCTGGTCGCTCTACGATGCCCGCATGGCCGCCACGGCGCCGGCCCGGCCGGTCGTGCCGCAGCCGACGGCCTGCCGGCGGCACGGGCGGATGCGGGCGGCGCTGGCTGCCGTCGCCCTGCTGCTGCCGCTCGCCGCCGCGGGCTTCGCCATGGCCGCGCTGCAATCCGCCCAGGGCATCGCCGAGGCCTTCCGCCAGGCGGACCGGGCCGCGGTGGCGGCGGCGGTGGACTGGCCCGCCCTGCGCACGGCCATGCCGCCCCCGCCCGCAACCACCCCGGCGGGACATTTCCTCGCCGGCCTCCACCGCATCGTGCAGCAGCAGATGGCGACGCCGGAGGGGCTGCTGGCCCTGGTCCAGGGCCGGGCCGGCCCCGGCTGGCCGGCGCCCCGCCTCGAGCCGACCGGCATCCGCACCGCCCGCCTCACCCTGCTCTCGACCGCCGAGGCCGGCCGTGGCATCGCCCTCTCCCTCGCGCTGCGGCCGGACCTGCCGCCCCGCTGGCGGGTCGTCGCGGTCGAGCCGCTGGACTGAGGCCCGGGCCGGCCCCGCCCGGCGCTTGCCCCGCGCCGCCGGGCAAGGCTAGCTGCGGGGGTGCCGATTCCCACCCTTCAGACCCTCGCCCGGGCGCCCTGGCGCCGCCAGTTGCTGGCCGCCTTCGCCCTGGGCCTGCTGGCCGCCCTGGCCCTGCCGCCGGTGCATGCCGTGCCGGTCCTGCTGGTATCCATCCCGGGCCTGCTGGTCCTGGCCGGGGCCGCGCCGAGCCGGCGGCGGGCGGCCTGGCTGGGCTTCGCCTGGGGCTGGGGCCATGCCCTGGCCGGCGTCTACTGGGTGACCCATGCCATCCTCACGGATGTCGCCACCTTCTGGTGGCTGGTGCCCCTGGCGGCGCCGGCGCTGGCCATCCCCCTGGCGCTCTTCGTGGTGCCCCCGGCGCTGGTGGCGCATGCCCTGCCGGCGGGATGGCCGCGGCTGCTCGGCTTCGCCGGCACCTGGGTGCTGGCCGAGCTGGCCCAGGGCTTCCTCTTCACCGGCTTCCCCTGGAACCTGCTGGGCACGGTCTGGGCCTTCGCCGCCCTGCCGCTGCAGCCGGCCGCCATCGTCGGCGTGCATGGCCTGTCGCTGCTGACCCTGCTGCTGGCCGGGTTGCCGCTGCTGCCCGGCCGGCGGCCCCTCGCCGGGGCGGCGCTGCTGCTGGCCGGGCTGGGCGGCTTCGGCCTCTGGCGCCTCGACGCGGCAGAGCCGGCCGGCCCGCCGGTGCAGCTGGTGCTGGTCCAGGGCAACGTGCCGCAGGAGGTGAAATGGCGCCCCGAGGAAAGGATGCCGATCTTCCAGCGCTACCTGGAGCTGACCGCCGCCGCCGCCCGCGACGCCGCGGCGGCCGCGCCGGCGTCCCGGGTCGTCGTCGTCTGGCCGGAGACCGCCAGCCCCTTCCTGCTGGCGCAGGACCCGGAGGCCGGCCGCATGGCCGCCGCCGCCCTGCCGCCCGGGGCGATGCTCCTGGCCGGCAGCGTGCGGGCGGACTGGGCGGCGGACGGCACGCTGCGGCAGGTCTTCAACAGCCTGGTGGCGCTCGACGCCTCCGCCCGGGTGGCCGGCATCTACGACAAGGCGCATCTGGTGCCCTTCGGGGAATACATGCCGCTCTCCGGCCTGCTGCCCATCCGGCTGGTCACCGGGGGCATGGACTTCTCCGCCGGCCCGGGCCCGATGGCCCTGGCGCTGCCCGGCCTGCCGCCCTTCGGCGCGCTCATCTGCTACGAGGTCATCTTCTCCGGCGCCGTCGCGCCGCGGCCACGGCCGGACTGGCTGGTGAACATCACCAACGACGGCTGGTTCGGCATCTCGGCCGGTCCCTGGCAGCATCTGGCGGCGGCGCGGTTGCGCGCGGTCGAGGAAGGCCTGCCGCTGGTGCGTGCGGCGCAGACCGGGATCTCGGCGGTCTTCGATGCCCGTGGCCGGCGGCTGGCGGCGATTCCGCTGGGGAGGATGGGCACCGCGACCCTGGCCCTGCCGGGAGCCGGGGCGCCGACCCCCTTCGCCCGCGCCGGCCTGGCTGTCCCCGCCCTGCTCGGCCTCGCCTGCCTGGGGCTGGCGATCTGGCTGCGGCGGCGGTTGGTTGTAACCGGTGAGCTTTTACACCGGGATGCGCGAGGATGATCTTTATTGAGAAATCTTAAAAGTATTGACGCTCCGTTTCCCTGCCCGTAAAAGCGGTAACGGAGAGAGAATCGAGGCCACGCAGGGGCCTGATCGGCCTCCTGCCGCGGTTCGGGTCGCCTCTCATGCACCGGAACGGTGGCCTGACATGGGAATGGACGGGACATGACGAGCGACGACACCCTCGAACGCACGGCCCGCGAACCCCGTCCCAGCCCGATCGACGTGCATGTCGGCACCCGGGTCCGCCTCCGCCGCACCCTGCTCGGGATGAGCCAGGAGAAGCTCGGCGAGGCCCTCGGCCTGACCTTCCAGCAGGTGCAGAAGTACGAACGCGGCGTGAACCGCATCGGCGCCAGCCGGCTGTTCGACCTCGCCCGCGTGCTCGACGTGCCGATCGGCTTCTTCTTCGACGACATGCCCGATGCGGTCGGCGGCGCCATGAACGGCGTGCGCCGCGCCATGGGCTTCGCCGACAGCCAGGACGCCTTCGAGGACGACACCCTGCACCGCCGGGAAACCCTCGAGCTGGTCCGCGCCTACTACCGGATCACCGATGCCTCGGTCCGCAAGCGGGTCTTCGACCTCATCAAGAGCCTGACGCCGACCGAATAGGTCACCCCACCGCCACGTCCAGCCAGCCGCGCGCATCCATCCGCGCGGTATCGCCGGCCCGCAGCAGCACCGTGGTGGTGGCGCTCTCGATGATCGCCGGCCCCGCCACCGCCTCGTCCGCGGCCAGCGCCTCGAAGGACCAGACCGGCGCCGTCACCGGCACCCCATCCAGCAGGAGGCGCCGCTGCGCCATGGCGCCCGCCGCGCCGCCCGTGGAGGCAAGCCCGGCCGCCGGGCTGGTCGGCAGCCGGCCCACCACGGCGATGCGGGCATTCACCAGCACCACCTCCTCCTCCGGCAGGTCGTAGGTGAACAGCGCCCGGTGCCGCGCATGAAAGGCGGCGCGCAGCCGGCCGGCGAGGTCCGGCCCTGCCCAGTCGATGCCATCCAGCGGCACCGCAACTTCGAAGACCTGCTCGCCGTAGCGCATGTCGGCGCTGCGCCGGGCCGCCACTTCGCCCTGGTACCAGCCGGCCATGCGGGCGCGGCCGTCGCGCTCCAGCGTGTCGAACAGCGCCCGCACCTCGGCATCCGCCGGGATGCCGCCGGCGCCGATGGCGCTCTGCGCCAGCTCGTAGCGCAGATCCGTGTGCAGCATGCCCCAGGCCGAGAGCCCGGCGGCGAACAGCGGCACCGTCGCCCGCGCCAGCCCCAGCTCGCGTGCCACCGCGGTCGCATGCAGCCCGGCGGCGCCGCCGAAGGCGAGCAGCGCCGAATCCCGCGGGTCGACGCCGCGCCGCACCGTCGCCAGCCGTACCCCATCGGCCATGCGCGCGTTGACCAGCGCATGGATGCCGCTGGCGCAGGCCTCCGGGGTGATGCCGAGCCTCGCCGCCAGCCGCCCCACCGCCGCCTGCGCCGCCGCCAGGTCCAGCCGCTTCGCCCCGCCGAGGAAGGAACCGGGATCGAGGTAGCCCAGCACCAGGTTGGCATCGGTGACGGTCGGCTCGGTCCCGCCATGGCCGTAGCAGGCCGGCCCCGGCACCGCGCCGGCCGATTGCGGCCCGACCTGCAGGGTGCCGCCGGCGCCGAGATGGGCGATCGAGCCGCCGCCGGCGCCGAGCGTCACGATATCGAGGCTCTCGAGCGCGATCCGCTCGCCGCCCACGGTCCGGCCGCGGCCGAGCGCCGCCTCGCCGCCTACCACCAGGGCGATGTCGGTCGAGGTCCCGCCCATGTCGAAGGTGACGAGATCCCCGCCCATGCCCTGCCGGGCCAGCGCCACCGCCGCCGCCACGCCGCCGGCCGGGCCGGACAGCGCCGTGCCCACCGCCAGCCGCGCGGCTTCCGCGACCGGCGCCACCCCGCCATGCGAGAGGATGACGAAGAGCGGCCCGGGATAGCCCGCCGCCTCCAGCCGCCCGGCCAGCCGGGCGAGGTAGCGGGAGACCACCGGCCCGACATAGGCATTCACCGCCGTCGTGCTGAAGCGCTCGAATTCCTTGATCTGCGGCAGCACGTCGGCCGAGCAGGTCACGGTCGCCCCCGGCAGCGCCGCCAGCACCGCCGCCGCCGCCGCATGCTCGTGCTTCGGGTCGCGCCAGGCGTGCAGGAAGCCGATGGCCACCGCCTCCGCCCCGGCCGCCTGCAGCGTGGCGATCGCCGCATCCAGCGAGGCCTGATCCAACGGCACCGCCACGCTGCCATCCGGCCGCAGCCTCTCCTTCACCCCGAGCCGCCGGTGCCGCGGCACCAGCGGCTCCGCCGGCGGCAGCCGCAGATCGTAGCGCTCCGGCTTCAGCCCTTCCCGCATCTCGATGACGTCGCGGTGGCCCTCGGTCGTCAGCAGCCAGACCTCGGCGCCCTTGCGTTCCAGCAGGGCGTTGGTGGCGACGGTGGTGCCGTGGACGATGCGTTCGGTCTGCCGCAGCAGCGCCTCCAGCGGCAGGCCCAGGGCGGCGGCGAGGCTCCGCAGCCCCTCGACGACGCCGATGCTCTGGTCGGCCGGGGTGCTGGCCGCCTTGGCCAGGGTCTGGGTGCCGTCCGAGGCGATGCCGACCACATCGGTGAAGGTGCCGCCGACATCGATGCCGATGCGATAGCTGCTCATCAAACGAATCCCTCGCGGGCGTCACGTGCCCGCGCCGCCGGGTCACGCTTCTCCGGCGGCCCCCAGCCGCCGCCGCCGCCGGCCTGCACCACCACCCGGTCCCCGGGATTCACCGCGATGCCGACCTCCTTGGTCTTCAGCACCCGCTCCTCGCCCGAGCCGCGCCGCAGCACGTAATGATGCGGCGCGCCGTCATGGCCGCCGAGCATCCCCGCCGCGCCATGCCGCACGCCGTCGCCGGCGGTATTCGCCAGGGCTGGCCCGTCGCTCTCGACCAGCAGCGTCAATTGCCCGCCGAGGCCGCCGCGATGCTTCCCATCCCCGGCCGAGCCGGCGAGGAATTCATGCGTCTCGAACAGCAAGGGGAAGCGCGCCTCGGCCATCTCGACGCTGCCGAATTTCAGCCCGCCGGCGCTGTGCCACTCGCCGCTGGTCGACCAGCCGTCGCCCTGCGCGCTGGCCCCGCCGCCCGGCCGCGCATGGAACATGTGCCAGACGAAGCGCCGGCCGGGGCGGCGGGCGTCCTGGCCGGTGATCGCCACCCGGAACCGCCTACCCCAGCCGCCCATGGCGCGGTCCGGGCAGCAATGCTGCAGCGCGCGGACGATGGCCTCGACGATCTCGTTCGAGCAATGCGAGGTGCACATGGTCACCGGCGCCCCCTCCCGCGCCCAGACCACGGTCCCTTCCCTGGCGATCACCTCGAGCGGCCGGAAGGCGCCGTCGTTCTTGGCCACCTCCGGGTCGAGCAGGAAGGCGAAGGCCATGGCGACGGCGCTGCGCATGTTCGGGTAGCTGGAATTGACGAAGCCGGTGGTCTGCGGGTCGCTCTCGGACAGGTCGACCGTGAGGCTCTCGCCCCGCTTGGTCACCGTGGCGCGGATGGCGATGTCGGTCCGGTCGAAGCCGTCGTCGTCGAGGAAGGCCTCGCCCTTGAAGACCCCGTCCGGCCAGGTCGCCAGGATGCGCCGGGCATGCGCCGCCGAGAGGTCGAGGATGGCCGAGACCGCCGCATCGAGGTGGTCGGCGCCGTATTTCGCCAGCAGCGGCAGCAGCCGCTGCTCGCCGAGGCGGGCCGCGCCGATCATCGCCATGAGGTCGCCGGTGAAGTCGCGGGGGATGCGGGTATTGGTCGCCAGCATGCGGATGAGGTCGGCCCGCAGCCCGCCGCCCTCGCCGAGCCGGATCGGCGGGATGCGGAGGCCTTCCTGCCAGATTTCCGTCGCGCCCGGGTTGTAGCCGCCATGGGTCGCGCCGCCGATGTCGCTCTGGTGCGCCCGCACCACCGACCAGAAGCGCAGGGACCCTTCGGCGAAGACCGGGATGATGATGGTCAGGTCGGGCAGGTGGCTGCCGCCGTGGTAGGGGTCGTTCAGCAGGTAGGTGTCGCCCTCGACCGGCGCCGGGAAGGCCTCCGCGATGGCCTTCGCCGCCCAGGGCATGGCGCCCACATGCACCGGGATATGATCCGCCTGCGCCACCAGCCGGCACTGCGCATCGCACAGCGCGATCGAGAAATCGCGCGAGGAATTCAGGATCTGGGAATAGGAGGTGCGCAACATGGCCTCCCCCATCTCCTCGACGATGGCCCGGAGGCGGTTGTCGAGCACGGCGAGGGTCACGGGATCAGGCGTCTGATGGTGCATATGCGAAGGCTCCGCCGACCAGGGCATCCGCGTCAAGCCGGCGAAGGCGGGGTGGCCGGCGCCGGCTTCCATGATATGCGCAGGCCCCACCACGCCCCAGGCCCCCCTCCTCCAGTCTTGGCACCCTCGCGCGCATGACGGTTCCCTCCTCGCGCCCCCGGGCGTTGCTGACCCGTGCCGATACCGTCATGGGCGTGCTGGCGATCCCGCTGGCGATGCTGCTGGCCTCGCTGCTGCTGCGGGCGCTCGGCTTCATCATCGCCGTCATCGACACCGACGAGGGTCTGTACCTGGTGCAGGCCCAGGCCTGGCTGCGCGGCGACTGGCCGCTGGTCGCGGTCTGGGACATGCACCCGATCGGCGCCCCGGCGATGTATGCGCTGGCGATGTGGATCTTCGGCGAGAGCATCGCCACCATCCGGCTGCTCGGCTCGCTCTGCGTGGCCGCGGCCGCCTGGGCGCTCTATGGGGCGGTCCGCGCCACCGGCGCGCCGCGCGGCATCGGCCTGGCCACCGGCCTGGTCTATGTCGCCCACAGCCTGCGGATGGGCGGCCTCGCCACCAATACCGAGATCCTCTTCGCCCCGATGGTGGTCAGCGCCATGGCGCTCGGCGCGCTGGGCGCGGTGGAGGCGCTGCGGCGGTCCTGGGCGCCGCGCTGGTACGTGCTGATCGCCATGGGCATGGCCATGGGCTGCGCCCTGGCGGTCAAGCCGGTGATGGTGGCGGAGGGCTGCCTCGCCTTCGCCCTGCTGGTCTTCCCGGCCCTCTGGCGCGGGCTGCTGTCCTGGCGGCGGGCGCTGGCGATGGCCGCCGCCTATGCCGGGTTCTGTGCCCTGCCGACCGCCTACTTCGCCCTGCTCTATTTCGTGCGCGGCGACCTCGGCGCCTTCCTCGACGGCACCTTCCTGGCCCCGCTGCGCTACTCGCACGGCCGCATGGGGCTGGTCGATTCCTTCCACCAGATCCTGGTGGAATTCCTCACCCTGCTGTGGCCCTTCCTGCTCGCCGGCCTGGCGCTGGCGACCGGGCTGACGCGCTCCGGCCCGCGCGGCATGCTGACGCGGATCGGCCTGCTGTGGTTCCTGGCCGGCAGCATCGGCGTCGCCTCGCCGGGCTTCTTCTACCCGCACTACTTCCTCATCTGGCTGCCGCCGCTGTCGATCCTGGCGACGCTGGGCTGCTGGCGGCTGGCGCGGCTGCTGCCGCCGGCGGGCCGGGCCTTCGGCTTCAGCCTGCTGGTCGCCGTGGTCATGATCGGCTCCTGGCGCGCCGACGCCACGGCGCGGATCGAGCGCGGCATCGGCATCTTCGCCCCCGACCCGGTGCGGGAGGTGACCCGCATCATCCGCGCCAGCCTCAGGCCGGGCGAGACCATCTTCATCGCCAATTACCACCCGGTGATCTACGCCCTGACCGATGCGAGGCTGCCGACGCGCTTCATCTTCCCGGCCCAACTCACCGGCGAGTTCACCCAGGTCGCCGACATCGACACCGACGCCGAGGTCGCCCGCATCATGGCGACCCGGCCGCGCTTCGTGGTGGTGGACCGCGGCTGGTGGCCGCGCATGCGCGAAAGCGCCGCCGCCATCATCACCGAGGTATTGCAAAGCGACTACACCCTGGTCGCCGAGGTCGACGAGGACCGCGGCCCGATCGAGCTCTGGGCGCCGAAATAGCGCCCCGGGGTTGCCAAGCGGCTCGTCTGGCGCATGATCCCGGCCAAATCGAGCGGGGGAAACGAGGCATGAGCGGCACCGAATTGCGCATCCTGGCGGAAGGCCTGCGCTTTCCCGAAGGCCCGGTGGCAATGCCCGACGGCAGCATCCTGCTGGTCGAGATCGCCGCCGGCACCCTGACCCGGGTCGCGCCCGATGGCACCAAATCCACCGTGGCGACGCCCGGCGGCGGCCCCAACGGCATCGCCCTCGGCCCGGAGGGCAAGATCTTCTGCTGCAACAACGGCGGCTTCCTCTGGCACGAGGAGCCGGGGCTGATCCGCCCCGCCGGCGTGCCGGCCGACTACAGCGGCGGCCGGATCGAGGTCATCGACCCGGCGACCGGCAGCGTCACCCGGCTCTATGACCGCTGCGGCGAGCATACGCTGAAGGGCCCGAATGACATCATCTTCGCCCCCAAGGGCAGCCCGGGCGAGGGCGGCTTCTGGTTCAGCGACCTCGGCAAGGTCCGGGCGCGGGACCGCGACCACGGCGGCGTCTATTGGGCGGCGACCGATGGCTCCCGCATCGTCGAGGCCGCCTTCCCGATCTTCGGCGGCGCCAACGGCATCGCCCTCTCGCCCGACGGCCGCACCCTCTATGCCGCGGAGACCGAGACCGGCCGGCTCTGGGCCTGGGACATCGAGGGACCGGGCGTGGTGCGGAAGGACCCCTGGCCCTCCTCGAACGGCGGCCGGGTGATCTGCCAGTTCCCCGGCTACCGCCGCCTGGACAGCGTGGCGCCGACCGCGGCGGGCAATATCTGCGTCGCCACCCTGGTCAGCGGCGAGATCACCACCGTCTCCCCGGCCGGCGAGATCCTGCGGGTGGTGAAGATGCCGGAACGCATGCCGACCAACATCTGCTTCGGCGGCCCGGACATGCGCACCGCCTACATCACGCTCTCGACCACCGGCAAGCTGGCGGCGATGGAGTGGGACGAGCCGGGGCTGGCGCTGCCCTTCGGCTGATGGAGAAGACAATGGCTTTGTGGGTACGCTTTTCGCGGGATAGCACGACAGGGTTCGGCACGCTGGAGGGCGAGAGCATCGCCGTCCATTCTGGCGACATGCTGGCCGCGCCCAGCCCCACCGGCGAGACCGTGCCGCTGGCCGCGGTGACGCTGCTGGCGCCGGTCACCCCCGGCGCCTTCATCGGGCTCTGGAACAATTTCCACGAGGCGGCGGCGAAGCAGGGCAACGCCATCCCCGAGGTGCCGCTGTACTTCCTGAAGAACAGCCGCAGCATCATCGGCCCCGGCGCGGCGATCCGCCCGCCCGCCGGCTATGCCGGCAAGGTGCTGTACGAGGGCGAGCTCGGCATCGTCATCGGCCGGACCTGCACCGCGGTCGATGAGGCCGCGGCCGAGGCCGCCATCTTCGGCTATACCGCCGTCAACGACGTGACGGCGCTCGACCTGCTCACCGCCGACGCCTCCTTCCCGCAATGGGCGCGGGCCAAGGGCTGCGATACCTTCGGCCCCATCGGCCCGGCCATCGCCACCGGCCTCAACTGGTCCGCCGCCCGGGTGAAGGTGGCGCTGAACGGGCGGGTGCGGCAGGACTACCCGGCCGCCGACATGATCCTGCCGCCCGCCCGCATCGTCTCGCTGATCTCGCGCGAGATGACCTTGCACCCCGGCGATGTCATCGCCTGCGGCACCTCGGTCGGGGCGCTGCCGATGCGGCCGGGGATGGTCGTCGCGGTCAGCATCGACGGCATCGGCACCTTGGAGAATCCCTACGCGCCGTCAGTGTGAGACGGTGCGCGCCGCTGCCGCGTAGCCGACCCGCCGCGCGGGCGGCACCGCATGCCGCCCCGCGACGCGTTCCAGCAGCGTGCGCGCATCCCCGGTGAGGCCCGCCCGCATCGCCGCGCTCAGGAAGAGCTGCTCCAGCACGTCCTGCTGCGCGTGGCTGCCGCCGAGCGCGTACATCCCGCCGAGCGCCGGGCGCATCGCCGCCACCGCCCCGGCATGGTCGCCCCGGGCATGCCGCAGCACCGCCTCGCAGACCGGCAGCGCGTAGCGCGCCACCAGCGGCGCGTTGGTGCCGTGGTTGGCGCCGGCGAAGTCGCGCATGCCGGCCAGCATCCGCCGCGCCGCCTCCCAGCGCCCGGTCGCCGTCAGCGCCATCATCCAGTGCGGCAGGGTGAAGGCCGAGAGGCAGTCGCCGATCCGCGCCTCCGCCTTGTCCGCCAGCTCGACCCAGCGGTCGCCGGGATCGACGCCCTGCAGGCCGAGGCGGAACAGCATCGAGGCCGCGTTCTGCACGTCGATGTAGAGGTCGGGCTGCATCTGCGTCACCGGGCTCGCCAGGTCGCGGAAGCGGGTGTCGTACAGGTGCAGCACCTGGTCGTGCTCGCCGCGCTCCAGGTGGTACATGGCGCGGTGCCACCAGAGGTGATGCATCAGGTTGTTGCCGCCCTCCCAGTGCCGTTCGAGGCCGGCGACCCAGGCGATGCCCTCGCCGCGGCGGCCCTGCATCTCCAGCACATGCGCCACGGCATGCGCGGCCCAGAGGTCACCGGGGTCGAGCTCGATCGCCGCCCGCCCCGCCGCCTCGGCCACGGTGTAGTTGCCCGCCTCCTCGTTGGCGAAGCCGCGGCAGGCCAGCACGCTGCCGAGGCCGGGGTCGCCGGTGCCCCAGTGCGGCACCAGCCCCTCCACCGCGGTCAGCATCGCATCCGCCCGGCCCATCCAGAAGGCGCAGAAATGGTGCAGCCGGAAGGCCAGCAGATCGTGCGGATGCTCGGTGAAGATGCCGGACCAGATGGCAAGCGCCCGGTCCATCTCGCCCTCCGCCCAGGCCGCGAGCGCCGCGGCATGCGCCCGCTCCCGCGGCGTCGCCTTCTCGGTCAGCGTCGCGGCCAAGGCCGCGCTTTCGCGCGCCGCCGGCACGAAGCTCGACTTGTAGGCCAGCATGGCGAAGCTGCCCTTCAGCACGTGCAGCATGCCGCATTCGGGATCGGCCTCCAGCGCCGCCTTCAGCCGCAGCGAGGCATCGGCGCGGTACTTCAGGTAGCCGGCCATGGTGTGGTCGAAACCGGCGACCGCCTCGGCCGAGCTGGCCGTCAGGGTCAGGCCCTGGGCATCCTTCAGCATGGTCTTCCTCCCCTCAGGCCGCATGCTCCGCGAGGAACAGCGCCAGCACGCCGGTCGCGGCGAGCAGGTCGTCCGTTGCCATCGCCTCATGCGGATTGTGGCTGCCATTAGCGTTGCGCACCAACAGCATACCGGTCGGCACCCCGGCCGCGGCGAAATTATTGGCGTCGTGGCTGCCCGGGCTATTCAGCCGCGGCGCCGCCAGCCCCAGCTTGCCCGCGGCCCGGGCGAGGCCGGCGACGATCCCGGCCTCCATCGCCCCCGGCGCCGCAGCGCTCCGCTCGCCGAGCGCGATGGTCACGTCCCGCGCCGCGCCGACCTCGGCGGCGATCGCCTGCAGCCGGGCTTCCAGCCGCGCCAGATGCGTCGGGTCATAGGCGCGAAGGTCGAGGCTCAGCTCGAACTGCCCCGGCACCACGGTCATCGCATGGCGGTCGGCCAGGGTGTGGAAGCGGCCGATGGTGACGGCCATCGGCCGCCCGGCGCGGTCCTCCTCCAGCCAGAGCCGTTCCAGCGCCAGGGCGAATTCCGCCCCGGCCAGGGCGGCGTCGCGGCGGAAGCGGTGCGGCAGGCCGGTATGGGCGTCCTCGCCGGAGATGCGGATGCGGGGGTGCCGGACGTTGCCCGGGTTGGCGAGGCAGATCGCCACCGCCTGCTCCGCCTCGATCAGCTGCGGCGCCTGCTCGATATGCACTTCCAGATAGGCGCCGAGCGTCTTCGGGTCGCGCAGCGGCACCCCGTTCGCCAGCCGCGCCGGATCGCCGCCGCAGGCCGCGATGGATTGGCCCAGCGTCAGCCCGCTGCGGGCATGCGGCAGCGCGAGCGCCCCGGCCGGCAGCCGCGCCAGCAGGCTGCGGCTGCCGATCAGCCCGAGGCCGAACCACACCGCCTCCTCGCAGCGCAGCGCCAGCACCTCGATGCCGGCGCGCGGCCGGACGCCGCTGGCCTGCAGCGCCGCCACGGCTGCCAGCCCGGCGATCACCCCCGCCGCGCCGTCGAAATTGCCGCCCTGCACCACGCTGTCCAGGTGCGAGCCGACCAGGATCGGCGGCGCCTCCGGGTCAGTGCCGGGCCAGCGCATGGTCAGGTTGGCGCCGGCATCGAAGGAACAGTCGAGGTCGAGCGCCTGCGCCGCCCCGGCCAGCAGCGCCATCGCCTCGTTCTCGCCGCGGCCATAGGCCTCCCGGGTGATGCCCGGCGGATCGGCGCCGATCCGCGCCACGCCGTCGAGCAGGCTCTGCACCATCGGCCGCTGCGCGGCGATCAAAGCCCCAGCTCCGCCAGCACCGCATCCGTATGCTCGCCGAGCGCCGGCGCCGGCACGCTCCAGGGCCCAAGCCCCGGCAGCTTCGGGAAGGGCATGGTCCCGAGCCCCGGCTGGGCCAGCGGCACCGCCGCGCCGACCGCCTGCACATGCGGGTCGGCCAGCCAGTCGAGCGGGGTGTTCACGAGGTCGCAGAGCATGCGGGCGGCCTTGAAGCGTGCCGCCCAGTCGGCGGCGGTGCGGGTGGCGAAGGTCTCCCGCAGGGTGGGCAGCAGCGCCTCCCGATGCTCGGCCCGGGCCGGGAAGCTGGTGAAGCGCGGGTCGCGCGCCAGCTCCGGCCGCTCCAGGATCTCGCACATGGTGATGAACTCCGGGTCGCGCAGCAGCGCCACCATCACCCAGCGGCCGTCGCTGCCCTGGTAGGTGCCGGCCGGCACATTGGCCAGCGGCGGCACCCGGCCGAGCAGCCCCTGCTCGGCGATGTTGAAGCCCATCAGTGCCGCCGCCGCCTGCATCAGCGAGACGTCCAGCACCCGCCGCTTCGGGCTGGCGCCCGCGTGCCGGTCCAGCGCCTGCTCGGCCAGCGCCGCCTGCACCGCGGCGAAGGCCGAGATGCCGGTGACCATGTCGACCATCATGACCTGCCCGGTGCGGTGCGGCACGCCGTCCATGCCCTGGTTCAGCGCCACCATGCCGCTGAAGGCCTGGGCCACGCTGTCGGTGCAGGGGCGCTCGGAATTGGGGCCCTCCTGGCCGAAGCCGGAGATGCTGAGGAAGACCACGTCGGGCTTGCCCGCTTCCGGCACCACGCCGATCCGCTTCGCCACGCCGGGGCGGAAGGCCTCCAGCATCACGTCGGCCCGGGCGGCCAGCGCGGCGAAGGCGGCGCGGCCCTTCTCCTCCTGCAGGTCCAGCATGATGCTGCGCTTGCCGCGGTTGAAGGTGACATGCATCACGCTCTGCGTGCCCTCCCGGGTCGAGAGGCCGCGAGACCAGTCGCCGGCCGGCGGCTCCACCTTCACCACGTCGGCGCCGCAGGAGGCCAGCAGGGTGGCGCAATACGGCCCGGCGATGCCCTGGCTGGCATCCAGCACGAACAGGCCCTTGTATGGTTGCATGACGTTTCCCCCGACGGTCTGGGGGCCTATCCTGCCGGGAATGCCGATTGAGGGAAGGGACCTTCGCCATATGAGGATCACACGCCGGCTCGCCATGGCCGGACTGGTGGGGGCGCCGCTCACCCGGGCGCGCGCCCAGGATTGGCCCACGCGTCCCGTTCGTTTCGTCGTGCCCTATCCGCCGGGCGGTCCCACCGACATCCTCGGCCGCGTCGTCGCCCAGCGGCTTGCCGTAGAATTGGGCCAGCCCATGGTGGTCGAGAACCGCGCCGGCGCCTCCGGCGTCATCGGCTCGGAAGTGGTCGCCCGCGCCGCGCCGGATGGCGCCACCTTCCTCATGAACGCTTCCATCCACCTCATCATCCCGCATCTGAACAAGGCGATGCCCTTCGATGCGGTGGCGGATTTCACCCCGGTGACCAACATGGCCATGGTGCCGCTGGTCGCGGTGGTGAACCCCGCGCTGCCGGTGCGCTCCATCGCCGAGCTGATCGCCTACCTCAAGGCCAATCCCGGCAAGGTCTCCTACGCCTCCTCCGGCAATGCCTCGGCGCTGCACCTGGCCGGCGAGATGTTCAAGTTGATGACCGGGACCGACATGGTGCATGTCCCCTATCGCGGCGCCGGCCCGGCGATCCAGGACCTGCTCGCCGGCAACATCCAGCTGATGTTCGACAGCATCCCCTCCAGCGCCGCCGCCGTCCGCGGCGGGCTGCTGCGGCCGCTGGCGGTCACCACCGCCAGCCGCGTCGCCGCCTACCCCGAGCTGCCGACGGTGGCCGAGGCCGGAGTGCCGGGCTTCGAGATCGCCACCTGGTACGCCATCTGGGCGCCGCCCCGCACCCCCGCGCCGATGGTCGCCCGGCTGCAGCAGGCGGTCGCCGCGGCGGTGGCGGTGCCCGAGGTGCGGGAGCGCCTGGCCGTGCTGGGGGCCGACCCGGTGGTCGATACCCCGGCGGAATTCGCCGAATTCTGCGTCCGCGAATATGCCCGCTGGGGCAAGCTGGTGCGGGACGCGCAAGTGAGGCTCGACTGATGCGCGCCGTCGTCTGCGAGTCCTGGCGCGAATTCGACGCGCTCGAGCTCCGGGACATCCCCCCCCCGCCGCTCCGCCCCGGCAGCGTCCGGATCAGGGTGGAGGCGGCCGGCGTCTCCTTCGCCACCCAACTGGTCGTCGCCGGCAAGTACCAGCGCAAGCCGCCGCTGCCCTTCACCCCCGGCACCGAGGTCGCCGGCACGGTGCTGGAATCGGCGCCCGACGTGGCCGACCCCTTGCCCCCGGGCACCCGGGTCTTCGCCGTGCTCGACTGGGGCGGCATGGCCGAGGAGGCCGTGGCCGATGCCATCCATGTCACCGCCATCCCCGACGGGCTGCCGCTGGAGGCGGCCGTCGCCATGCCGATCAGCTACCCGACCGCCGGCTCGGCGCTGATGTGGCGGGCGCATCTCTCGCCCGGGCAATGGGTGCTGGTGCATGGCGCCGCGGCCGGCGTCGGTCTCGCCGGGGTCGAGATCGCCCGGGCGCTCGGCTGCCGGGTCATCGCCCGCTGCGGCGCGGCCAAGCGCGGCGTGCCGCTGGCCCGCGGCGCCGACCTGGTGCTGGACAGCGCCCTGCCCTTCCGCGACGCGGTGCGGGAGGCGACCGGCGGCGCCGGCGTCGCCGCCATCCTGGACACCCTCGGCGGCCCGGTCTTCGACGAGAACCTCCGCTGCCTCGGCGACGGCGGCACCATGGTGACCATCGGCTTCGCCGCCGGCGGCATCCCGCAGCTGCCGCTGAACCTGCTGCTGCTGAAGAACATCGCCGTGGCCGGGCTGAACTGGGGCACCTACATCGGCTGGTCGCCCGGCGACAACCGGGCGCTGCACGCCCCCCGCGCCCGCGCGCTCTGGGCGCAGCTGGTCGAATGGTGGGCCGCCGGCGCGCTGCGGCCGGAGGTGCATGCCGGCTTCCCCCTGGGCCAGTTCCGCGAGGCCATGGCCGAGGTCAGCAGCCGCCGGGCCAGCGGCCGGGTGGTGCTGCGGCCGGGTGGTACTTAGGTTGGGGGAGGCGTAACCTGCCGGCATGACCGATGCCGGCGCGCCGCCTCCCGCGCTTCTCCCGCCCCTCAAGGCCGACCCCCGCGTCATCGCGGCCATCGTCGCCAGCGCGCTGTTCATGCAGAACCTGGACAGCGCGGCGGTCACCACCGCGCTGCCGGCGATGGCGCTGGACCTCGGCGTGGACCCGGCCCGGCTGGGCGCCGCCATCACCTCCTACCTGGTGGCGCTGACCGTCTTCATCCCGGTCTCCGGCTGGGTGGCGGACCGGTTCGGCGCCAAGCGCGTCTTCATGGCGGCCATCGCCATCTTCACCGTCGCCTCGGTGCTCTGCGGCCGGGCCAATACCGTGCCGGAGATGATCGGCGCCCGGATCTTCCAGGGCCTCGGCGGCGCCATGATGGTCCCGGTCGCCCGCCTCCTGCTGCTGCGGCAGATCCGCAAGGAGGAGATGCTGTCGGCCATGGCCTGGCTGACCATGCCGGCGATGATCGGCCCGATCAGCGGCCCGCCGCTGGGCGGCTTCCTGACCGACATGTTCGGCTGGCGCTCGGTCTTCCTCATCAACGTGCCGATCGGCATCCTCGGCTTGGCGCTGGTCGCCTGGAAGATCCCGCATGTGCCGCCGAGCGACCCTGGCCCGCCCGACCGCCGCGGACTGGTGCTGATCGGCCTGGCCCTGGCGCTGTTCATGTTCGGCCTCGAGACCATCGGCCGCCATGTCATGCCGGCCGGGATGCCGGAGGCCGGGCTGGTGCTCGGGGTGATGTTCGGCTGGGCCGCCATCCGCCACTGCCGGCAGACCCCGCGCCCGGCGCTCGACCTCTCGCTGCTGCAGATCCGCACCTTCAGCCAGGGCACGCTCTCGGGCAGCCTGTTCCGCATCGGCGCCGGGGCGACGCCCTTCCTGGTGCCTATGCTGCTGCAGGTCGGCTTCGGCAAGACGGCGTCGGAGGCGGGCCTGGTGTCCTTCGCCACCGCCCTCGGGGCGCTTGCGATGAAGCCGCTGGCCCGGCCCATCCTGCAGCGCTTCGGCTTCCGCAGCGTGCTGATCGGCACCTCGGTGCTGGCCGCCGCCGGGATCGCGGTGGCCGCCGGCTTCACCCCGGCCTGGCCGCTCTGGCTGATCTTCGCGCTGCTGGCGCTCGGCGGGCTGTTCCGCAGCCTGCAATTCACCGCGCTGAACACGCTGTCCTTTGCCGACGTGCCGACCAGCCGGCTCTCGGCGGCCACCAGCTTCTCCGGCACCGCCCAGCAGCTCGCCCCGGCGCTCGGCGTGGTGCTGGCGACCACCAGCCTCGAGATCAGCACGACCCTGGCCGGGCACCCTATCGCCACGGTGCATGACTTCTCGATCGCCTTCCTGGTGGCGGCCGCCGTCGTCCTCGCCTCCTGCCCCTTCTTCCTGCGGCTCTCGCCGGATGCGGGGGAGGAGGTCAGCGGCCATCATTCCGGTGCGGCGAAGCAGGCCGCCGAATAGCTCAGTCGACGATGAAGAGCTTCGCCCCGGTGCGGGTCGAGGAACGGTGCGGGGAATCGCCGAAGTCGGAGACCTGGTAGCTCATGCCGGGCTTGAGGGTGAAGCGCCGGCCGTCCTTCAGCTCGGTCTCCAGCTCGCCCTCCAGCACCAGCAGCACATGGCCGCGGTCGCACCAGTGGTCGGCGAGGTAGCCGGCGGAATACTCCACCTGCCGCACCCGCAGGTCGCCGATGTTGAGCGTCCGCCACAGCGCCTCCCCGGTCTCGCCGGGGTGGCGGGTCGGCGCCACGCCGGTCCAGTCGGTGACGGTGAAGGGGAGCTCGGGGATCTTCATTCCGCGGGTGCCGCCTCGATCGGGGCCATCCGCCGCTTGAAGGTCAGCTTCCGCGCCAGGCTGTCGAAGCCGAGGTAGAGCACCGGCGTCACGAACAGCGTCAGCACCTGGGAGACCGCCAGGCCGCCGACCACCGCGAGGCCGAGCGGCTGCCGCAGCTCGGCGGCAGCGCCCCAGCCGGCGGCGATCGGCACCGCGCCGGCGCCGGCCGCCAGCGTCGTCATCAGGATGGGGCGGAACCGCACGAGGCAGGCCTCCCGCACCGCGGTGAAGGCGGGCACGCCGGATCGCTGCCGTTGCAGGGCGACGTCGACGATCATGATGGCGTTCTTCTTCACCAGCCCGATCAGCAGCAGCACGCCGATCACCGCGATCACCGACAGGTCCAGCCCGAAGGCATAGAGCGTCAGGAAGGCGCCCAGCGCCGCCGCCGGCAGGCCGGAGAGGATGGTCAGCGGATGGATCAGGCTTTCATACAGCACGCCGAGCACGAGGTAGACGATGGCGATCGCCGCCAGCACCAGCGCGCCCTGCCCGGCCAGCGCCTGCTGGAAGACCTGCGCCGCGCCGGAGAAGCCGGTGACGATGGTCGGCGGCATGCCGAGCTCGCGCTCCGCCTCGCGGATGGCATTCACCGCGTCGCCCAGCGCCACGCCGGGCGGGGTGTTGAAGCCGATCACGACAGCCGGCAGCTGGCCCTGGTGGGAGACGTTCAGCGGCCCCGACTTGCGCTCGATGGTGGCCAGCGCCGAGAGCGGCACCAGCCGGCCGCTGGCCGAGCGGATATAGAGCTTGGCCAGCCCGGTCTCGTCCCGCTGGTCCTCCGGCAGGGCCTCGAGGATGATCTGGTAGGCATTCGCCTGCCCGTACAGCGTCGAGATCTGCCGTGCCCCGAAGGCCGAGAACAGTGCCTGCCGCACCGCATCGACCGAGACGCCGAGCGAGGTGGCGCGGTCGCGGTTGACGTTCACCTGCACCACCGGGCTGTCGATCTGCAGGTCGGTGTTCACGTCCTGCAGGACCGGGATCCTGACCAGCCGCTCCTCCATCCGCTGCGCCCAGTCGTAGAGCTCATCCAGCCGCAGCCCCTGGAGGGAATAGAGATAGAGCGTCCGGGTCTGGCGGGAGCCGAAGTTGAGGTTCTGGATCGGCTGGATGAAGACCCGGAGGCCGGCGATCTGGCTGACGTCGCGGCGCAGTTGCTGGATGACCGCGCTGATCCCCGGCCGCTCGTCGGCCGGCTTCAGCTCGACGAACATGCGGCCCTGGTTGATCGAGATGCTGCCGCCGGTCGCGCCGATGTTGGAGACCACGTTGGCGACCGCGGGCGATTCCCGCAGCTTGGCGGAGAGCCTGCCCTGCATCTCGACCATGGCGGCATAGGAGGCGCCGCGCGGGCCCTCTGTGTTGATGGTCAGCAGCCCGGTATCCTCGATCGGGAAGAAGCCCTTCGGGATGATCACCGCCATGTAGCCGGCGGCGCCGAGCGAGGCGAAGAAGGCGATCCAGACCACGAAGCGGAACCGCAGGGCGAAGTCCAGCATGGCGCCATAGCCGCGCTCGATGGCGCTGAGGAAGCGCTCCAGCACCCGCTCCACCAGCCCCGGCTTGGCATGGTGCGGCAGGCGGGAGGCCATGAGCGGCGTGAGGGTGAGGGAGACGATGCACGACGCGATGACCGAGAGGCAGACCGTCGCGGCGAAGGCGTTGAACACCCGGCCGACCACCCCGCCCATCAGCAGGATCGGCAGGAAGACCGCCACCAGGGAGATGGTGATGGACAGCACGGTGAAGCCGATCTCGCGCGAGCCCTTGATGGCCGCGGGGATGGGCGCCATGCCCTCCTCCATGTGGCGCATGATGGCCTCGAGCACGACGATGGCGTCGTCCACCACCAGCCCGACGGCGATGGTCAGGCCCAGCAGCGTCACGTTGTCGATGCCGTAGCCCAGCACGTACATCAACCCGAAGGCGACGCAGAGGCTGATCGGCACGGCGATGGTCGGGATCAGCGTGGCGCTGATGCGGCGCAGGAAGACGAAGCAGACCAGCACCACCAGCCCGATGGCGATGGCGAGGCTCTCCTGCACGTCGTGCACCGCGGCGCGGATGGAGCGCGACCGGTCGAGCATGACGTTGATCTTGGCCCCCGGCGGCAGCGCCGCCTCCAGCGCCGGCAGGCTGGCCTTGACGCCATCGACCACGTCGACGGTATTGGCGTCCGGCTGGCGCAGCACCGCCAGCACCAGGGCGCGGTCGTCGTTGCGCCAGGCGGCGATGCGCTCGTTCGCCACGCCGTCGGCGACCGAGGCGATCTCGTTCAACCGCACCGGCGAATTCGGACGCCCCGCCACCACCAGGTTGCCGAAGGCCGCTGCATCCTGCGGCTGGTCGTTGGCGCGGAGCGTGAGCTGCTGCCGCTGGCCGTTCATCAACCCGACCGGCGTCGCCGAATTCGCCTGGGCGATGGCCTGCTGCATGGTGTCGAAGGCGAGGCCCATGGCGGCGATCCGGTCCGGGTCGAGCCGGACCCGCACGGCATAGAGCTGTTCGCCATAGACCTGCACCTGCGCCACGCCGGGCACCCGCGACAGCGCCGGGGAGACGATCGTGCTGACCAGGTCGTTCAGGTGGTACAGCGGCTTGTCGCCGCCCGAGATGGTCAGCAGCACCACCGGCGCATCCGCCGGATTCACCTTGCGGTAGTTGGGCGGCACCAGCATGTCGACCGGCAGTCGCCGCTGCGCCCGGGTCAGCGCCGCCTGCACGTCCTGCGCCGCCGCGTCGATGTTCTTGGTCAGCACGAATTGCACGGTGATCTGCGAGGTGTCCTGGCCGTTGATCGAGGACATCGTATCCACGCCGGCGATGGTCGAGAGCTCGCGCTCGATCGGCAGGGCGACGGCGGTGGCCATGGTCTCCGGGCTGGCGCCGGGGAAGCTGGCGAAGATGGTGATGACCGGGAAGTCGACCCGCGGCACGGCGGCCACCGGCAGCCGGGTATAGGCGATGATGCCGGCGATGATCGCCGCTACGGAGAGCAGCCCGGTCATCACCGGGCGGCGGATGCAGAGTTCGGAGATGTTCATCCTGGCCGCTCCCGGTACCGGTTACTGGACGCTGGAGACGCGCTGCGGCGCGTTGCGCTCCACCGCCCGGGTCCCCTCGGTGACACGCTGGGCGCCGTCGACGATCACCTTCTCCCCGGCCTGCAGTTCGCCGGTCACCACCGCCCGGTCGCCGGCCAGCCGGACCAGCTCTACCGTGCGTTTGCGGGCGGTGTTGTCGGGGGCGAGGACGAAGACGAAGCGGCCGGTCTGGCCGGTCTGCACCGCCGGGCCGGCGACGGTGACGGCATCCTCCTGCACCCGCGGCGCCATCCGCACCTGCACGTACTGCCCGGGCCAGAGCCGGAACTCGCCGTTGCTGAAGCGGGCCTTCAGCAGGATGGTGCCGGTGGTGGTATCGACCGCGCTGTCGACGAAGACCAGCGTCCCCTCGACCGGCGTCTCGGTGTCGCCCTCCGGCCGGACCCGGACCGTGGGCGGCGCCCGGTACATCGCGGCGCGCACTTCCGGCAGCCAGCGCTCGGGGATGGCGAATTGCACCAGGATGGGGTCCATCTGGGTCAGGGTGGTGATGGCGGTATTCTCCGCCTGGCGGACGAAATTGCCGACCCGCAGCGGCAGGGCGCCGAGCCGGCCGTCCATCTCCGCGGTGATGGTGGCGAATTCGATGCTGAGCTTGGTCTGCTGGATCAGCGCCTCCGTTGCCTTGGCATTGGCCGCGGCCGCCAGCGCATCCGCCTGGGCCTGCTCGAAGCGCTGCTGCGAGGCGAAGCTCTCCCCGCGCAGCGACTGGTAGCGCTGGGCATCGGCCTGGGTGCGGGACTGCTGCGCCCGGTTGCTGGCGAGCTGCGCCTCCTGCTGCGCCAGGATCGCCTGGTTCAGCCGGGCGTCCAGGGTGAACAGCGGCTGGCCGCGGCGGACCAGCTGGCCCTCGGTGACGTGCACCCGCTCGATCTGCCCATCCACCCGGGTCCGGATGGTCACCACGGATTCCGAGGCGACGATGCCGTTGGCGATCACCTCGACCGGCACCGGCCCGACCCGGACCGGATCGGTGGTGACCGGCACCCCGCCGCCGCCCTGGGCCAGGGCGGCCTGCATGGACGCCAGGGCCAGCAGGGCAGCGATCAGGAGGCACCGCAGGCGCGGCATCGGGCGTCGCGTCATTCGTCTTGAGTCCCCTGGGCCGCGGCTGCGGCCGGCTTCGGCCCCTGAGGCGGCCGTCCATGGATACATATACGGCGATCGGCCGCGGCGCCCACACGGTTGCATGACCTGAGCCGGTCGACCGTCCGGCGCCGGTCACGGATGCTCCACCAACCGCCGTCGTCGCGCCAGCCCCCGCAGGGCAGCAACCCCCATGCCATGTGCCGCCATGGGCCGGATGCACAAGGGTGCCCGCGAATTCCTGCCATCCGGTGACCAGCGGGTGCCGGCGGACGATGCTCTTCATCCCCCCGTAGCCCGGGATATGCCATGCTGGCGGCATCCTTCGCGCCAAAGGGTCCCGCATGCGCCTGCTTCTCCTGCTGTTCGGCCTGTTGCTCGCGGTCCCCGGGGCAGAGGCCCAGGGCTTCGAGCTGCCCGGGCTATCGGGCGATGCCGAGGCCTGGCAGCGCGAGCTCACCCGCCGCTTTCCCGCCGGGGCGACGGCGCAGCAGAAGGCCGCCGCGGAACAGCGCGCCGCCCAGGCGGAACGGGCCGCCAACTGGCCCGCCGCGGCCCAGGCCTGGGAGGAGCGCATCGCCGGCGGCGATGCGAAGCCGGAGCACTGGCTCGCCCTCGCCCGCGCCGAGCTGCAGAAATCCCCGCCCGACGCCAGCCGCGCGCTGCAGGCCGCCTGGTTCAATTTCCAGGCAGTCGCCGCCGGCGAGGCGGAAATTCCGTCACTCCTGCTGATGGCGGATGCGCTGCAGCGGCTGGACCGCCCGGCGCAGCAGATCCAGGCGCTGAACGCCGTGCTCGAACGCGCGCCGAACAACCCGCGCTATCGCCAATTGCTCACCGAGGCCCGGCGCAACGCCGGCCTGCTGATCGCCCGCATCAATACCGAAGCCGAGGCCGAGCCGGCCCGCGCCTGCCTCGCCTTCACCGTCCCGCCGGCCCGCCGCACCGACTGGCAGCCGCAGGACTGGGTCCGGGCCGAGCCCGCCATCCCCGGCATGGCCGTGCTGCGGGAGGGCGACCAGATCTGCGTCGTCGGCCTGCCGAACGGCACCACCACCCGCCTGCTGCTGCGCGCCGGCCTGCCCGGGGAGGACGGGCTCCGCCTCAACCGCGACACCACGCTGCGGGTCGCCATGCCGAACAAGGCGGCCAGCATCATCTTCGATGCCAGCAGCTTCCTGCTGCCGCGCGGCCAGGCGCCGCGGGTCGGCCTCGCCACCATCAACGTCTCGACCCTCGCCCTGCAGGTGGTGCGGGTGACCGAGCGCAACCTGGTCCCCTTCGGCCGCAGCAACTGGACCCCCGGCCAGGCCCTCGACAGCTGGACCGCGGACGACATCCCGGACACCTGGGGCCGCACCATCTGGGAGGGCCGGATCGAGCTGCCCCGCTTCGAGGCCAACCGCCTGCAGCGCCACGCCGTCCCGCTGCCCGACGTGCTGCGCGGCGCCGGCCCCGGCCTCTATGCGCTGGTGGTGAAGCCGGCCGACGGCTCCCGCGGCCGCGCCGCCGCGCTGCCGATCATGATCACCGACCTCGGGCTGACCGCCTGGCGCAGCGGCCAGGGGAGCGCCCAAGGGTTGGCCGCCCAGGTCCGCGGCCTCGGCGCCGGGCTGCCGCTGGCCGGGGCCGCCGTCCGGCTGCTGGCGACCAACAACGACATCCTGGCCGAGGCGACCGCCGGGCCCGATGGGCTGGTCCGCTTCGCCGCGCCGCTGCTGCGCGGCTCCGGCCCGATGGCGCCCAAGGCGCTGCACGCGACGCTGGGCGACGACTTCGTCCAGCTCGACCTCGAGGCCGCGGCCTTCGACCTCTCCGACCGCGGCGCCACCGGGGCCGAGCATCCCGGCGCCATCGACGCCTTCCCCTGGCTCGACCGCGGCATCTACCGCCCCGGCGAAACGGTGCAGGCCGCCGCCCTGCTGCGCGACGGCGGCGGTGCCCCGCTCGACATCCCCGCCCGCTTCCGCCTCCGCCGCCCGAACGGCAGCGTCTATGCCGAGGCGGTCCCGGCCCGCTCGCCCGGCGCCGCCATCCTCTGGGCCATCCCGATCGGCAGCAGCGCCCCGGCCGGGGTCTGGACGCTCGAGGTCCTGGCCGACCCGGCCGCGCCGCCGGTCGGCAAGGTGGAATTCCGCGTCGATGCCTTCGTCCCGGAACGGCTGGAGGTGAAGGCCGGCCCGGCCCCCGGGCCGCTCGTCCCCGGCCAGGTCCTGGCGCTGCCGATCACCGCCCGCTTCCTCTATGGCGCCCCCGCCGCCGGCCTCACCGGCAGCGCCGAGCTGCGCCTCCAGGCGCTCCGCTCCCCTTTCGAGCAGCACAAGGATTTCCTCTTCGGCCTGGTCGATGAGGAATTCGCCCCCGACCTGATCCCCTTCGACATCGAGGCGCTGGATGACCAGGGCAACGGCAGCCTCGACGTCTCCCTCCCCCGGGCGCCGGATACCACCCGGCCGCTGCGTGCCGAATTATCGGTCGAGATCGACGAGCCGGGCGGCCGCGCCTCCCGCACCAACGTCACCCTGCCGGTCCGCGCCGCGCAGCGGCTGATCGGGGTGAAACCGCTCTTCCCCGACCTCGCCATCGATGCCGGCGCCGAAGCCGGCTTCGAGGTCATCGCCCTCGACGCCGATGCCAACCGCATCGCGGCACGGCTGCGGGCGAAGCTGGTCCGCGAACGCCCGGACTGGCGCATCGTGACCCGCGGCGGCACCCCCCGCTACGAGACCGTCTGGCGCGACGAGGCGGTGGACAGCGCCGACATCGCCGTCGCCGCGACCGGTACCGCCCGCTTCGCCCGCCGCCTGCCCTTCGGCCGCTACCGGCTGGAGGTGGCCGATCCCGGCGGCATGGCCATCACCTCCATCCGCTTCCGCAGCGGCTGGGCCGGCGGCGAGACGCCGGAAGTGCCGGACAAGGTCGATGTCTCCGCCGACCGCCGCGACTACGCCCCCGGCCAGACCGCCCGCATCCGCGTCACCCCGCCCTTCTCCGGACCGGCCAGCCTCGCCGTGCTGACCGACCGCCTGGTCTCCATCCAGGAGATCCAGGTCGCCGAGGGCGGCACCGAGGTCGAGATCCCCGTCGATGCCGCCTGGGGTCCCGGCGCCTATGTCGCGGTCACCGCCTTCCGCCCCGGCGAGAGCCGCCAGGGCCATCCCGGCCGGGCGTTGGGCCTCGCCTGGCTGCAGATCGAGCCCGGCTCCCGCCGGATCGAGGTCGCCCTCGGCACCCCCGACCGCATCACCCCGCGCCAGCAGCTCACCGTGCCGATCCGCCTGACCGGGGCGGGCGATGGCGCCACCCTGACGCTGGCCGCGGTGGATGAGGGCATCCTCCGCCTCACCCGCTTCGCCTCGCCCGACCCCGTCCCGCATTTCATGGGCCGCCGCCGCCTCGCGGTGGATATCCGCGACGACTACGGCCGGCTGATCCCGCCGCCCGAGGGCGAGCTGGCCGCGCTCCGCCAGGGCGGCGACGAGTTCAGCGTCGGCAGCATCGAGATCCCGCAGCGGACCGTGGCGCTCTTCTCCGGCCCGGTCGCCGTCGCGCCCGACGGTACCGCGACCGTCACCCTCGACATCCCCGACTTCGCCGGGGAGCTGCGGCTGATGGCCGTCGCCTGGGCCGGCAACCGCCTCGGCGCCGCCAGCAGGCCGCTGACGGTGCGCGACCCCGTCATCGCCGAGGCGCTGCTGCCCCGCTTCCTCGCCCCCGGCGACGAGGCGCGGCTGCCGGTGCTGCTGAGCAACCTCGACCTGCCGGCCGGCGAGGTCACCGTCACCCTGGCGACCGAGGGCGCCATCACCCTCGCCGGCCCCGACCGCATCGCCGTCACCCTGGCACCCAATGCCCGCGCCCTGCCGGCCAGTGCCATCCGCGCCACCGCCGCCGGGCAGGGGCTGCTGCGGCTGACCGTCGCCGGCCCTGGCGGCTTCACCGCCAGCCGCGAGAGCCGCATCACCATCCGCTCCTCCCGCCCGGTGACGACCGAGGTCTCGGCGCAGGAAATCCCGGCCGGGCAGGAACGGCCCCTGGCACTCGCCGCCGAGCGCTGGGTCGCCGGCACCTGGCGCGCCACCGCCCGCTTCGGCGGGCCGACCCGCTACGATGCCGCCGGCATGCTGCGGCTGCTGGAGACCTATCCCTTCGCCTGCCTCGAGCAATCGACCTCGCAGCTGCTCGCCTTTGCCTCCGGCGTGGTCGATGGCGTCGCCGGGGAGGAGCGTGCCGCCCGGCTGCAGACCGCGGTCGAATGGGTGCTGAACAAGCAGCGCTTCGATGGCGGCTTCGGCCTCTGGTCCGCCCAGGGCGAGATCCAGCTCTGGACCGGCGCCTATGCGACCGAGGCCTTGCTGCGTGCCCGCACCGCCGGCGCCGCCGTGCCGGAGGCGGCGCTGGAGGATGCGCTGAAGTCCCTCGCCGAGCAGGTCGAGCTCACCACCGACACGCCGGAGGAGCGTGCCGCCCAGGCCTATCGCCTGCATGTCCTGTCGCTGGCCGGGCGCCCCCGGCTCGGCGCCGCCCGACGGCTGCTGGAGGAGCTCGACCAGCTCCCGACGCCGCTGGCCAAGGCCCAGCTCGCCAGCGCCTTCGCCCGGGCCGGCGACCGGCCCCGCGCCGAGGCCGCCTTCGCCGCGGCGCTCGCCAGCCCCGCCCGCCGCCCCTGGGTCTACGACTACGGCAGCGCGGCGCGGGATGCCCTGGCCGTCGCCGCCCTGCTGAAGGAAAGCGGCCTGCTGCCTGATCGGCTGAGCACCGCCCAGGCCGCCCTGCCCGGGCCGGAGCTGACGCCGCAATCCGCCAATACCCAGGAACAGGCCTGGGGCGTGCTGGCCGCGGCCGCGCTCGGCCGGGACGGCAGGCCGGTGCGGGTGGCGGTCAACGGTGCCGACCAGGCGCCGGCGCCGGTGCTGGCGGTCTCGCTGGCGGGGCCCGGTACCGCCCGCAACCTCAGCGACACGCCGGTCTGGGCCGGGGTCTCCGTCACCGGCATCCCGGCCACGCCGGCCCCGGCCGGGCGCGGCGGCATGCGGATCACCCGCAAATTCCTCGACCTCGCGGGCCAGCCGCTGAACCTCGACAGCCTCAAGCAGAACACCGTCTTCGTGCTGCTGCTGGAGGGCCGGGCGGAAACCCGCGAGGCCCATCGCGCCATCGTCCAGCAGGGGCTGCCGGCAGGCTGGGAGATCATCGGCCGGCTCGCCGCCGGCGAAGTGGCCGGGATGCCCTGGCTCGGCACCCTGACCGAGACCGAGGCGACGCCGGCGCTGGACGACCGGCTGGCGGCGGCGATCGAGCTGACGCCGGAGGCGCCCGATTTCCGCCTTGCGGTCCGGCTGCGCGCCGTCACCGCCGGGCGGTTCGAGCTGCCCGGTGCGCAGGTGGAGGACATGTACCGGCCGCAGGTCTTCGCGCGGCAGAATACCGGGCGGGTCGCGGTGCTGCCGGCGGATTGATGGGGAAGGAAGCAAGAGCGGGGGAAGGCACTTCCCCCGCCCCCCCTTCGCTTTCTATTAGAAATAGAAGGAGGTCTTGGAGGAATACTTTCCTCCAAGTTTTGCTTTTTTTTGGCTGCGTTTTCGCCCTCGACCGCGCCTTCCCCCCCGACCTCACCCGCCTGCAATCCACCGGCACCGAAATCCTGGCCCGCGACGGCCGCACCCTCTCGGTCTTGCCCGCCCCCGGCGGCGTCTGGCGCCTCGCCACCACCACCGCCGATGTCCCGCCGCATCTGCTGGACCTGCTCCTCACCGCCGAGGACCGCCGCTTCCGCCGGCACCCCGGCGTCGACCCGCTGGCGCTTGCCCGCGCCGCCGGGCAATGGCTGCGCGCCGGCCGCGTCGTCTCGGGCGGCTCCACCCTCACCATGCAGGCCGCGCGGCTGCTGGAGCCGCGGCCGCGGACGCTGCGCAGCAAGGCGATCGAGATCCTCCGCGCCCTCCAGCTCGAGGCCCGCTACAGCAAGGACGAGATCCTCGGCATCTGGCTGACCCTGGCGCCGATGGGCGGCAACATCGAGGGCCTCCGCGCCGGCGCCCTCGCCTGGTTCGCCCGCCCCGCGTCCCGGCTGGACCCGGCCGAGGCGGCGCTGCTGGTCGCCATCCCCCGCCGGCCCGAGGCGCTGCGGCCGGATCGCCACCCGGGGCGCGCCCGCCTCGCCCGCAATGCGCTGCTGACCGGCCGCGCGCTCGGCGCCCCCGGCATCACCGCCGCCGATGCCGACTATGCCCTGGGCACCCCGGTCCCCGTCGCTCGCCAACCCATGCCGCGGCTGGCGCCGCACCTCGCCCGCGAGCTGGCCCGCGGCAGCACCGCGGCGCGCCTGCCCAGCACCCTCGACCTGCCGCTGCAGCGCGCGGTGGAGGATATCGCCGCCACCGCCCTGCGCGGCCTGCCCGACCGCGCCTCCCTCGCCATCCTGGTCGCCGATGCCCGCGAGCACGAGGTCCGCGCCCTGTCGGGCGGCGAATTCGGCGCCCCCGGCCGGGCCGGCGCGCTCGACCTGACGCGGGCCGTGCGCTCCCCCGGCTCGGCGCTCAAGCCCATGCTCTATGCCCTGGCCTTCGAGGCGGGCATCGCCGCGCCCGAGACCCTGCTCGCGGACCTGCCGCGCCGCTTCGGGACCTATGCGCCGGAGAATTTCGACCGCGGCTTCGCCGGCCGCATCACTGTGGCTGATGCGCTGCGCCAGTCGCTGAACCTGCCCGCCGTGGCGCTGCTGTCCGAGCTCGGCCCGCTGCGCTTCGCCTCCGCGCTGAAGGCGGCCGGCGCGACGCCCCGGCTGCCGCCCGGCACCGATGCCTCGCTGCCCCTGGCCCTCGGCGGCCTCGGCATCACCCTGCGGGAGCTGGCCGGGCTCTATGCGACCCTCGGCCAGGGAGGCGCCGCCACGCCGCTGCGCCTCGTCCCGGGCCCGGACCCCGCGCCGCGCCGGGTCTTCGAGCCGCGCGCCGCGGCGCTCGCCGCCGCCATCCTGGTGAACCCCTTCCCCGGCGGCGGCCCGCCCGGCATCGCCTGGAAGACCGGCACGAGCTGGGGCGGCCGGGACGCCTGGGCCATGGGGATCGACCAGCGCCATGTCGTGGGCATCTGGGTCGGCCGCCCCGACGGCACGCCGCTGCCGGGCGCGACCGGCGCCCGCACCGCGCTGCCCCTGCTGGCCCGGGTCTTCGAGCGCCTGCCGCCCGCCCCGCGCAATGCCCTGCCCGCCCGCACCGTCACCGCCCCCGGCTTGGCCGAGGCGCTGGATCGCCTCCGCCTCACCTTCCCGCCGCCCGGCGCGGTGCTGGACGAAGGCGGCCCACACGTCACCCTCCGCGCCACCGGCGGCCAGCGCCCCTTGACCTTCCTGGTCGATGGCCGCCCTCTGCCGGCCGAGCCGGCCAAGCGCGAAGCCGCCTGGGTGCCCGAGGGCCCCGGCTTCTACCGCGTGACGGTGCTGGATGCGGCAGGGGCCGCGGTACGGGCGGAGGTCAGGGTGCGATGACGACGCTTTTCATCGACGGCGATGCCTGCCCGGTGCGGGAGGAAGCCTTCCGCGTGGCGACAAGGCTGAACCTGCCGGTGAAGGTCGTGGCCAACGGCAGCCGCCCGGTGCGCCCGCCCGGCCTGCCCAATGTCGAGATGATCCTGGTCGCCGAGGGCGCCGATGCCGCCGACGACTGGATCGCCGAGCGCGCGACGCGCGGCGACGTCTGCCTCACCGCCGACATCCCACTGGCCGCCCGCTGCCTGGCGAAAGGCGCCCGGGCGCTGTCCTTCAAGGGCCGGCCCTGGACCACCGACAACATCGGCGGCGCCATCGCCGGCCGCGCCGTCTCGCAGGGGCTACGGGACATGGGCCAGATGACCGGCGGCCCCGCCCCGCTCACCAAGGCCGACCGCTCCCGCTTCCTGGCGGCGCTGGATGGCGAGATCGCCGCGGCGCAGCGCGATGCCGCCGCGCCGCCGCCGCGGAAGTGGGTTTCCTTCGAGTAGAGGCAGCCTAGGGCCGCCGCCGCTCCGGCTCCACATGCGGGGCCGGCACCGGCGTCCCCGGCGGGGTCAGCTGGCGGGACAGCGCGTTCAGATCCTGCAGCTGCTGCCGGTCGCGCTCCGCCGCGGCGCCGTCGCCCTGGGGCCGGACCTGCCGCTCCACCTCGCCGGAGGGGAACTGCCGGCCACCCAGGCTCGGGGGCGAGCCCCCGGGGCCGGTCATCGGCGGCCGTTCCGCCGGGGGTGCCGTCTGGGCCGCCGAAGCGCCGGCCCAGAGGCCGAGCCCGCATGCGGCCAGGATCGCTAGTCGTGTCATCCGGGGTACTCCTTCCCGCCGCAGATGACGGTTGAACGCGGCAGGCGGCCTGCCGTTCAGGAACAGCCCTGGCGGTCCAGGCGCTCCCGCGCCAGCCGTGCCGAGAACTCCGCCCGGCCGAGCACCCGGCGGAGCCGCTCGAGCCCGGCCTCGGCCCGGGTCTCCTCGGCCAGCCCCGCGGCCTCCTGCAGATGCGCGGCCACCTGGCGGCAGCCGCAGCCGGCCAGGCGCGCGGCCGCCTCGGCCAGCCGCTCCGCCGCCGCGCCGCCGGCCTCCCGCCCCGCGGGCAGCGAGGTGGCGCCGGCGCCCTCGCGCAGCGGCCCTGCCGCCGCCCGCAGGGATTCGAACCCCATTCCCATGCCGCAGCCGCCCCGCTGCGCCGAGGCCGGCGCGGCCAGCAGCAGCAGCGCCAGCAGCGCCGGGATCACGGGCGCCAGCCGCAGGCCGACAGCGCTTCCCGCATGTGCGGCGGCGGCTCGGCGGTGGCGCGGACAGGGGGGTCGAGCGGCAGGGCGATGCTGCGGGCCAGCAGGTGCATGCGCCCCTCGCCGCCGCCGTAGCGGGGATCGCCCAGGATCGGGCAGCCGAGATGGGCGCAATGCACCCGGATCTGATGCGTCCGCCCGGTGCGCGGGGTGAGCTCCAGCCAGGCCAAGCCCTCCGGCCCGCGGCCCAGCACCCGCCAGGCGGTGGCGGCGGGCAGCCCGGCCGGGTCCACCGCCATCCACCAGCCGTCCCTCGCCGTGCTGCGCTTCATCAGCCGCGCCGAGACCTCCCCGGCCTCGGCCGCCGGGCCGCCCCGCACCACCGCCCAGTAGGTCTTGGCCGCCCGGCCTTCGGCGAAGAAGCCGCCGAGCAGCGCCAACGCCGGCTTGGTCCGGCCCAGCACCAGGCAGCCCGCGGTGTCCATGTCGAGCCGATGCGCCGGCTGCGGCAGCCGCTTCTTCCCGAACGCCAGGCGCGGCAGCCAGTCCTCGAGCGAGGGGCCGCCGCGCGGCCCGGCATGGACCGCGAGGCCCGCCGGCTTGTCGAGGATGAGGACCGCCTCGTCCCGGTGCAGCAGCCGGTCGGCCGGGTCGGCTACGCCTTGCCGTGGCAGTGCTTGTACTTCTTGCCGCTGCCGCAGGGGCAGGCGGCGTTGCGCGGGGTGCGGTACCAGGTCGCGGGATCGGCGGGGTCGACGCCTTCCACCTGGCGCGGCATCGCCGGCGGCGCGGCCAGCGGGGCCGGCTCGTAGCCCCCGGCGCTGGCCATCTCCAGCTCGCCCACCGGCTGCGGGTGGCGCATGTCGAGCACCCGCACCGGCTCCGGCGAGGGCGGCGGGCTATCCGGGCGCAGCTCGATCCGCATGAGCACGCTGGTCACCCGCTCCCGCAGGTCGGCCAGCATGGTGTTGAACAGGCCGAAGGCCTCGGACTTGTACTCGTTCAGCGGGTCCCGCTGGCCATAGGCCCGCAGGCCGATGCCCTGGCGCAGGTGGTCCAGCGAGAGCAGGTGCTCCTTCCAGACCTGGTCGAAGATCTGCAGCAGCAGCGACTTCTCGACCATGCGCATGAAGTCGGGGCCGATGTTCGCCGACTTGGCGGCGAAATGCTGCTCGGCGGCGGCCTCGATGCGTTCGCGCACCGCGGTCTCGTCGATGCCCTCCTCCTTGGCCCAGGCGACGATCGGCAGCTCGAGCCCGAGCTGCTCGCGCACCTTCTCCTCGAGCCCGGCGACGTCCCATTGCTCGGGATAGGCATTCTCGGGGATCGCCTTGTCGACCAGGTCGGCGATGCTCTCGCGCCGCATCTCGGCCACCGTCTCGGCCACGTCCGGGGCGTTCATGAAGGTCCGCCGCTGGGCATAGACCTCCTTCCGCTGGTCGTTCATGACGTCGTCGTATTTCAGCAGGTTCTTGCGGGTGTCGAAGTTGCGCGCCTCGACCTTCTTCTGCGCCTTCTCCAGCGCCTTGTTGATCCAGGGATGGACGATCGCCTCGCCGGGCTTGAGGCCGAGCTTCTGCAGCATCCCGCCCATGCGGTCGCTGCCGAAGATCCGCATCAGGTCGTCTTCCAGGCTCAGGAAGAAGTGGCTGGCGCCGGGGTCGCCCTGCCGGCCGGAGCGGCCGCGGAGCTGGTTGTCGATGCGCCGGCTCTCGTGCCGCTCGGTGCCGATGACGAAGAGCCCGCCGGCCGCCTTGGCGGTCGCCTTGCCGGTCTCGACCTCGGCCTTGTGCCGGGCCAGCGCCGCCTCGAACTCGGGGCCCTCGCCGGTGCCGGTCTCCTGCCGCGCCAGCATCTCGGCGTTGCCGCCGAGCTGGATGTCGGTGCCCCGCCCGGCCATGTTGGTGGCAATGGTCACCGACCCCGGCCGCCCGGCCTGGGCGATGATGGTCGCCTCCTGCTCGTGGTAGCGGGCGTTCAGCACGCTGTGCGGCACGCCGCGGGCCTTCAGCAGGCTGGCGATCAGCTCCGACTTCTCGATGCTGGTGGTGCCGACCAGGCAGGGCTGGCCGCGCTTGCGCGCCTCGTCGATCAGCACGATGACCGCGTCGTACTTCTCGGAGGCCGAGCGGTAGACCTCGTCGTCGCTGTCCTTGCGGGAGACCGGGACGTTGGTCGGGACCTCGACCACGTCCAGCTTGTAGATCTCGGCGAACTCATCCGCCTCGGTGCTGGCCGTGCCGGTCATGCCGGAGAGCTTCGGGTAGAGCCGGAAGTAGTTCTGGAAGGTGATGCTCGCCAGCGTCTGGTTCTCGGGCTGGACGGTGACGTGCTCCTTGGCCTCCAGCGCCTGGTGCAGGCCGTCGGAGTAGCGGCGGCCCTCCATCATGCGGCCGGTGAACTCGTCGATGATCACCACCTTGTCGTCGCGGGTGATGTAGTCGACGTCGCGGGCGAACAGCGCATGCGCCCGCAGCGACTGGTTCACGTGGTGCACCAGCGTCACGTTGTGGAAGTCGTAGAGGTTGCCCTCCTCGAGCAGCTTCGCCTCGCGCAGCATCTGCTCGATGCGCTCGGAGCCCTCCTCGGTCAGGTTGGCGGTGCGCTGCTTCTCGTCCTTGTCGTAGGTGCCCTTGTCCTCGACCAGCACCTTCACGACCTCGTCGACCTTGCGGTAGAGGTCGGAGCTGTCCTCGGAGGGGCCGCTGATGATCAGCGGCGTGCGCGCCTCGTCGATCAGGATGCTGTCGACCTCGTCGACGATGGCGTAGTTGAAGTCGCGCTGGACCATCTCCTCCAGGCGGTACTTCATGTTGTCGCGCAGGTAGTCGAAGCCGAATTCGTTGTTGGTGCCGTAGGTCACGTCCGCGGCATAGGCCTCGCGCCGCTCCTCGTCGGTCAGCCCGTGCACGATGACGCCGGTGGTCAGGCCGAGGAAGCGGTAGAGCCGGCCCATCCATTCGCTGTCGCGCTTGGCCAGGTAGTCGTTCACCGTCACCACATGCACGCCGCGGCCGGACAGCGCGTTGAGGTAGACCGGCAGCGTCGCCACCAGGGTCTTGCCCTCGCCGGTCTTCATCTCGGCGATCTTGCCCTCGTTCAGCACCATGCCGCCGACCAGCTGCACGTCGAAGTGCCTGAGGCCGAGCACCCGGCGGGCGGCCTCCCGCACCACCGCGAAGGCCTCCGGCATGATGGCGTCGAGCTCGGTGCCGCCGGCGAGCCGGGCGCGGAACTCCGCGGTCTTGGCCTGCAGGGCCTCGTCCGGCAGGGCGGCGAGGGCGGGCTCGAAGGCGTTCACCTCCGGCACCCGGGCCTGGAGACGCTTCAGCGCGCGGTCATTGGCGGTGCCGAACACGGCGCGGGCGATGCGGGCGAACATGCGGACCTGGCTTCTCCGGATTGCGCGGGGGGCCACGCGCGAGCCTCGGCATCATAACACCAAGGGCGACCAGGGCGGAGGCGGCGCCTGGGCCCCGAGGCAAAGAATGCCGTTGTCGCGCGAACCTGCCGCAGCGGCACAGATAGGCAAGCCCCGCGCCCAGGTCAACGCCGCCGGGGCGATGCCGCGCCCGCCGGCCTCCCCCCGGCCGGATTACGGGCCGGATCCGGCCGCGCTGCTTGTCGGCCCCCGCCGCATCCGGCATTGTCCGGCCCCGTCCCGGAGCCCCCCGCCCGCATGTCCTTCCGCCCCCTGATGCTTGCCGCCCTCCTGGCTCTCCCGCCGGGGGCCATGGCCCAGACCGTGTCGCCCCAGGTCCCGACCGCCCAGCCGCCGGTGACCGGGGAGGACCCCATCCTGGCCCGGGTCGAGGGGGAGCCGGTCCGGCTCTCCGACGTCCTGGCCACCGCCCAGGACGTGCTGCCGCCCGAGATGCGCGGCATGCCCGGGCCGATGCTGCTGCAGATGCTGCCGCCCGAGATCGCCCGGCAGCTGGTCGACCGCACCATCACCGAGCGGGTCCTGACCGCCGCGGCCCGCTCCGCCGGGCTCGACAAGGACGCCGAGATCCAGCGCCGCATCCGCCGCGCCTCGGACCAGGAGCTGCAGCAGGCCTTCCTGACCCGGGAGGTGAACGCCGCCGTCACCGACGCCGCGCTGCGCGCCCGCTACGACCAGGAATCCGGCCGCCGCCAGGGCGAGGAGGAGGTCCACGCCCGCCACATCCTGGTCCCGACCGAGGCCGAGGCGAAGGCCGCCCTGGCCGAGGTCACCGGCGGCGCCGACTTCGCCGAGGCGGCCAAGCGCCTCTCCAAGGACCCGGGCGGCCGCGACGGCGGCGACCTCGGCTTCTTCAAGCGGGCCGACATGGTGCCGGAATTCGCCGAGGCCGCCTTCGCCCTCCGCCCCGGCCAGGTGAGCCCCGCCCCGGTCCGCAGCCCCTTCGGCTGGCATGTCATCAAGGTGGAGGAGCGCCGCTCCGCCCCGGTCGCCAGCTTCGAGGACAGCCGCCAGCAGCTGCGCCAGAAGATGCTGGAGGAGCAGGTGGAGGTCGTGGTCGCCCGCGTCCGCACCGCCGCGAAGGTGGAACGGCTGGACCAGCCCGCCCCCTCGCTGCTCGACAATGCCGCCCCGCCGGCCGCGGCGCCCGCCGGCCGCCCCGCCGCCCCGCAACGCCGCTAGAAAGCCTGACCCATGGCCGGATTGCCCGTCTCGCCGCTCGCCCAGCCGATGCCGGAGGTGCCGCCGATCGCCGGCGTCACCCTCGGCGTGATCGAGGCGGGCATCCGCTACAAGGGTCGCGCCGACCTGACGATGATGGAATTCGCCCCGGGCACCACCGTCGCCGGCGTCTTCACCCGGAACAAGTGCCCGGGCGCCCCGGTCGACTGGTGCCGGGCGGCGCTGAAGAAGGGCAAGGCCCGGGCGCTGGTGGTCAATGCCGGCAATGCCAATGTCTTCACCGGCAAGGCCGGACGGGAGGCGACCAAGGCCACCGCCGAGGCGGCGGCGAAGCTGGTCGGCTGCAAGGCCAATGAGGTCTTCCTCGCCAGCACCGGCGTCATCGGCGAAACCATGCCGCACGACCGCCTGACCGCCGCCCTGCCGGCGCTGCACCAGGCGCTGACCCCGGCCCGCTGGGACGAGGCGGCGCGTGGCATCATGACCACCGATACCTTCCCCAAGGCCTGCGTCCGGACCGCCGTCATCGGCGACGCGACCGTCACCATCGCCGGCATCGCCAAGGGCAGCGGCATGATCGCCCCGGACATGGCGACCATGCTGAGCTTCCTGGCGACCGACGCGAAGATCCCGGCCGAGGCGCTGCAGGGCCTGCTCTCCAAGGGCTCGGCCAGGTCCTTCAACTGCATCACGGTCGACAGCGACACCTCGACCAGCGACACCGTGCTGCTGTTTGCCACCGGCGCCGCCAGGCATCCACGCGTCCCGGCCGAGGGCGGCGCCATGCTGCGCGACTTCGCCCGCGCCCTGGACGAGCTGCTGCTGGACCTGGCGCTGCAGGTGGCGCGCGACGGCGAGGGCGCGCAGAAGCTCATCGAGATCAACGTCACCGGGGCGACCAGCGCCAAGTCGGCCTACCGGATCGCCATGTGCATCGCCAATTCGCCGCTGGTGAAGACCGCCATCGCCGGCGAGGACGCCAATTGGGGCCGCATCGTCATGGCGGTCGGCAAGGCCGGGGAGCCGGCGGACCGCGACAAGCTCGGCGTCGCGGTCGGCGGCACCTGGATGGCCCGGGACGGCAGCGTGGTCCCGGGCTACGACGAGACCCCGGTGGTCGCCCACATGAAGGGGCGCGAGGTCGAGATCACGGTCGATATCGGCCTCGGCCGCGGCAAGGCCCGGGTCTGGACCTGCGACCTGACCCACGGCTACATCGACATCAACGGCTCCTACCGCAGCTGACCGGGCGGGGCGATGCCCCGCCCCGGCCCGCGCTACTCCGCCGCCAGCGCCTGCCTCGCCTGCAGCGCCGCCCAGGCCGCGTCCAGCCCGGCCTGGAAGCGGCGGCACATCTCCCCGATCTCGGCCGCGGTGATGATCAGCGGCGGGGTGAAGGCGATGCGGTCACCGATGGCGCGGACGATCAGCCCGGCCTCCTGGCACTTGTCCTGGACCAGCAGCCCGACCTTGGCCGCCGCCGGGAAGGGCGCCTTGGAGGCCTTGTCCGCCACCAGCTCCACGCCCGCGATCAGCCCGACGCCGCGCACGTCGCCGACCAGCGGATGGCCGCGCAGCGCGCCCAGCCCGTCGAGGAAGGCCGGCGCCACAGCCCGCACATGGCCGAGCAGGTCGCGCTCCTCGTAGATCGCCAGCGTCTCGAGCGCCACGGCGCAGGCCACCGGATGGCCGCCATAGGTGAAGCCATGGCCGAAGCTGCCGTTGCGCCTGCTCCCCTCCAGCAGCGCCGCGTGGATCGGGTCCGAGATCAGCAGCGCCGAGAGCGGCTGGTAGGCCGCGGTGAGCTGCTTGGCGGCGGTCAGCATGTCCGGCTGGATGCCGTAGGTCTCGCAGCCCCAGAGGTTGCCGGTGCGGCCGAAGCCGCAGATCACCTCATCCGCCACGAAGAGGATGTCGTGCCGCTTCAGGATGGGCTGGATCGCCTCGAAATAGCCGCGCGGCGGGGTGATGGCGCCGCCGCCGCCCTGCACCGGCTCGGCGAAGAAGGCGGCGATGGTCTCCCCGCCCTCGCGCTCGATCAGCGCCTCCAGCTCGGCCGCCATGCGGGCGGAGAAGGCCTCCTCGGTCTCGCCGTCCTGGCCGAAGCGGTAGTAGTTGGGATTCGAGACCTGCAGGAAGCGGTCGCCCAGCGGCAGGTCGAAATCCGCCTGCATGTGCGGCTGGCCGGACAGCGAGGCGGTGGCGACGGTATTGCCGTGGTAGCCGCGCATCCGCCCGATCAGCTTCTTCTTCGCCGGGCGGCCGATGACGTTGTTGTAGTACCAGATGAGCTTGATCGCGGCGTCGTTCGCCTCCGACCCCGAGCACTGGAACAGCACGTGGTTCAGCCCGCCTCCTTCCTTCCCAGGGGGGGCGATCGCCGCCAGCTTCTCGGCCAGCCGCACGCTCGGCTCGTGCCCCTTCTGGAAGAAGGTGTGGTAGTAGGGCAGCTCCAGCAGCTGCCTGTAGGCGGCCTCGGCGAGGCGCTTCTCCGAGAAGCCGAGCGAGGCGCACCACAGCCCGGCCATCGCCTCGATGTATTCGCGCCCCTCGGTGTCGAACACCCGGCAGCCGTCGCCGCGCTTGATGAGCACCGCGCCATCCTCGCCATGGGCGCCGAGGTCCGTCTGCTGATGGACCATGTGGGCGAGGTCGGCGGCGTGCAGGCTGTTCGGACGCATGGCAGGTCTCCCCGGATGGTGCGGCGCGGCATCCTGCGGAGGAACCGGCCCCACCGGCAAGGGGGGTATACGATCCCGGCGTCGCTGCCCTAGCCTCTCCCTTGCACGGGCGCATCAGTCGCCCGACGGATCGAGGAACGGATCATGGATCGACGGCTTCTGCTGAAGGGCGCCGCGCCGGCGGCGGCGCTCGGGCTTGCCACCCCCCTGGCGACCCCTGCGCTGGCCCAGGCCAGCCGCAAGGTGAGCTGGCGGCTCACCTCCAGCTTCCCGCGCGCGCTGGACACGCTCTGGGGCGCCGCGACCGGCTTCGCCAAGATGGTCAGCGAGGCGACGGACGGCGACTTCAGCATCCGCGTCTTCTCCCCCGGCGAGATCGTCCCGGCGCTCGATGCCCGCGATGCCACCTCGAAGGGCTCGGTCGAGAGCTGCTTCACCGCCTCCTCCTACTCGGTCGGCATCGACCCCGCCTTCATGTTCGCGACCGTGCTGCTCTTCGGGCTGAACAGCCGGCAGCAGATGGCCTGGCTCTACGAGATGGGCGGCATCGAGAAGCTGAACCGCCTGCTCTACGACAAGCACGACGTGCTCTGCTTCCCCCTCATCAGCACGGGCGCGCAGATGGGCGGCTGGTTCCGCAAGGAGATCAAGTCGCCCGAGGACCTCAAAGGGCTGAAGTTCCGCATCGGCGGGCTGGCGGGGCAGGTCTTCCAGCGGCTCGGCGCCATCCCGCAGCAGATCGCCGCCGGCGACATCTACCCCTCGCTCGAGCGCGGCACCATCGACGCCGCCGAATGGATCGGGCCGCACGACGACGAGAAGCTCGGCCTCTACAAGGTCGCGCCCTACTACTACTACCCCGGCTGGTGGGAGGGGACCGGCATCCTCTCGCTCTTCGTCAACAAGCAGAAATTCGCGGAGCTGCCGCCGGCCTACCGCAGCATCCTGCAGACCGCGGCGGCGGCGACCACCTCGCTCGGCCTCGCCCGCTACGATGCGCTGAACCCGCCGGCGCTGCGGCGGCTGGTCGCCGGCGGGGCGCAGCTCCGGCCCTTCCCGCAATCCGTGCTCGACGTCTGCTACGACGAGACGCAGAAGATGCACGAGGAATACTCCCGCGCCGACCCCGTCTACGGCGAGATCTTCCGCGAGATGGCGGCCTTCCGCCAGGATGCCTACCAATGGCTGCAGCTGTCGGAATACGCCTTCGACAGCTACCAGATCCGCCGCCTCCGCCGCTGATTGCGCCGGGGACCGTGCTGGCCGAGGATGCCGCCCGGACGGAGGCGGCATCCATGGCATCACCCATCACGGTCTATCGCGCCCGGCGCATCATCACCATGGATCCGTCCTGCCCGAGCGCCACGCATGTCGCGGTGCGGGACGGCCGCATCCTCGCGGTCGGCGGCACGGCGGAAACCGGCGCCTGGGGCCCCGCCACGACGGATGACCGCTACGCCGACCATGTGCTGATGCCCGGGCTGGTCGAGGGCCACAGCCACGCCTGGGAAGGCGGCGTCTGGACCTTCGCCTATGCCGGCTACTTCGACCGCCACGACCCCGAGGGCCGCCGCTGGCCCGGCTGCGACAGCATCGAGGCGACCGTCGCCCGCCTCGCCGAGGCCGAGCGCGCCCTGCCGCCGGGCGAGACGCTCTTCGCCTGGGGCTTCGATCCGATCTACTTCGGCGATGCCCGCGTCACCACCGCCGAGCTCGACCGCGTTTCCGCCACCCGACCGGTGGTGCTGCTGCACTCGAACGGCCATGTCATGAACGTCAACACGCCGGTGCTGGAGCGCAGCGGGCTGATCGACGCCAACATCGACGGCGTGCTGCGCGACGCGGCCGGCCGGGCGACCGGCGAGCTGCGCGAGATGGCGGCCAAGTACATGGCCTTCAAGGCGGTCGGCAATCCACAGCACGGCATCATGGCGCAGGGCGACAGCCTGCACCGCTTCGCCCGCCTCGCCTGCCGCGTCGGCGTCACCACCGCGACCGACCTCTTCGCCGACCTGCCGGACCCGGTGGTCGCCGCCTATGTCGCCGCGACGCGCGAGGCGCACTTCCCGCTCCGCCTGCTGCCGGCGCTGAACGCCCAGGGGCTGACCGCGGCGGAGGGCATCGCCAGGATCGCCCGGCTCCGCGCCCAGAACAACGACCGCCTGCGCTTCGGCCTGGTGAAGCTGATGACCGACGGCTCGATCCAGGGCTTCTCCGGCCGGCTGAAATGGCCGGGCTACATCGGCGGCCAGCCCAACGGCATCTGGAACATCGGCCCGGACGAGTTGTTCGAAACCCTGCACGCCTATCATGCGGCGGGCCTGCAGTGCCACATCCACACCAATGGCGACGAGGCCAGCGAGGTCGCCATCGAGGCGGTGGAGGCCGCGCTCGCCCGCAGCCCGCGCTGGGACCACCGCCACACCCTGCAGCACTGCCAGATGGCCGATGCCGCGCAGTTCCGCCGCATGGCACGCCTCGGCATCTGCGCCAACCTCTTCGCCAACCACATCTACTACTGGGGCGAAGAGCACGCCGCGCGGACCATGGGCCCGGACAAGGCCCGCCGGCTCGATGCCTGCGCCACCGCGCTGCGCGAAGGCGTCGCCCTGGCGATGCATTCCGACGCGCCGGTGACGCCGATGGCGCCGCTGTTCACCGCCTGGTGCGCCGTCAACCGCATCACCGCCGGCGGCCGGGTGCTGGGGCCGGAGGAGCGCATCCCGGTCGCCGCCGCGCTGCGCGCCATCACCCTCGGCGCCGCCTATACGCTGAAGCTGGACGGCGAGATCGGCAGCATCGAGGTCGGCAAGCGCGCAGATTTCTGCATCCTCGGCCAGGACCCGGAGGCGGTGGCGCCGGAGGCGCTGAAGGACGTGCCGGTGAAGGGCACCGTCGTCGGCGGCATCCCGCATACCGCCGACCGATGACCGGAGCGCAGCCATGCGCGCAGGTCTGAATCGGCCGGCCAGATACCGCCGACCGATGACCGGAACGCAGCCATGCGCGCAGGTCTGAATCGGCCGGCCGAACAATGAGGGTGAACACGGGGGACCCGATCCCCTTCACCGTCGTCGGCGGCTTCCTCGGCGCCGGCAAGACCACGCTGGTGAATGCCCTGCTGCGCCAGGCAGCGGGGCTGCGGCTGGCGGTGCTGGTGAACGACTTCGGCAGCATCGCGATCGACGCCGCGCTGATCGAGAGCGCCAGCGGCGATACCATCGCGCTGACCAACGGCTGCATCTGCTGCGCCATCGGCGACGACTTCGCCGCCGGCATCGAGGCCGTGCTGCGGCGCCGCCCGGTCCCCGACCATATCCTGGTCGAGGCCAGCGGCGTCGCCGACCCCGGCGCCATCGCCCAGATCGCCCTGCTGGACCCGGATCTCAGCCTCGCCGGCGTGCTGGTGCTGGCCGATGCCGAGGGCGTCCTGGCCCGCCTCGCCGATCCGCGCCTCGGCGATACCCTGCGCCGCCAGCTGCGGGCCGCCGACCTGCTGGTGCTGAGCAAGACCGACCTCGCCCCTGCCGCGCCGGTGGCCGCCGCGCTGCGCCCCCTGGCCCCGCGCGCCGCGGTGGTGGAGGGGGCGGCGCTGCCGCTGGCCGTCGCCCTCGGCCATCACGCCGCCGGCGCGCCGCAGGCGTCGGGCCATGGCGCGACCTTCGCCGCCGTCACCCTGCGCCCCTCGCGCCCGCTGGCCGCCGCCGCGCTGCGCCCCGCCCTCGAGGCGCTGCCGGAGGGCGTGCTGCGGGCCAAGGGGCTGCTGGTGGTGGATGGCGCCGCGGTGCTGGTGCAGCGGGTCGGCCGCCGCCTGGCGATCACCCCCTGCGACGCCGCGCTGGAGCCGGCCCTGGTGCTGATCGGCGACGAGGCCGTCTGGGATGGCGCGGCGGCCCTGGCCGCCCTGGGCCTCAGCTCATAGGCAGGAGGGGGGGAGGGACGCTTCCTCCCCGCCCGACCTCACCTCGCGCACGATCCGGCGGATCGCCCGCTGCGCATGGTGCCGCGACAGCCCGCTGTGGACCACCACATCCGCCCGCCGCCGCTTCTCCCGGTCCGGCGTCTGCCGCGCCAGGATCGCCTTCAGCCGGTCCGGCGTCATGCCCTTGCGCTGCAGCACCCGCCAGCGCTGCACCGCGGCCGGGGCGGTCACCACCACCACCAGGTCGCAGCGGCCCTGGCCGCGGGTCTCGAACAGCAGCGGGATGTCGAGCACCACCAGCCGCGCCGCCCGCCGCCGCGCGGCGGCGAGGAAGCGCCGCTCGGCGTCGCGCACCAGCGGATGGACGATCCGCTCCAGCCGGGTGAGCGCCTCCGGCTTGCCGAGCACCGCCTGGCGCAGCGCCTCGCGGTCCACCCGGCCGTCGCGCAGCGTGCCGGGGAAGGCGGCGCCGATCGGCCCGACCGCGCGGCCGCCGCGCCCCTGCAGCGCATGCACCGTGGCATCCGCGTCGAAAATCGGCACCCGCAGCCGGCGGAAGCTTTTCGCGGCGGTCGACTTCCCCATCCCGATGCCGCCGGTCAGCCCGAGGATCTTCATCGGGCGGGAATGTCCCCGCCGACGAAGTCCCGCAGCTCGGCATCGACCGCCGGCCGCACCCCGAACCAGGCCTCGAAGCCCGGCCGCGCCTGGTGCAGCAGCATCCCGAGCCCCTCCACCGCGGTGAGCCCGCGCGCCCGCGCCGTCGCCAGCAGGGATGTTTCACGGGGAACATAGACGATATCGGCGACCACCGCCGCGGCCGGCAGGGCGGCGAGGTCCAGCACCAGCGGCGGCTGCCCCTGCATGCCAAGCGAGGTGGTGTTCACCAGCAGCGCCGCCCCGGCCAGCGGCGGCCGGTCGGCGACCTCGACCGGCCCGCCGAGCTGCCGCGCCAGCGCCTCGGCCCGGGCCGGCGTCCGGTTCACCAGGGTGAGCTTCGGGCAGCCCGCGTCCAGCAGCGCCGCGGCGATGGCCCGGGCCGAGCCGCCGGCGCCGAGGATCACCGCGGGTCCCGCCGCCGCGCGCCAGCCCGGCGCCGCCTCGGCGCAATTCGCCAGGAAGCCCCAGCCGTCGGTGTTCGACCCCTCGATCGCCCCGTCGCGGAAGACCAGCGTGTTCACCGCCCCGGCCCGATGCGCGGTCGTGTCCACCCGGTCGCAGACCGCGAAGGCCGCCTCCTTGTGGGGGATGGTGACATTGGCGCCGCGGAAGCCGAGGTCGGCCAGCGAGCGCACCGCGGCGGCGAAGCGCTCGGGCGCCACCGGCAGCGGCAGGTAGGCGCCGTCGATGCCGTGCCGGCGCAGCCAGAGCCCGTGCAGCCGGGGGGAGCGGGAATGCCCGACCGGCCAGCCGAGGATGCCGGCGAGCCGGGCCTGGCCGGACAGGGTGATCAGCGGGGCTGCGGTCATCCCGCCAGGGAAGCCGCCGCACCCGCTTTGGTCAATGGGCGGCTTCAGTCCGGCAGGGGGTCGACCCGCTCGCACAGCATGAAGTGGGCATGCTCTTCCCAGGTCCATTCCTCCCGCACCGCGAAGCCCATGACGTTGACCAGGGTGCGGAAGGCCGGGATCGACATCAGCCACCAGTAGGGCCAGCAGCTCAGCCCCTGCGCGGTCCGGTGCGGCATGATGGCGCCGGACTGCTGCGGCCGCGGCGCGGTGTCGTCGATGCTCCAGCCGAACTTGGTCCGGTAGTGCAGCCGCATGATGTCGCGCTGCGCCTCGGACATGGCCGGCAGCAGGAAGGCCATGCCGTCGGGGCATTCCACCACCCCGAGCTCGTTCTCGACCCGCGCCGGCATGATGACGGTGTTGACGATGAGCCAGCGGCCGGTGATGCGCGTGAGGTTGTAGAGCGAGGTCACCGGATCGGCGACGTGGTAGAGGATGCCGGTCGAGTACAGCGTGTCGAAGCGCGGCAGCTGCTCCGGCAGGTCGGCGCGGGTGATGTCGACCTTCTCGTGGCAGGCATAGCGGTCGCGGCCGATGCCCTTCTCCCGCATCATGTTGTGGAAGAAGCTCCAGTAGTCGGAGCTGTAGGGCTGGATATCGGCCATCGCCACATGGCTGGCGCCGGCCTCGAGGGCGATGCTGACGCGTTCGTTGCAGGACCATTCGCCGATGCCGCCGATGTCGACGAAGCTGCCGCCGGGCGCGACCGAGCGGATCCAGGCTTCCGGCGGGGACTCGGACATCGGGTACTCCGTGAGGACGGGGGCCGGCAGGTCCCGGGGCATCGCGCCCGCCGGCCCTGTACGGAAAGGGAATTATACCCGATCAGGGCAACCGGCAAGCGAGGCCCCGGAGGCCGCTCAGCCGCCCGGCCGGGCCGGCGCCCCGACCAGCCGCCCTGCCCCCTCCGCCGCGGCATCCCCCCCCGCCCGCGCCCAGAGCTCCGGCTGCAGCTCCTCCCGCCGGTTGGGGAAGAGCAGGGCGCAGGCGAAGGTCACCGCGCCGAAGCCGGCCAGCACCAGCATCGGCGCCGCCAGGCTGCCGGTCGCCTGGTGCAGGAAGCCGACCAGCGGGGAGGCGCTGGCGGCGCCGAGGAAGCCGATGGTGAAGCGGATGGAATAGAGCTTCACCCGCAGCGCCGGCGCCACGTAGCGCGCGGTCATGGTCTCGTTCACCGTCACCTGGCCGAAAATGGAGGCGGCCATCAGCGCCGCCAGCGGCAGCACCAGCCAGCCCTGCACGACGGACAGCGCCAGCAGGCAGGGCACCTGCACCAGGGCCAGCGGCAGGAAGACGTTCTTCAGGGTCTGCCGGTCGATCAGGTGGCCGACGGTGAACTGCGTCAGCCCGCCGCAGATGGTGGCGAGGAAGGCCAGCAGCCCGACCACCGGCAGCAGGTCCGGGGAGCCCGCCAGCCGCTCCTCCATCAGCTTCGGCAGCAGCAGGGCGAAGGCGTTGAACACCAGGCCGGAGACGGCGGCCAGCGCCAGCAGCACCACCACGGCGCGGCGGACGATGGCGGGCGGGATGGCGGGGAAGGGCTTGGCATTGGCCGCCTGCTTGGCCGCGTCGAAGGCGGGCTCCCGCAGCCAGAGCAGGCCGGTGGCGATGAAGACCGCCCCCGGCAGCACGAAGGCCCAGTGCCAGCCCATGCGCGCCGCCACCAGCGCCGTCACCACCGGGGCCAGCGCCACGCCCATATTGCCGAAGGCGCCGTTGATGCCGACGGCGCGGCCGATCTTGCCGCTGGGCGAGGCGGCGGCCGCCTCCACCAGCATGGCGGTGCCGACCGGGTGGTAGATGGCGGCGAAGCACCCCATCACCGCCAGCGCCAGGCCGAGGGTCAGCGGCGTCTCCGCCAGCCCGGCCAGCACCGAGGCGCCGCCGGTGCCGAGGAAGAAGGCCGCCATCATGGCGCGCCGGCCGAAGCGCTCCGCCAGCCAGCCCATCGGCAGCGAGCCCAGGCCATACAGCACGAACATCCCGGTCCCGAGCGCCAGGATCGGCCCGTACTCGCGGCCGAAGGCCTCCGGCGCCTGGGCCACCATGCCGAGGACCGCGGTGGCCAGCACCAGCAGGCTGTAGTGGGTGTAGATATGGGCGGCGTTGACGAAGGCGATCTGCCGCGCGGCGGGGTCGGGCATGGCGGTATTCCGTTTCCTGGGCCTCGGTCCCGAGCCTATCCTGGCCGGATGACGATGGCTGGCCAAACCCTGTCGCCGCCCGGCCAAATCCTGGGCGCGCCGTTCCGCAACATCCCGGCCGATGCGGTGGACCGCCCGCTGGCCGGCTTCCAGCGCGACTACGTCGATGGCGAGAGCGTGCCGCGCCACGCCCATTCCCGCGCCCAGCTGCTGTACGCGACGCATGGGGTGATGCGGATCTCGACCGATGCCGCCGGCTTCATCGTGCCGCCGGGCCGGGCGCTGTGGATGCCCGCCGCGGTCCCGCATGTCACGGCCATGCAGGGTCCGGTCGCGATGCGGGCGCTGTTCCTCCGCGCCGACGCCGCCGCCGCCGGGCCGGCCGCGGTCACCGTGCTCGCGGTCTCGGCCCTGCTGCGGGAGCTGGTCCTCGCCGCCTGCGCCGAGCCGCTGGAATGGGACGAGGCCGGGCGCGGCGGCCATCTCGCGGCGCTGATCCTGGACGAGATCGCCCGCGCCCCCGCCCTGCCGCTCGGCGTCCCCGCCGTGCGCGACCCGCGGCTGCAGCGGCTGGCCGAGGCGCTGCGGGCCGAGCCCGCCCGCGACCTCGGGCTCGAGGACTGGGCGCGGCATTGCGGCGCCAGCCCGCGCACCCTGACGCGGCTGTTCCGCGCCGAGACCGGCATGAGCTTCGGCCGCTGGCGGCAAATGCTGCGGCTGGCCGAGGCGGCGGCGCTGCTCGCCCGGGGGATGCCGCCGGCGCGAGCGGCGGCGGCGGTCGGCTATGCCAGCGCCCCGGCCTTCGGCGCCGCCTTCCGCGCCGCCTTCGGCACCACCCCGGGGGATGGCCAGACCCCGCTCAAGCCGTACGCGGAATGAAACACGCGGACACTTGAATCAACTTCCCGTGCAGTATACGAATGTCACGGGATGTGACGCAAGGAGAGGGTGTCGATGCAATCACAGCTGCTCGGGCATGCCCTCATCGGGTTTACCATGCTGTTGAGCCTGCTCTGGCTCGGGGCGCTGCCAACGGAATTCGTGCTGCGTGCCGCCGAGTTGCTGGCGGCCTGGTGCCTGCTCTCGACCCTGGTCGTCATCTGCGCCGGCGCCTGGGTGGCGCTCGGCCGGTCCCGCCGCCGCGAGGCCGAGCCGCTGAAGGCCCGCCAGCTTCAGTAGCCGGAGAAGCGCATCGGCTCCTTGTGCGGGAATTCGTAGAAGAGCCGGTCCCAGGATCCCACATGCCCGTCCGGGGCATCGTTCCACGGCGCGATCCGCCGCAGGTAGCGGTTGTGGATCTGCGGCAGCCCCCAGGGCTCCTCGCGCCGGTCCTCGGCCATGACCGCGACGATGACGAAGGGCGCGGCGCCGTGGATGCCCGCCAGGATGTCCCGCACCTCCGGCAGGATGCGCTGCGGCGCCCCCGGCTCCTCGGTCACCGCGACCTTGTAGAAATAGGCGGTGGCATGCCCGGCCGGCCGCTCCCGCAGGAATTTGTCGATGAGGTACTGCGCCTTCTCCCGGTGATCCTGGAATTTGGCCTCGAACGCCGGGTCGTTGCGGAAGTCCGGGCGGTCGAAGGGGGAGTGGAACTTGTACTCGTACAGGTGGTCGTTCAGCAGGCCGCCGTCGCCATGGACCGAAACGTTCCCGGGCTGCAGCACCCCGGCGAAGCGGTTCTCCAGCAGCCGCTTGAGCGCCTGGAGGTCGGTGACGTTCCAGTTGAAGTAATTCGAGCTGTCATGCCCAAGTATCCGGCGGATCTGGAAGCCGCCTTCGCAATCGCTGCCCAGCGAGATGTATTCGTCGTACTGCATGCAGCGGTCCTCCGCCGCAATTCATACCACAGGCGCCTGCGGCGCCAAGCCTCGGGCCAGGCCTCGGATCAGGCAGGCGGCGGCGCCGCCCGCAGCGGCAGCAGGCAGGCCAGCGCCGCCGCCGCCAGCAGCCCGGCCAGGCCCAGCACCGCCACCGCCGGCAGCCCGGCGACCAGCGGCGCCGTCACCGCCGGGGCGGCGGCCTGGGCCAGCAGGATCGGCAGCGCCAGCCGGCCCATCAGCACCGGGTAGCCGCGCGGCCCGAACAGGGCCAGCGGCACCGCGCCGCGGCTGATGGTCAGGATGCCGTTGCTGGCGCCGTAGAGCAGCACGAAGGGCACCGCCGCCACCGGCCCCGCCAGCACCAGCGCCAGCGCCCCCAGCGGCAGCAGCGCCCCGCCCAGCCGCGCCGCGGTCAGCGGATGCGCCGCGCGGCCCAGGGTGAACTCGAGCAGCCGCCCCCCCACCTGCGAGGGCCCGAGCAGCGCCGAGGCCGCCACCGCCCCGGCCACCGACAGGCCGAGCCCGCCGAGCACCGCGATCAGGTGCACCGCGAGCGTCGCGCTGATGACCGCCCGCAGGGTGAAGAAGACCGCCAGCAGCAGGAAGCTGCGCCGCACCCAGGCCACCGGCAGCGGCGGCTCCGCCGCCTCCGGCGGGGCGGCATCCTCACTGCCCGCGGCCGCGGCACGTGGCACCAGGAGATAGAGCGGCAGCACCACCAGCAGGTTGATGGCGGCATAGGCCAGGCAGGTGCCGCGCCAGCCGACCAGCGGCAGCAGCGCCGCGGTGAGCGGCCAGCCCAGCGTGCTGGCGAAGCCGGCCACCAGCGTCACCAGGGTGATCGCCCGCCGCGCCCCCCGGCCGTAGAGCACCCCGAGGGTGGCGAAGGCCGCCTCGTAGAGGCCCAGCGCCATGCCGAAGCCGATCACCACCCAGCCGGCGAACCAGCCCCAGAGCCCCGGCAGCACCGCCAGCAGGGCCAGGCCCGCCGCCAGGATGCCGGAGGAGGCCAGCAGCACCGGCCGGCCGCCGAGCGTCTCGATCAGTCGCCCGGTCCGCGGCGCGGCCAGGCCGGAGATCAGCAGGGCCAGGGAGAAGGCGCCATAGACCAGCGCCGGATCGGCCCCGAGGTCGGCCACCACCGCCGGGGCCACCAGCGCCGGCAGGTAGTAGGTCCCGGCCCAGGCCAGCGTCTGCGCCACGCCGAGCAACAGGGCCACCCGGCGCGGGTCGGGCGGGGTCATCGGGCGGGCGGCGGCTGCGGCATCCCGGGAGTCTCGCCCAGCCCCGGCCCGCCGCCAAGGGGATGCCCGGCCGGGTCGTCCACCGGCCGGGCGCGGGGTGCTAGCCCTGGGTCGCCCGCTGGAGCTGCTGGGCCAGCTGCAGGTGCTGCTGCAGCGCCGGCAGGGTCTGCGCCGCCCAGGCCTTCAGCTGCGCATTATCGCCCGACTGGCTGTAGTTGCGGAACAGGTCCACCGCCTGCTGATGCGCCGCGACCTGCTGGGTGATGTAGATGCGGTCGAATTCGGCGCCGCTGACGCCCTGGAGCTGCTGCAGCAGGGCGGCATGCTGCTGGTCCAGCCCCTCGTGCTGCGGGCCGCCCTGGGCATTGGTGATGCGGCCGCTGGCGGCGGTGCCGGTCGCCTCCCGCCCCTGCGGCAGCGGCGTGGCGGCGCCGGCGCCCATGCCCGGGACCTGCTGCATCAGCACCTGCAGCTCCTGCGTCGTCCGGCCGTGGTCGGCCACCATGGCCTGGGCGAAGTCCTTCACCTTGGCATTCTGCGACTTCTCGAGCGCCAGCCGGCTGCTGGCGGTCTCGTAGCGGTCGCTCATCGCCACCTGGCGGAGGAATTCGGGGGTGGAGGTCACCTCGGCCCGGGCGCCGGTCGAGGCCGGGGCGCCCGGCGTGGCCTGGTTCTGCCCGGTCTGGCCCTGGGCCGCCTGGGCACGCTGCTGCGCGGTCTGGGCCAGGGCCGGCGTGGCCGAGAGCAGGGCCGCCGTCGCCAGCAGGGCGAATTTGATGTTCATGACGCAATCTCCCATCCCGGCCGGATCATCGGCCATGGCAAGGCAACGGCGCCGCCATGGCCGGGTTCGTCCGTCTGCCGGAAGGGTCGGTCGGGGCCGCGGCCGTCAGGGCAGCAGCCGCCGCAGCCGCGCGCCCTGGCGCTGGCCCCAGCCGATGATCCGGCCCTCCATCGCCGCCACCTGCGCCACCTGCTTCGGCCAGCGCGCCTCGAGCTTCCCCATGTGCCGCCGCGCCCAGGGGTACTGGTCGCGCAGCACGAAGAGCCCGAGCGCCAGGAACAGCACCCCCTGCAGGATCGGCAGCACCAGCCCGGCGACGCCCAGCACCAGCAGCCCCAGCCCCGCCACCTTGCGCTGCCAGGAGGGCATCAGGCGGCCTGCAGCCGCGGCAGGGTCAGCTTCCGCTCGCTGGCGACGAACAGGTACTCGACATTGGTCAGCCGCCCCACGGTGCCGACCTTCACGCCCTTCGGGCTGTGGATGCCGATCTTGGCGCCGACGTAGCGGCCATAGGGGATCTCGATCACCTGCACGTGGCCGCGGGCGGCCAGCATCGCCTCCAGCGCGGCGCGGCCGAGGTAGCCCTCGTCGTTGAAGGAGACCACCAGCGTCGGGCAGCGCAGCGCCGCGACGGTGCGCGCCAGCGCCGGGCCGATGCCGGGGCGGCTGTTGAAGGCCGAGAGCCGCGTGCGGCAGTCGAGGCGCTTGTTGGCGATGCCATAGGTCTCCGGCTGGTCCCAGCGCACCAGCGTCTCCCAGACATGGTAGTTCCGGAGGTAGGAGTGCTGGTTGTAGGGCGGGTCGAGGTAGGCGAGGTCGCAGTCGAGCGTCGCCGCCACCGCCTCCGCCTCGCCGCAGAAGGCCTGGCAGGCGCCGGCCGCCGGGCGCGGCCGCAGCGCCGGCAGCCGCAGGGTCAGCGGGTTCCGGGCCCGCGCCGCCCATTGCTTCATGTAGGCCATCTGCAGCCCGGCAGTGCTGTCCACCCGGTCGGCGGCCTCGAGCAGCGAGGTCAGCAGGATCGCCTCCAGCTCCGGCTCGGCGCCCATCGCGGCGATGGCGTTGCGGATCGCCTCGGCCTTGGCGCCGTTCTCCGGCGTCAGGTAGCGGGCGGCGACGCAATAGGCCTCGGTGAACCAGCCGGCCTGGGGCGGCAGGCGCTGCAGCTCGGCCAGGATGCGGGCGGCGGGCTCGGCCCAGCGCTCCGCGTCGGCCTGGACGTAGCAGGTGGCCAGGGTATGGGCGAAGGCGTTGTGGTCGTTCGCCAGCACCCGGTAGCCGGCGCCCTTCAGCGCATGGCCGACCCGGGCGGTGCCGGAGAAGAGGTCGGCGACGGTCGCCCCCGGCGGCGCGGCGGCGCCGATCGTCGAGAGGATATGGGTCAGCAGGGCGCGCTTGCTGCCGATGTACTTGATCACCGACGGCGCGCCCCCTGCTTCAGACCCCCGCGCTAGATGTGCAGCGCCCGGCCGCCGACACCGAGCGCCGCTTCCTTCACCGCCTCGTTCAGGGTCGGGTGGGCGTGGCAGGTCCGCGCCACGTCCTCGGCGCTGGCGCCGAACTCGATGGCCAGCGCGATCTCGGCGATCAGCGTGCCGGCATCGGGGCCGATGATATGCGCGCCCAGCACCTTGTCCGACTTGGCATCGGCCAGGATTTTCACGAAGCCGTCCGTCTCCTCCATGGCGCGGGCGCGGCCATTGGCAGTGAAGGGGAATTTGCCCGACTTGTAGGCGACGCCCTGGGCCTTCAGCTCCTCCTCCGTGGCGCCGACCGAGGCGATCTCGGGCCAGGTATAGACCACGCCGGGGATGGCGCCGTAGTTCACGTGGCCGGCCTGGCCGACCAGGATCTCCGCCAGCGCGACGCCCTCGTCCTCGGCCTTGTGGGCCAGCATGGCGCCGGCGATGCAGTCGCCGATGGCGTAGATGCCGGGGACGTTGGTGGCGAAGTGGGCGTCGGTCCTGACCCGGCCGCGCTCGTCCAGCGCGACGCCCAGCTCGGCCAGGCCGAGGCCCTCGACATAGGGGCGGCGGCCGATCGCCAGCAGCACCACGTCCGCCTTGATTTCCTCGGCGGCGCCGCCGGCGGCGGGCTCCACCGTGAGGGTGACGCCCTCGGCGCCGACCGCGGCGGCGGTGACCTTCGACTTCAGCTTGAACTTCAGCCCCTGCTTCGTCAGCACCCGCTCGGTCTGCCGGGCGATCTCGGCATCCATGCCGGGGACCAGGCGGTCGAGGAACTCGATCACCGTCACCTCGGCGCCGAGCCGGTGCCAGACCGAGCCGAGCTCGAGGCCGATGACGCCGCCGCCGATGACCACGAGATGGCCGGGGACCTGGTCCAGCTCCAGCGCGCCGGTGGAGGTGACGATGCGCGCCTCGTCGACCTCGACGCCGGGCAGCGGGGTGCTGTCGCTGCCCGTCGCGATCACGATGTTCTTCGTCTCATGGGTCTCGCCGGCGACCTCGACCTTGCCGGGCGCCACGATCTTCCCGGCGCCCTTCAGCCAGGTGACCTTGTTCTTCTTGAAGAGGAACTCGACGCCCTTGGTATTGGCCGCGACCACCTCGCCCTTGCGGGCCTGCATGCGGGCGAGATCGAGCTTGACGCCATCGACCAGCACGCCGTGCACCGCCAGCTTGTGGGTCGCCTCCTCGAAATGCTCGCTGGATTGCAGCAGCGCCTTCGAGGGGATGCAGCCGACGTTCAGGCAGGTGCCGCCGAGGGTGGCGCGCTTCTCGACGCAGGCGACCTTCAGCCCGAGCTGGGCGGCGCGGATGGCGCAGACATAGCCGCCGGGGCCGGAGCCGATGACGATGAGGTCGAAGCTGTCGGGCATGAAGGCTCCTCAGGGGTAGGGCGGCCGGGAAATCGGCGGGAAACTGGCCCCTGGCGATGGCGAAGGCAAGCCTGGGGCCGGACTCCGGCGGGGGTCAGGCGGCGGCGGCGGTCTCCCGGCGGAAGGCGATGAGGACCCGCGTCCCCTCGCCCGGCCGGGACTCGACGGTGAAGCTGGCCCTGGCGTTCTGCCGCAGCGACTGCACGATCATGGCGCTGAGCTTGCCGCGGCGCGGCCATTCGGCGCCCGCGGGCAGGCCGATGCCGTCGTCGGCGACGGTGAGGCGGCAGCCCTCCCCGTCCGAGAGGCTGTGCAGCGTGATGGTCCCGCCCTGCCGCTCCCGCCCCAGGCCGGGGAAGGCGTGCTTCAGCGCATTGGTCAGCAACTCGTTGACCACCAGCCCGGTCGGCATGGCGACGTTCACCGAGACCGGATAGGAATCGACCTTCAGGTCCAGCCGGATGCCCTCGACCGCATGCGAGCGCATGACCGAGGAGGCGATGTCGCTGAGGTAGCTGCCGAGGTCGATGGTGCTGACCTGGCCCGCCGCCGCCCGGCTGCCGTCGCGGTCGCTGTCCGAGAGCAGGCCGTAAAGGATCTGGATCGCCTCGATCCGCCCGGCCAGACGGTCGAAAGGGGCGGGGTCCATGCCGCCCTGGGCGTTGCGCGCCTCGATCCGGATCAGCGCCGCAATCATCTGCAGGTTGTTCTTCACGCGGTGCTGGATCTCCTGCAACTGCAGGTCCTTCTCCCGCAGCCGGTCGGCGAGCTCCTGCTTCAGGTCCGGCGCATGGGCGCCGATGTCGACCAGCACCGCCATGCGATAGGCGGGCACGCCCTCGTCGTCCTCGATCAGGTTGGCATAGGCATCGACCAGCGCCGGCCCGCCCTCCGGGCGGTTCATGCGGAAGGTGCCGATGCGGTCCTGCCCGGCGGGGATGGCCTCCCCGAGCGACCGCGGCGCCGGGACGTCCTGCTCCTCCCCGGCCAGCAGCGTCCAGGGCTTGCCCGACAGCCCCTTGGCGGCGAGGCCCGAGACCTGCTCGAATTCCGGATTGGCATAGACGATGTGCTCACCGCCCGCCCCGGCCGGCGCGGGCGGGATCTCGGCGACGGCGATGGCGATCGGCACCTGGTCGAGGAAGCGGCGGAAACGCTCGTTGTCGAGCGCGCCGGCGAGGTCGGCCGTGGCGAGCAGTGCCTCGACCTGGCTCGCGGTCCCGTTGTCTTCGGTCATGCCGGATGCTGTGCCCCCAGGGGATGGTCGCCACCGAATCAATACGGCGCGACCTCCCGGGCCGCGACGATAGGCGTTTTGGCCGCCCGGCGCATGCGGTTGTTCGCCGGGCGCCCGGCGACGCCGGCGACGGTGCCATGCCGTACCGACAGCGGCCGCCCGCTGGCCTATGGGGGCAGGACGGGTCCGGCCCCCCTCGGCGCCGGCCGAGGCGCATCCGGAGCATGCCCATGGTGACCGCCCTGCTCATCGTCGTGGTGCTCGTGGTGGCCGTCGGCCGCCTCTGGTGGTCGCTCGAGACCGACCGCGACCTCGATCTCTAGCCGGCCCCTCCCGGGCGCGGGACCGGCGCCGCCACGGCGGCGATGACGAAGGGGATGGACCAGGGGGGGTGTGCGTGCTGCATGATGCGGCGAGGCCGACGAGGCCACCGACCGCGGCGGCAAGCCCGGCGGCACGACCACCGGGAGAGTCCAGAAGGCATGCAGACCATCACCCGCCGCGGGGCGCTGACTTTGGCCGTCGCCGGCCTCGCCGCCCCCGCGCTCGCCCAGCCCCGCTACCCCGACCGGCCGATCCGGCTGGTCATCCCCTGGCCGGCCGGCGGCTCGGCCGATTCCCAGCTCCGCTCCATGGGCGAGATCGCCGGCCGCGCGCTCGGCCAGCCGGTGGTGGTGGAGAACAAGCCGGGGGCCGGCGGGACGCTGGGGCCGATGACGGTCGCGCAGCAGTCCCGGCCGGACGGCTATACCCTGACCCAGATGCACCTCTCGGTGCTGCGGCGGCCCTTCATGATGAAGACGCCGCTGTGGGACCCGATCGGCGACTTCACCCATATCATCGGCCTGACCGGCTGGCTCTTCGGCACCGCCATCAAGGCCGACAGCCGCTTCGAGACCTGGCCGCAGATGATCGCCTATGCCCGCGCCAACCCGGGCCGGCTGACCTATTCGACCAGCGGCATCGGCACCACCAACCACCTGGCGATGGAGACCATCCAGGAGCTGGAGAAGATCGAGCTGACGCACGTGCCCTTCCGCGGCTCGAACGAGGGCGTCACCGCGGCGCTGGCGGGCCAGGTGGACATGGTCTGCGACAGCAGCGCCTGGGCGCCCTTCGTCGAGGCCGGCACCATGCGCGCGCTCTCGGTCTGGACCGCCGAGCGGGCGGCGCGCTTCCCGAACGTGCCGACCCTGAAGGAGCTGGGCTACGACATGGAAGTCACCTCGCCCTACGGCGTCAGCGGACCGAAGGGCATGGACCCGGGCGTGGTGCGGGTGCTGCACGACGCCTGCAAGGCGGCGCTGTTCGACGCCGAGAACATCCGCATCCGCGGCCAGTTCGACATGCCCCTGGTCTACCGCGACACCGAGGACTACCGCGCCTTCCTGGTCCAGCGGGTCGAGTACGAGCGGGCCATGGTGAAGCGGCTGAACCTGTCGCTCGACGGCTAAGGGCCGGCGCCCCGCTCAAACCCGCTCAATTCCCCTCAATTCGGTAAAATTCCGCTCAAAACGGCTCAATTGGCCCTGCTTAAGTCTCTGAAATCACTGCAAGGAGACGCGGAAATTTTAGAATTGAGGGGTTGAGGGGGACCTGCCGCGCCGGCGGCACCGCCGCCGGCACCAGGATTATAATCCCAACTACGCCGCCAAGTCCAGCCGCGTCCGCCGCGCCTCCCCGGCGGCCGCGGCGCAGCCGGGCGGGAAAAGCCGCGCAGCCCATGCTTGCCGTTGGCGAGAATGAATCGGTGAAACAGGCGGTCATGCGGTTTTGGGAGCTACCGAACGAGTATCTTAGCCGCGAGCCTACCGGACATCGCCGCCAAAAGGGTGACCTGTGAATGGAAGACAGCGACACTGCTAATATTGAGCACCGATCAAGATAGGATATGAAAATTCTGTTTTTTATGGTGTGTGATCTCAATTCAAAATGATTTAGGAACGGCCGCAGTGGGTGAAAAGCGGTCCTTTAATCCTCAATCCGGCGCCAGCCAGAGAGTAGAGTGCGGGTTTCCAAATCAAAGGAGTAGACGCACCCCCCTCCGGCGCCCGGCTGGTCCTCAGCCCGATTGATCGGGATGCCCTTGAGGTGGCAGAGCAGGAGGGACCCGACGCCGCCATGAGAGACGACGGCAATGTTCCTATCCCTGGGTGCTTCGGCGATGACCCGGTCCACGGCGGCGTTGATCCGGCGCTGGGCATCGACCGCTCGCTCCCATCCCCGAACGCTCCTCTCCGGTTGCGCGAAGAAGAGGTTGGCGACTACCTCGAACTCGGCCTTGGGGAGGTAGCCTGTTGCCGACCGGTCGTTCTCTCCTAGTTCACCGACGACGACTGGCGAGAGGTGGAAGCAATCTCCTATCAGCTGGGCAGCATCGGTCGCCTTGCGCTCGGCACTACTGAATACGGAGCCCAACCGGCTCATCCAAGGCCGCTCAAGCGCCAATCCCATACGTCGTATGCCCTCCGGAGAGAGCGGCCATTCCGGCACTGGCGTCACTGGATCGATGACGACTTCCGGGTGTGTGATGAAGTGAAGGATAGGCATGCCGGTCCATTGGCCAGGTTCAGTGCCAATTTGCCTTCACCGCAGGGAATGGCACCAGTCGATTCGGAAGGTCCACACAGGGTCAGCAGCGGTCATGCCGATTTCATTCTGAAGCGAACGCTGACTTCTACCTTGGTTGTTCATTGTCGAAATGACTTAATGCGGCTGCACCACACATCTGAAGATGGAGGCACACGAACTTGGGCTTGTGCAGCGAACCTTGGCCGAATTGGCCCGGCATCGAGGCAAGGTGAGCACGCAGCAGGAGAGCAAAGGTCGTCCTGATCGCTTTTTGGTATGATTTAATAACGAAATTTGATAGGTTTCGATTGCGTGCCTTTCTGGAGACAGCCGTGAAAGTCGAGCGGACTTCTTTCAGTCGTTACGATACCTTCCTCCGAGACAAATACCGACCACCTAGTAAGGGCGGAAACACTCGCGCTTGGCATAGCCATGTTCTGACTATTGAAAATGAAAAATATTCTTTCCTTGCATTAGGTAGTAAAAAATGGGCCTTTGCAGGAGACAATATTAGCTTTGAATGGTCATGGGATGCATCGAATAAATACAGAAACATTGCGTGTGACACCTTCCAGGCTTGGAACAAGAATGGCGTGCCAGTGGAGCGGGGCCTGCGTGGCTCGAAACCCTGGCGGACAGCGGAAACTAGGTTGCCGGCTTCGCGTCGCGAGCAACGTGACTAAGAATATATAGGTGCGGCTGTTACCTGCCTGGTTCGAATGACGAGGCTGGCAGAATGCAGGAAACATTTTCAATACACGGATGCTGTATCAAGGGCCGCGGCTCGCCTGCCTGTCCAAGCAAGCACCAGCACCGTGCGCCGGTCTGTGGACGTAGGTCCGCCGTCGATTATAAGATTTTATTCTTAATTACGCCGCCAAGTCCAGCCGCGTCCGCCGCGCCACCAGCCGGGCCAGCGGGGCGATCCCGGCGGCCGCGGCGAAGCCGGCCGGGGCCAGCCGCAGCGCCCAGGCGCCGAGCCCGGCCCAGCGCAGTGGCCCGGCGCTGCGGCGGCGCCAGGCGGCGTGGAAATCCGCGGCCTCCTGCCCCGCCAGGATGGCGGCGGCGGCGGCCAGGCCGGAGTGCAGCGCCAGCGCCATGCCCTCCCCGGTGAAGCTCGGGATGACGCTGGCCTGGTCGCCGATGCGGTAGAGGCCGGGCGGCCCGCCGGCGGCCAGGCGGAAGCCGTAGGGGATGCCGGCGACCGCCAGCGGCCGGTCCCAGCGCGGGGTGGCGTGGCGCAGCAGGCGGGCGCCCAGCGCCGAGCCCGCCGCCACGGCGGCGAGCAGCTCGGCCGGCCGGCTGCGGACCGCGGCGCAGAGGTTGGCGCCGCCTTGGCCATCCTCCCCTTGCGTCGGCTGCAGCCCGGCATAGCCGCCGGCGAAGGGCAGCAGGGAGACCGCGTCGCCGGCCGCCACGCCGTCGAGGTGCAGCTTGAGGCCGAGCCAGGGCGAGGCCGGCCGGGGGAAGCCACGCAGCCCGTGCTTGCCGCTGGCGAGGATGACGCGGCGGGCGGCGACCTCCCCGGCGCTGGTGCGGAGCCGCCAGCCGCCCGGCACCGGGCTGGCGCCCAGCACCGTGACGCCGCGCCGCAGCGCCGGGCCGGCGGCGGCCTGCAGCGCGCCGTCGAGCCGCAGCCGGGACAGGCCCCAGGCGGCGAAGGGCAGCGGCGCGGCGGCGGTGCGGGCGCCGTGGCCGACCGCAACCCGGCGCAGCGGGATGCCGCCCAGCGCCGCCGGGTCGAGGCCCAGCACGGCCAGCGCGGCGGCGGCATCCACGCCCAGGAATTCGCCGCAGACCACCTCGCGCGGGGCCGGGCTGCGCTCCAGCAGCAGCACCTCCTGGCCGGCGCGGGCGAGCGCGATGGCCGCGGCGCAGCCGGCCGGGCCGGCGCCGATGATGACCGTGCCGATCATCCCCCTTGGCATCGCACCCGGCTGACGATCCAGCGGAAGGGGATGGCCCAGCGGATCTCCGCCGGGGTGCCGGCCGCAGCGGTCAGGCGCTGCCAGTCGGCGCGGCGGAAGCCGCGGGCGATCGAGATGGTGCTGTCGTGGATCACCATCGGGTCCATGCGCATCGCCCGCGTCGCCGCCCAGACGAAGCCCCAGGGCAGCCAGTGGCGGTGCAGGTCCGAGATCAGCCAGCCGCGCACCGCGTGGTGATCCAGCCAGCGCAGGAAGCGGACGAGCTGCGCATCGTCCAGGTGGTGGGTGAAGAGGCTGCAGAGGATGACGTCGAAGCGCGCCGCCGGGTCCAGGTCGAAGAGGTCGGCGGTGATCACCCGGGCGGGGACGCCGGCGGCGGCGGTGTAGCGCGCGGCCCAGGGGCTGCGGTCGAGGCCGGTGAGCCGGACCGCGATGCCGCGGCGTTTCGCCCAGGCGGCGATGGCGGCCAGCATGTCGCCGCCGCCGCAGCCGACGTCGAGCACCGAGAGCTCGGTCGCGCCGCGGCGCTCGACCAGCGCGTCCAGCCAGCGGAGCGTCGGCCGATAGGCGTCCGAGAGGTGGTTGATGCGGGCGAGGTCGCGCAGCGCCCCGGCGAATTCGGGCTCGGTCGCGGCGGCATCGTCCATCCATTCGGCGGCGGTGCTGCGCTGGCCGAACATGGTCAGGCCACGCGGAAGCGCATGGTCTCGGCCGAGAGGCCCGGGCCGAAGGCGAGCGCGCAGCCGCGCTGCCCGCTTGGCGCGGCCAGCATCCGGGCCAGGACGAACATGACGGTGGCGGAGGACATGTTGCCGTAATCCCGCAGCACCGCGCGGCTGGTGTCCAGCGCATTCTCCGGCAGGTCGAGGCCGTGCACGACGGCATCCAGCACGCTGCGGCCGCCGGGATGCACCGCCCAGAGGTCGAAGTCGCCGGTGCCGGCGCCGCCGAGGATGGCGCTGGCCTCCGCCGGCAGGGCGCGGGCCAGGGTCAGCGGGACGAAGCCCGAGAGGGTCATGTCGAAGCCGCCGTCGCCGATGCGCCAGGTGATCTGGTCGGCCGCCTCGGGGATGAGGGCGGCGTGGAAGCCCTCCATCGCCAGGCCGACGGGGTCGGCGGTCACCAGCGTCGCGGCGCAGCCGTCGGCGAACAGCAGGAAGCACAGCAGCTGCTCGATCTCGGTGCTCGGCTGCAGGTGCAGGGTGCAGAGCTCGAGGTTGACCACCAGCACCCGGGCCGCGGGCGTGCCGCGGACGATGTGGTGGGCGAGCTTCAGCGCGTTGATCGCCGCCTGGCAGCCCATGAAGCCGACCACGCTGCGCTCGACGCTGCCGGGGATGCCGTAGCGGCGGATCAGGTGGTGGTCGAGGCCGGGGGCGACGAAGCCGGTGCAGGTCGCGAGGATGAGGTGGGTGATGCGCGGCGCCTCATCCCCGAGGCCCATCGCGTCGCAGGCGGCCTCGGCCAGGGCGGGGGCCTCGGCCTCGTAGCGGGCCATGCGCTCGGCGGTGCCGGGGAAGCGGTCGACACGGTAGAATTCGTCGGTGGTGCCGCTCGCGTCCGCATTGGCCTCCAGCACCGAATGGCGGCGGGCGATGTGGGAGCGCTCGGCCAGCCGGGCGAAGGCGGTGCGGGTGCGCGGCTCGGTGATCTGGCGTCCCGCGAAGATGCGGAAGGCGTCATGCACCTCATGCCGGGGGACCGCGGTGCCGATGCGGTTGATATGGGCCGGCCGGGGGATCTGTCTCACCCGGGATAGATGGGGTGGCGGCGGCGGATGCCTATTGCCGCACCGCGCCGGTGCGGGCGTCGACGCGCAATTCGACCGGGGTGCCGTCGCGCACGCCCCGCAGCCGGATGAGGTCGCCCTCGCGGCTGACCTCCGAGACCTCGGCATAGCCGCGGTCGCGCAGCAGGGCGATGGCCTGCGCCTGGGTCAGCATCGGCTGCTCGCGCGGCTGGCCGGTCAGGGCGTCGATCCTGAGGTTCTGCACCTTGGCGCCGTAGCGGGTGGCCTCGGGGATGCGGAAGGTGTCGCCCTCCTGCACCACGCCGCTGACATCCGTATAGCCGCGGGCGCGGAGGATGGTGGTCACCTGGTCGCCGGTGAGGAAGGCGGGGTTGGCCGGCGCGGCCTGCACCGGGTCGGCGGTGGCGGTCGGGATCCGCGCCGAGGGATCCTCCGCCGCCGGGGCCGGGGCCGGGGCCTGGGCGAGCGCGGCCGCCAGCGGCAGGGCGACGGCCAGGGCGCAGGCCAGGGCAGTCCGGGTCAGGCGGGGGAGGTGCGACATCGGAGCGGTAACCGCCGGGGCGGCGGAAGGTTCACCGGGCGGCTTGAAAGCTTTCATTTCAGAACATATGAAGAACTGGAGGGTCCCGATGGAATTGCGCCGCAAGCTGGAAATCCTCGCCGATGCGGCGAAGTACGACGCCTCCTGCGCCTCCTCCGGGACCGACAAGCGGGACAGCAGGGCGGGCGGGATCGGCAGCACCGAGGGCATGGGCATCTGCCACGCCTATGCGCCGGACGGCCGCTGCATCTCGCTGCTGAAGGTGCTGCTGACCAATGCCTGCGTCTTCGACTGCGCCTATTGCATCAACCGGGCGACGAGCAACGTCGACCGCGCCCGCTTCACGGTGCGCGAGCTGGTGCAGCTCACGCTCGACTTCTACCGGCGCAACTACATCGAGGGGCTGTTCCTCTCCTCCGGCATCATCCGCTCCCCGGACTACACCATGGAGCAGATCGTCGGCGTCGCCCGGCTGCTGCGGGAGGAGCACGGCTTCCGCGGCTACATCCACCTGAAGACCATCCCCGACGCCGACCCCGGCCTGCTGGCCGAGGCGGGGAAATACGCCGACCGGCTCTCGATCAACGTCGAGCTGCCGGAGGAAGGCACGCTGCGCGCGCTGGCGCCGGAGAAGGACTTCGCCGGCATCCGCCGGGCGATGGGGCGGATGCGGGTGCGGATTGACGAGGCGAAGGAGGCGAAGCGGACCGAGCGGCGCGCCGCGGCGCCGCGCTTCGCCCCGGCCGGGCAATCGACCCAGATGATCGTCGGCGCCGATGCCTCGGACGACCGGGCGGTGCTGGGGACCACGTCCAACCTCTATGCCAGCTACGGCATGCGGCGGGTCTATTTCTCCGCCTATTCGCCCATCCCGGATGCCTCGCGCCTGCTGCCGCCGGTGGCGCCGCCGCTGGTGCGGGAGCACCGGCTCTATCAGGCGGACTGGCTGCTGCGCTTCTACGGCTTCGGGCTGGAGGAGATCCTCAGCGGCGGCGACGGCGGGATGCTCGACCTCGGGATCGACCCGAAGCTGGCCTGGGCGCTGCGGCACCGGGGCGACTTCCCGGTGGACGTGAACCGGGCCCCGCGGGAGCGGCTGCTGCGCGTCCCCGGGCTCGGGACCAAGACCGTGGACCGGCTGATCGCGGCGCGGCGGCACCGCTCCATCCGCTCGGAGGACCTGGCGCGGCTCAGGCTGCCGCTGGCCAAGCTGCTGCCCTTCCTGGTGACGGCGGACCATGTGCCGCGGCTGCTCGACAGCGCCGGGCTGCGCGCCCTGGTGGCGCCGCGGACCGGCTTCGGCAAGCCGGTGCAGCTGGCCCTGCTGTGATCGACGCCGCGCTCGACGGGCCGGCGGATTTTGCCGGACGGCGGGCGGCGGCGCGGCGGCTGGTGGCGGCCAAGCCGGCGCCCGAGGGCGTCGCCCGGGCGCTGGCCGGGGAGGCGCCGGGGCTGTTCGGCGCGGCGCCGCCGCCACCCCCCCAGGCCGGCCGGGCGGCGGCCAGCGTGCCGCGCGGCTTCCTCGACCTGGCCGAGGTGGCGATCCGCCACCGCGACCCCGAGCGCTTCGCCCTGCTCTACCGGCTGCTCTGGCGGCTGACCCATGGCGAGGCCGGGCTGCTGCAGGTGGCGACCGACCCGGAGGTGATCCGCGCCCAGGCCATGGCCAAGGCGGTGCGGCGGGACGCGCACAAGCTGCACGCCTTCCTCCGCTTCCGCATGCTGGAAACCGAATCCGGCACCCGCTACATCGCCTGGTTCGAGCCGGACCACCACATCCTGGAGGCCGAAACCGGCTTCTTCATCCGCCGCTTCGCCGGCATGCGCTGGTCCATCCTGACCCCCGAGGCCAGCGCCCACTGGGACGGCGAGGCGGTGCGGATGGGCCCCGGCGGCCGGCGGGCCGATGCCCCGGCCGAGGATGCCCAGGAAGTGCTGTGGCGGGCCTACTACGCCCACATCTTCAACCCCGCCCGGCTGAAGCCGGCGGCGATGCGGGCGGAGATGCCGAAGAAATACTGGCGCAACCTGCCGGAGGCGCAGGACATCGCCCGGCTCATGGCCGAGGCGCCGCGCCGGGTCGCCGAGATGGTGGAGCGCGGCGCCACGCCGGCGGCGGCACGGCGGCAACGGGCGGTCGTGGCGGACGTTGAGGCGGCCATGCCCGATCTCTTTTCCCAAGACCCCGCCCAGGCCCTGGCCGCGCTCCGCGCCGAGGTGCTGGCCGACCGCGGCCCGCTGGCCGTGCAAGCGACCCAGGCGGTCTTCGGTGAGGGGCCGATCGGCGCCGCCCTGCTCTTCGTCGGCGAGCAGCCGGGCGACGAGGAGGATATCGCCGGCCGCCCCTTCGTCGGCCCGGCCGGGCGGATGTTCAACCGCGCCCTCGAGGAAGCCGGGGTGCCGCGGGAGGAGGCCTATGTCACCAACGCGGTGAAGCACTTCAAATTCACCCCGACCGGGCGGCGGCGGCTGCACCAGACGCCGGATGCCGGCGACATCACCCACTACCGGCCCTTCCTGCGGCGGGAGGTGGAGATCGTGGCGCCGCGGCTGGTGGTCTCGCTCGGCGCGACGGCGCTGCGGGCGCTGGTCGGCAAGGCGACGGCGATCAGCAAGGTGCGCGGCGAGGTCATCCGCACCGAGGACGGGCAGCCGCTGTTCCCGACCGTGCACCCCTCCTACCTGCTGCGGCTGCCGGATGCCGAGAGCAAGGCGCGCGAGTACGCCCGCTTCGTCGCCGACCTGAAGGCGGCCTGGCGCGAGGTGCAGTAGCCGCTGTTTCGGTTCGGAACCGGGAACGGTCCCGCCGGGGCGACGTTTAGGCGCCGCAACTGGAGAATCTTTCCATGAACAACATCATCTACATCGTCGGTCTCGTCGTCGTCGTCGTTGCGGTGCTGAGCTTCTTCGGCCTGCGCTGAGCCGAAGTCGCGGGGGCCTGGACGATGACCGGTGCGGCCCGCCGCATCGATCATGGTCCAGGCCCGCGTGGCGGCCGGCGGGACCATCCCGGCGGCGCCCGCCGGATGTCCCCGGGCCGATGGTATCGAATCAAGACCATATCGACCTGAGATCAGTATTCGCACATTGCGCTGATATCCGATTTTGGGGGATGACGGTCACGGATTTGTTTCTTACGGATTTCTGACGCGCGCCCGCCGGGGCTGCTTCGGCCGGGCCGCCTGCGCAGAAACGTCGAGGGGCATCGCATGCAGGCCGTCAAGGGATCGAAGTCCCGCCTCTGGGGCCGTGCCGGCGCCGACGCCGATGTCTCCTTCCTCGAGGAGGTCGACCGCGCCGAGGCGGCCCGGCGCCGGCCGCCCCCGGCCTCCCGCCTGAGCGAGCGCGAGGAGGCCGAAAGCAACGCCCGCTGGGCCCAGACCCGGCTGCGGGACAAGCTCCGCGGCGCGGTCACGCCGGGCGAGGCGCTGTCGCTCGGGCTCGGCGCCGCCGCCCTCGCCGCCCTGCTCGACCAGCAGCCCTCCTACCGGCACGGCACCGACGGCGTCACCGCGGCCAAGGCCGAGGCCGGCCCCGCCTCGGGTTCCGGCAGCGAGGCGCCGCAGCAGGACTCGGGCGCCGCGGCCGATGGCCCCGCCATGGCCGGCTCCGGCCCGGAGGCCGAGCCGCGCTACGCCGAGACCGAACTCAGCTACCGCATCATCAGCGAACGCAAGCCGGTCCGCGGCAGCACCAGCCAGCCCGCGGCGCCGCGGCCGGATGCCGGCCTCGAGGGGCCGCATGCCGCGCCGGCCAGCGCCTCGGCGCCGCCGGGCCGTGGCCCGGAGGCCCAGGCCTTCGCCACCCCGGCCGCGCCGGCCGATGGCTGGGCCAGCATGCTGGCGGCCCAGGGGCTGGCGGCGGCGGCGATCGGCCATGCCAACCTGGCGGCCGCCGCCCCGCCGCAGGAGGCGACGGCGCCGCAGGCGGCGGCGGTGAAGCAGGCCATGCCCGGCACCGCGCCGCAGCGGGCGGCC
>NZ_JAUFPN010000149.1 GCF_030409335.1 Paeniroseomonas aquatica
CGTACCGTCACCGTGCCGCAGAAGGGTGTTCCGGTGGCATTGCCTGCCGCGAGGGCGTAGGCCCAGGTCACCGCGCCAGCCTCACCCGGCCTACCGGTGATGATCGGCTGCGGAAGCGGCATCATCCGTTCGTTGTTAGTCACCGCCACCACCAGGGCGCGGCAGAGCTCATTCTGCAGCAAGCCCGAGACGATCAGCCGGGTGCCGGGAATAACCGGCGTGGCGATGGGCACGGCATCCGGCCCCAAGGCCTTGACAGTATCGGCATAGACCAATCGGGCCGCGCCGATGCTGCTCATCGCTACCTGGGAAATGACGACCTGGCCGAACGACACGCCCGTTGTTGGCGATGGGAACATGAAAGCCAAGGCGATTGGCATCCGCACCGCAGACATCCAGTGCCAGTGCTCATGCAGTGCCGTACCCTGCGATGCGGTTCGGATCAGATTGATCAGTACCCCGTAGATCGCCCAGACGCCGGCGAGCATGAACACGAGGCCAGAGAGCCACCCGACCATCAACCCGATGACGGTGCGCTGATTGGCCATCTCAGTGCCGCCCTGGACCATCGACGGTAGGACGCTGCGCAGGACCGTCGCGGCCCAATCATCCCCGGGATCGCTGAGCGCACCCCAGGTCAGGTCAGAAAACGGCGCCGCCGCGGCCAGACTTGGCGCGGCGGCGATAGCAATAAGCAGGAACGCGAGAGGAAATCGCTGCATGACGGCCTCGCCAGTTGTCCTGGCGAGGGTGCTATGCAGCGGCGCGAATGGACTTACGGAGAGGGGCTGGGCGAGGAAGTAGCGGAAGCCGTCGCCTGCGCCGTAGAGACCGCGCCGCTTACCAGGGCGCGGACCTTACCGACGGCCGCGACCAATACCTCTGCCGCCTTGGCAGCAAGCTCCTGCAGTGCAGACTTTCCTTCCTCGCGGCCAGGGATGCGGGCCGCGTCCTCGCCAAGCGAGGCATCGATCCGCTCAAGTGCAGAGGCCTTGGAAGGATCGATGCCGCGACGTCCGAACTCCTGCATCTGCGCCTGCCGCGCCGCGCCGTAGCGGTCGAGTGCCTTGACCGCCTGGTCGTAGGACCGGGCAAAGCCGGGCGTGCGCAGCGCCGCGTCGAATTCGGTCCGCAAACCGGCATGGGCGCCGCCTTGGCGCATCTCCTTGATGACGCTTTCCAGGCCGCCGGCTTCGTTAGCCGCAGACGTCTGGATCCGGTCCAGCAGGACCCGACCTGGCCCCGCTACGAAGCCCTCGACCGCGGTCATTGCCGCTCGGCCGGTGCTCTCCGCATCGGATACCACGCTGGCCGTCCGGCGATCGGCAATGCCGGTTTCCATCCGCTCCAGCCGCTCAGTCAGGCCAGAGGTAATCCGCTCCCATGGCGGATGCCCGTCAGATGGGGCCGGTTTGACCCTGGACAGCAAATGGTTGGCCAGGGATTTGCGAGCTCCGGATGGCTGGCCGGGTGCTTCTTGCGCCGGTGGCTTCACGGCTGCCGGCTTGGACCCGGCATCCTGCTTGCCCTCGGCATCGGCCCTGACCTCAGGCTGCACACCAGGCCCAGGCGAAGCGGCGACGGTGCTGCCGCTCTCGACCTTGGATGATGGCTTGTCCACGGCAGGGGCCGGGGTGGTGACGACTGGCGCGACGGCCGTCGCATCCGGGGTGGGTTTGCCGCCCATGACCCGCATCTGGGTCGCCAATGTTTGCAGCTGGTCCGCAACCTCAGCGCTATGCTGGTCAGGGGCCTTGGCGACGTTGCACACGACGCGTCGCACCTGGCGGATCAGGTCAAGCGACGTCATCGCCGCGGTTTCCCGCAGCATGGCCTGGGCCTGGGGATTCTGCAGACCGGGATAGCTGACCATCCGCTCCTCGATCTCCCGGCGCAAATCAGCCGGCAACTCAATCCGAGTGCCGGTGGCCCGCTCGTAATCGGCAATCGCCCAAGCAATGCGCGTGCGCAGGCCCCCGTGACGCAAGGAATCCGGGTCGGCGACCCGGGCCTCGAGGGAGGCGACGGTTTTGGCCAAGTCGGGCGCTGTCGTCAGCCGG
>NZ_JAUFPN010000015.1 GCF_030409335.1 Paeniroseomonas aquatica
TGCTGCCCGCGAGCAGTTCGAGTTGCTGCGTGAGCGCCAGACCCAGATCCGAGAATTGCGAGCCGACCTGGCTCGTAGATCGACGATCGAGCGGCCGCGTATCGCCAATTTTGATGTCCTATGGGCACGCCAGGCCCGGCGACCAGACCCAGATAAGTTCGTGACCCTCGACCGCGACGTAGCAGAGGCGCGCAAGAACTTATCCGCAGCGAAGGTGTCCGGCGTCGATAAACAAACCTTGGTTGGCCTGCAGACCGCAGTCGACGTGACCGAGTACCAGGTCCGCCGCGCAGAGCTGGCGGCCCGGAGTGGAGAGGCCTGGGAGAAATTCCGCCAGGTCCAAGCCCTCGCTCAGCCTATGTTGACTGAGCTCAAGCGGCTCGAGGACAGCGTCCTGGCTGAACACGAGGCGTCACTGACGACAGCGCTTGAGGGAAGCAACACCCGACCGGATCGAGTTTACCGGGCAGCGCCAGAACCGGATCATCTTCACGCGGCGCCCAGCCCTTCGATGTAATCGCCGGGTATTAAGCCGCGCTGCATCCCGAAGCCACTGTGGAGCAGTGTCGATGGGTGGTGTGAGGGCGGGAGGGCTCCATTCGCGCCAGCAGGTCTCACAGTCCTCATTTTAGAGGAGTGGACGATGCGACGGATTCTACTTCTGGCAACCACAATCTTGGCTGCACCAATGATGGGTGCTGTTGCTCAGACCTGTAGCTTGGATGCCGCAGCAGCGCCGGTGGATCAAACTCCGGTTGTAGCAGCCGCGGTGCAAACGCCCCGTATCAGTGATGAGGAGATCAGGAGCCATCAGGTCCTGCGTCGTCTCGCCAGCCGGGGCGCGATCCTTCGAGACCTCGGCAGCGAACATGGCGTGCGGGGCATCCTGGCACAGGCCCCCGGCGGCGAGGCGCAAACCTTCTACCTGCTGCCTGATGGGATGGGGGTGGTGGCAGGAATGCTCTGGGATGTGACGAACCCGGACCGCAACGCATGGGATGCCACCAGCCGGCAAGTCCGGCCATTCCTGCCGGCAGTGCGGGTGCAGGATAGGGGGCCAGCTCTCCAAGCCAGGGGGGCAGCGCTGCCACCTCTGACCGGGGTAGACGATACCGTTCGCCCAATCAGTGGGGGGGCGGTCACCGAGAGTCCAGTCCTCACGTATCTGGCGAGCGAGGGCGCCGCGCTGTCAGACATCGGTTTGGACCATGGCGTCCGAGCAGTCTTCGGCAGGACGCCAACCCAATTCCAGACGTACTATGTGACCCCTGATGGCCGAGCCGTCATCACCGGCATCTTGTGGGACCTGACGGCGGCAGACCCTGGTAGGCGCAATGTGACGCTACGGCAGACGCGGTCCATTCCCGGTGTGGTTCCGACAGTAGCGATCGGAACACAGGCTGCGGCAGCACTGCAGCAGCAGGGGCAACCGGCCGTGGAGGTCGAAAGGGTGCAGGCGGTTGACGGTCTTTCGCTGCTCGCAAATGCCCATGTTGGCGTCGTTGGCCAGGCAGGAGCGCCGATCGTCTATATGGTCTTCGATCCTCTCTGCCCATATTCGGTCAGAGGAATGGATGAGCTGCGGCCGGCGATCGCTGCCGGCCAGTTGCAGATTGCACTGCTGCCAGTGGCAGGGCTCGATAACCACAACAACGGGCAGAGCACGCTGGCCGCGCGCTCTCTCCTCTCTGTGCCCCCCGAGGACATGGCCGATGCGTGGACAAAGGTCGTTCAGGCGACCCGGCGTCGGCAGTCATTTGGGATTGGGATCCTGACAGGATCGGATGTGCAGTTGCAGGATAACAAATCCATTGCGGTAAGCCTGGGCGTTGAATCCTTCCCCACCTTCGTCTGGCGTCAGCCAGACGGCACTGCTGGCACGTTCGTAGGCTCGGGCGGTGTTCAGCAGATCCTGCGGGCGGTAGGGCGCTGACTGCGATGAGCGACCTACCAGCGGCCTTCCGGCCCAAAAGCGGATTTTGGGGGCAAGCGACCAGGCCAATCGTGGCGGTCGCGCGCTACAGCTACCAATGTGCTAACCCGCGAGCGATCGCAGCGGGCGCAAGAGACATCCAGTCGCTTTGGACACTGGTGCGCCAAAAGCGTCCGGAGGCCATGCGTATTATCACGACTGGTGGCGGGGAGTTCGACGTCGCCGCAACCGCGATGCTGCACAAGATGCAGGAGCAGGAAGTCGAACGGCGGTTGCACGCCACTCTCTGGCGGAGTGGCTGGACAGCGCGGTTTTGCCTCGCAACAGCCTTGGGAGCCCTGGTTGGTTGGATCGGATTGATCATCAGTGGGCAGAGCATGGGCGGCTTGCAATCGGCCGCCCTCCTCGTTCTCGTTCTGACCGTCCTCACCCTGAAAACCGCCGAGCATTCCCATCGGAATTGGCAAATCCGGCGGCGGCGGATGGGCACGATGGGCGAATTTCTGCTTACGGACGAAGCGTGGTGGCCGACGACGCGAGCGCGACCGTCGACCGACAGCCAGGCGGCGCCGTAGTGCAAAGATCCCGACCGCGTCTCCCTGGGCCGGTCGTTGGTCGGCGGGGGCCAGCAGCGGCCCCGCCATACCTTACTCGCGTCTTAGAACGTACCCGCGGGCCGTCCATAGGGGCTGCCTGAGAGGTTATGGCTGCCGGGACGGAACACGGTTCCGTCCCGGTCAAACACGCTTGGTCGCCACCGCGCGTTGGCTGAGCCGACAGCCGCGTAGGGGTCGTAAAACGGGTTGGCGATGGGCCTGGCCGAGACATTGCCGTAGTCGGCGGCCGCACGAAGGTTGCCGCGATGCTCACACCCCGGCAGGGCCAGAAGGCCAAGGGCTACTAAGATAGTCACTCGCATCTAACTCTCCATAACTGATCCTGGAAGAAGGATCAGCTATGGCGGCGCGAACGGATCAGTTCGTCTGACGCAGAGCGTCACGCTTCGAGAGCTCGGTCGTAGCCCGGAGGATAGCCTCGTGTACCGACAGCTCTTGCCTCAGATCCGAGACCTGGACCTCTAACTCTATGGCTCGGCTGTGGTACTGCCGGGCGCTAGTCTCCCAACCTGTAGCCAAGGCCTCAGCCCTGGCCAGGCGCTCCTCCAGAGCCTGCCGATCAGCTGCAGCCTGCTGGAGATGCTGCGCAGCCTCCTGCAGCATACCCTCGGCGATAGTCAGTTGCGCGTCGAGGTGCCGTGCCGAAGCCTCCCATTCGGCAGCATGCTGCTGCCAAGATGCTACGGTGCAAGCGGTCCGGCGGTTCTGCCGGAGACGCTGGAAGTGAAGGACGGTTTCCTGGGTGTGCGCGGCGCTCTTCGCCGCGGTGTTCCCAAGAATCCATCCTGTCATGAAACTCATGGCTAGCTGTCCTTGGCCGGGGGAGAGGAAGGCGGCGGAGGCACAATATCAGAGGATGCGGCTACTGTCCGATCCAGAGCAAATGGCCCCTTAGAAGTTCCCTCCGGCGCCGGCATCGCAGGCGAAGTGGCATCTCCTCCTTCTTGCACCGCAGACTTGGCCATCGTCGCCACGCTCGTCTTGATAGATTCGAGGCTCGTGGCCATCCCGGCCAAGCCCATCTGCTGAGCAACAGAGTCCATGTCGACCCGATTTGCCGGCGCGATGCCAGCCAGCTTGACGATATGGTGGGGCGCCAGGCTGATCAGGCGAAAAGCCTGGGTGGTAGTGACGATGTGCATGACGACGAAGCAGCACATCAGCAGGACAACGCCGAGCAGGTTGCCAACAAACCAGCCATTGCTGAGGGCGAAGCTGGCGACGACGCCGAAGCTCCTGGCCAGGACCCAGGAGCCGACGCCATAGATTACGTAGCCCAGGAACAGGCCGATGAGCATCAATGCTGGCCGCAAAAGGATGTTGAAAATAAGCGCATAGCCCTCGAACCCGCGCCCGTGCAGTCCTTCACCGCGATAAGTCAGGTGAGCAAACATCCAAAGGGGAACTGCGATCACCGCCTCGATCACCAGAATCAACCACCCCAGGACCCCGGCGTACCAGAAAAAATAGGGCATTAGGGGCAGCAGGAAAGCCAAGATCAGGCCGGGGATCAGTAGCGCCATGAGCCCGTAGAAAATGGGCGTGGCGAGGAATTGCATTGTCAGGTACCCGGCCGCTGTCGCTGCCGCCCCGCTGAAATTGAAGGTTAGCACGTTGACTGCCATCGTGCCCGCAGCCCCGGTAGTCGACGCCAGGATGCTCGCCATGCCGAGCGCGCTGAGCGAGATGAGAATCAGCCGGTGGCCGAGCTGGATCTGCGCCGCGAAGGGATCCTGCCAGATCTGGGATGCTGGCGCGGTCACGGTGATGAAGGCATTGAGGACCCGCTCATTGATCCGCAGACTGCGGACCACACGCTCCAGGGTAGTGGCGCCGTCATCACCCGGGGTCGCACCGACGAACAGATCAGAGCTACCGCCAGGCACGTCGAGGCCATCAACCGTTTGGACGTAGTTGTTGAGCCGGTCGCGCCAGGTCAGCGCGGCATGCACAAAGGGTGCGAGATCGGCCGAAAGATTGGGCCCAAGTCCGGCATAGGTGGGAGCGGTCACCGATGGCAGGGCTGACAACAGGCTGAGCGTTGAGCCATTGAGCCGCATCATTTCGAGCGCATAGGAACCAGCCGACCACCAGCCCAACGCTGACAGCCGGTCCATGCTTCCCTGCACGGCAATTGCGCCGGTGCGGGCACTGTCGGCCGAGACGGCACCGCGGAGCTTGCTGACAATCTCTGTGGCGGTGCTTGTCAGCTGTTGCGTGTAGGCATTGGTTGCGGTGATCAACACCGCCTGCATTGGCGCCAGGGAGGCGGCCTGCCTGCTCCGCCAGAAATTCGCCGCTACTTGCTCGATCTGGGGCCGGATGTTTTGCTCAAGCACGTTGGTGAGGATCTGACGCTGTCGATCCGACATATCAACGCTCACCCCCATGATGTTGGCGCCAGCCGTCTCCGTGGGTTGGCGGACGGTCACTGTGCCGCAGACCGGGGCGCTGGTCTCATTGCCTGGAGCCAGGGAGTAGGACCAGGAGACATAGCCACCCATGGACCGGAGCCCGCCGGTTGACGGCGTAGGCACGGGCACCATGCGGGGATTATTGGTGGCCAGATTGATCAAGGCACGGCACAGCTCGTTGTGCATCAGCCCCGACACGATCGTTTTAGTCCCGGGGACCATGGGCGTAGCGATGGGCACGGCGTCCGGCCCAATGCCCTTAACTGCCGCAGCATATAGGGTACGGGTAATGCCAATAGAGGCCAAGCCGGATTGGACGACCAACTGTGCTCCGGTGGAGGTGCCGACGTCGGCGTGGGGATACATCATGATGGCTGCGATCGGGATGCGGACGGCGGCAAGCCAGGACGTTTTTTCGTCCAAAACCACACCCTTTTCGCCGGCGGCAAACATGGCCACGAGCGTCTGATAGATGATCAGTGTCATGGCAATGATGCCGACCGTCGCGGAGAACAGACCCATCAGAATGCCGATGATTGTTCTCTGATTGGCGATCCCCTGGCCTGAGTTGGTCAGGAAGAGGTCGCGCAACACCTGAGCCAAAACGTCGTCGCCAGGGTCGAAGGCGGCCCAAGTGAGGTCGAAGGGGCCAGCCGAAGCAACGGATGGGATGGCCAGGAGTAAACCGGCCAGGGCTAGTTTCGGCATCATAAGAAAGCACCCTCAAGGTTTCCCCTGAGGGTGCTCTGCGCTGGCGCGAATAGACTGCGGTTTACGGGGTGGGGGAGGGTGACGGGCCGGAGGAGGCACCGACCGATGCCCGGACGGAGTTGACCGTGCTGGCAACCTTTTCGATAGCTCGGCGGAAGAACTCGGCCAGACGCTGCGCCATCTCCTCGAGGTGGGATTTTCCAGCCTCGACGCCGGGGAGTTTGGAGGCCTCCTCGCCGATCATCGCATCCGTCCGATCGAACCCGGCAGTCCGCGAGCCGTCTAGCCCGCGGGCGACTTGATCCATGGCAACCCGCTCCCGCGCCGCAGCATACGTGCCGATCGCGGAGGTCGTGGCTTGGTAGGCTCTGGCGAACTCCGGCCGGGCCATCATGGCCGTGAACTCGGACCGGAGCGCCTCGTGCCGCCCGCCAGCACGCATCTCAGACATCACAGCCTGCATGCCGCCCGGTTCGGAAGCTGCGACGGCCTCCAGCTTTGAATAGAGCTCACGGGCAGGGCCCGCGCTGAACCGACGTACGGCATCCATGGCAGCCCGAGCCCCTTGCTCCGCCGTGCTGATGAGGCGGTCCGTTTTAGAATCCGCTAGGAGGGTGCCGAACTGGCCGAGACGCTGTGCCAGGCCGACTGAGTTTGTCTCCCAAGGCGCAGGACCGGATCGCTCAGCTGGACCCTGCGGCAGGAAGCGCGAGAACAGAGTGCCGCCAGGATTAGCTCCGGCGGCGCGACCTGCCACAGCCGCGGCCGCGGGCATCGCGGCGGCCGGAGGAACCTGGCCCTGCAGGCCCGCGGCTGGCGGAACATGGTGGCCAGGGCCTGGGGAGGGGATAGTGTGCCGGGTGGCGGCCAGAGCCTCCGGAGCCGTGTCTGTGCTGCCCGTCTGCTGCGCAACAGATGGGGGTACCTCAGTTGCGGGAGTAATCGCCGCAGGGGAAGGGGGCGCCACTTCGGCCGGCTTGGATCCGGTGGCTTTGGTGGCCTCCTGCACTGCGACGGCAGCCTGGTCCAGTCCGGCTGGAATGGGCGGGCCGAACATCTCCGCAGTGCCAGTAGGTGGGGGTGCGGTCGGGCTGGTCGTCGCGGCGGCAGAGGTATCAGCCGCAGGCGCCTTGCCCGTCTTGTAATCGGCGACGGCCATCTGCAGGGCGGTGACGCGCTCCTCGGCGGCAGGGCACTCCTGCGCGGAGCCCATATGCCGGAGCAGATCGGCACCATCGCGGATAGTCTGCACGAGGTGCTGGCTACCAATCGTCGAGGTGACTGCCATGAGGTCAGCCATGCGGGTGTTGGTCAGGCCCGGCGCAATCATGGCGAGGTCAGTCATCTCCTGGCGGATGGCAGGGGGTAAGTCCAGTTTGAAGCCAGTCCGTTCGGCATCCTGGACGGCGTAGGCGACCCTGGCTCTGAACTCGGGGTTGCTGGCCAGCTCTGGCATCTGGGTGACGTTCGCACCCAGCAGATTGAGAATCTTTGCGGCCTTGATCGGGACGTCAGGTGCGCCACTGACCTGCTCTGTGATCTTCTGCAAAACGTCGTGCATTGGAAAGTCCTTTGGTACCGCCTGCTCTGGCGCATTCGGGGCAGGCGAGGGAGTGGTGGGAGGTGACGCCGCCACGGCGCCGGGCACGGCCGCGCCCTTTGCAGAGGAGGGCAGGTGTTGGAGGACTGCATCATCGCTCAGTTGGCTGACGGCTGACTGAGCCAAATCCAGAGCGCGGTATGGCGAGAGGCCCATGACGTTCTCACCATCCGCCACCATTGCTGCGACTAGACGCTGACGCGGTGTCGGCTCAAAGGCAGCGGGTACGGCGGACTGAGACGCTGTCGCCGCCGGTGCCTGAGCATCAAAGAGCACGCTGTCGGGCATTAGCACGTTGTCCTTTCTGGCTATGTTTCGCAGACCGTTGAGCAGTGCGGCGCCGATCTCCTCCGCGGTGCTGACTGTGCCCGCGCGACGGTGCCGGTCATTCCAGTCCGAACCCTCGGATGGATCGACGAACTGCGGTAAAATCGGGATGGAGCCGACGATACGCTGCAGGTGCCGCGCCATGGCGGCGCCGGCGTTCTGCTTGCCGGCCACGTCGTTGTCGGCAGCGTCCAGCAGGAGCTGGTCGGGATGCCGCTGCCGCCAAGCGGTCATCACCGCCTCTTTGTTGCCGACATCCCAGCAGACGACGACAGGCAAACCGGTGCAGACGTTGAAACTCTTGCCGGTTGCCCAGCCTTCGGCAAAGGCCACGGGGCGGGTTGGGTCACTGGCATCGCCGATGACCATGTAAGTGCCCTCTTTGAGCACCCCAGCCGGGAACATCTTGTTTCCTTGCACCGGAAACTTGAGCTCCCGCCACTTCTCGCCGCCGTCGGGAGCGATGCGCTGCACACCCACCATCTCTCCGGTTGGCGTCCGCATTGGCGCAAGCAGGTTGCCGTAGCGGTCTAACCGCAGCTCGTCCGGCGAGACCTGCTTCGAAGCGGCATAAGGGTGGTCAGCAGGAGCCGGTTTCGATCGCTCCCACTCCGCACGAGACTTAACCGCGACCTCGCGCTGCTTGGCAGCAATCTCTTGTTGCCGCCGGACGTCAGCTGCGGCTGCTTCCACAAGCGCGGCAGCCTGGCGCTCTTGGTACTGCCGGCGATCGGCATCCGATAATGGCCGAGCCAAATCCGGGGCAGGGCGGTTGAGATGGGAGCGTGCCCAATCGATAGCTGCCGGCAAAGAGCCGACCTGCGCCACGACGAAATCGAACAGGCTGCCGCCTTGGCCGGCGCCCTTGTCGTGCCACAGCCCGGTGTCGAGGGAGACTGAAAGCCCACCCCGAGGGTAGTAGCGGACATTGCGTGGTCCACGGAACGTCGGCTCCTGCCGCAGCAGGGCAGTGACGACCTTTTCGGGATTGCGCCGTAACTCATCTTTCAGCTCGTAGAGGTCGTTGCGGAGGATCTCCGCGCGATCAGCGCGTCGCTCCGCATTTGTACGGTAGGATCCGTCCGGCATCGGGGTCACCTCGTTGTTGGGACGGGCATGGTGGCCAAGCCAAGCAATGCCTGCTGGGGGCGACCGAAAGGTGCTTCGGCGCGATCTGCCAAGATGGCCGACAAAAGGGCAGTTTGAGTTTGGCTCGCCTTGAACTGCTGCCAGTCAATGTATGCCCGGAAGGCGTCTAGCTTGATTTGCTCGATCTGCCGGGCAGCGGGAGGCATGCGCTGCAGATCGCGGGCCCAGGCTCGGCCTGAAACGTAGCGATTCACTTCGAGCTCGGCTGCCAGCATCCACGAGCCCTTGGCGGTTTGGGTCATGCCTTGGGCGCGCTGCTGCTCGCGCTGAGCCGGCGTCAGGGTCACGGTGTTTGTCCGTGCCGCGACGATGTCGTTCATAGCGGTGCGGGCCAGAGAGATCATGGCGTTGTAGCGACGCCGCCACGCCTGCTTGTCCTGACCGGCAAGCGATCGCACCTCATCAGTCCGAAGCGCTCTGGGCGGGACGGGTTGGATGAGGTTGGTGACGTAGTCGTTGGCTGCAGTCAGGTCTTCCGGGGTGTCGCCATAGGCCAAGGCCCCGAGCATGGTACTGGCCCGCTGATCCCAGTTCGGCCGGCTGCCAAGGGTGCACATACCGTCCTGGGCCTCGCCTTCGCCGCAGTAGCGGCCGAGATGGATCGCGGTATTGGCTGCCTGGGCATTGGCCTGACCGACATAAGCCGGCATGTTGGGCGCGGCCTCGCCGCGAGGATCGCTCACTCGGCTGATGCTGTTACTGACAATCCAACTCTGCCCGGCGGCAACAGCGATTGCCTGACCGTTGTCGAGGGCTTCGCAGGCAGATGGTGTGGCAACATGCTCGTCGCGGACTACAACGCCTCGCAAATCCTTCTGCACGGCGAAGTTGGCGACGTTGCTCGCGTCGGTCGTCTGCTGCAGCGCTGATACCTGCCCCTTCAAGTAGTTGCTGACCTGAGTAAAACCCTGAATGGTCCGCACCATCAGCTGGACAATGGCGGCGGTATCGGCGACCTCGGCGTGTGCGGGGCGCGACACGTTCGAGAGGGCGGCGGCGGTAACCACCACAGCAACCGTTGACAGGAGGAAAGTACGCATCGGATCAGCGCCTCTGGACCGGGTAGCCGGTCGGCGTCATCGGCTGCCCATTGATGTAGTAGCCGTTGTAGTTAGTGCCTCCGCCGATGGTGGCACTGCCGATCGTTGCACCGCCTCCGCCGAGGCTGATGTTCGGGCAGTAATTGCCCCCGCCAAGGCCGCCAAATCCGAGATTGAAGCCGCTGACAGTCAGGCCGCATTGAATCGACCCGACTTGGCTACGCCATGCCGACAAAGCGACCTGGCACGCCTGGGCCATTAGTTTCTGGCCCGCAGAACTGAGCATGGCCATTGGATCAATACCGTCGGTCAGAACGTTGAGGCCTACGCCGTCGAAAAACCTGTCGAGGCAGGACAGCGAGGTGACGCTCTGGGGCGGGTGGATATCCCGCTCGTCAGCGGCCATGCGTGCCGCCATACCACTGGCCGCAGCCTGCTGGAGCTCGGCGCAGCCCTCGCTCTGTTGGGCGGTAGCGACGCCTGTTGACAGAGATGCCATCAGCACGAGAGCCGATGCCTGAATTCGCTTCGTCACGCGGGAATCTCCTCACTGTTGGCGCTGCGGCATGCCTCCAGCAGCTGTTTGACGCGGTCTGCGCCAAAGATTCGGGCTAGGACGGCCCGACGGTGCAGTGCGACCATCTCCGCCCGCAGGAAGCCGCTGTCCTGTTCGTCGCCCAGAAGTGCGGCAATCAAGGCCTCACCACGAGGGAGCGACACAGCGATCCAGTCGATGAGACGAACTCGGCGGGCTGGACCAATCTGCTCGAGAGCCTTGCGCAGCAGGGCAAGGCTCGGGACGGCCTCAAAGGCGGTATCGAGGTGCTCTCCGGCTGCAGTGTCGAGCGCCAGGCCGAACTCCTGCAGGAGCGCAAGACTCTCGGGATCAGCGTCGACGGCAGCTGGTCGACAGAGGCGATCGGCTTCCGATGGCTCGACCGCGCGAACCCAGGCGGTCACGTCGGGGAGGCTGAGGCTGGGCACTGGGGATCCTTCCTGACTAGCAAATCAGGAAGGAAGGTCAGTCCCCTTGGCGCGAATGGCGGCGACGATCAGCGCGAAATGAGTGCCGTGTTGCTGGTGATCGTCAGCCGCAGATTGAGCGGTTTGAGAACATCCAGCAGAACCTGGTTCCAGGGCCGGCCGCCCTGCCAACTGACATTGGTAGTGGTGTCCACATTATCGGCGATTGCGAGCGCGACGTCAGACGGGACGATTTGCCGGGCGGCAAATCGAAGGCTGATTTGCTCACCGAAACCCTTGGCGGCGGGCAGAACCCCAGGCCGGCGGCTAGGTGCAGCGACGGGCGGCAGGGAGGGGGCGGCAATGGCCGCCGTGCCGGGAGTGGGATTTGAGTTGCCGCCCATAAGCAGCTCCGCGCGAACGGGCGGGGCAGCAGCAAGGAAGGCTGCGGTGAAACCAAGAGCTAAAAGGGGTCGCATGACGATACTCCGAGTGACCCCTGAGCATCTACTAGGCCGCGGCGCGAACGCGGCTAAGGGTGTCCGCGCTTTATTTCCGGCTTGCCGCAAACCCTGTGGGCCTGTTCGCGCCGGATAAGAGCCAGAATCCCGCTTGGCGTTAGAACGGTCAGGTGAGAGTTGGCTTTAATAGCATGCCGTATTGTTACGGATAAACGATATAAGGGGGCTATCAGCAATGATCGAGACATTGGAGGTTGTTGGGATCCTGTCCCGACATGGTGTAAGGGGCCTTTGATATGAGTGTACTGCCCCAGACATCCTGGGAACCGGCGCTCCTACTTAGAGGCAATGCGGAGCTCATGGGCGAGGATGAGGCTGGCGGAGCAGCTGAAGGGGCCGAAGAGCAGCGCAAACTCTTTGGCGCCAGGGTGAAAGAGCTCCGTAAGACCTTGAACATGACGCAAACCGAGCTGGCCGAGCTCACTGGCCTCGAACAGATGCACATCAGCCAGATCGAACGAGGCAAGGTGTCCTCTCGCCACGACACGATGTTCCGGCTCGCTAAGGCGCTCGGGCAGGAACTTCACACAATGTTGAAGCCCTAGCGGTTTATATAGTTAAATCACTATTGCGGCCGGGCTGCCAAGTGTTTAGTGAGAATAATCACTAAACAGCTGTGGCGATCAGCCGATGCCCCTCATCACAGTCTCCGGAACGTGTCAACGACGATGAGACAGGGATGGGCCTAATTTACGCTTGAAGGATCAGCCTTCTGGCTGGGTGGGTTGATCCAAACGGCGGTGGGCTTGGCGGGTGGCGACGGTGGCTGATTGACGAAGCGCTCGGGATGGGCGGCGAAGGCGTGGTCGAGGGTGCGTTGCCGAGCGGCATGGATGTCGTCGGCCTGGCCGTAATGGACCTGATCAGGGGTCATCAGGCCGAGGCCGCTGTGGTGGTGGTCCTGGTTGTACCAGACGAAGAAGTCGCGGCAGAACTGTCGGGCGTCCTCGATGCAGCCGAAGCGCTGGGGGAACTGCGGCTGGTACTTGAGGGTCTTGAAGTGTGCCTCGGAGAAGGGGTTGTCGTTGGAGGTGTGCGGCCTGCTGTGCGACTTGGTGACGCCGAGGTCGGCGAGCAGTTGGGCAGTGGCCTTGGCCTTCATCGGTCCGCCGCGGTCGGCATGCAGGGTGAGCTGCCCTGGCGGGACGTGGTGCTTGTCGATGGCGTCATCGAACAGGGCTTTGAAGATGGTGGCGCTCTCGGCATCGGCGACGGCCCAGGCGACGACGCGGCGGCTGAAGATGTCGATCACGACGTAGAGGTAGAAGTAGGTCCACTTGGCCGGGCCCATCAGCTTGGTGATGTCCCAGGACCAGACGGTGTTGGGTGTGGTGGCGAGCAGCTCGGGCTTGCGGTAGACGGGATGCCGCGCCTGGTCACGGCGCTCACGGACTTCGCTGTGGGCGTCGAGGATGCGGTACATGGTGCGGATCGAGCAATGGTAGACGCCTTCGTCGAGCAGGGTGGCGTAGACCTCGTAGGGCGCGAGATCGGCGAAGCGTGGCTGACGCAGCAGGTCGAGCACGACCTGGCGCTGGGCGCTGCCCAGCGCCCGCGGTGGCGAGGGGCGCAGCAGCGGCGCTGCTGGTGGCAGGGCCTGTTGACGCTGCCTGCGGTGCAGGCTGGCACGCGAGACGCCCAGTGCGGCACAGGCGTCGCGGATGGGGACCGGCGCGGGCGGGCTGGCGAGGAGGCTGTCCATCAGCAGGAGCTGTCGCTGTCGATCGGCGGCAGCGGGATTTGCAACAGGTCGGCAACTTTTTTTTGAAGCTCGATGATGGCTTCGGCGCGCTCGAGGCGCAGCCGGAGCCGGGCGTTGTCCTGCTGCGCCTTCGCAAGGTCTGCGGCCAGCGGGTTGGGCTGGTTTGGCTTCGGACCGCGCCTGGCCGGGGTCAGGCTGCCGAGGATGCCAGCCTCGCGCTGGCGCCGCCATTCGGTCAGCGCCGAGGAGTAGAGCCCCTCACGACGCAGCAGGGCGCCGATCTCGCCGGGGGTGGTCGCGCGGTCGGCCTCGGCCAGCACGCGCAGCTTGTCCTGCGCGGTGAAGCTGCGCCGCCGAGGGCGCTCCGACAGCTCCGGGTTGGCGGCCGCTGGCGGCGGCACGACGGTCGGCTTACGGCCGACCTCTGCGCCGCCGCCAGCGGCCGCCTGCTGCTCGGCAATCTTGTTGGGCATGACCACGAGACATCTCCTGCGCCCTCAAGCCTAAACTTCCGGGGGAGCGCTGTCTCACTGTCATTGGCACAGAGGGCTCCCCTTCCGCTGCGCCGTGCGCAAGTCAGTCGGACCTGCTCCAAGAGCTTTGCCCGCCGCCCACCGAGGCGGAGATCCTGCAACGGCGTCTGATCAAAGGGTTGATCCAGGCCAAGAAGGGCAGGAAGGTGATTGCCGCCGTCCTGGGGCTCACCGACGACGCTCTGATGCAGCGAATTGTCGACCTCGACCTCCCAAGCCCGGCAGATATTCCGTATCTGGCGCCGCAGGGAACGAAGTGTTGGACCTTGCCGCACATGCAGCGTCTGGTCCAGTTGTGGACCTTCAACGTCACCGGCGCCGCGATCGGAGTTGAGCTCGGCCGCAGCGCCAGTAGCGTCTACTCCAAGGCGCGAAGCCTCGGCCTGTATCGCCGCGAACGGGCACAGCTCGTCCGAGTGATCCACGCGGTTAGCGAGCCCAGCCGCACGGGCGCGGAAGCGATCTCTGGGAAAGCAGCAGCGCGCCCAAAGCGCAAGGAAATCGCCTGGACGGAAGACCTTGAGGACCAGCTGGCCGATCGATGGTTCGCCATGCAGCATCATGCCGCCATTGCCGTTGTGTTTGGAGTAAGCCCCACAACCGTCGCATCCAAGGCATACAGGCTGGAGCTGCCTCGGCGCTGCGCGCAGCTGCTGACGAAGGATTATGATGCGGGCCGCAAGCAAAAGGGCATCGCAATGTATCCCGGCATCATGCGCAAGCAGTGCAAGTTTACGCGCAAGGTGTTCTGGGGCTACCGCAGTGGTCCGGCTACGTCGGCCTATGCCAAGCGTGAACTGGCGGGTTATGCCGCAGCGACGGCCGTGTCTAACTAAGGGCTAGAGTTTTTGTCCGTTCGCATTCGCGCCGCTGTGGCCCAGCTTCAAGCAGAGGTCATGAGGCATGCTCCATGGAAAACTCCGCAGACGCACGAGACAAACTACTAACGGACCCCGCATGGTCTAACGGCTTATTGCGACGCTCTCTTAACGGTAACTGCGTCCAGGCGCTGGTAATTCTGGTTCTCGCTGGGCACGCGGTTTGGGCCGAGACGCGACCTGTGGAGCGTGTGTACTTTGCCACCAACAGCATGTCTGAGCCGGTGCGGATGGCGCCGCTGAGTGAGTCTGTGGTGAGCAATGCCGATCTGCTTGAGTGGACGAAATCGGCGGTGGTTGCCGCCTATACACTCAACTTCCTCGAGTACCGGCAGCAGGCTGAAGCGGCCAAAAAGAATTTCTCCACGGACGCCTGGGATTCATGGAGTTCATCGTTCATTACCGCAGGTAATCTTGAGAGGCTCGTAGGCGGGAACATGCTATCGACGGCGGTTCTCACTGCGGCACCAGTGATCCGCGAAGAGACGGTGGTCAATGGAATCCGGATGTGGATCATCCAGTTTCCCTTCGTCCAGACCTTCTTGAATAATTCCCAGGAAAACTCGGATCGCTTGATGGCGAATGTGCGTGTCAAGCGCACAACCGATCCGCGCTACCCGCGGGGCATTGTCCCCGACCAGTTGGTCGTCGGTCCAGATCGTGACATTCGCCGAGGAGGGGGACGGTGATGGATATCCGTAGTGCGCTTGCGGTCCTGGCCTGCTGTGCTCTTGCTGGACCAGTTCTCGCCCAAGGCGGGCCAGATCCAGCAGCGGCGGACGCCAGCTATGGCGCGGCCCGGGGGCGGGAGTTCCGACTATCGCCGCAGATGATCGAGGATCTGGCGAAACGATATGACGAGGATCAGCGGGCCCGTGCTCGGGTTGGGTCGTCCGCCACCTTTGTGTCGCCTATCACTCGGCGGATCGACGTTAGGTTCACGCCCGGGGATGCCGTTCCGATCGTCGAGGCCTCGTTGACCTATCCGACGGTGCTGAGCTTCTTCGATAGCTCGGGCCAGCCGTGGCCAGTTGTACGCGATCAGAATTCGAATCCTAAGGGCGAGGGGAACACTGGCGGCTTTGAAGTTACGCGCCCCATCGAGGGTGGCAATACGGTTGAGATCACGGTGACATCGCAGTTTCCGCGAGGCGGTCTCGTGGTCTACCTACGCGGCGCTCCGAAGCCGATCAGCTTTATGCTTGTGTCGGGCCGAGGCCGTTACGATGCCAATGCGTCGGTATTCATCGCTGATCGGGGGCCGAATGCACTGTCGCCGGTCGTAGTCCGGCGGGAAGTGCCAGACACCGGGGACGAGGAGATGGGCAAGATGCTGGACGGCATCACGCCTGCCGGTGCCCGCTCCCTCACAATCGTCAATGGATCGCCGGATGAGTATCGCGCATGGCGCATCCGGAATCTCGTTTATCTGCGGACAACCCAGATGCTGATGCTGCCCGAGCCGGTCGCCTACAAAATGGCGGAGGGCGGTTTGCGCCTCTACGCCGTTCCCGTGGGCAACGCCGGCGACACGTCCTTCCTCCTCTCGGATGGCAGCCAGAATTTCCGTCTTCGTACCAGGGAGCAATAACAATGGCCGGTACAGCTCTCCGTCGCATTTGGGGTGCGCGTCCTACCACCGGGCACAAGCGGCTAGTGCTACTGGCGAGCTCCGCCTTGGGCACTCTGGTCGTGATTGGGCTGGTCGCCACCCTCGCACGCACGCGACATGAAGTGGTTGATCCCTCAGAAACCGCCGAAATTCCTAACCTCGATCGGAAGCCCGGCGGGATGAACAGCAACCTTGAGCTGGAGCGGCTTCGGCGTCTCGACGCGGAGCAGAAGGCAAGACAGGCGGCCGAGGATGGGCGGAGTTTTACGCCACGGATGGCAGGCGGCACAGGGTACGAACCGGGGTTCACGCCTCCTGAGCGGCTAGTCACGGCCGAAAGAGTGGCGCCATTCATTGATGTTGCTCTGCCGGCGGCTACGCCTGTGACAGAACCACGCAAGGAGGCGAACAACGACGACATCGAGGCTTATCGCGCCGCCATGTCAGGTCTGCTCGCCTCCTGGAGGGGGAAGAGCCCGGCCGGTACTACCTATACCGATGATCGCAATTCCGGGCCTGCGAATGCAGGACGAGGCAGGGCGGGCACACGGGACGATTTCGCGCCTTCCCAGGCGGCCGGGAGCGCAGGCGCTACCCAGACTGTGTCAGCCTCGGCTCAGGGCCGCAAGCGGGTGCTGTTGCCAGCCAACACCGGTGTGTTTGGCGAGGTGGTCATGGGCGGCAACACCGACCAAGGCAACATGCCCGTCATCGTCCAGGCTCTATCGGGTCCAATTGTGGGGATGCGAATGAGCGGCACCTTCGTTGGATCACAGCCGTCGGCGTGTGGCCTGCCGGTGCGTCTGGACAAACTGACCCTGCTGGACGGTCGACAGGTCCCTGTGGATGCATATCTTGTCGCTCCCAACGACATGAATACCTGCGTTGCCTCGCGGGTAGACCCGCACACGCCAGAGCGCGTCATCTATCCTGTGTTGGGCGCGTTCGCGGCAGGCGTCGGCCAGGCGCTCGGAGCATCAGGCTCGGTGATCTCGCAAGGGCCTTACGGCGGTTACAGCGCCTTCCGCAATTTCAACGCGTCGCAGGTCCTTGGGATCGGAGCCGGAGCCGCAGGGTCGGCCGCCAGCCAGATCTTCCGCGAGCAGGCCCCACGAGGTCGAACGGCCTATCTCGATGCACGGGATCAGGTCGGCATCATGTTTATGGCGCCGGTCGAAGTGCCTGACTAAATCAGCGGCACCATTCGCGCCAGGGCTTCTCATCCTCCGGTGATCCGACGGAGGCTCCCATGGACACTCACGCTACCGTTCTCGAATCCAATCAGCAGCATTACACGATGGCCTTGCCGGGCGAGGAACCCGGTGAGGCCGTTGCTGCATCTGCTGCCTCGCCTGGTAATGCGCCTGCATCGCAGGGCGAAAAGTCAAAGTTCGCCAGCACACTGGACAAGCCTGCCAAGCTAAGCCTCATCCGCGGTTGGTGGGCGGTGACCCCGCGACGGACCAAGCTCCTGGCGGGGGCGGCCATCCTGGCGGTCGGGACCCTTGGGGGGTACGGCCTCTATGCCAGCCAGACTAATTCCGCCCTCCTGAGCGTATCCGCTGAGCCTGGATACACGCCGAGCCGCGCAGTCCAAGACCAAGCCGCCGCTTTGGAGCAGTCTGCGGCGACGCGGCAGACTATCGTTCCGCGTGAGCTGCCACAGGAGGCGGTTCTACCAACACCGGCGCCGATCGCTCAGCCTCTGGTGGTTGCGGGGGTGCCAGTCGCAGTTGCACCGCAGGATCCAGAACCCGCGGTCCAGATCGCCGCGACGGCTGATGATCCCCAAATCGCAGACATGCGATGGCTGGTCCGTGAGGCGGCGACCGCGCCAACCGTGGCCCCGCCGAGGGCCGATGCGGAAAAGGCTCAGATGGCGGCCATGGTCACCGCGCTGAGCGGCATCACCCGGGAGTCTCTCGAGCAGCAGATCCAGCTGCGCAAGCAGCTGACCCAGGCGATCTCCGATCTGCAGGCCGAGATTGCCGATCTCAAGCAGCGGCTGACTTTTGCCGAGGCTCGCGCAGGCTTCCAGGCTGCAGTCGGTGCAGCTAGCTCCGATGCGCGGGGTCCTGCCCCTCGGCTGGCTTCCGGGCCGGTGCCGGCGCCACAGTCGCAGCGTACGGCGGGCCCGGCGCCGCAGTACCGGATCAGTGCCGCCAGTACCGGCATGGCAGCCTTGGTGGTGGTCAACGCAGCGCCTGGTCAAACCGACAAGGTCGAGGTCTTCGTGGGCGACGTCCTGCCTGGCTACGGCAAGGTACTCAAGATCGAGCAGAAGGGCACGGCGTGGCAACTCATCGCTGAGCAGGGCAGCGTGGGGCAGTAGATACCATGCAAGCTCTAGTCAACATCGCCAATGCCTTTGCGGGCATCGTCCTCGCCTGGCTGGGACCATGCTGCTATGTGGCGGGCGCGTCCTCGGTGATTGGTGGAGCCTACCTCCTCTACCAGTCACGCCTGCCGGGTCATCCGTTACGGCATCGCATGTGGGTGCCCGTAGCCATCATGATGATCGGCTTCATTTTCTTCGGGTTTCCGGAATTCCTGAACCTGGGAACGGCAACCATCGGTGGCTCGGCACGTGCGTCCGCAGGTGCCGCTCTGACTTCCTACACCGTACCGGATGGCAACTCCTGGCTCGGACTGTCTCCGACGGACACTCTCCTGGCCATCATCCAGAGCTTCATCCTGTTCTTCCGCGCCTTCGGAGCGATGTGGGTTTTCCAATCGCTCACCGGCCTCAAAGGCGTTTGGCAGGGCACGCGACGTCACGGCTGGTTTTCTTCTGCCGTGAAAGGGATCGGCGGCTTCCTCGTCATGAACATCGACACCGTCGCGCGCCAGTTCCTGACGACAGCACAGGGTGGCGGGGCCGCATAAATCCTCGAACGCATTCGCGCCACGAGGACTGACTTTTCCAACACCGGGAATCATCCCGACGAAAGAAGGACGCGATTATGCGTATTCGTAAGCTCGCTGCTGCCGCCCTCCTGGCCACCACTGCTCTGGGGTCCGCGGCACAGGCGCAGGGTATTTTCGAGCAGATGGGTCGGGCCGGCACGTCGGCCGGCAACGCGGCGGACCTGATCGTCCCGGCGATCGCCTATGGCCTAGGTGCCTTCCTGCTAATCGTTGGCGGCTGGAACATCTACAAGCACTTCCGCCGCGATGGCCGGCAGGAGGGCGGCCTGGGTCTCGCGGCCGGCGCCTTCATCGGCGGCTTCCTCATCCTGGGGATGTCGGCATGGGCGGGCCTGGGCACCAACACCATGACCGCCGCGGCGCCGTCCGTGAAAAACGGCACCACGGCACTGCGTTTCTGATCGGCGCGGGAGATGCAGTCCAGCCAGACCAGCGTGGAGGCGGACCATGTGCGCCGCCTCCTGCCACTCGCCCTGACGTCGTCTCCCACGACCTGGACTGCTTCCATGGAGGCGACGGGACCTACTGCTGTTTGTGAGGCCATGCAGGCGCGGGATGCTGGGGTCTGCCGGTTTTGTGGCGATACCCAGCCGGTCGCGCCCGGCCCGTACCATCTTGATGACGACCACTCCCATTGGAGCGTGGATAACTTGGCAACCGCCTGCCTCCTCTGTCACTCGGCTCAACACCTGGGCCGGGTTACTACTGATGAGGAGGTGTTGCTGATCTGGGTCCCGGATAGCATCTCCCAGGCCGCCATCAACCGAACCGTTCGGGCCATCCATGCTGTTTTTGATGCGCATGGTCAGCCCCTCCACTTGGGCGCCGCTCCGACGGTTGACACGCCACGGCTGCGGGCGGCCTACCGGTCATACCAAGCCCTCGCAGACCTCTCCCAGGAGGCAATGGCCCTGGTGAAAACGTCATCCGCGCAGGCCTTTTGCGCGTCACTAATTGATGCGCCGGCACGAGCCGCGGACCTGTCCAACTTGCGACTGCTGCACCGGGGGCGGTTCTACCGCCGCGGTGTCGATGTCTATCCGCAGCTGCTCGCTGCTGCCTCTCCCAAGGCCTAGGAGCCGTCCCATGGGCATGCTCACCCGTATTCTGGCCGATGTCGCACTAATGGCGCGTCAGCCTCTCGGCAGCTTCGTCGATATTCGCTCCCCGAGCAGCGACGCTCTGTACAACAACCGGGGTGATGCAATGACCCTGGTCCGCATCCTGGGCGTCCGGCGTACCCTAAGCGAAGCGGATGTCGTGCAGACGGCCGAGGGTCTCCGCGAGGATCTGAGCGGTCTGGCGGAACAGCCGGGGTATGTCCAGCAATGGTGGTTCGGCAGCGATCCCACGGTCGCGGGTACCGAGGTCAAGCGGACGGTGGACGCAACCCGGTCGACAGCTCGGCAGCTCGGCCTGGATCTGGATATGATCTTTGACGAGCAGGAACGTCGATTGCCCCGCATCATGCGCTGGGAAGCCTGCTACCTCGCCTTGTGGACCCGCCGGTCTGCGGTCCTGAACTCCGAGGAGGAGAAGATTGCAACCGCGCAGGAAGGCGCGGAGCGCGAGAGCGTACCCCCTCTGGGCGACGCCCAGGACCCATTCATCGCGGTCGATGTCGTAGCAGACAAACACCGGGCTTATGTGGAGCGGGTACTGAGCTGCCTACATCTGCACGGGATTGGAGCTCTCAAGATGGATCCCCGAGATATGGTCGGGGCCATCCGGGAGAGCATCTACCCGGGCTCGATTGGGACGGGCTGGCGAGCCCGTTTGCTGGGTGACCGAATGCATCCACGGGTTCCGGAGGTGGGTCAGGAAGGCTCGGCCGAATCGCTCCTGCCGCCGAGCCTGCGGGACCAAATCTGCTCCGAGGATGCCAATGAGCTCGAGTTGCGCACGGTGCAGGTCGGCCAGCACATCTGGGCCAACGTTGATATGACACTCGTGCCGGAGCGGTCCCGTCCTTTTGCTGAGCTGGTGCGGACGATGTCAGGCTCGGGCATCCCGTGGCGGGTCTCGTTGCTCATCGAAGGAGGCGGCGAGACGATGTTCGCCGTCAAGCGCGTCGCGGCTACGTTGCTTGGCTTCGGGAAAAATCGCCGGATCTGGAAGGCAATCGCCGCCAATGAGGAGCTTGCCGCCAACACGAACGAGCGGTTGGTCAAACTCCGAGTGTCCTTTGCGACCTGGGCGCTAGCAGGACGGGAATCGGCCCTCGCGTCGCAACGGGCTCTGCTACTGCAGTATGTCCAGTCATGGGGGAACGCGCAGGTCGCGACGGTCGCCGGCGACCCCCTCGCCGGGGTGATGAGTAGTGCCCTGGCGGTGGCGCCACGTTCGACCGCACCGGCCACCCAGCTGCCGCTCAAGGAAGCTCTCAAGATGCTGCCCTACGGGCGGCCGGGCTCGCCCTATACCCATGGGCCGGTGTTGTTCAAAACGCCGGACGGACGGATGTGGCCATACGATCCGGTGGGACCGCAGCGTTGGAAGGTGACCAACCTGTTTTCCGGGCCAAGCCGGCGTGGCAAGTCTGTGCTGGCGAATACGATCCTCCGCGGCACGATCCTAAGTTCGGCTGCCGAGGGTGCTGATGGGCCCAAGATCCCGCTGATTGCCAAGGTCGACATCGGCAAGTCGGCCAAGGGCCTGGTGGTGATGATCCAGGAAGCGCTCCCTGCGGATCGCAAGGGCGAGGCGATCTACGTTCGGTTCGACCTGACGACGCAGTATGCGGTCAACATCTTCCAAACCCAGACCGGCTGCCGGGCCCCACTCGAGCTCGAGCGGGCGTTCCTGACCAGCTTCCTGTCCCTTGGCCTGGCTCCGCTCTCCCGCGAGCGCTTTGAGGGCATGGACATGCTGATCATGGCCGCACTCACCGAGCTGTATCGGATGCTCGGCACCGAGGGGCCGAACCTGCGGACCAAGCGGTATGAGCCTGGCCTCGATCCTGCGATCGACGTGGAGATCGCCGAGGCAGAACTGGAGATTATTCCGCCGAACAGTGATCCCAGTCGTGAGGTCTACTGGTGGGATGTGGTGGACGCCTTCTGCCGGCGTGGCATGTACGCCGAGGCGGACAAGGCGCAGCGGTATGCCGAGCCGATCCTCGAGGACCTGATCGACGCCGTTCGCAATCCGTCCATCCGGCAGCGGTTCGACAGGGTCGTGCCGCACCAGAAGGAAACGCTATGCGAGCTGTTTGAACGTTACCTGCTGGCCTTCATCAAGAAATATCCCACGCTGAATGGCCCGACAAAAGTCGATTTCGGGCCGGCGCGGATCATCGTTCTGGATCTCGAGGCTGTCGCCCCCAGTGGCTCGCCGGAGAACAATCGACAGACCGGCCTCATGTTCATGCTGGCCAGGCACCTGATTGGCCGAAATTTCTTTTTGCATCCGGAGTACGCCGACCAAGTGCCGTCCATGGTGCGCCCCTATCACCGCCGCCGTTTCACGGAGGTCTATGAGGCGGTCAAGATCCTCGAATACGACGAGTGGCAGCGGACAAAGGACCAGCCAGAGGTTCAGGAGGCAGCGGAGCGGGACGACCGCGAGGGAGCCAAGCATGGCGTTATGCTGGGCTTGAGCTCGCAGCGTATGACCGATTTTGGCGATCATCTGGTGAAGGTTGCGACGGGCCTATTCATCTGTGGCGTCGGCAACATGGAGGAGGCAGACGAGATCATTAAGGCTCGCAAGCTGTCTGAGGCTACCGGGCAGATCATCCGGCATCGGTTGACCGGCCCGCGACGTGACGGCGGCGGCGCTCCCTTCGTGGTGGTGCTCAATGCCTCGGATGCACAGTGGGAACAGGTCCTGGTCAACGTGCCGGGACCAATCGACCTATGGGCGCTTAGCACGACGCCAGAAGACTGCGCCCTCCGCGACCGGTTGTATGAGCGGCTTGGTGCAAGCGAAGCCCTGCAGCGGCTGTCGGCGGTGTTCCCGACCGGCAGCGCGGTGTTGGAGATCAACCGACGAAAGGAAGGCCGTCTCCGTCGGGGAGAGGATGACGATGTTGCGGCGGCCAGTGTCATCGAGGAGATGATGGGCGAACTCTACAACGGGACCGGGCTGGGGGTGATTCTTCGTCCTGCCGCATAGTCTTGGGTGCATCTGACCGCCAGCTATCCGGATCGTGTGCCCGTCACGACTGTGGGCACACACGCCGGTCAGGCATCATCGTTGGTGCATCGCCATAGGAAACGACCGTGAAAGCTGTACTACCACTCGCCCTTCTGTTGCTGGGAGCGGGCTGCACCGGAGACTATAATCGATCGGACGGATGTGGCCTGATCTCCTGCTCATCCTCGCCTCTGACAGAGGCACGAGGCATGGCAACGGTGGGCATGCAGGAGGATCGCGCAATATCGCTGATGGGACTGCCGACCCGCATCGTGAATCACGCTGAATCCAGGACGCTGCTCTATTCCCGCTCTGACGGGCGAGGGAACATCTGTACGGAGGCTTTGACCTCGATTGGAGGGACCATTCGCCATTGGACCTCAGAGGGTAACTGCGGGCTCGCTGCGGCGCAGGCGAAGCGCGAACAGCGTTCCTAGTGCAGCGACACAGACGGAAGATTCAGGGCTCCGTCACAGCACCACTGAGCGATAAGCTGAAGTCCGAGGTCACCTGCATCTTCCGTCTGTGTCTGAGCACTAGCTGAGCTGGAGGCTGGCCAGAAGAAGGGCGGTCACTTGGCACGGTTCAACCGAGGCTGTGGCTGTGTGCATGCGTTCAGCAGTGTAAATCAAGCCCGGCTCCAGCGGCACCGCACGGTGGCGCTGGAGGTGTTGTCGGGCAAGACATCTTCCATACTGGCAGCCCTCTCGGCATCGCCTGACGTTTAGGCTCTAAACGGCCTAAGGGACCGAATGGTCCTGGTAGGGCTGGCAGTTTGGAAGGCTACCGCTTGGCATGAGTGTGAGGAATCGTTCTATGCTGTCTTGGCAGTTGGGTGGATGAGTACGTGTCAGATAACGACTCCAGCAATCAGAACGAACCGCCTTTGAACGCCTACTTCCAACAAGCACTTGAGTTGTTAGCAGCAGCACAAAATGTGGCCGCACGCGAGCCTGGTTCGCATGAGGCATCGAGTGACTATGGACAGTACCAAGTTGGTTTGATGGAGTTGAGGAGCCTCCTAGCGAGGGGGCCAGGCTTGCTTTCAAATAGTTTGGAAACGCAATCGAGATTTTTGCGGTCTTTCTTGAAAAGCAAGTCAGTTTCTCCTCTCTTGAAGGCGATCTTATCCGAAAACCTCAAAGTGCAAATGCCTTATCGCTTCCGGCCCCCTGAGGAGGTCTTCAATCAGTACAAGACTGCATACAGCATCGTGCTTCATTACACTGAACTGGTTGATGGACTTGATGATACATCGCAAGGCCCTCCAAGCGACAGACCTGTTCTAAGGCTACGCCGTCCCCCGGCATCTCAAAATTTCCGCAACCTAACCGAAGAAGAAGAAGAAGAAGATCTTTCAAACGAAACGCAACGCCATGTGCAGTGGGTAAGGATATCCAAGGCAGTACCAGAACAGCAAATTGCGCCAGTCTATTTTGATATCACTGGTGCCAAGATCGTACTCAAGGACGTCAAGAGCGATTTTCCTGAGCAAGACAAAGCCATCGTTGATGTTGTTCGTGCTCAGGCAATTGAATCTGGGCGCAGGCTAATCGAGGTTCTTCAAGACCCCAATAGGACGCAGTTCAGCGCGCGATACCTTGATCAGCTGACTTATCTGCAGGATAAGTTGGAAAATGATGGTAATGCAATTGCTGTGGCGATGGCCAACGTACCTTGCCAACTCATCATTCAGGAAATGAAAGATGAGATTATGGAGGATTTGCAGGGCTTGATGACAGGCCATGCGATTAATGTACATGGCTACGTAGCACAGTTTCCTGACTTTCATAAATATTCCGACAACATCAACTCGCTCAAAATTAGTCAGGACGATATCAGGGATATTCAAACCGGCTTTGATAAGTTTCTCGCTGTCATTGAGGAAAACTTAGACCGAGTTGATGTCGCAGTGGTGGATGCCCTCAAGCGTCTGCGCCAATTTCTCAGTATGTCTGGTGAGAAGAAAACCAGTGTCTTTGCGGTATTGCGGACAGTGGGCAACTGGATCAGCAATGGCTTTGAGCATATCAAGCCATTTTTCACCAAATTAGCAGTAAAGACATCCGAGAAAACTATTGATGGCTTGGCAACAGTGATTTCTAAGGGGGTGGTGTTTGCTTTCCTTGGACTGATTTATCAGGGTATCACCGTGGTATCACCAACTGCTGCCAAGGTAACAGAATTTCAATGGATTCCTCAGTTTGAGCAGTTCATTGGAAAGCAGATATCTGAGTTGACCAAGCCTAAATAGGCTTCTCAGAAATCTAGCCAAATTTTTCCATCGCTAGTGGATAAAACCTGACGCTTGGTACCCATCGCGCCATAGCTGCTCTCGACTTGAAGAAGACACCTGAGGCGCAGGCTGGGCGCGGGTTGAGCCCGTTTGTAAGCCGTCGGTCTGATCTGCCTCGGATGCACACGGCCGAGCAGGCGCGTAACTGGATCGCTTGTTTCGTCCTCCAGCGTTGCCGCGTGTGGATCGCTCGCGAGAACGGCGGCCGCGCTGTGGGCTTCCTCGTTCTCGACGGCGACGAGGTGGACCAACTCTACGTCCTTTCGGGGTGTCAGGGGCGAGGGATCGGCTCGCAATTACTGGACCTCGCTAAGAGGGAGGCCCCAGGACGGCTACGCCTCCAGACATTCCAGCGGAACGCGTGGGCACGCGCCTTTTACGAAGCGCGGGGGTTCCGTGCCGCGGCCTTCGACGACGGGTCACGCAATGAGGAATGCAAGCCGGACGTGCGCTACAAGTGGGAGGCCACGCCAATGGCATGAGCGGATGCGAAAAATCCCGCACTCCATTCGCGCCAAGCCTGCCGATCCTCCACTCCTCAACAGGAGGTCGGCAGTGCCAAAGACTCTCTCAATCCTTCCCGTGCTGGCCATTGCTGGGCTGCTTTCGGCCTGCGCGAACCACGCCGTCGAGCGTCCTGACATTGACGCGGAGGGGATGGCCAACCCCGAAGTGGCCCTCCAGACCAGCATGACCCGCATCCAGAAGGCGATGGCAGCCCTCCAGGCTACCCAGGCAGGAGCGCGGCCTGTGGTGCCGGATGAGCTCAATCGGCCGATCGTCTGGCGGTTCGACGGCCCTCTCGACAAAGCGGCGAAGGCAATCGCGGAAAGCATCGGCTACAGCTACGCCCCGCCCGCCACGGACATGCCGGCTGTTATGCCGCAGGTCTCGGTCAACGCGAACGGCCGCCCTGTCATCGAAGTGCTGCGGTCGCTCGGCACTCAGTCGGGTGACCGTGCAACGCTGTTCGTCGATCCCGATCACCGCATCGTTCAGGTTCGCCGCCATGTTTAAGCACCTTCTCTGTGCCACCACGATCCTTGCTAGCTTGGCGGCTCCGCCGACCCCAAGCAGGGCAGCGGAGCGCGAAGTGGGTATCACCGGCGCCCCTGTCCCTCCCATGCCCGATGCATCGGAAATCGAGCGCGCTCTCAAGACTCTGGGCCGCGGTACAAACAGCCCCATTACCGGAGCTTCGCGGAGTGGCCAGGTAACGGGTGGAACCCGTCTTCCATCCCTTGAGGCCCTGCAGGGACTGCGGGCGAGTGAGCTGCCCGGCGAGGGCGCGGAAGGCCTCAAACTCCAAGGCATCTGCCAGGAAGGAAAGCGGCTTGGGGCAAGTGGCGGCCTGGCGGCCCGATCCTCCGCTATTGTGGAGTTGCTGCGTCGCTACGAGGACCGGCTAGACCTCGCCTTTGATTTCGAACCGCTGATGCTGCCGGCAAGTGGCCGGATCCGCATGCGGCCGCCCGTGGTGACTGAGGCCCAACTTTCCGTGGCACTGTCAGATGACGGGCAGGCGGCGCGGGAAACCGGACGCATCTACCAGATCACTCGCCGGGCAACGCTCAGCGCCGGCAAGCCGAACTGGCGCTCCTACCTAGTCCCGGTCTTCTCGCCTCCGACGATGTCGCCAGAATCCCTGCGCCCTCGCACGGATAAGGAAGCCGTGGCCTGGGATCGCTGTGTGGCTCAGGGCTGGGCCGACGGCGAGCGCATGGCGGTCGAGAACTTCCGCGACGGTTTGGGCAACCTCGAGCGCGACATGATTGGCATGGGACGCTTTCTCGTCCTGCTGCGGGCCGGGCTGGTTGAGCCGCCACGGGTGGCAATGCGTCATATCCGGGTCCAGGGCGGTGGCAATGACATGCGCCTCAACGACACGCAGCTGAACATCACCGGCGGCGCCCGTCTCAACAGCAACCAGGGTCGTTGGCGGGAGACGCCGCAGATTGCGCCTGGCGGTCCGATCGGCACGGTGATCCGGTGAGCGCGGCCCTCACCCTGGCTCCTAGCCCGATCATGTGGCCGGGTGATGGGCCTCGCCTGACGGCGGAGCGGCTCGACGGACTGCTCGCCTGGGCGTCGAATCTCGGTGCATCGGACATCCGGTTGGAGACCGGCAAGCGAATCATCCTGCAGGTTCACGGGCGGGTACTGAAAGTCTCTACCCGGCGGCTGACAGAGTACGAGGCGGAGATGGCGGTCAACCGCCTGACCAACCAGGACGACGGCGTCGCCTGGCTGCGGACGGCGCGTCCGCTCGACGTGGCCTATGAGCCCGGCCTCTTGGAGGGCTATGGCCGCCTCAGGTACCGCATCAACGCCAAGGGCACCCTGTTCAAGGGCCAGGGTGGGGTGGCGGTTATCGCCCGAACCCTCCCGACGACACCGCGCCCGCTCGCTACGCAGAATGTAGAATATGGCATCCTGCGGGCTTTCAAGCCCAAAACAGGATTGGTCCTGATCGCCGGCGGCACAGGCGAAGGAAAATCGACTTTGGCAGCCGGGATGGTCCTCGACATCCTGCTAGACCCCAGTAGCAACCGCATCATCGTGGAATACTCCGCACCGGTCGAATATGTCTTTGACGGGATCGATGGACCGTCATCCGAGATTACGCAGATACAAATCGGCCTGAACATCGAGACCTTCGCCATGGCAATCCGCGATGCCATGCGATCAAACGCGGACACGATCGTCATCGGTGAGTGCCGGGATGGCGAGACGATGGAGGCGGCGCTCGACGCCGCCCTCGCCAACCACGCCGTCTACACTTCGATTCACGCGGGTACGGCCTACGAGACGATCCAACGCGCCGTGCGGCTGTGCCCCGTGGCGCAGCGGGATGCCTTGACGACGTCGATGGCCCAGGCGCTCCGACTGATCGTCAATCAACGGCTACTGTGGTCGGCCGACGGCACGCGGACGCCGGTCAGGGAGTACCTGATCTGCGACAAGGGCGTGCGGCGACAGCTGGCGCTGACGAATCCTGAGAAGTGGCCGCAACTGGTCGAGGCCCTGGTCGAGGAACGAGGCACGAGCTTCGCCCACTCCATCCGTCGCGCCCTCGCCGAGGGACGGATCTCCGAGGAAGTCGCCAACGACAACCTGCTGGGAGAGGCCGCCCATGTGGCGTGATACGGCGCGGCGCATCACCATCGCCGGGCTAGAGGCCTGGGCGTTGCTGCCGCTGCTGCTATGGGCGGGCCACATGCGGTGGTGGACCCTCTACGTGGCCATCGCGGGCGTCGCGGCCTTCGGGCTGCTCCAATACCTCGGCCTCACCCTGTTCGGCGCCCTACGGCGCATCCGGTCCTGGTTCGCAGGCAAGCGCCGGCCGGGCATCCCCCATCACAAGCAAAGGCACTTCGTCTGATGCGCCCGAACCGCCTGCCTGCCATCGCAGCCGTGCTGCGCGAGGTCCTCCAACAGTCGGGCCGGACCATCACGGTGTTCGACCAGCCGACCCGCCAGACCCTGCCCGTCTCGCTCGACATCGCCGTCTCTGAGCGGGGCCTGCTGCCGGTGTTTTTGGCCTCAGGGCAGGCCGTCTGGCAGGACGCGACCGGGCACGGGCTCGGCGTGGAACTCCAAAGGGACCGGGACACGGTCCTGGGCTACCGCGCCATCAGCGTGGGCTCGGCGTCGACGGCCGTGGTCTTGCTCAGCACCATGGAGGCGATCGAGCGGGTGGCCGCCCTAGGCATCCTGCAGGTCAACCGGCTGAACGCGGTGTGGCGGGATGCTATGGCGCGGGCGGCGACGGTGCAGCCGGAGGCGGATTATACCCTGGCGCCCTCCAGCCCCTTCCGGAGGGTTGCCCGGTGATCCGCAAGGCGCTCCTGGCGGGGGCGACCCTCGCCGTGTTGCTGGCGGGTGAAGCTGGAGCCTTCGAGCTCCGCAATGCCCCAGGACCGGTGCCGGTGGCGATGCCGGGGCAATCGGCGCAGCAGGTCATCCAGGTCTGCATCGAGACGGCGGCGCGGGTTCACCGGCTGCCGGCGCAGATCCTCGTCGTCATCCTCCGTGTGGAGAATGGACGCCTCGGCCGCATCAGCCCGAACGCCAGCGGTGCGCCGCCGGACGTCGGGCCTATGCAGGTCAATGCCATGTGGCTCACCAGGCTTGCCGCGAGGTGGGGCGTCAGCCGCGAGGAGGCCTTCCTCGCGCTCCGCGACGACTTCTGCACGAATGTCGAGGCCGGAGCCTGGCTGCTGCGGGAGGCGATGAACGATGCCAAGGGCGACTTCTGGGAAGGGGTGGCCTTCTATCACTCGCGGACCCCGGAGTTTAAGCGCCGGTACAAGCGCCTCGCCCTGGAGCAGGCCCTGGCAGTGGCGCGGCTTGCCCCCTCCCTCGACGCACTCACGACAACCACGGCGGCGGCTGCCCAATGAATACGCCCCCTCCCGTCCGGCAGAACCGCGACGAAGACAACCTCATCCTGTTCGGCCTGATCGTGTTGATGATGGCGGGCCTTGGTTGGCTGCTCTGGATGACCTTCCGGCCGCAACTCGCCGCGGCGGTGATGACCTGGCACCACTGGCTGATCCAGGGAGCCTCCCTGTTCACTGACCGCTTCGCTGCAATGGACCGCCAGTTGCTAGCCGCTGATCCCACGTCGCCGACTGTGACGTTCGATCGACTCTACCGCCTCGCCCATAACGTCGGCGGCTTCTACAGCTACCCGGTCGCCGCCCTGGCCATCGGGCTGGCGGTCTGGTGCTGGAGGCGAGTGGGTACGGCCCGGTACCGGCGACGCTTCGACGTAGAGGGCCTGCTCGCGGAGCAGGCCACGGTGTTTCCCTTTATGGCGGCCTATGTGGGCCGGGGGCTGCGCCCCGTGAATCCGGCCGAGGGTGAACCTCGCCCGGCTGATCCAGTGCTGCACGCCGGCGAGTGGGTTCAGCGCTTCGCCCGCGGGCCCAAGGGTGAGTTCTGCGAGCGCCAGGCGCGCGAGGAGATGATGCGCCAGCTCGGACCGATCTGGACCGGCGTGGCCGACGCGGCGCCGCATGTCCGGGCCATGGTCGCCGCCATGGCACTCCATGCCGCTCGTCGACGGGAGGACGCGGTGCAGATGCTAGGCGCGCTGTCGCGGAGCCTACCGATCGACGCCAAGGACGGCCCCGCCGGTCCGGCGCAGCCATTGGAGTTCTCGGCCAAAGCGATCGCCATCGCGGACGAATACCTCCGCGACCCCGACCTTCGAGGCCGGATGGAGAAAGCCGCGGCTGGGCATGCCTATACCGCGACCGCGCTGATGAGCATGTTGTGTGAGGCGAGGGCACGCGCCGGCATCTTCAATCCAGGCATGTTTCAATTCCTCCAGATGGTCGACCGGCGGCTGTTCCTGGCCCTGGACTCCCTCGGATTTCCGGTCATCGGCGTGCCCTGGCACTTGATCGCAGCGCAGACTCCTTTTGCCGAGGCGGCCGCTGCGCGCAGCCATTGGGCAGCTGAGCGCGAAGCGAAATGCCGCCTGGTTTTGCCGGTTTTTGGGCCAGCCATCGTCACCATTCGCGCCAAGGCATCCGACTTTGGTCCGCGTAAGCAGGAGCACGTTCTATGAAATTTGATTGCCCGAATGGCACGACGCTCGAGATCGACCCGACTGCAGGCGTCACTGTGCGAGTATTTCCAAGCGGCACGATGGAAATCCAGGGACCGAAGAAAGCGGGGGGAGGGAAGCTGGCAGTGAGCGTGATGCTGTCTATGGTCGCCGCCGGCGCAATCGGTTTCCTGGCATCTGACGTGATCCGTGATGCATCCAATGTCGAGGCCGAAAGGTTAGCGCGATACGATAATACGACCGCACCACGCATCCGAGGTGCCGAGCCGCCGGCATGGGTTGGGTCGCCGGAAACTGCGGAGGCTATTCCGCAGTACCTGCCTCCGCGTTCACGCCCGGCCCCACCAAGTAGCGCTCCAGTGGTGATCACGCCCTCGGATGTGGAGCGACTTTACCAACAGACGAACCCCGCTCGTGCACCGGCGCAGTCTCCGAGTAATGCGCCGCAGAGCCCATTCGGGCTTGATGCTCCGTGAGCACCGTCCCGCGGGTCCAGCATGGCCCGAGCGCCGCCAGTGAGCGCCAGGCACAGCAAATCTACCGGCCGATCCGCTCACCATTTCAGACTGCCCGGGAGATCCTGGAGGGGCGAGGATCGGCGGTAGTCCTGGCGCTTATGGGCGGGTTTGCAGTGGCGGAGCCGGCAACGGTCACCGCCATTGCTCCCTTGAGCCTGCTGTATGCCGGGACGGTTCTCAGCCGCCCGGTCGTTCTGCCGTTCCGGCTGCCCAAATCGGCGGGGATCAAGGATCGCAACTTCCCGGCGCCCGGGGGCCGCAAGCCGCAGACAGCAGCAGGCATCTTCTACCTCGGCTACGACGCCGAGACGGGCGAAGAGTGTTGGGTTACCAACCCGGACCTCCGACAACACATCAGCGTCCCCGGGATCACCGGCGCGGGCAAGACGGAAACCTTGCTGGGCTTCTGCTTCAACTGCATGTCGGTTGGTTCAGGCCTCGTCTATGTGGATGGCAAAGCGGACACAGACCTCTATGCCCGGATCTACGCACTCGCCCGACTGCTGAACCAAGAGCGCAACATCCGGGCGCTCAATTTCATCGTCGCCAGTGGCGACCGCGACTCTTCCACATTCAACCCCTTCGGTGCCGCCTCGCCCGATGCCATGCGCGAAATGCTCATGGCGCAGATCGAATCGAATCCAGAAAAGGGAGGTGGTGAAAACCACATCTTCATGCAGCGCGCCGGCGCCCTCGTGGGTGCGCTAACGCCAATCTTCGATTGGGTTCGCACAAACTTTCGGATCGTGCCCGACATCGAGTTGATGCGCTTCTCGATCCTACTCGAAAATATCGCCAGCATCGCCGTCGATCGCATGTTCCCGCGCCTGAACGTGGATACCAACGAGGTCGAGATGGTGGACATCTCGGCGATGCCGGAGCGCTTGATTGCACCATTGGTGAGCTTTTTGAAATCCACCGGCGGCTATGACATGACGCTTCCTTGGAATAAGCAGCGGAGCGAGGAGCCGACAAGGCAACACGGCTTCGTCGCGATGCACTTCGATGCCTGCTTCACGCAACTTGCTGGATCTCTTGGGCACATTTTCCGAGCCGGCATCCCCGATATCGACATGCGCGATATCGTGTTGAACCGGCGCATCCTGCTGGTCAACCTACCAGCTCTCGAGAACTCAGGAGAAACCACTACGAGCCTGGGCAAGCTCACGATCGCCGTTCTCCGCAGCATGATGGCGCAAAGCCTCGGTGGGCAGTTGGAGGGTGACTACGAAGAGATCATCGCTAATAAGCCCGCCACGGCCGACACCCCCTTTGGAGTAGTGCTGGACGAGCTGGCCGCCTTCGTCTCGACCAGCACAACGACGCTGCTCCAGCAGGGCCGGGGCCAAGGCTACAGTTTCGTCCTGGGCTGGCACGATGTAGCGGGGCTGCGAGCCAGAATCGGCGACGCTGCATATACACTCCTCAACAACGCGCCCCTCCAGCTCCTCATGCGACAGCATGAGGGTGGCGAAAACCGGCGGCATATCGAGTCCACGGTTGGCGAAAGCGACACAACCCAGATCACCAGCTACCGCTCCAAGGATGGCGGCGCCTACCAAGAGGCAGAAACGGCAGAGGTCCGACGCACGAGCCGGGTGGACTGGCGGGATCTCCGAGGGCTGATCGCGGGCGAAGGCGTCATGGTCCTGGGCAATACCAAGGTTCACGCGAACCTCTTCTACGCCAACACCTCCGCCAAGGGGGCCATCCGTCGAGCCCGACCAGTGCCCCTGACCATGCACGATCCCGCGGCGATCCGCCAAGCCGTGGACAGTGGACAGCGGGTGCGGAAAGCGATCGAAGGCGCAGACCGTCCCGAGCGGGTGACACCACCCCTCTCCCCGGTTCTGCAGGCCCTGTTCCAAGGGTTCGGCACTGCCAGAGCAGCGGGCATCGGGGTGTCCGAAGCGATCGACGCGGGGATCAACGCGGCCGGGGCGGTGCCCATGGAGGATTCGCTGTATGAGGCCGAGCCAACACCGGCAACGCCACCAGACGGGCTGGGCGAGGCTCCGGTAACGGAGTTCAGTGCGACCCTTGCCTCGGTGGTTGATCGGCCGCAGCACGCCGCCAGTGAACAATCGACGATTGTCTCTGTCGATCGCCAAGTGGCGGACCTATTGCAGCAAATCGCTGAGATCGAGGAGAGAACCGGGCTCGACCCTGCCGATGCCAGGACAGCCTCGATCCAGGCCTGTACGGAGCGGGATGCCGCCCTGGACGGCCTGGCGCTGCAGGAGCCGAGGGCACTGCCGCCGGAGGAACTTCGCCGGCTGCTGGGGTCGTTGGTGGCCGAGGTCAGGCGGGCGGCGTAGAAAGGGGGAAACCGTCTCAAACACCGATAGAGGCCAACTGGCGTGTGTCCGTTCGCGCTGCCGGTCACTGTATTTGGGACCGGCCACACAGACTTGCGCAGCGGGGGACGACGGTATGGATCGGGCACATGGCTAAGGGCATTGGGAAGCAGAAGCCCTCCCTGCCGCGGGCATCGGATGAGCGGTGGATGGTCATCCGTATGGGCTCCGATGAGCTCGAGGAGCTACTGACCGATCTACGCGGTATGATCCGCGGAAGCCGGGGTCGGCTTACCAAAAGATGGGTAAGCAACGTCTCCAGGGCAGCCGTCATCCGGGCCGTCTTGGAACGGCGGGAGAAAATTGCCCCGAATGTCGAGCCCGGCGACGGGCGGTCGTTTGACGAGGCGGTTATCGAGGAAGCGCCACCGGAGGAGAGCGGGCCGCCAACCCTGACGAAGTACACGACCTTCATCGACCTCTGCCTGTTGGGCCTCTGCCGCATAGACGATGTGGATGGGTGGGTTCGGGCTTGGAATACGGGCGAGCCGGCCGTGATGTCGGAGGAGCCTTTGAACTTCTCTCTCGGACTGTTTGCCGATGAGATGGAGGCTTGGGAAAGTGGGACGCTGTCGCTTAGAGCGATCTTGGCGAAACGGAAGGAGGAGGCGCTGGCTCGCGGCGCCTCAATGAATGCGGTTCAGCAAAAGCCTGAACCAAATGGGACGAACTAGATTGATACCAGGTCTTCCATCCACCTTTGCCAAGCAGGGGTTACAGCTACATCCCTGGTGATGGCGAGAACCGGGGACTTGGCAAGATAGGCTCTGGCACGGGCATCCTACGCAGAGTGGTGGCCGGCGCCATGCGCTCCGGCGCCAGCCCGTCGAGGGTGGTCCGCATCCGAGATGCCATACCATCCAGTCGTGGCGCCAGGGCAACCCGAATCTCTTCGGACTGCGCGGCCTCCTGCCGCTCGGCAGCGGCGTTGCGGCCATCCAACTCCTGCCGCTGTACCCGAATGTCGGCACCGATGAAGCGGGTCCGGGCGATGGCTTCTTGTTCCTGGAGGGTGGCCTGCAGGTCCATACCGAGAGATTTGTAGGTGGCGCGGGACATGTCCTTGCCTGCCTGTTTCCAGAGATCCTCCGAGGTGATCGGGGTCTGCTCTCCGATCGCCCTCTTAGAGCGAATGGCCTCGAACTGCCCGGCCTCGCCGATCATCGTCCAAGTCCACCACTCGGCACGGCTCTCGGCGGTGTAGCCGCGGAACTTGCCCATGGCCGCGGTGCCGCGGGGCATGGCGTCGATGTGCTCGTCCGAGGTAACGCCCTGGATGCTGTCGATGGTCTGCGCCCAACCAAAGCCGAGCAGCAGCCGGTTGGAGCCATCGGCCTTCAGGCGGCGCCACTGGACGTCGCCCACCACGCCCGCCTTGGTCCGGATCCGCAGCCCCTGATCGGTGACGGCCTCCACGGTCACCACGTCGCCGTTGGAGCCGATGCTGGCGCCCTCGCCGTCGATGGTGGCCCAGGTTTTCCGGTAGAGCCGCACCCGATCACCGACTGAGAGGGGCAGTTGGTACCGTTCACCATTCTGGTCCTCCGCCTGGTAGACGGTCTCGGCCGAGGCGATCTCTCCCCGTGCTTTGAGCCGGCTCCGGATGGCTCGACTGATTTCGCCGGCGTCCTGGTTGGTCAGGGTCGAGCAGGTGATGCCCTGCTTGAAGCCCGCCGCGGCGAGGGCATCCTTCCGGCGGATGAAGTGCTCGGCGATCGCCTCGTTCACCTCCTCGAGGTCGCCGCCCAGCATCTGCGCCGAGCCGTTCCGCCGCTTGAGATCGAGGGCCTTCGCGGCCTCGCCGTCGCGGAAGTAGTTGGCAATCCGCAGCCCTTCAGCCGTTTTTTGCCGGACTGAGGATAGCAGGGCGGGCCGCTCGGATTGCGGCAGAGTTCGGTTCAGGATCTCGATGCTGTCGCCCGCCTCAATTGCTTGGCACTGCTCGCGGTCGCCAAGCCCTTTGATGACGCAGCCGGTACGGGCCTGCAATTCCAGCAGCGCGGTCATGGCCCGCGGCGCGATCTGGCTGACCTCCTCAAGGATGATGACGGTGTTCTCGGTCGGGCGGAACTTGCCAGTCTCCATGGCGCGCAGCAGGGTCGCCACAGCGTATGTCTGTTTGATGCCCGCGCCCTTCAGAGCATCGGCCTGGCCCCAGGCAGTCGACACGCCGATGACGTGCCGGCCGCCCGGGTCGAAGCGGGTATCGGCCTGGTAGGCGGCGACAAGGGGCTTGAGGAGCGTCGACTTGCCGGCGCCCGCCACGCCGGTCAGGAGGGTGAGGGCGCTGCCGCGGCCGAGGGCGAAGATTGCTGCCACTTGGGCCCGGCCATGGTCGTTGTCGAAGTTGAGACCCGAGGCCCTAATCTCCTTGACCAAAGCCTCCTCGGACAGCGCGCCGGAAAAATCCCGGCAGGCCGCGAGGGCGAGCTCAGTCATGCGCCGCTCGATCTCGACCTGGACAGAGTTGGTGACCCGGACCCGGCCGTCCATGACGCCGCTGATGAGCATGGCCTTCTGGCCACGGATGGTGATGCCCCGCTCCTCGAGGAGGGCGACCACCTTCTCGATGTCCTCCTCGCCCTTGAACCCGACCCCGATGAGGCCGCGGGTGGCCCACAGCGCCAGCTTGTCCCGGTCGAGGACGGCGTCGGTGTAGAATTCCTCAGCCAGCCGGCTCGCCGCGATCTTGTAGGCGATGTCGAACCGCTGCTCGTCGGTCAGCTCCGCCGGCTTCACCCCGCGCAAGACGGTGGAATGCTCCCAGGCGATGGAGGCGGCCTGTTGCCGGTAGAACTCCCGGTCGGTCGGGGCTTCGTCGACGGGGACGCCGGCGCTGTTCTTCTTCAGCCGCTCATTGGTCGAGGCAGAGCGGGCGAGCTCGTACTTCGTCTCGGCCGAGAGGTTCGACCAGTCGAGCCCCATCCGCTTCGCCGCGGCCTTGGCGTTCCGCAGGGTCTGCATGTGCCCCTTGGAGAACAGATCGACGGCATCGCCACGGATGTCCGTGAGGATAGCATAGCGGCCGCTCGGATCGACGGAGACGGCAATGCCCTGGTCGCGCAGCTCTTGGGCCAGGATCGCCTGGGCATAGGCCGCGTAGAGCAGGACGCGGGTGTCGGTCATCCGCTGAGAGTCGAGCGAGCCGACCCGGCCGTCCTTGGTGACGACCAAGTTGAAAAACGCATTGTGGATATGGGCGTGCGGGTCGCCTGGCGCCGAGAGCTCGACGAGGTAAGTGACGCCGGTCTTGCCGTCACGGACCTGGTGGGTCGGCCGCGCCTGGTCATGGCGGAAACTAACCCAGCCGGTCTCGCCGGGATCGACGCCCTCCTCGCCACCCTTGCCGCGGCGGGCCCATCCGAGATCCTTGCCGATCAGGGTCATGGCCTTGTGGTTCACCCGGTCGAGGATGGACCACAGCAACCCAGCCTCAGCCGGGGTGTCGGCAAACTCGACTGCGAGCGAGATGGACTTGTGGGGGGCGAAGGTGAAGTCGAAGGCCGAGTTCACCCTAGAAAACCTGCTCCAGGCATCCCCGGTATCGCCGCGGCGGGCCTCGAATAGCCGGTCGAGCTGCAGATCACTCGGCAGCGCGGTGGGGTCGATGCCCAGCACCCGCGCGACCGAGGCTGGCATGTCCTTTCGCCAGTGCGCCCGGCTGTCCCGCCCTGTGTAGTAGGACGTCAGCCGCCCGGATGCGTCTGGCTTCTTCTCCGGCTGGCACCGGAGGTTGGTCGGCTCGGGGGCGTTCTGGGTCAGGTAGGCGCGGACGAGCTTCCCCGCCGAGGTCGCCAGGATCTTCCGGAAGGTGATCACGGAGACTGCCTCTGAGCGAGGAGCGCGACGGTCTCGCCCGGGATGGCTTTGACCGCCCTGGTCAACTCGCGGATCGCTGCAACCTGCGCGGTTGCAGACGCCTCGATGACAGTCACCAGCTTCTCGATGGCCTCGGTCGTGGTCGGACCTTCCTGAGGCTTCGGTGTCAGCAGCTTGACGATCGTCTCGAGCAGTTCGCCCTGCTCGAATTGTCGTTCGCCGAAGGTGGTCATCGTCTGATTCACGATGACCAAGCTGTCGGTCAGGCCGTCGTTCAGGCCCTCGAAGGCCGCGATCAGGTCTTTGTCCATGGTCCCGAGGGTGACCCCTCCTGGCGCGAATGGAGCCACCCTGCCGCACCGGAAAAATGCGCGGTCAGCGCAAAACTTGTCCCGCAGTGAGCCGCCTCGCACCAAAGGTGCATTCGTGTATTACCACTCTTTCTTTTCCCTCTCCTCGCCTTTTCCTGGCTGTTTCCTCGCCAGACCCTGGCTAAATCCTCGACAGATCCTCGCCGCAGGCGGCCGGAAGCGTACGCAGGCGCATCGGAAAGCCGGATTCCATTCGCGCCGTCGGGGGACACCCTTCCGGGCATGACGAAGCGATCTGCCCCGAGGCCCCTGAAAGACCGCGTGAGCGAGCGCGTCCACGGCAACACCTCCGAAGCCTACCTGTGGATCCGGGTGGCCTATCGGCGGCTGAGGTCGCGGATGGCCGTCCGCTACCCACCCTACGACAAGCTGACGGCTGAGATGGTGGAGGCCGGAGTACCTGGCGGTGGAGGTACCGTCCTCACGGCAAAGGCAGTGCGGCGTCTCTGGCTGAAAGTCTGCGAGGACATCGAGGCCGAGGCGAAGGCACGGGGAAAGGTAGCCAAGGCAGCACCCGTCGACTGGAAGCCCCAGCCCACCCGGCCGCCGGCGCCAACCGCTGCCGTGGCTCCCAGGCCAGTGGCCGCCGTGACGCCCCGGCCAGCCCCGATCCAGGCCGCTCGGCCCATGGCCGACATAACTTCCGGTCAACTGGCCTCCCTCCTTACGAAGCGACCGCCAGAGAGCCGAGAGGAGAGGCTGCTGGAGATTGAGAGGACGCGGGCCGAACTGCGAAAGCGCAACGAGTAGCGGCCCCAACTAGCACGTCCCATTCGCGCCACGGCCCCTCACACCATTCCGACCGGGCCGTCGTCCGGTTGCATCAGAGGACGGACATTGATGACCAAGAAGCAGGATCACAGCGGGGCGGCCGTGATGGATGCCGTAGGCACCGAGGCCTTAGTAGAGCGGCTCGGCCAGTCGTCGGATCAGATCGGCGATGGGAACGCCGGAGCGGTCACGGAGGACACCGCTCCAGTCCTCCTCGTGCGTGGCGGCCGCGGTAAGAGCGGTGGGTCCTTCTTCCTCGACCACGCCATTCAGCGGGCCCGCCACGCCGGCCGCCAGGTCAAGCCGCTGGATGCCGACAAGCGATCCGAGACGCTGATCAGGGCCTATGGCCAGCCGGCCGACCTGAAAGACAGCCGGCCGATCGACCCGCAGTGGGCAACCGCGCCAACCTCCGAGGATCCGATCGTGGTCCGCGACTGGCTCATGCAGGAACTGGACCTGATGGCCGAGGACCGCATCTCGCGGGTCATCGACTTCAACGGCGGCGACAGGGTGATCTCGGATGTGCACCGCGACCTCGACCTCGGCCCCTTTTGCCAGGCGATCGGCGTAAAGCTGGTGAGCGTCCTGACGCTGGGCCCCGAGGTCGAGGACTTCCGGCACATGGTCAAGGCGGCTCATGCCGGCCACCTCGAGCCCCATCAGATCGTGCTGGCCTTCAATGAGGGCGTGATCCCGATGGGCGTCACAACGTTGGGCGCCTTCGAGCCGATCCTGGCAGCGCCCGAGCTCGAAGAGCTGGTCGCTATGGGGGCGGAAATGATGGTGATGCCGCGGCTGGCCTGCGTGAAGGGGCTGAAGGAGGCGGGGCTTTCGCTCTACCAGGCAGCATATCCGGCCCAGGGCACAAGGGTCAGCGCGACGCTGCTGCACATGACCCGTCAATGGCTGCAGAAGCAGGAGAAGGCCATTGTCGAGAAGGGCATCGCGGAGAAACTTCCTTGAGCACGACCGCCGAGCCCGGCAGCTTCCTGCAGCAGCACCTGGACCAGATGGTCGAGGCGGGCTTCCGCGAGGGTATCCTGCCTGATAGCCCGCTAGGTCAGTGGCAGGAGGCGGTGGTCCTGCTGACCAGAGACTTCGACCGGGACCTCAAAGCGGTGGTCGGCGAGGCACGGGCTGCGGCCCAGGCCTCAGCCGCCATGGCAAATGCCGCTTCGCACAAAGCGGAATCCATGGTCCGCCATGCCGAGATCCAAACCGAGCAGGTATTGGCTCAGACCGTCGAGCAACTGACGCCGGCGGTTGCGAAGGCATTGGGGGAGGCGGTGGTTATCCGCGAGCGCCGGTGGAACCGTCAAAGACACGCCATGACGGCAACCGCTGTGGCTGCGGTGCTGCTGGGGGTGTTCGTCGCGGGCTACGTCGTCCGCGGCTTCCAGGACGGTCCCAACGCGGAGCTGGTGCAACGGTGTATCCGGGCGTCGGTCAAGGATGCCGCCGGCAACACCTACTGCAACATCATGGCCCTACGAGATCCGGTGGGGCAAGGAATGGGAGCACGCAGACCATGATGCGAGCAACGATCGCAGCCCTGGCGCTGGTTGGGTTTGCTGGGGCGGCATCTGCCCAAACACCGGAGGATCTTCGTCGCTTGGATCGCTGGTCGGCCGAGCGGAGCGCGGCTCATCCAGTCCGGCCGATGGCCCCTCCCGTCGCAGCGCCGGCGCCGAGGATCACTCCCCTGAGCCGTCATTGGGTGTGCATGTCCGCGGCTGAGCAACAGCCGGTCTACAGCTCGCCGACAGTGGAATCCCGGCAGATCGGCACCACTCTTGAATTCGTCGCCTCGACCGGAGCCATGGTCGACGGCTATGTCGAGGTGCTCCACTACAGCGGGCAGATCGGCTTTGTACGGCAGAGCGCTCTCCATGCTTGGTCTGGGACACAATACAATCCGCAGGCAAGCTGCCGGGTCCTCGGCGTGCGGGACAATAAGACGCCGGTATTTTCGATCCGATGATGCGCCCTCCCCTAACGCTGGCGATTACGATTGCCCTGGCTGGTCCCGCTGTGGGCCAGTCCGTTGTTGTGCCGCCTGGCGGCTGGCCGCCGCAGGTCATCCCGCAGTTGTCGGAGCCGGGTCAGCCGCAGTTCCGGATTTCCGAGGGATCGCCAGGCTTCATGGGCGACGCAGGAGGCACCGTATCAGGTGGCATCGGTGCAGGGTCGGACTATGGCGGTACGGCAGGCGACGGAGCGGCTGTGCTCGCTACGCTCTCGTCTCAGAGTTATGGACAGACCGCTATCTCCACGGCACAGCGGCTTGGAGTTAATCCCATAACCTCGGCCGCGATTGCCGGGGCCGAGAGTAACTTCCGCAACGTCGGTACGGCGAACGGCAGCACGACGGCGAGCGGGCCCTGGCAAATCACGGGCCCTACTTGGGCTGATGCGGTATCGCGCTACAATCTGCCCTACTCCGCTACGGATCGCGGCAATCCTGAAGCACAAGCCGTCGTGTCGGGATACATCATCCGCGAGTACGCGGCGACGACACAGAATGCCTTGGGGCGACCAGCAACGACGCAGGATACCTGGGCTAGCTACCTGTTCGGTCCAACTGAGGGCACCAGGGTTGCCGCTGCAGGCAGTCCTGACACGCCGCTGAGCAGCCTCGTATCGGCTAGGTCACTGTCGAACAATGGCATGAGCAGTTGGACCGTCGGGCAGTGGAATACCTTCGCCAGTCAGCGGCTTGGCGGAGCGGCTGGACAAACAGTGTTGCAGACGCCGGGTAGATAGCTCATCAGAGAGCATAAAACCGAGCAGACCTGCCTCGCGCATTACTTCGGACTGTCCACCTTGTTCGCAAGCCACGATTTGGCCGATCATCGTTGGGAACTACAAACATGCCGACCATCACGATCGACTTCCCAGAATCGGTCATGGCTTCGCTGGAGCGTCTTGCTAATGGCGCCCCCCTGGGCGATCTGTGTGCGGCTCTCGTAGAGGATGGCATCAGCCTCGCTCTCAACGAGCTTCCACCGTCTGAAATCCCGTCGTTGCTCTACGAGCCCCATGATTTCGGAGTACGGCGAGGCCATCTCGTTACCGCCTCTGATGAGCCGTCCATCCTCAAGCAAGTGGGCACGGCGCAGATAGCGGCGCATCGAGGTCAAGGATCGCTGTAGAGCCGGCCCTTTACCTCGATCAACTATGGCCGGCAGTATTGCGAGATGGAGAACACCCATCAATGCTAATCCCTTTGTGTGTGTCCTATGCAGTAAGGGGCCAGGCCGCAGCAGCGGGTGCAGTCTGGAACGGTGACGCCAAAATTTGGGAGATCGATGAGGCGCTGGTGACTTCGCGCTTCGACGCCCTGCGCCCCTTCCTCCCGCGAATGTATCGGCCGGATCGCCGGCCTCCGTACATCCGACCGCACATGGTTCCGCAGACCAGTTGGGGCAAAAACCTGCGCGCGGTCCTCACCCCGGATGAGTGGAAGAAAGTCAAAACGCACGCCTACCAAGCAGCGGGTTATCGTTGCATCGTCTGCGGAAGCAAAGGGCCAGAATGGCCGGTCGAAGCAGATGAGGCGTGGGAGCTGGACGATCAGAGCAAGCGGCAAACCTTGAAGGGCGTAATCGCCCTTTGCCCGGACTGCCACCTCGTTCGGCATTGGGGGCAGGCGACAATCTCAGGGCGGACCGAGGTTGCGCTAGCACAGATGCAGCGGGTGAACCGGTGGACGCGAACGCAAGCGGAGGCGGCGGGCAAGGAGGGCATGGACGTTTGGACTGCCCGCTCCCGCCACCATTGGACTATCGACTATGCGTGGGTCACTCGGGTTCATGGGCTCACGATCACGGCCACAGGCCTTAATCAGGCTGAGGCAGCAAACCGGGAGCTCGTAACAAAGGCCGAGGAGCGCGCTACAGGCGCTGAGAGATCATGGCTCAACCATCTCCTCAGATAGCCGCATAAGCCGGAAGGGACCTTCGCTGCGATCCACGCCGTTGGCGGCAGATACTCATGTCACCTCAGCGCGCTTCAGAATGGAGACGGAATAGCCGCTTTGGGTGAGAAGCGGACGATCACTTGCCGGCCGGCGCCCTGTTGTACACGAAACGTCACACCGCCTCCGGAGGCCGCCATGCCAATACGCCCCGCCGCCGTCGTCTTCGACATGGACGGACTTCTGTTCGACAGCGAAGCCCTTTACCGAGAGGCGTTCTTCGTGGCCGCGCGAGACCTGGGCCACCGCTTTACTACCGAAGACTTCCTGGAGCTGGTCGGCCGGCCCTGGACCGCCAACCGCGCCACGCTGCAAGCGCGTTTGGACGGAACGGGCGACGCCGACGCCCTCAAGTCCGTCTGGATGCGGCATTACGAAGCTAAGCGGGCGTCCCTCGCGCTAAAGGCCGGCGTGGCGGAGTTGCTGGACCGGCTGGACGAACTCGGCCTGCCGCGTGCCATCTGCACCTCGTCGAGCCACGCGGATGTGCGCTACAATCTTGCCTTGCACCGCCTGGGCGGGCGTTTCAATGCCGTCGTCGCCGCAGGCGACTACGCCCGAGGCAAGCCTGCGCCGGATGCGTTTCTGCGCGCGGCCGAGGTGCTGGGCGTGGCTGCGGGCGACTGCCTGGCGCTTGAGGACTCCCACAACGGGGTACGGGCCGCCGCAGCCGCCGGGATGTGCACGGTCATGGTCCCGGACTTGCTCTCTGCGACGGAAGAGGTGCGGGCTCTCTGCCACTGTGTCGCGGCGAGCCTCCACGACGTCCGCGCCCTCCTGGGCTGACGGCAGAGCAAACGGCGAATGTCCGCATCGGGTCGAGAGCTACTGTTCCGTTCTCATTTTGAAGCAGGCTCTCACAAGTCCAAGGTAGCGGCCGGGCTGTCTTCGTACCGACCGACAACCTGGCCAGTAACGAGATGACGGGCTGGACGGTGAGTGACCTACAGGCCTTCACCTTGCGCCGCCTCGGCCATTCAGTTGCGCCGCCAATCTTCGCCTTAAACCGCACGAGATAGTGAGGTCAGGCGATCGATAGGAAGCTATATCAAGTCGTATGCAATCGTGTACCATGTGTCCACGATTGCATACGGGACCGAAAATGCGCTTTCCAACCCTCCATAACCTCTTTGGCTTGATGATCAGCCGAGGGGCGCAAGCGGGTTCCGCCGCGGTTGCGGAGATCCCTGGCGATACGGCGACCATCCCCCTCAGCGTGCGGGTACAGCCGCGAGTGAAGGCCTATTACGAGGCCCAGGCCGATGCCTGCGGGGCGGCTAGCGCGTCAGCCATGGTCGCTATGGTGCTGGAGGGCGTCATGGCCTCCACTCAGTCGTCCCAGGTGTCCCAGGCGACTAGCTCAGCCGATCTCCTCCGCGGCAACGTCTCACTCGTGGTGGAGCGGTTTCTTCACCTGTTCCATATTCACCGCTTCACCCCACTCATGATCGCCGACGTCCTGGAGCCGTACGGCATCACGCTGGCCGACATCATGGATGACAGCCGGATGCTGCCCCTACTCAGCGACACCGTAATGTCGGACCAAGCGATGCGCTTCAACGCTTCCCTCGAATGGCTGCATGGCAAGAAGGTACGACCTGTTGCAGACGTTCCTCGCTTCGGCAAGCAGCCAGGAGTGGTGTGCAACAAGGTCATCGACCTACTCTTGGAAAGCGATAATCAGCGCAACCTGACCGTCATCTTCCTCAAAGACATGGAGCTGCGCTTCAACACTGCGCACAATGAGATTTATAGGAGTGAGAGGAATACCGGCAACGTCAGCATCGTTCTCCGGGAAACCTACCGTACTTCTACGGGCAAGCCGTACCATCGCTACCAGCCTTGGGACAGTGTGCCGTGGGATTATGGTGAGACGCGTTTGACCGTGAAATCCCTGATCCTCTGGCTGAAGCGGCTCGACAAAGGCACATACCATCATGTCCGGGTGGAAGGTCGTGAGATCGACCCACAAACCCTCATCGCCCTCACCCGTGGTGACGTGCTGCCGGCCGAGGTGTTGGATGATGATGCAAGCCGGCGCCTGAAATCCTGGGATCCAAGCGATTACGTGGCAAAGCCCGAGATCGTGCTGGCGAAGGCGACGCTGCCTAATACGTCAGCCCGGGAAACCCAGGAGCGGGCAGTGGCTCTGTACTATTACGACCTCTATAAGATCGAGGGCCTGTTCAACCGCCTCACCCATGTAAACCGCGAGGCCCTTGCCGAACCGGTCGGTGAGGAGTGGTGGTGGAATAACTGAAATCAGCAGATTCCTGAACAGGGCAGATAGCGACCGATCATAACCCCACTGCCGCTGCGGCACTGTCCTCTACCAGCCAGGCCCGGAGGACGTAGCAGCGCCTACCGACGGCGGCCTTCATCGCCGCCCCAACGGCCTTATTGGATGTATTGAATGCCGCTAATGCGTCGTCGATGGCAGCCATTGCCGCATCTGCCTCGGCCAGGGTAGTTGCCGGGCGGCTAGTGGCTAGGCACAGGCTCTCTGCTGCCCGGCCCAACTCCTCAACAGCGGAGACGAGAGACGCCTGCATCGGCCTAGCAGGCATGGCGCGTACATCGCCTAGGAGCTTCGCCGCAACCAGTCTGTGCCTTAATGCCACGGCGTGCATCTCGGGCATGGCCTGTGCTGCCTCCTCGAGCTCTTCAGAAGTGTACGGCTCTGGATCGGCCTCTACAGCCGCGACATCACTCATTGTCGCACTCCCGACGCTTGGCATCCCCGTCGTCCATAGCCTCCCACTCCTGGCGGTATTCTCGCAGCAAACGTTCCGCTTCGGCCTTTACCAAGGGCATCGCACCTCGGAGATAGACGGTTTGAGGGCCGGAGCCGCGGCTAGCGTGAATCATCTCCACCGCAAACCCGCCATCGGTCAGCAGGCTCAGGACGGCGGTGAAGACGTCATGATCGAGACCGAAGCCATCGCTATAGTTGTGCTCGCGGCCTTCGAGTTCGGCAAACCATTGGCTGCCTCGCCTTTCCCAGGTCAGAGCAGCAGCCGCCGCGCCGTCCGCTGTGTCGATGGGCTCTGTTGACGGGGTCGGGTCTGCAGCACGCGCCATGCCTCTATCACTCCTGTTGCCGGATCCGGCGGGAATTGACGCGATCGAGGATAGCAGAGTCCTCCTAGTTTCGCGAGCTTCTATGTGTTGATAACCCTTTGTTATCAATCCTTAAGATGTCGGATGAACGCTTGGCTCCTCGATGATTGCTTGGCCAGCGTCGATCCGACGCTGAAATAGCCTTCCGTCCTATTAGGCTTGCGCCCGACCCCTGTTCTCATTGAGTGTGAGGGGAACGAATCGGGAACAATTGCTATGCTCGTGTCTATTCCACTCGCTTCCTTCCTCACCACCCTCCCCATGCCAATGCATGGCCGCTTCGTGCCGGCAGGCTTCCCCTCGCCTGCCGATGACTACTTGGAAGGCGAGATAGACCTGGCGACGTTTCTGATCGAGCGGCCCAGCTCGACCTTCGTCATGCGCGTCTCCGGCCAATCGATGACCGGCGCGGGCATCATGGACGGCGACTACATCATCGTGGATCGCAGCGTGACGGCGCGGCATGGCCATATCGTCGTGGCGAACTGCAGCGGTGATATGACTATCAAGCGGCTGCATATGCTGGCCCGAGGCCGCGCCGTCCTCCGCGCCGAGCATCCCGATTTTCCGGAGTTCGTCATTTGCGAGGAGACCCCTGCCGAGGTGTGGGGCGTCGTCGTCGCCACCTTTCGAAAAACGCTCTAACATCATGGCCGGTCCGACGCCGATTGCGCTGATCGATTGCAACAACTTCTATGTTTCCTGCGAGCGGGTGTTCAATCCCCGGCTTGAAGGCGTGCCGGTGCTGGTGCTGTCGAACAATGACGGCTGCGCCATTGCTCGCAGCAATGAGGTGAAGGCGCTCGGCATCAAGATGGGTGACCCGGCCTTCAAGCTGCGCCCGCTGATCGAGAAGCACGGCATCCGGGTCTTCAGTTCCAACTACGTCCTGTACGGTGATATGAGCCGCCGGGTGCAGGAGGCTTTGGGCCAGTTCTCCCCCGAGACCGAATGCTACTCCATTGACGAGACGTTCCTGGATTTCGGTGGTTTCCCGCATGTCGATCTCTGGGCCTACGGCCAGGAGATGCGCGGAACGGTCCAAAAATGGACGGGCATTCCGACCTGCGTCGGGATCGGCCCGACCAAGACCCTCGCCAAGCTGGCGAACGCGGTCGCCAAGAAAAACCCGACTTTTGGCGGGGTGTGCGACGTGATGGAGGAGCCGGTACGCGCCGCCGTGCTACGTGCCTTCGAGGTGTCGGACATTTGGGGCATTGGACGGGCGACGACCGCTAAACTGGCAGGTATCGGCACCACCACCGCCGCCCAGCTACGCGATCTCAGCCCGAAGCGGGCGCGGAGCATGGGTACCGTCGTCCTCGAGCGCACCATTATGGAGCTGCGCGGTCTGCCCTGCCTGGCACTGGAAGACGTGGCCCCGCAGCGCAAGGGAATGGCCTGTACCCGCTCCTTCGGGCGGGTGGTGACGAGCAAGGCTGAGATGCTCGAAGCCGTTGCCTCTCACGCCAGCCGGGCCGGGGAGAAGCTGCGCCAACACGGCCTGGTAGCGGGCAAGCTGACCGCCTTCTTCCACACCAGCCCGCACCGCGACGACCCGCAGCATCATGCCTCGCGCGTGACCAGGCTGTTTCCGATGTCGAGTGATACCCCGACCCTCATCACGGCCGCCTCCCGTTGCGTCGAAGCCGCCTGGCGGCAGGGTTTCCGCTACGTTAAAGCCGGGGTGTTGCTCGATGACCTGTGCCGCGCCGAGGATGCACCGCGCACCCTGTTTGATGCGCCGACCGAGCGCGAAGCGAAGTGCATGGCGACGATGGATCAGCTCAACGTCCGCTTTGGGCGCGGCACGGTGGCACTGGCGGCTACCGGCATCGAGAAGGGCTGGAAGCTGCGCGCCGAGCATCATTCGCCCTGCTACACCACCCGGCTCGCAGAGGTGCCAGTCGTTCGCGCCTGATCGGGTCAGCGCTACTCCGCCGACGTCGAGGCAGCAGGTTTGGCATGTCTCGAAGGGGCTCAGTCGTCACTCGGATGACAGGTCGCTTGGCGAATGCAAGGCCAAGGCCGAGCGCGACCATCGCCGCGCCTGAGGCTTCACGTAACCGCCGAACGAGACCAGGGCGTGCCTCATCGTACAGGCTGGGCTAGGATGGAGACATGCTGAAGTATCATCATGTCACTTCAAGCCGTGCCTTCCTCTCCGCTGCGACGGTTGGAGAAGGCCCGCCCGTCATTTTCCTTCATAGCAATGCTGGCGACCGTCGCGAGTGGTATGCATCGATGAAGGGATGTGTCGGCACGACGCACCAAGCCGTTGCCTACGATCGACGCGGCTTCGGCGAGACAACGGCCGAGCGGGAGGACCACTCCGCAATTGCGGACCTGATAGCTGTACTGGATGCCGTGACGGACGGCGCGCCTGCCGTCCTTGTCGGCTGCTCCATGGGCGGCAAAATCGCGCTCGACGCTACGCTACGGCATCCCGCGCGCGTCTGCGGCCTAGTTTTAATTGCGCCGAGCGTCGAAGGCGCACCCCGGCCGGATCACCCCCCAGGTATTGCGGATACAGTGGCTTGGGCGCAGGCAGCAGAGGCGTCGGGCGATCCTGGTCGCGCGGCGGCGGCGAAGGCGCGGCTCTGGCTTGACGGCCCGCTCGCGTCGGAAGGACGTGTTGGGGGGACGGCACGTCAGCTGTTCCTCGACATGATCGGGATCGCGCTTCGTACACCGGCGGTAGGGTCGAACCTCGACCGGGCGCCGGCTTACGGGCGGCTCGACGTGGTTACGGTGCCAACCCTTGTTGTCCAAGGCAACCTTGACTTCCCGCATATCCAGGCACGCTCGCGCCACGTCGCCGCGACAGTGCCGGGCGGTTCTTGGCACGAGATAGGAGGCGTCGGGCACCTGCCAGCGCTTGAGCGGCCTGACGAGGTGGCAAGCCTCGTCAGCAATTTCCTCGCCCGCTACCTGGGCTGAAGGTGGTACGTCGGTGCGCAGAACAGTTGTCAGCGGGACCAGAGCTGGGCACTGGATGTGCGCATTTCACTCAAAATGGTCCGCCCGCTTTGGGCGCAATCATCGGACTGATTTCAAGTTAGTGGCCAAAACCTGACGCTTGGTACCCGCGCTTAGATTAAACCTAAGTGGGAAGCAGACTTTGGTCAGGCGTGGATTGAAATCTACCTTCGTGGCAACCTTAGTATCATGGAAAAGACCTTCGTTGCCGGACGGGAGGACCGCCCTGGAACGGCGTGGCTCGCACGCTTCCAGGCAGGGCGAGACGAGGCCGCGCGCTGGTACCGCGGCGCGGGGCTCACCGAGCCGCCGACAGCCTCCGAATGCCGCGCGGCCATGCGGCGGTACATGCCCGAACTCGTGCCCTGCTACGATGACGTATGCCGTCTGGTAGGGGATGACGACGTCGCACATCGTATCCTGAGCCACTACCGCCCTGCATCGCTCCCGCACGGATGCAGCCAAGCAATCTGGCTCGGAAAAGACGGCCCGGCGCTGGTGCGCAATTACGACTATCCTCTCCACATCATCTCCGACCGCATTGAGCTGACTGCGTGGTCGGAGCGCCGTGTGATTGCAAAATCACAGCGCCCATGGGGCGGATGTCTCGATGGGATGAACGATGATGGGCTGGTAGCCAGCCTCACGTTCGGCGGCAGCGGCAGAAACGGTGTGGGTTTCGCCATCATACTCATGCTGCGCTACGTGCTTGAGACGTGCCGCTCCGTACCCGAGGCGGTTGCGGCTCTCTGCCGCGTTCCCGTCGCACAGCCTCAAAACGTCATGCTGCTAGACCGATTGGGCGATTATACGACCCTGTTCCTTGGTCCCGATCGCGAGCCGGCGGTTACCCGGCTCAGGACATGCACAAACCATCAGGAGACGGTCTCAACGGCTTCTAACTCTGCCCTGCGCAGACGCGTACTGGACGAGGCTCTCGATGCGTCGGCGATGACGCTTCCATCACTGGTAGACCTGTGCCTCAAAGCTCCGTTGTATTCCCGCCACGTCGGCTTCACCACTGCCTACACCGCCGTCTACAGGCCGGAACAGGGACGGGTCGACTATCTTTGGCCCGGTCGGTGCTGGACCCAGAGTTTTGGGCACTTCGATGAAGGATCTTACACGCACGCTTATGGCGATCTGGTCCAATGACCGCTCAGCGTAGAGCGGCTGGCCATGGCCGTTGAAACATCAAGGCTGGTCCTGCGTCGGCCGCGTTTGGCAGATGTGACGGCTCTGTTCATAAACCGAACTCCATCAGACGACCTGCAGTTTCCGGAGATATCAAATGCTCCACGCCTTGCCGCTGAGTTCAGAAATGCCGCTCGTTTTTCGGCGAGAAGTGTCGTGCCTAAAAGAATCGGCTGCGAACGAAGGGCTGGGCCGTCTTATGGCCGCGTATTTGAAAAGTCGAAGCGTAAGTTCGGATCGACCCATTGCAGTCCTTGAAGCCATCCAAGCTAACGTCCTCATCTCATCCCGGGTGAGGGCGTTTTAGTGAGCACCAACATGCAGATTAGGCCGGCGTCTCCCGACGATAGGGCAGAATGGCTTAGCCTCTGGCAGCAATACTGCGCCTTCTACAAAGTATCCCTGCCGCAGCACGTAGTTTTTGGGACTTGGCAGAGGATTGTCACAGAAGGGGAAAGTATCAATAGCCTTGTCGCGGTCGGAAGCAATGCAAAACTTCTGGGTTTCTGCAATTACGTACTCCATCCCAACACATGGAGTGACCAGACGGTCTGCTATCTTGAAGACCTATTTGTCCATGATGCTGCACGGAGGCTGGGTGTCGGTACTAAACTCATCAATGAACTGACCACTCTAGGACGCCAAGAAAACTGGTTCAGGATTTACTGGATCACCAACTCCGACAACCAAGAGGCGCGCGCCGCATACGACCGTCTCGCCAAACGGACTGAGCATGTGCGCTACGAGATAGCTCTTTAAGTCTGCTGTCCAACTAAAACCAACCTAAGCGCAGGGTACCGAGCGTCAGACTTTGACCGCTAGTGGATAAAACCTGACGCTTGGTACCCATCGCGCCATAGCCGCTCTCGACCCACAGTAAACCTAAACCAACCGATTCAAAAAGATTTTTTGAGAAAAAACCGGGTGTGACCGGGTAGGTAATCCTCGATCATTCCAAACACGCTATAGCCAAGGCGTTCGTAAAAGCCTCGTGCTTGGAAGCTGTAGGTATCTAGCCAGACCCCGCGGCATTCACGCCTGAGAGCCTCCGCTTCTGCATCATGCATGATCCGGCTACCGATGCCTGAGCCGCGGAGGTCTTCCGGGACAAAAAGCAGGTCTATATGGAGCTGTGTGAAGTTGGTGCCGCCCCACAAGCCACCAACAATCTCGCCTGTATGTACATCCGTGATCAGGATGGCGAGCGGTCGGAATTCCTCACATCGACCACTCTGTGCCTCGTTGAAGCGGATGAGCGGACGAACGATGGCCTGACGTACCGATGGGTCGGGAGTGTCGGTCAGCGTTAGGAGCGGCTGCATGCTCATCTTTCTACTAGGCTAGGTTCAACCACGGCCAATAACCCCTTTCCGCCCAAATCTGACCTCTCGCGCGGGTACCAAACCTCAAATTTTGACCACTAGGGATGAAATCTGACAGATGGTACCCAAGGCGGGAAGATCGCTTTAGCTGCACGCCGATTTATGCGGTTAAGTAGATGACGGTCGCCCTCTCGGGTAACTCGGCAAACCTGGGGGGACCTGAGCCCAGGATGCTGCTGAACCGGTGTAACTTTGGTAAGCGGGGGTTATGCTGTTTGGGTCATCAAGCGCTCCCCCTTTGACGTAGATGCGGTCAGGGTAACGGTCCAAGAAAGTGTAAACCGGTGAGCCGCAGTCGGGACAGAACAGCCTCGTCAACTTGACGCCTTGATCACTAGCTTTGGTAAAGCCCTTCGGCGACCCAGAAAGAAGCCTGAAGTTCTCTCGTGTGACTGGAACGCTAATATTGAATGCACTGCCGGTTGTTTTGCGACAATCCGAGCAAAGGCAATAGGCGGCCAATGCCAACGGTTTGGAGACGGCAAACCGGACCGATCCACACAAACATCCACCTTCGACAGCGTTCTCCAAGGTCATGGCGCTTCACCTTATTCTGCGGGGACTGAGCAAACTCTAGGAATGTCATCTAGCTAAGTCCACACTATGAATGACGAAATTTCGCGTAATAAATAACTGGCGCGCGTGTCCAAGATGGGAAAGAGGGGCGAAGGCGCAGATGGCAGACGACCCACAGCGATCCTTGCCATTTGATACGACAAATTAGCGCTCCAACTTTGTACGGTCGATAGCATGCTTTAATCAACAATGAATTGGCGAATGATTGGCATTGCTTCAGCCTCCGCGTCGGCAATCACCCCGTGTCCGCAGCGTGCGAAGCGTTCAAAGCGCACCAAGTCGGACGGCAGGGCAGCTGCAATGTCAGCTTGGCTTTCAATCGGAGTCATCGGGTCGTCCTCTCCACCCAAAATAAGTATTGGGCAGCAGATGCGCGGCAAGTCAGGAACTAGGTTAAATTCCTGCCCTTCACCGTCTGGGCGTGTGAACCAACGCAGCACCTCGGGATGCTTAATCGCGCGCTGTGCCACGTGCGGGTTTGGCTTAGAGCGTGTGTAATGCGGCATCGCTAAACGGATCCAGGCGTCCATGGTAGCAGCGTCGCTTTTGCGTTCGATAAACCTTTGATAGGCCAGCGCGCCAACCTCCGGGCCGCCAAGCCTGTTGAACAGTGCAACCCGTTGCTTGCGATACGAAGTGCCGACCGCTTCCGTGCTGACGAGGATGAGCTTGGCGGGGTGCTCAGGGTGGCGGGTGGCATATGCCATAGCCACCATGCCGCCGAACGACACGCCTAAAACAATTGGTCGCTCAATTCCAAGTGCATCGCAGAAGCCACGAACATCATCGCCCCACTGAGCGAGATTCCAGGTTTCGGAGGAAGCTGGATCACTACGGCCATTTCCACGGTGCTCTAGGAAAATAACTTGTGCGATGTCAGCCAAGGTCGAATAAGCGGGTTTGAATACGGAATGATCAAAACCAGGTCCACCATGTAGCAAAATTAAGGTTGGTTTTTGCCGCATTATGGAACCGTCTGGCACCAAGCTGGAGCCTTCGACATCGAAGAAAAGTCGAGTACCATTAACAAGTATTTTCATGGACTAGGATCCTTTTATCGTTTTGAGGAATTATTTAATCTTATTAACATGCGGGTGGCCCTGAACAATCATTTGAAGAGTTTAGCACCCCCGATGCTATAAGACTTCCTGCGACGCTTTCGCACCTGGACTCAATTGAATGAACCCTACTGCACAACTTGCTCATGTCGGGGCCGGGCTGCTGCATGCTGCGTTCGCACGCAATCCCCGAGCCGCGAGCGGAGGCGGTGTAAATACAGCCCAACCGTAAGGCAGGCACCACCCACCAGGCCGCACCAGATACCGGCTGCTGGATCCGGGCCAAGCCATGCCAGCACGAGGCCTAAGGGAAGCCCGAAGCCCCATCCGCCCAGGATGGCGATCAACAACGGTCCCTTGGCATCGCGGAGGCCGCTGAGCGCTCCACCCGCCGCGGATTGCACGCTTTCGAGAACAAGTAGGCAAGCGGCGATGGGGAGCAGCGCCGCCGCGGCCTCAATATCGGCCGGATCAAGGTCGCCCAGGACCGCGCGCACGATCGCCGTGGGCGCGAGCACCAGCATGGCGGCAGCGCCGAGGCCGACAACGGTCGATAGTTGGACCGCCACCCATGCTGACCGTGCGGCATGGGCCGGGTTGCCAGAGCCGACAGCATGACCGACGCGCGCGTTCGCGGCGTCGCTGAAGCCGAAGGTGAACACCCCGCACAGGTCCACGATGCGGGTGGCAACGACATGAGCGGCGACAGCAGCGGCACCGAAAGGGACTAGGACAAAGGCTGCGGCTGGCAGGAGCCCCTCCCGCAGGACAATGCGGCAGGCGAAGGGTACCCCAAGCTGGACGATCTCCCGGCAGCAAGTGCGATCAAAGACGAAAGGGCTGCGCAAGCTCGCGCCGAGCGCGCCGGCGGGGCATAGCCGTATGGCGATGGCCAGTAGCATCAGGGCAGCATGACCCGTTGCGGCGTAGGCCAAACCCGCGCCGAGGGCTCCAAGCGGAGGCAGAAAGAAGCCGCCAAAGACCAACCACGGTGCCAATGCGGCATGGATCGGGATGACGGCCAGCATCACGGCAGTCGTGACCCGAACCTGTCCGGTCGCCACAGCCAGGCTGCGGACCGCGACATACAGGACCCAGGCCGGCAAGCCACCGGCTGCACCTGCGAGGTAGGCCGAGGCGCTATCGGCTTCGATACCCGGCCCCATGGCGGCCACGAGGATGGACCGGCACCCAAGCAAGACGAGGACGCCAGGAACCGATACCGCCAAGCCAACCAAGAGCCCTCCTTGGCCGTATCGCCGTAGGCGCTCGAAATCACCACGGCCGCGGGCTGCCGCGGCCAGGGGCGTGACGGCGGTCACGACACCCAGGGTGGCCAGGAACACCAGGAGGTCGATGCTCAGCGCCAGGGCGACGCCGGCGAGCTCGTGGATGCCGAGCCTTGCGACGATCAGGATCTCAACCGCTGAAATGGCAAGTTGAGCAAGCATGGTGATGGTGACGGACGCGGAGATGCCGGCGAGGGTGCGCGCTTCGGCGACCCATTCCTTGCTGATCGAGGGCATAGCTTATCCTGCTGAACCGGCCTCGCCGCGGCGGAGGTGCGGCAGGCCTCGTGGAAGCTGGAGACGATTCTCCGGGCGAGCGTGTGCCCATCGAAGATGCGTCCGTCAGGACCGGTTCAGAATGGAAGACGCCGAGGCGTCAGCGCAGGCTGGAGGCCGGCCCTGCGACGTGCTGTCGCAGGGCGTATACGGGGCCACGGGGGTGATGCTGGTTGTACGCGGTCATCCAGCTCCCCCATCCTGCTTTGTGTCGCGCGCAGCCTAGCACTTTTCAAAACTCGGATAGCAAGAGAAAGCAAAACCTCTTAAATCGTCAGCACCAACCCAGCGTCTCCTAAACCCGTCCGGTCGATGTCCAGCGTGCCATAGCCGGCTTGCCGTTCTCTCGAGCCTGCTGCGCGGCTCGGTCCCAATCATAGACAACAGCGCGGAGATCGACTGACCATTTGCCGCCCTGCCCGCGCGTGACCACCGCGTAGCGGGCGTGCGGCGTCCCAGTTTCAATCACGTGCGGAACCGGATTGTCGTCGGTGTATGCCGGCATGCCGATGCTACCGGGGTTCACCACGGTCACGGCACCGACCTGGACCACACGCGGCATATGGGTATGGCCGCACAGGACGAGGCGCGCAGAGCCGATGCCTGCCAGGCGTGGCCGAATGACGTCATAAGAAGCAAGGACCGATCGGCCGCTTCCGACATCATCAAGAAGGTAGTCGAGATCGCCGCCGGCGGGGCTGCCGTGGCAGGCGAACACCTCATCGCCCGCAAGCCGCAGTGTCTTGGGCAGGCTCTGGATCCATAACATATGCGTCGCCGACAAGCGCGGGCGTGCAAAGGCGACGGAGCTGCTGGCGTCATCTCCTTCAACCAAGTTGCGCTCGTGGTTGCCAGCCAGGGTCGGGCACCCTAGCGCGATCTGCGCATCGGCACTGCCGGCCGGATCGAAAGGGCCCGTGACTAGGTCGCCTAGATTGACGATTAAGTCGGGCGCCTGCGTTCGCATATCTGCCAGCACGGCTTTGAAGGCGAGCAGGTTGCCATGGGCATCAGCAAGAACGGCAATGCGCATCAGTCAAATCTTCGATCCGGAAACAGCACAGCCTTGTTTGGCTCAACGACAGCCTTGGTTGGCCTGGGATCAAGATTGCCAAGAAATCTCAGAGCATGACGTGCCATGTCCACCCTCCGTTGAATCAAGCAGGAAGGACGCAGTGGCATTGACCCGTTTGGTGCCGGTCGGCCACATCCTCCCTTGCGGAAGCGCCACCTTGCCCGGGCGGGCAGGTTGGCGTTAGGCGTCCGCCCAACTCTTGATGCCCCGTTGATTTAGAAAGCAAAGCACGACTTTGCAATGCTGCCGCATCGCAGCCTTCGGTTTGTCGTCCTTTAAGGACACCAACCGCCTAACCGGCAAATAGCTTTCCACCAGAAACATCCTCTACCGCATTGGGCGGTTAGCGGCTGTGGAAGATCAACGCCCGAATGTCAGCTCCATCCTCCTGAACGGACATGGGGAGGAGGCCGCCTAGCCTGACGCCCAACGGCATGGTCTGGCCGAAAGCGGATCGGCTGTTTACGAGCCCGTCAATCGGGAAGTTGCCGATCACTCCAGTGATATCGCCGTTGGAGAAACTCATCAGTTGCTGCGGCTGGGAGATCGATAGGGAGACCCGGCAGCCAGTCTGCATCGGCTGCTGATCGGCGTTTCGCATGGGCCATAACCTGATGCCGAGAGATCAGCCGGAAAAACTCAGAAATGGCTGAGCTTAACGAGGCGTGCCATCGCATTTCCAAGCTGCGCAGATCATCCGAGAAAAAACGCTCCAACTCGGCGAACGACCTTTGCTGCTCACCCTCGATGAGCCAGCCCACCACGCCGTAGTCCAATGCGCTCCGAGCGAGAGAAGTGAGGTTCTGCCCCTCGTCCTCCGCAAAATTCCAGCCCTGCCATCGCTCGAAGGCCGCGCGCCAAAGCGCACGTCTGCGATCGGCGCCAGCCCGCGCTCGAAACACCGACAGACAACGGGTGACGTTTGCCCGAGTATCGCTATCCGACGTGCTCAACGAGACGCTTTCGACATAGGCCTGAAGCGCGGTTCCATCGCTACGGGCCAGAGCCCGACCGAAAGCAGCCTGCATGTGGGGATGGCGAACGGGGTAGTGATTGCACACGGCAAGCCAGCGCGGCCAGTCATCCGCGTCCTTCGCCAGAACGATCAGCAGGTTTCTGAGTGCCGTTTCCTCCTGAGGCAGCAGATCGCGCACTTCTCTGTAGGCGACGCGTTCCAGTGTTGCGAACTGGGCGTATCGATTCCCGCTGGCTAACGCGAGACGAAGGGCATCCACGAGCGGCAGTGGCGCTATAAGGAGATGGCTATGCAACCACCCCTCGCTTCTATTTGCCAGACGGATCAGGCGTGGCCAGTCGAGAAGAGAGAGCGCCAAGGTTGCTTGTCGCGCACCCGGATCGGGGTTTGGCAACTGCTCGAAGGCTCGGGCCCGCTTACTCAACTCCGCCCAGTCCCGCGCCCGTTCGGCCTCCTGCATGGCATGCAGATGTTCGCGCTCCCAGACCGGCGCATCATCGGGAACTCGTGCTACCGGTGCTCGATGGCGCAGCACGATCTCGATCGCCGCGATCGTGAGGCGACATCCTCGAAGACGAGCCTGCACCGCTTCCCAGAAGCCCCCATCCACGTTCCAGGCCGACACAGACGCCAACGCCGCCTCGATCCGCAAGCTGGATGGATCCTGGTGTGGGTCCCAATCGGCGAGCGCCTTCACAGTCCAACCAAGACGTCTCGCCAGACGGAGAGCCTCTTCAGCCGCAAAACCCGACGAGGCGGCCAGGGCGCGTGGAACGTCTCCAAGGTCCGCGCGCGTTGCCGACGTCAGGCGCTCGACCATGGTGTCGGCGTTCGACGCCTCCGGCTCCGCAATCACGCTCTCAATGCCGGGGGGAGCGACGACCTCTCCATCCCAAATATCGAGGAGCCGCCGAAGCGCCAATGCGGCTTCCCTCACCAGGACCTCCAGATGACGTGCTGCGGCTCGTCCAAGGTCGCCCAGAGATCCTCGAACGCCCCGGCCACCATGGCTGGGTTCGACACCCGCTGCAGGATGTGATGGGCTTGGCCGAGGCTGTTAACCGAGGTTCCAAGCGACCATGCCCGCGGGCCATCGCGCATGTTCGGAAAGATCAAGAAGCGGTCGTGAAAGTGCCATCCCTTCGGCCCCCGGCGGGTTCGGTACTCGAGGCGCAAACCCTCACGATTTCCGGCATCGTGTTCGAGAACGGCTCTTTGCCGATCCGGAAAAGACGGCCTCGGTGCCGCTGGTTCTTCCGGGGTTGAGCAGTCCCGCCAAGTCTTGCAAGGAGGATCGCCACCGTCCGTCAGAGCGCGCAGCAGTGCGCCACTGTGGCAGCAGAAGAAGAGTGTCCGGAGAAGGTCTTCTGCAGAGAGATATGGGTCCCATAGATCCACTCCGGTCTCGCCGTGCCTGTCGATGAGGAAGCGGACATCAGCCAGAGCCTGAATCTGCTGTGCCGACGAGTTCGCCTGGGGGCGGTATTGAACGAAGTCGCGAGTCTCATCGAGCCGGCGCCTCTCCTCGAGGTCCTGCCGGCGACTGAGCCAGAAATTCGCATCCTGGCGGGCCTCCGTGCCAACTAAACTGGTCCTCGTCTTTGTGAGCTCTATCCGCTCGGCAACGGGCTGACCTCTCAAGTCGGGCGCGTTGAACAGACGCGGTTCATGCTGTATCACATGCATGTCTAGGCTGATTCGCTTGATCGTCGATGTCGATGGCGTTGCCCCGACCAGAATGCCCGCCTCGGCGTCCCAAATTTCCATTTCCAGAGGTTGGCGGTGATTGTCGACTGGCAGACGAGCGCCATGCATGAAGCGTTCACTGACTGCCGCCCCGGTTAGGAGCTCGTCCCATCGGGTGCGGGCGGCGGTCGCCAAAGTACGCGGCGTGGAATCATTGCGCCATGTCACTGCGACATCAGAATGCTCCGCGCCGGGGGGTGCGGTGACGCTCGGCACCAGGACCGTGACAGGAAGCTGGATCAGAACATCGCCGAGAAGATCCGCGAGGCCGGCAAACGCGATCGGCACGCCGGCTGAAACGGCATCGGAAAGTACCTGCAGCCGTCGCCGGTCAGCGAAGAAGGGCGCGAAAGGCGTCTTGTCCTGGTCCGTGAGCCGGAACACGTGCGATCCCGCCCAAAAATTGTTCTTCAGAACATTGTTGATCGGAACTCGAACCGTTCCGTCAGGTGGGACGAACATGGCGGGATCGGGGCGCAAGGTGCCCGTCCCGAGCGTGTGCCCGCTCAAGGTCCACTCTCCCGAGGCAGCGAGCGTTGACAGGGCTTGATCGAGGGCTGCAACTGGCCGGAGCGTGCGCATTACGCCAAACGACCAATCTCTGAAGCCGTCAATCCGCCCGATCCGTTCGGTTAGGCGCTCCGTCCGTTCGGTATCGCCAATGTTGGGGTGACCCTCCGCGAGCACCGCGACGGACAGGACGTTGATCGTAACACCTCCGCGCGGCGTACCAATCACTTCGATCAGCTCAATATGATCGAAGGCGCCGATACGACCTGGGGCGAGAAGGAAGGCCAACTCTTCACGTAGCTTTTCGAACGTCATGATCGCTCCCGGTCTACCTTCTCAATGGTCGCAAACGTAAGGCACCTTGAAACCCATGCGGCCTAAGCCGGTGTCGGGTTCGCAGATGCTGGCGAAGTACAGCGGATGGCAGGCAGGGATGGACGCTTGATGTCAGAGCCTTGGCAGCATTCCATCCGACCGTCAGCGATCTCAGCCGGCGAAGGGGAAGGCATATCTGCTTTCAAGGAGGCGATGACGGCGTCCATACGGCCGTGATGGGCGCGAAGCCGTCGATTCTGTGAGCCTCGGCATATGGCCGCTTCCCTTCCAGAAGCAAATCTTGGCGGCCCGCGTACTAAGGTCCGAAAAGATCAACAGCGGTCGTGGCCGATTTCATTCTGAAATTAGATCTAAGTTCCCCTTTGGTTTGGAGACACTAGGTGTCCAAGGCTTTCCCACCCGGTTCGGACGCGCCGCTCGCCGCTGGCGGTGAAATAAGCCAGCTGGTTCAGTTGCGCGGCTTTCGCACGTTTGCTGCAACTGTTCGGCACATTCAGGGCCTCCCCTACGGCCGTACGAGTAAGATGGATTATCGCCTCGTGTTGACCGAGGGCCGGGGCACCTGCAGCAGCAAGCACGCTTTGCTGGCCGCCCTGGCGCAGGAGAACGAGCTGGCAGTTAAGTTGACACTAGGCGTCTACGAGATGACGGAGACAAACACCCCCGGAGTGGGGAAAGTTCTAGCCAGCAGCGGCCTATCCAGTATCCCGGAAGCGCACTGCTTTCTGCGCACAGCCTTTAGCGTCATCGACGTGACCATGCCGGGAGAAGCGCTAAGCGCGGCGGAGCGCGTTTTCCTGCATGAGGAGGTGATCGGCCCCGCCGATGTAGGCGCGTACAAGACGTCCGTACATCGTCGTGTACTGGCCAATTGGCTCTACGCTACAGGCCGCTCCTCCTTTGGGCTGGACGCGGCCTGGGCGGTGCGCGAAGCCTGCATCGCCGCGCTCAGTGGAGAAGCGCCAAAACCCTCGTCGACGCTTCAGGCCTCTTGAGCTGAAGGCGGGGCCAGGGCGGTCCGTCCGAGAGTCCGCTCCGGATCGACCCCGACGACTCGTACCCGGCTACCAAGCGTCAGGCGCATACCACTAGGTCCGGAATCCGCCAGTCTAGGACATTCAGCAATCATCCCGAAGCGCGCTATGGTCGCTCTCGACCCTGAGCGGACCACCACTCGTCAGACGACGCCGGCCGACGCGCCCACCTGCTCCCTAGAGCAGCCCTTTCAGCCGCAGCAGACCAAGTGTGGCCACCGTCGTGGCGTCCCTGATTTCACCCTCACAGATCATTCGCTCGACTTCCGAAGCAGCGAAGGCGCGTGCCACAAGATCCTGCTCTTCCGCTTCCGGGCTTGCCGCGCCGCGGCTCAGGCCGCTAGCTAGGAAGATGTGGTAACCCTGCGTCGAGTAGCCGTAGCCCTGGAACAGATGTCCTGCATACGACATGTGCTCCGCCCTCAAGCCGGTCTCCTCCTGTAGCTCGCCGCGTGCCACCTCCAAAGGGTCCATCTCTGGCGCCGCTTCCCAGGAGCCTTGCGGAAATTCCCAGTGACGAGCACGCACGGGGTATCGGAACTGCTGAACGAGATGTAGGCGACCGTCATCCTCCGCTGGAACGACCACGACGAAATCAGGCTTCTCGACCACGCCGTAGATACCCTCTGAGCCGTCGCGCCTGCGGATAACGTCCTCGCGGACCCGCATCCATCGATTCTCATAAGCTACACGGCTTCCAATAGTCTCAATGTCGGCACTGTCGTCCGCCATGATGTCCGCCTCTCTTTGCTAACCGCTACCCAATTAGTAACGCGTCTTCACCAAGCGTTCTCGCCATCAAGGAAGATCTGTGGTCCGTGCCATTGTGGTTCTGAAGAAGCCGCTGAGGGACAGATTTAGCCTCAGCTGGTGGATGATCTTGCGAACAGATCAGCCCTCTGCTGGTGCGGCGAGCGAGAGTGACCAGCCGTCCCCGCAATACCAAGTCTCGCTGTCATGTCGGTCGTTTAGATGGAAGGACCGCACGTGCTGCCAGCCTCCACCAGCAAAGGCAGTTACGAGAGCTTCGTCGGCTGTTGCTATCGGTGCATCGCAGGGAATGAAGCTCGCGCGGCTGACGAAGCGCGCGGGCCAATCGATGCCGCCAGCAGCAGGCTTGGTGATGAGCAGCATGCCACCGAACCCCTGCTCCGGCTGCAGTGGAAAGAGTAGCCGCCCGCCGGGCCGCAGGGCATCGAGCCAGGTCCAACTCGGCGCGCCCAGGCCAGCATTGACGTAGACCGCGTCGGCTGCAGGCAAGCCCTCGCCGATACCGGAGCGGGTATGGACGCTGACACCCTCAATGCCGGATAGATTAGCCTTTGCACGAGCTGCCAAGTCGGGGTCGACTTCGTAAGCATGCACGATCCCGCCCGGAGCGACCAGATGTGCCAGAAGAGCGGTGTAGTAACCCGCACCGGCACCGACATGAAGCACGGTCTCACCTGGACGAAGGCCGAGCGCGTCAAGGCAGCGGGCGTGCAGGCTTGGTTGGCCATTGTTCACGCCGCGCGAGGGTTCGAGGGCGATAAGGACGTCGGCATAGAGGAAGGCCGGGTCGTCGTCAGGGGCCTGGACATAGGTTGGACCTGGACCGGCATAAACGAACCACGGAGCCGGTCCGACGAAGGTTTCGCGCGGGACAGAAGCGAATGCCGCCTCAACGCGGGGATCGCGGGCTTCACCATGCTGGCTGACGAAGCGTGCGTAGAAAATCCGGAGCTTGGCGGCTCGTTCGTTCATCGAGTGTGTCCTGCTTGCTGTAGGCAATCCTGCTAATGCTTTGCCGGCTGAGCAAACTTTCGGATCAGAGCCCTACGAGTTTAGCCGGACTATCAGCGACCAGCTTAGCCCGCCTGACATAGCCGCGCATCGTTTTGAGATCTTTGTGGCGGGAGTGCTCCATGATCGCCTCGTCGCGGGCCCCGGCCTTGTAGGCCTCGGTGATGAAGCCGGCGCGCAAGCCATGCGCGGAAAGCCGCTCGAGCCCAGTGTGAGTCAGACCGGCTATGGCCACCCGACGCGCCAGGATCTTCGGCAGGGCGTACGCGTGCAACGCGGTCAGCTCCACCGTGCTCCAGCGATCGATCTTGCGAAACACCGGTCCATACTGGCATCCGGAAGCGCGCAGCCAAGTCTCTGTGGCGCGGACCGGGCAGGTCTCTGGCTTCATGCCGCGCGGAATTCCCAGCTCAACGCCATGGCCTTCCTGGTCGGATTTAGCGCGAGGGATGAGCAGCTTCATGCCGTCAGGCGTAAAGGTAAGGTGCTCTCGCTGTACGGCGACCAATTCTGAGCGTCGCAACGCTCCGGCAAATCCGAGCAGCAACAAAGCTCGGTCGCGCAGACCAGCCAAATCGGTGCCACAGGTCGCTACCAGCTTGCGTAACTCAGCGATGCCGATCGCCGCGGCCCGGCGTTGAGGCATGCCATGCCTGCGGAAGATGCCGATCAGCGTGTCGCGGATTGCCGGATGCGATGCTGCCCAAGCGACACCTTTCATCCGGTGTGCCCGTCCAATGGCCACCAACCTGCGTCGCAGGGTCGATCGGGCATGGCTGACGGCAATCGAGGCTAGATAGGCCGCGACGGTGGTGGGGTCAGCGGGCAAGGCCGTGGCATTCCGTTGCTGGCACCACGCCGAGAACTCCGCCCAATCGGCCGCATAGGCCTTGAGCGTCGCCGGTGCCAAAGCCTGGCGGGCGTAGTTCGCGGCCAGCGTCAAGTCCGCAGCGGGCAGGATGGTTAGCTCTGACATGCAGCAATTCCAACGGGTTCAGCGGCTCAGGGCAGAGAATATGGCATGATAGTGAAAGGCTCCATAATAAAGCATTATGGAGCCTTAGTTCAGATGCGAGGTAGGCAGCCCCAGCCGTTAAAACCGGCTGGGGCAAACGCATCGTGACGGCATTCGGGCCGCCAACGTAAGCCTGTGGAAGTTTGGCAGCCTACCCGGGTCGCTCCTTCCTACCCAGGGGGTCTGTGTCTAGCGGCACGACGTCGAGCTCGAGCCGCCTGGCGGCGGCTTGCTAAGCGGCCACGTCGCCAGCGCACCATTGCCGGCGATTTAGCAGGTTTACGGCCTCACCTGCAGGCAGGCCGACTGCAGCGCCGAACGCCGCCGAGGTGGTGATGCCCCGGTCGTCCAAAGTGGTGTTGATCGTGTAGCGAAGGCGAATAGCTAGCAGCCGCTCAGCTTGTCGGGCGGGGTCACGCATGCGCCCTGCCCTACTGCCTCGCTCTGCTGGCGGCCAGTGGTCAAAACTTGATGTTTAGTGCCGTCCACTTCCGATCCGAACGGACCTAAGAGGCTACAACGGCCATAGTTTGGCCGGCGGCCCAAAGCCAACGTCCTGAGGACTGACTGAAGACGCACAGGGAGTGATACCGCCCACTCACTGCCCGTCCATCGACCCGTAATTCATCGTTGATCGAAAGGGTAGCTACCGCGAAGCTGTCGATCGACTTCACTGTGAGGTTTGCGATCCGTTGTTGCGTGAACACCACCCTTCCAGAGGTGCAGTACGCCTCGATGTAGCCGGCCTTGTCGAACGACCTGCCGCCCGCATTGAGGTAGACAAAGTCGTCGTGAATTAAGACGTCCAGGTGACTGGCCTGCCTCGCAACGAGAGCTTCGGCCTTCGCCTCCAGCACAGTCCGTATCTCATCTGCTGTCACCATGACATTGAGCAAAGCATGGGATGCGGCATGAAGTCACCCCATCTAGCGCCAAGTTCGGTCAAGGAGCCTACCGCAGCAGGCGCCACATGGTGGCCTCAAGCCGTTTGGGTGGCATTGCTAAAATGCTGTCTGACGAGCTTCCGAGCCTCCTGCCACAATTCTGGCGACCCACGCTCGATTGTCGGCCCATACCTCTCCAGTACCTGCTGCTCCGTCACACTGTTCTCTGTCCACGTACCGCCGCCAGTCAGAGTATTCAAAAACAAGGGCTGAAGGCGATCGAGGGCTTTTGCGAAGCGCGCGGATGGCGTTTCCGCTGCTTCGAATTCCAGCCAGAGCTCCAGCAGCTTTTGGCATTGAGCGGTAGGAAGCAAGCCGAAGATACGTTCTGCTGCCTTCCCCTCTGCGCGTTCGAGTGCCGATTTGTCTGTCCCCATTATATGTATCGGGGCGTCCCCAGCGTCTATTTCGACAATATCGTGGATCATCAGCATTTGACCAACTTTAGTTTGGTCAACTCCCTCTACATGCTCGGAAAGAACAAGAGCAAACATAGCAAGATGCCAAGAATGCTCCGCTGAGTTTTCTTTACGGGTTCGATTGATTAGGGGGGATTGTCAAACAACAGATTTCAATTGATCCAACTCAGCCAGAAAAGCGAATTGCTCACGAAGTGCCGCTACTGATATCTTTGCCATTTTCAAACTCCGCTCTCGACACATTGGCGGTTCTACCAGCTGGCGCGAATCCCAGACAGGCTGATGTCCGAACTCCACCCAAACTCGACCTACGAGCAGGTACCAAGCGTCAGATTTTGATCACTAGCGGCCTTTTGGGACAATCCTGAGTGCTAATCCTGTATTATCGACACATAGCCGGGCGTGCCACAATCGGAACCCCCGGCAGGCCAACCAAAATCGATGGTTTAAGCCCATATCCGGCCTAACCCATTGTTTTTACTGCCGATCGAAAATAAATTCTGTCTCTTGCAAGCCAAGGGGGGACGATTTGGACGTGCCAAAGTGGCACGTAAGGATCAAACAAATGACCCGCCTCAAGTCCCGTGTCACCCTCGCCCAGGCCGCCCTACTTATTGGTCTGCTCAGCGATACAGCCGGCCTGGCTGACTACATCCAGGCTGCAGCACTCACCGCGCGAGATTTCGTGCAGTCACACCGCACTACCACCTGCCCCGTTGACGTGGATGCATATGCGCGACGGCGTGACCGGATGCGATGACCCTGCCAAGCCACTCCCCTCCCCCCGCACCCGACTAGCCCATTATCCTGCCATCATCCCTCAAGCGGGGTCAGGCCACCCATACAAGACGGAAATCGTTTTGACTGCATCCTCCGCAGACTGCCCAGGGCGATAATGCCGACGGACAGTCTGCTGGGTATCGTGACGCCTATTCATAGCGCCCATAGTGTCTGGGTCACGAGATACACCAGCACCATTGATGCGAAACTGGTTTTCGATCAGCAACTCAATAGCAGCCTAAGAAGCTGTACGCGATTAAACGCCTTGTTGCGCCTGAGTTTGGGCAACGAGCCGTCGTGCGATGATGGAGGTCATTGCAATCCAGATGTGCCCGGCAAAGAGGTCGGCGGCGCGGTCATAAATGATGTTGAGCCGGCGGTAGCGGCTGAGCCAGGCGAATAGCCGCTCCACCACCCACCTGATCCCGTTTGGCAAGAAGCGCCCGTCGCGTGTGCCGCCCGGCGACACCGAGACATGGATGTCATGCTCGAGCGCTGCTGCGGCGAAGGGCGCCCCCTTGAAGCCGCTGTCGCCGAGGAGGTCACCTTGGAAGCCGAGTGAGGCCAGCCGCGGCAGCATCGGCAGGACGCCGGCGCGGTCGTCCGTGTTGGCGGGCTGCAGTTCGAGATCGAGCAGTGAGCCGTGCTTGTCGCAGACCGCAAACAGTTTCACGCCCTTGACCAGCTTGCCACCGTCGATACCGCGCGCCCACGCCGTTGGGGCCGAGCGGAGCGAACGACTGTCGGCTACCACAGCGGAGGGCAGCACCTCGTCGCCGCAGACCAGCCGCCAATCGAGCGCGAGACGTTGGCCCAGCCGGCGCCACAGTCCCAAACGGGTCCAGCGCGCGAAGCTGCTGTGCAGGGTGGTGAAGGGAACGCCCGAGAGCCAGCCGGCGATACGCCATTGCATGCCGCCGAAGGTCAGGGTCCAGATCAGCCCGATCAGGCGCCGTCGCAGGGCGAGGTCCGGCTTGCGGCCGCGGCGGCGCACGCCCACCCGCTCCCGGTCCATGGCCTCCAACTCGGCCTCGACCGTGAAGACGAAGACTTCGATGTCGGTCAGGGTGTTCCAGCCGTCACCGCGGCTGGAACGGGGAACAGGTCGGACAGAAGGCGGCAGAAGATCGGCGGCATTCAGGCGGATGGCATGAGACATCGTCCCAAGATGGTCAGGCCAAGCCGCCAGCACGATCTATGTCTCGTAGCCGACCCAATTACCCCAAGTCATTTCGCGTACAGATTCTTAGCTTCCGCGCAATCAGCAGGAGTAAGGGTGCTGAGCCAGCGCTCATGGTCGGTTTCCCAAACGATCATACCGGATTCCTCCATCTATCTCTCCGACGAAAGCCAATCACACTATATAGCAATACGGCTGTTCGTATAGTCGTATTTCTGTATGGCGGTCACTCTCTTTCAGAACCGAGCAGCCTGGCGCACCTAATCTCGCTTTCAGTCCACAGGACCAACAGGATCACGAAATCCCGGATCGCAACGTCGAATTCGGCTGAATTCATGCCGTTGATCACCGGCTCGGGAGAGATCGAAACTTTTCCTGAACCGTGAATCTCTTTCGCCACCGCTTGCCTCCATGCTCATACAACACTACGAATATACGACTATACGTATTGCTTATTATATTTTAGCTGTGGTGATAGCGACAGCCAGGAGGACGCCCCCTGCCCCGGCTAAAACCTCGAGCGCTATGGCGATGCACCGCCTGGCAGCCAGCCACTGTTCGGCACTGGGCAGCTGCATGCGGCGCGGATGTTCGATCAACCGCCGGCCGTCCTGCCACACCGAAACGCGACGGCAGTAAACCGGCAACACCGGGAACCGCACCAGCTCCACAACCGTGTAAGTGACCGGGCCGCTGTCGCCGTCCACGGTGTCGTGCGTGCTGCAATCCGCCGCGCAGCGCTCAGCGGTTTCCCTTGTCCAAAACTTGCCCGGGAGGTGCTGGCGATCGCGGCCAATACGGAGAGCGTACACACTAAGGCCTTTCCGGTTGTGGGAGAGGACAGCCCCGGCCTGCGCCGAAGCAGTGCTACGGAGGGGGAGACAAGTGCGTCTCGTTAACCGCAATACGTATTGTCATATAGGCATGGGTTCGATCATACGACAATACGTATTGCAATAATCTGGCTCTCTTTCGCGTGAGTAGCGGGCTCGGTTATCCCGATGCACTGCGCTATCACCATAAAAACCGAAAAGCTATACGTCACACCGTATCGTCACACAGTCGTATTGCCGTACAGTGGGGCGCCGCGAGGAGCCTGTCATACCGCCCCGGCCATATCGTTGGTTGAAGGCCTAGGCCTGGCGGCCTTCCCCGTCGAGGCGAGCTACAGCGCGGCATCTTGTGCGTGAGCAGGGGAGGGGGCTTCGGCAGGAGGCAGGCAAACAAAAGCCCCTCCCGCCGGCAGGCAAGAGGGGCTGGTCGGGCAATCGGGGCTGGTCGGGCAATCGGGGAAGCTGGATGCGTTACCGCCCGCGCCGGGGGGTCCGATCCTCGAGATCAACCGCAGCGACATCGACTCCCATCTTCTGCAGCCCCAGGCAAACAACCTGCTTTTGGGTCATTCCCTGGGAGCGTGCGACCTCGGCAAGGGAGGACAGAGTTGCGTTCCGCATACGGAAAGCGAACGCCCCTGTGCTGCCCTGGGCGAGCGGCACTTCCTTAGCGACCGCAAGAGGTGGGGCAGGCGCCTGAGTGACGGGCATCTGCGCTGGCGGCACAGTCGGCCCGCCCGCTTCATTGGCAGCGCGCAGCATCTCTTCCGCGCTTGGGCGAGAGGCGCCACCCGCACTTTCTCTGGGCTTGAGCCCCTTACCTAACGCCATCTTATCGGCTCCCACAGCAGTCTATATGACTATACGACAACACGACTATACGTCCAACTCTCCGATTGTCCTTGGCGGCAACCAGCCGCTTGCCCGCAGTTCGTCAACAAGAGCAACAATTTCAGCGCGGGCCGGCGACGCCTTTGCGGGCAGACGGCCGCTGTAGGTGAGCTCCCCATAACCAACCAGGTCGGACAGTTTGGTGGTCAGCATCGGCATGCCGGAACGCTCGAGCTCGGCCACGGCATGGCGCCACAGCTCAGTGCGGGCTTTGGTACGGTTGAGCAGCACACGCACGTCGATCTGGCGGCGAGCGGCTTTAGCTAGGCCCGCTACCATCCGAACCGTCTTTTCCGTGCCGGCGAGGTCCGCTTCGGCGGACAGGCAAGGGACAAGCACGAGGTCGCAAGCCGTCATTGCAACCAGGGCGGCTCGGTTCGCAAATCCTGCCGTATCGATAATCAGCAGATCGCAACTGTCGGCCACGGTCCCAATCAGGCTTGCCAACCCCGTCTCGTCGCCCTCCGCGTGAACATCGATCGGCGGCCCTTCGTAGGTTTGCTTGACCCACCGACTAAGCGACTGTTCGGGGTCGGCATCAATCACAGCCACTCGGCACTGGCCCGCGAGATACCCGGCAACGACCTGGCAGAGCGTGGTCTTCCCAGCGCCCCCTTTATTGCTTGCTACGGCAACGATGATTCCCACGCGAGCCTCCTAAGATCGACTGAGACAATACGGCCACACGTATAAGAGTCAATACGATTAATCGTATAGACGTATTGCTCTTCTGGAAAGTTAGTTACTTAGTAAGTTTGCGCAGTTAGTAAGTTTGGTTAGTAAGTTGCCATCAAGCCTGGGATCACTGAGATGCGCCCATCGGAAATTACAGATGACGAAATTCTGGCAGCCGGCCGCAAAATCGTCGCGCGCGGCGACGCAGTTACCGGCTGGGCGATCCGCAGAGAGGTCGGTGATCGCGGCCAAGCAAAACGCCTGGAGAAGGTTTGGAACGAAAAAAGCGACACCACATCACACGGTAAAGTCGCAAAGGACGACGCCGAGGCCGTTAGCCTTCCCACTCCGCTCCAAGAAATGGTCGACGCTGGAAAGTTCTCGCTGGCCGCCCAGCTCGACACGATCGTCGCGGCGATCCACCGGCATGCTCGAGCGGACGCAGACGCGACGTATCAGCGAGTGACGGACAAGCTGCAGGCGGAAACGCTTCACCACAGGCATGAGTTGGACCTGGCAGAAGCCAGCGTCGCGGCGACCGAGGCAGAATCTCTGCAACGCGCCGAAGCGGTGGCAAGGCTTGAAAATGAGCTCGCAGAGATCCGCATCGACCTGGCGAATACTGGGGAGCGCGAGCGCCACGCCCTTTCCCGAGCCGACGATGCGGAGGCGCTAGTCCGCGGCCTGAGGTGCGATCTGGAGGCTTCTAGCCGGACCGCCCAAATTTCTGCCGAGGCGCGGGCCGCGGCTGAGGCGCAAACTGCCGCCATGCGGGACGAAGTGGCGCACCTCCGCGCCACGCTGGAGCGGTCAGAAACGGCACGAAACACGGAAGTCAGCCGCCTATCGGCCGACCTCACCCGTACGCAACAGCACCTCGACGAGGCGCGGGCGGCACATCAAACCGAAGCTGCTACCGCCCGTCAGTTGGCTTCCGACGCCCAGGCAGCGCACCGGGAAGAGGTCAACCGCGTCCGGAGTGACCATGCCCGCGTTCTCGCCGAACTGGAGGCCGCTCAGCGGCGGCAGGCGGACGCGGAAACAGTAACGCGGGAAGCACTAGGCCGGGCAGGGGAGGCGGCAGGCCGTGCCGCTGCGCTCGATGAGCAACTGCGGGCGCTGCAGCAGGTCACGACCACCGCAGTACCTGGCTAAATGGCCTCTCAACCTATTGCTGCCTCGACTATAGCGGAAAGGGGGACAGCGACAGGCATCTCGCTTTGGACGTCAAGCGCCGGCAAAACGGATTCATTCGCAACCGACGTGGACCGGAGAGGCCGGGTGATCCGGCATGTACAATCTCCGCGTTGGTCTGTGCCTGTCACCAGCCAGCCAGTGCCAATAGACTCAATCTCCCGGAATGCCGCCTTGAGATCCGAGAACCGGCGCGCCCTATCGAGGCCAGTGGCGGTATTCCCCCAGACATGGCGCTCCAGGGTCGAGAGCCTGGCCGGCTTGGTCTCACCTTCATCCAACCACGCACTAAGCCAGCGATGCAGAATTTTGGCGATGTCGCCGTTTAGATGCCACCGTTCGCCGAGGTTAATCCGCGCCCAGTGGCTCTCTGACAGGAAGGCCCTCGCTAACAGGTAGTGGATCGAGATCAGCAAATCGCCGGTCGGCGATGCATGAACCACCAACAGGTTTGAGCTGCCCTCCGCTCCGCTGCGGTGCTTGATCCAGAGTGAAATTGCGCTCAGCCGCTGTAGACTCTCTCGCAACAGGCGACGTGCCCTGCCGGCAGTGCCGAGACCCATGTTACGCAGTATCTCCGAATACGATGTGCCAGATAGTAGAACCGTCGCCTGCGCCGACGCCTCGCCCCCAGCATCAAACTGCTGTCGGACTTGGCGTAGATTTGCGCCTTCAGGCTCGGGAAGCAAAATCTTGCCCCGCTGACCCAGAAGTTTCAGCAAGACGAGAAGAACCGATTCGTCCCAAGCCCCAAGCTGCTGAAATATGCGGAATGTAAAGTTCATCCCGTCGGTGTTAAACTCGTCCCGACCAGGATAATATAGCTCAAAACCGCCCGCTCGGTGACCTCTGACCGGCACCACCAGCCCATCGACCTTAGCAAAACTCCGCTCGACACTAGCGAAGCCCTCGGCTTCCTCAGGAACTGACGGTTGGTCACTCACCAGCAACCTCCCTCGACATCCGAGCGAAAGACGAACCCGCTTTTGGGCTAACAGACCCACCCGCTAAATTCGGCTGCCTCTGCTGCTGTTCGGGCGGGCTATATCCACCCACTAAAATTCCGTGCTCCCCGCGGCGCCACCAACGGGCGCCCGCATTGTCGGCATAGTTCATTTTGGCTGCAGCGACGTTGATCCAACGGCGCCGATCAGCATCGGTGAGCGCCCGCGCCTCGCCGGTCTTGGCATCCATGATCGCCATGTTCACCTGCCATCTGGCATGGTCTGTCAATTTCCGGCTGCCAGAGACGGCCTGTTGTTCCTGGGCCTGCCCATTGAGAGCCGCCGCTTTTGTAGTGTGATGAGCGAAGAGGACATTTGCGCCGGCAGTCTCGACAGTAAGAGTTTCAGCAATGTCGATAATCTGCCCCATGTCCGAGCCTTCTTTTTCTTCCAAAGTAGAAGAAACTCGACCCAATGTGTCTAGGCCGATAGCTAGGGCGCCACGCCCATACTGCATGAGGTTTTCATACAGTGGGCCAGGAACTACCGATGTCTCGGTGCGGCTTCCGGCAAGCGCGAACGCATTTTCCCTCCCAGCGCCGTAGACTGGGAAAATTTGGAGGTTTCGGTCGATGCACACCAATACCTCGTCGAGGTTATGGCGCGACCCCTTGATACGCTTGATCGCATCGAGGCCCAGATGATGAGTGCGCCAGTCCACGACTACGGCAGGATCCTCGGCCGCGACGTAGATGCACCTCCCCGGCGGGCTGGGCAGAGCCATGATCTCGTCCGCGAGGTCCGACCAGAGTCCCCAGATGTCCAGCCCGGCCGCCAGGCAGATCATGGTTTGCAGCATGGCGAAGCTCTTGCCGCTGCCGCCGGCGCCAACGACCATGCCTACAGTGCCTCGGAGGAACCCAGGGAGAGTGAACTGCAGCTGCGGCGGCGGTGCCTGGACTACCGTGCTGAACTGGCGAAGTCTGCTGCCGAACCGAACAAGGCTTTCCTGCTCCACAACCGAGAGAACCCTTTCCCGCGGGGAAGGCTCTGGAGGCAGACCGGGCACCAATGGCTCGACTGGCGCAGCTTCGGCCGGGGGAGGCGGCTCAACGGCGCCAGTCCATGGAACACCGGCGGCCACAAAAGCGCGGAGCCGGTCGCCCGTCCAGCCGTTGTCGCGGATTGCGTTAGCCACATCCCATTTGTTCGGGACGGCCGGGGGAGGGGTGATCCATTTGAGATTGCGGCACCCCAGGGCGATGAGGTGCTGTCCAATCCCCACCATGGTTGCGTGACCTACGCCGCTCTCGTCGGCATCTGGCCACAACGCGACCTCATCACCCTCCGCGATTAGGGCCCAATCGGTCCGGAGCCACGCATTGCTACCTCCGACCCAGCTCACCACGATCCAATCGCGCGCCAAGTCGGAGGCCTGCCCGGCTTCCTGGCATTTCTCGCCTTCGACGATCAGATACCGGAGGGGCTTGCCTTCCTCCCGCGCGTGGGTGACTAGGGGAGCCCCATAGACGGCGCGCGGCTCCGGGTAGCTCACGAACGTCCAGCCCTCCGTCACGGAGCCATCTGCAAGGCGGACATTACGGGCCCAGGCAACCTGATGAGCGCCTTTTTTGCCAGTCCGCCGGTTGCGCGGGGTTCTCACGACGAAGCCGCGCAGTTCGCCGTGGTATCCCCGGTATTCATGCACGGCTTCGACGGGTAGCTGGCTGCTGAGTGCCTCGCCCAGAGCGGCGCCGGGCTTCAGTATCCTCGCGGTAGGCTGCCCGCCACCTTGCCACAGCGGAGGCACCCCGGCCGGAACCGGTGAGACGATCTCATAGGGGTCCGGCTCATTCGAGGCGGCCTCGGCTGCCTCCTGCATGAGGCGAATACGCGCTCGGGCCTCTGGGGAAGGGGTGGCGCCGACACCGCTCTGGTTCCGCATCTGGCGCATGACGTCGCCGAGCTGCCGGCCCTCCGCGCGAGCCACGAAATCAAAGACATCCCCGTGCGCGCCACAGCCGTAGCAGTGGAAATGGTCAGGGTAGACAACGAAGGACGGCGTCCGCTCCTGATGAAACGGGCAGCAAGCCTCGGAAATTCGGCCACGACGCTGGAGACGCACATACCGCCCCACGACATCAACCAATGGTCCGGAGGCGGTTTTGACGTCCACGAGAGACGCTTCATAAGGCGAAGGCATAAGAGGGCACCCATCTCTTGCGTTTTAGATGCACTTGCATAAAATGATGCTTGGCACCCGGGCTGTAGCAGCAGCCCTTGTTGTGAGAAGCGGAACGGGCTTGGTTCGGTGAGACGAACCGAGCCCGTTTTGTTTTAGGCTATGTCGGCGAGGCCTCCACGATCTGGGTCGCGCGAGTGAGCCCCTCCGCTAGATAGCGCGCTGGCAGGTGCTCCCGGATCAGCCGTTCCACAATCTCATTGAGATCCTGGCGCGTGTCATAGCCCGCAGCCCGAAGGGCTTCGATGACGTCGAGGCTCAACTTTGTCCCCCACTTCACGCGGGGAATGGCTATCGCACGGCCGTCCATCTCATCCCCTCTCGCCGTCTTCCCGGGCAGAAGTTATGGCGCACCTTGAGGTGTCGTTGCAAGCGCTTCGTGCAACCATTTTCTGCCCAAGGCCCCTTCCCACACATATGTCGGACTGCCAGGCCCCCCTTCCTAACTCCTATATTCTTACCTCCCTACCCTCCGCCCCCCTTCCTAACTCCTATATTCCCCCTTCCTAACTCCTATATCCCCCTTCCTAACTCCTATATTCCCCCTTCCTAACTCCTATATTCCGCGCAAATCGGGGTACCTGAATAACTGTTTGATTTCAGTAGGTTAAGAGTGTTTTTTAGGTGTTCCAATGCGAGCCGTCCTTAGAATCTATCCTGGAGAGATCTCCTAAGATCTCTCCAGGCCAGACGCAGGCGCTTTGAAGCGCCTGCGTCTGGCCTAGTGCAGACGGCAGGAAGGGGGGCTTCCTTTCGGATATATTGCTTCCTCAACCAGTGCTTGAACGAACCGAAGGATGCCAGACATCCATAGAGACAGGGTGCTGGCTGACGACATGGCGATCAATCAGCCGCGTCCACCTGTGTCCTGCGGTTGGTCTTAGTGCTCTGTCGCGCCGGCACTGCTAGCGGAAGATCGAGCGTAGCCTGCCGACCGAGGGCTGCCAGGCGTCTTATCCCATCTCGTTTGAGAGCGTGGGGTAGGAGGGTGGCGTTGGACGGATTGTCGGCTACTGCCTGGGTAGTAGCCTCCAACCTAGCGATCAGAAGTTCTACAACCGGTCCTAGGTTCTGTGGACATTTACCGTAGCCACAGCATGGTAGCGGCGAGTAGCACGACGGCGAGATAGTTCTGCGCGGTCTTCTCGTACCGAGTGGCAACGCGGCGGAAGTGCTTGAGCCTGCTGAAACAACACTCGACGAGGTGGCGCTCCTCGTAGACCGCCTCGTCGAGGTCGAGCTTCGTGGCCCGCGAGGGATTGTTAGGGATGACGGCGATGGCGCCGGCCTCGGCGATGGCGGCGCGGAAGTGGTCGGCATCGTAGGCGGTATCGGCCAGGACGAAGCCTGGTCGGTCCTTGCCGAGCAGGGCGGCGGCCTGTGGGGCATCGCCACGCTGCCCGGCGGTCAGGGCGATCCGGACGGGGCAGCCGAGGCCGCGGACGGCGAGGTGGATCTTGGTGCTCCAGCCACCACGCGAGCGGCCGAGGGCCTGATCTGCAGCCCCTTTTTTGCCCCGGCGGCGTGCTGGTGGGCGCGGACGATGGTGCTGTCGAGGATCAGGTATTCGAAGTCCGGGTCCTCGGCCATGGCGGCGAAGATGCGATGCCAGATGCCCTTGGTGCTCCAGCGGCTGAAGCGGCGGAAGACGCTGTTCCAGTGGCCGAAGGCCTCCGGCAGGTCGCGCCAGGGTGCGCCGGTGCGGACAATCCAGAGCACCGCCTCGACAAAGCGACGGTTGTCCTGGCCGGAGGTGCCGCGGCTCCGCTCGTCGCCGATGATGTGTGGCGCCATCCGCGCCCACTGGCTGTCATTCAGGATCAGCCGGTCTCGCAAGGCCATCCGCTGCCTCCAAAAAGCAGCGTTGAATCACAGCCCGACCAATCCGGGAATCCCTAGAGTCCACAGGACCTAGGGGGCGATCCCTGTATTCGTAATGGCCGCCTATCTGCTCTGCCAAATCGAAGGAAGACTATGCCGACTGAACGACGATACAGGCCTATCGGAACTTGTATGTATTGCGGGAGAAAGCCGCCGGAAGTCGAATTATCTGACGAGCATATTATACCCGATGGACTACAGGGAAATATCCTCCTACCAGCCAGCAGCTGTAAGGGCAGCAAAAGCTGTGCCGAGATAACATCGAGATTTGAGGCTCGCTATATAAATGGGGCACACGGAGGCTTAAAAACATACTTGGGAGTTTATGGAAGTCGTCGGAAGAAAAACAGAAAAACTACAATACCCCTATTTGTCAGCGAACGAAAAGAAGGCTCTCCCAGTAAGTTTGCGGGTAATTTAACTCCATCTGAGCACCCCTTCATATCCATGTTTGAACATTTTGAAAGGCCTAGAATTTTTACGGGTAATCCGCCTCCTGAAGGCGTTAAGGCATCAGTTAGAATTTGGAACACTGACCCTTTGAAGAAATATCCTGCGGTGGATGGTCCTCCTTGGGTGGGATTTGAACCAGTGGTTAGAACGTTATCAAAAATCGCTCATAGTTACGCAGTTGCAGAGTACGGCTTGGGCACCTTTTCTCCTTTATTGAAGCAAACAATACTGAATGACAAATTTGATTTTGAGGATAAATTGTGGTCAATGTTTATTGGCTGCGAGAAGGATATTCAAAAATATCCAAGCCTAAATTTGCACGAAATATCTATTGGGCCAGTTGAGTTTCAAAATAGATTTCTGCTGCTTTGCAAGGTTTGGCTTTTTGCCTCCGTGCCTTCAACCCCAATTTATGAGGTTGTGGTCGGAGAGCATTGGCACAACCGATTTACACCGCGAAAAGTAGTTATACCGCAGCTTTCAGGGTAATCCGGTTACAGTCACGTCGGTCCTATGGCCGTTTTTTCGGAGTGGGTGCAGGTAGGGCAAGCGTTGCTTGGCGGGTCAACTCTGCTATTCGAGCAGTTGCAGCCAGCGCTACCTCACTCTGAATGTGGCGCGAGACAGAGCGGGGAGGGTGGTGGGTCAAACCAGAGGCCTGGGTACGCTGTCTAACCTGCCTATCCATTAGCCAGAACGTTTCAGCCATCCGGACTAACCGTGATCGAGCCGAAACCTCACCGCCCCAGAGTTGTGCCGCCAGATCCACCAGCGCTCCATCGAGGCTGATTGACGTTCTAAATGGCTGACCGTCTTCGTCCTGCCTGGTTACGGTGAGCCGGACAATTCGAACGGTGGCGCCAATCACCCCGCGCACTAACTTTGCTCGCCGTCCAGCAGCTGTCCGGCTTTGGCGTCGGGGAGGGGCGTTGGGGTCGGTGAGCGGGAGTTCGGCCATCAGCTCTGAGCCTCTGTTTTTGCGACAACCAGGTCTGACAGCTAGTGCCGACTAAGCCAATCTGCGTCCTATCATGCCGGTCAGCAATGACTGGCATGCTGCATGTACCAAAGCAAAGGAACGCCCCCTCTATTGGCCGTCCTCCAACTGGAGATCAGCACAGGCAGGTTTGACGGCTAGGTGCGAGTGATCCGCCGAAAGATCATTCTTGGATAGGGCGACGTCTTAGGTTGTCGTTTCCTATTGGGGCGGCATATTGGCTTTGGGAGGTTAGGAAACCGGTGGGAGGGACGACTAAATGTCTTCGACATTTAATGCCCCTCCGATCGCTGCGCTCCGGAGCCTCCCCCCACTCCCCGGCACCTGTGGTGCCGACCCTCGCCGGAGGCGAGGGTGTTTCCGCCCTTCCGGGCGGGCCGCTTCCGCGGCGGTTTCGGCCGCCCGCGACGTAAAGTTTTACGCTATGGACGGTACCACCACGGTACCGCCAGCGTACCGCAAGGGTACCGGCCTAGCACCACTGCGAAGCCGTCTAGGAGGGCTGGCTTGTGACTGCGACGGTTAGAGGCAAACGGCGCGGCGCCCCGAAAAAGACGCCTGAGGCGAGCCGGACGGTGAGGCTGACGCTACTTCTGACGCCCACAGAATTTGAGTGGCTACAGGCAGAGGCCGGCAAGGCTGGCCTGCGCCGAGCGCTTGGACGGTTCTTGCTCACCAGGTCCATGGGAGGGGAGTGGAAAATCATCCCCGCGATAAATCGACTGGCTTGGAGCCACCTCGGAAAATGGGCGGGCTGTTTTACCATCCTGGCGAAAGCCGCCGCGAGCGGCAACTTGGCTAAGATTTATCCTCATTTGAATCCATCTTTGGAATTCCNACGCCTGGCTAGAGGCTGAGGCCGGCAAGGCCGGGCTCAGCCGAGCCCTCGGCCGCTTCCTCCTGACCAGGTCGATGGGGGGCGAGTGGAAGATCGTCCCAGCCGTCAACAGAGCGGCTTGGAGCCACCTCGGAAAATGGGCGGGCTGTTTTACGACGTTAGCCAAGGCAGCAGCGGGCGGAAACCTAGCTAAGATTTATCCTCATTTGAATCCATCTTTGGAATTCCTACTGGAGGCCGTGCGAGCGGAGTTGCGAGCACTTCGGCTCGCGTTAATCGGCCTAGACAGGGCATCTCGGCAGGAGGCGGAGGAGGCAGAACGGCGCTGGCACGAGGCATTCGGTGAAGCGGTCGAGGATGTAGAGCTCGGCTCGGATGGCGAGGAGGAAGCATGGGACGGAAGCGACCTCAGCGACTTGCCGGATGAAATAGATCCTGATGCTCCGATGACGTGGGCGGACGGCTCATGAAATCAAACGTCAAACGGGGTGGGGGATTTGCCGGTCTATTGCGCTACGCGCTAGATCGAGGCCTGAAGTGCGAGATTGTTGGCGGCAATATGGAGGGGCGAAACCCCAGCCAATTGGCGAGGGAATTCGGCGCCTCCCGTCGACAAAGGCGCGAAGTCAAAAGGCCTGTTCTACATGCAACGCTTTCCCTGCCACCAGGGGAGCATCTAAGCCCGGAAGCATGGAATGAACTGGCCCACGCATTTATGCGGAAAATAGACTTGGATCCGGAAAAACATCAGTTTGTTGTGATCCGGCACGACGACACTCATTGCGAGCATGTGCACATAATCACTAGCCGGATCGGGTTAGATGGCCATTTGTGGCACGGGGTCAACGAGGCATTGGTTGCGACAAGGGCAACCCAGGAGTTGGAACGCAAATATGGCCTGACCATTACTAAAGGCCCGAATCTTGAAACCGAGAAAGCCGGCGCTGGTATTCGCGCCGGCCTTAAAATGAAGCGGGCGGAACGCGAACTATGGGCGCAACGGGGTGTCGAAGCGCCTAAAGCAAAAATCGCCCGGGCGGTTGATCTGGCAATCCGCCGCAGTGATGGCACGCCCGACAGTTTGCGAACTATCCTCGAGAAGGATGGGATTAACACGCGCATATCCATCGGCGGCAGCAAAGTCACCGGCATTTCGTACGGTCTAAAGACCAGCTGGGACGGTGGCGACGAAGAGACGACTTATAAAGGGGGCCATGTGGGGGCCCGCTGCGACGCCAAATCGATTGAGCGTCGCTTAGCGGAGAGGCGCGAGCAGTTAGCTCGTGATGCATCTATGCAGCTCCGCGCCCAGGAAGTCAGATTCGAGAACGAACTGGATGCCGTAGATCCAGAGCGCATGGCCCGCCTCACGGCGAGGGTGGCCGAAATCAGGAGACAAAACGATGCCGAAACCCCCGCTCCCATCTGGGATCGAGTTGCCCCAGATCCCCGGCCCGCTGCCGGCGACGGTCCCTCGCGTCGACAAGGCTCCGGCGAACCCGCAGACCCTGCCGGGCTACGCGACGAGCTGGGCGGCTCAGCCAGCCGCCGAGGTGAAAGTGACGCGCGACCCCAAGGGAGCGACGCCCCTCCCGGCCCAGGGC
>NZ_JAUFPN010000150.1 GCF_030409335.1 Paeniroseomonas aquatica
CACAGCGTGGCGACGGTGCCGGCGCCCGGCGCGCTCCGCAGGGCGAAGGCGCCGCCGGACTGCGCCGCCAGGCCCTGCACCATCGGCAGACCGAGGCCGGTGCCGCGGCCGATCCCCTTGGTCGTGAAGAAGGGCTCGGTCGCCCGCGCCAGGGTCTCGGCATCCATCCCGCTGCCGTGGTCGGCGACCGCGAGGGCGAGGTAGCATCCCGGCGCCAGCCCCGGGACCTCGCCGGCGCCGAGGCGCTGCGGCTCGGCGGTGATGTCGATGGTGCCGCCGTCCGGCATGGCGTCGCGCGCGTTCTGCGCCAGGTTCAGCAGCGCCAGCTCCAGCTGGTTGGCATCGACGCAGGCGGCGGCGAGCCCGGGCGGGAAGCGGGTCCGCAGCACGTGCGCCGGGCCGAGCGACTGGCGCAGCAGGTCGGACATGCCCTGCACCAGCCGCGGGAGGTCGACGGCGGCGGGATGCAGGGTCTGGCGCCGGCTGAAGGCCAGCAGGCGCTGCGTCAGCGCCGCGCCGCGCGTCGCCCCCTCCGCGGCGTTGTCGAGCAGCCGGGCGATCCGCGCGTCGCAGGGCGGCAGGCGCTTGCGCAGCAGCGCCAGGCTGCCGAGGACCACGGTCAGCAGGTTGTTGAAGTCGTGCGCGATGCCGCCGGTGAGCTGGCCGATCGCCTCCATCTTCTGGGCCTGCCGCAGGCTCGCCTCGGTGGTGCGGTGCTCGGCCACCTCGGCGCGCAGCCGGGCGTCCAGCGCCTCGAGTTCCCGGCGCTGCTCGAGCAGCGCGACGCGCAGCCGCTGGTACTCGCCGAACTGCGCGCTGGAGCGGCGGCAGCTGATGGTCAGCGCCAGCAGGAAGACGCCGATCATCGCGCCCGCCGCCAGGCCGCGGCCGGTGCCCTCCGCGGCGAGGCGGCCGGCGATCGGGCCGCCGGCGCAGAGGGTGAAGCACAGCACCGTCGGCAGGTGGGCGTAGTGCAGCGCGGCCGCCCCGGCGCACATCCCGCCGACGACGAAGACCCAGAGCATCTGGTGCGTCTCGGAGGCCGGCCAGAGCCAGGCCGCGCCGCCGCCCCAGAGCAGCCCCGCCAGGGCGGCCAGGATGCAGCCGGCCGCCTCCCAGCGGGCCAGCCGCGCCGCCGGGGCGGCGTCCCGCGCATGCGCCCGCCAGGCCAGCAGCCGCAGCGCGCCGAGGCCGAGGCCGGCCGCGAACCAGGCGGCCAGCCCGGCCGGCGGCAGCACGGCGCCGAGCAGCGCGACCATGATCGCGGCATTGACCACCGAGACGCCGACCGCCAGCGGCACCTGCCGGAACACCGTCGCCAGCCGCTCGGCCCGGATCTCTAGCGCCGGCGACATGCACAGGCCCGCCCCGCTGCTGGTTGCCGATGCGATACGTCGCGGTGCGACAGGTCCCGGCAAGTCATGGCGCAGTCGCCTTTGTTGCAGGCGGTGCCAGCAGGCGCCGAAGGCCGGTTCCGACCCGGTGGCGGGTGCTTGCACCAAAGAACGGCAAGAACGTTACTTACACCATCATCAACCAAATGCGATATAACCCCATTGGTTGATGCATCCATCACGTTCTGCAATCGATACCCATGTGGTCCGGTGTCGCGTGATGCGTTCCGGGGCCGGACATGGTAGTGCGGGGCCTCCCGTCCGCGGAGCGTGGTATGGCCCTGGTCAAGACTGCCGACATCAGCCGCCTCGGCGTCGCGGCGCCCGCCAGGCCGGCGGTCGAGGCGAACGTCGCGCCCAGGGCCGGCCAGGTCCAGCGGCGCGGCCAGGACCGGGCGCGCGCCCGCCGGGAGAAGGCCGCCGAACGCATCGGCGGGGCGACCGAGGAGCTGGCCGCCGGCATCACCGAGGCCGGCGCCGCGGCCGAGCAGCTGCGCCAGGCGCTCGAGCAGATCGCCGCCGCCGCCGAGGAGACCGCCGGCGCCTCGCAGCAGTCGCAGGCGGCGATCGACAGCCTGGTCGGCGCCTTCTCGCAGGCCCGCGGCCGGGCCGAGCAGTCGCGGCGCAAGGCCGATGCGCTGCAAACCCTGCTGACCGAGGTGGGCGTCGAGATCGATGCCTCCACCGGCTGGTTCCAGGACAACGCGGCGCGGCAGATCCGCTCGGTCGAGGTGGTCACCACCCTCGAGCAGCAGGTCGGCAGCATCGACGAGATCACCACCACCATCGGCGACATCGCCGACCAGACCAACCTGCTCGCCCTCAACGCCGCCATCGAGGCCGCCCGCGCCGGCGAGCAGGGCCGCGGCTTCGCCGTCGTGGCCGACGAGGTCCGCGCCTTCGCCGAGACCTCCGAGCGCAGCGCCGGGGAGGTGCAGGGCATCACCGACGCGATCCGCGCCGAGGTCCTCGAGATCGCCGCCCGCATCAAGGCGATGGCGACCCAGGCCCAGGCGGATGCCGAGGCCGGCCGCGGCGTGGTCGCCACGCTCGAGACCGTGCGCGGCGAGATGCACGTCATCGCCGAGGTCGCCCAGGCCGTGCTGCTCGCCGCGGTCGAGGCCGACGCCAGCGCCCGCGAGGCCCAGCGCGGCGCCGAGAAGGTGGCCAGCGCCGCCGAGCAGCAGGCCGCGGCCGCGGCCGAGGCGCAGCGCGCCGTGCAGCAGCAGCGCACCGCCCTCGACCAGAGCCAGCAGGCGGCGCAGTCCCTGGCCGGGCTGGCGGCCGAGCTGCAGGCCGGCGCCGCCAGCGCCTCCCGCATCGAGCACATCGCCTCCGCCGCCGAGGAGCTCTCGGCCACCGTCCAGGAATTGTCCGGCGCCGCCGGCGAGATCATGATCGCGATCGACCAGGTCAGCCGCGGCGCCCAGGCCCAGGCCGGCACGACCCAGGACTCGACCACGGCCATGGCGCAGATCGAGGCCGCCGCCAGCGCGACCGACACCGCCGCGGCCGGCGCCGGGGCGCGCATGGCGAAGGTCGCGCCGCTGCTGGCCGAGGGCCGCGACGCCATCGCCCGGCTCGGCGGCAGCATCGACGCCGCCCTGCGGGATGCCGAGGCGGTCGGCGCGCTGATCGCCTCGGTCGAGGGCGCCGGCCGCCGCATCGGCAAGATCGTCGACCGCATCGCCCTCGTCGCGGTGCAGACCAACATGCTGGCGGTCAGCGGCGCGGTCGAGGCGGCCCGCGCCGGGGAGGCCGGGCGCGGCTTCGCCACCGTCTCGACCGACATCCGCAACCTCGCGCGGGATTCCGCCGAGAACGCCGACCGCATGAAGGACGTCGTCCGCCTCATCGGCGACCAGGTCGCCGCGGTGCAGCGCGAGCTGCTGCAGATCGCCGGCGCCTCCCGCGCCGAGCGCAGCAAGAGCGAGGCGATCGTGCAGCGCCTGGCCGCCGCCATCGCCGACACCGCCGGGCTGCGCGCCGGCGCCGAGGAGATCCGCACCGGCGCGGGCGCGATCAGCGCCTCGATCCGCGAGGTCCTGACCGGCACGCGGCAGATCGCCGTCGCCGCCGAGGAGGCCGGCAGCGCCGCGATCGAGGCCGCCGCCGCCGCCCGGCAGCAGGCCCGCGGCACCGAGGACCTCGCCGTGGCGATCGAGGAGATCGCCGGCCTGGCCGACGAGCTGAACGGCACGGACGGCTGAGGCCCATGGGCACCGCCGCCGCCGGGGTGACGGCCACCGAGGTGCTGTGCTTCCGCGTCGCCGCGGAGACCCTGGCGCTGCCCGCCGCCGAGGTGGCCGAGATCATCCGCCTGCGCCCGGTCACCCGGCTGCCGCAGGGCCCGGCCAGCCTGCTCGGCCTCATCGCCCTGCGCGGCGGCATCCTGCCGGTGGTCTCGCTGGCCGGGCTGCTCGGCCTGGCCCAGGCCGCGGCCACCCCGGCCGCGCGCATCATCGTCCTGCAGCGGGGCCAGCGGGTCGGGCTGCTGGTCGATGCGGTGGCCGGCCTGGCGCCCGCCGCCGGGCAGCGGCGCCTCGAGCTCGCGCCGCTGCTGGCGCGGGACTTCGCCCAGGCGCTGCGCCGGGCCGAGGCGCCGCCGCCGGCCCCAACCGCCGCGCCGGCCGCCGCCCCGGAGCAGGCCCTGGCGCTGCTCGGCTTCACCCTGGCCGGGCAGCACTATGCCCTGCCGCTCGAGCGGGTGCTCGAGGTCGCCCGGATGCCGGCCGAGGTCACCGGCCTGCCGGCGGCGGATGCCGCCATGACCGGGGTGATGCAGCGCCGCGGCGGGCTGCTGCCGCTGGTCTCGCTGCGGGCGCTGCTCGGGCTGCCGGCGCCGGACCGGCGGGAGGCCCGGATCATCGTCGCCCGGCTCGGCGGGCGGCCGGGCGGGCACCGGGTCGGTCTGGTGGTGGATGCGCTGCAGGCCATCTGGCGGGTGCCGGGCGAGGCGGTGGAGCCGGTGCCGGCGGTGCTCACCCGCGGCGCCGGCGAGGCCCGCATCGAGGCCATCGTCCGCCACGACGGCGGCCGGCGGCTGGTCTCCATCCTCTCGACCGAGGGGCTGTTCGACCCGGCGACCGCCGCCCGCCTGCTCACCGGCCCCGACCAGGACGCGCATGCCATGACCAGCGAGGACGGCACCGCCGAGGGGCAGCAGTTCATCCTGTTCCGCCTGGGCGCGGAGCACTACGGCCTGCCCGTCGCCACGGTGGACGAGGTGATCCGCCACCCCCCTGCCCTCACCCGGGTGCCGCGGGCGCCGGACTTCCTGCTGGGGGTGATGACCCTGCGCGGCCGGGTGGTGCCGGTCATCGACCAGCGCCGGCGCTTCGAGGTCGCCGGCCAGGCCGGCGGCCGCGGCCGCATCATCGTCGTCACCGTCGACGGGCTGCAGGCCGGCTTCGCGGTGGATGCCGCCAGCGAGCTGCGCCGCATCGCGGCCGCCGAGATCGCGCCGGTGCCCGCGCTGGGCGACGAGGCCGGCGGCCAGGTCTTCGACCGCGTCGCCACCCTCGCCGGGGATGGCCGCATGGTGCTGCTGATCGAGCCCCGGGCGCTGCTCGACCGGGCGGAGCGCGACCTGCTGGCCGGCATCGCCGCCGCCGTGCCCGCCGCGTGATCCGGCTTCTTGTCGTCGATGATTCGGCGCTGATGCGCCGGCTGCTGGCGACGGTCTTCGCCGGCGAGGCCGACTTCACCCTGGCCTTCGCCCGCGACGGGCTGGAGGCGCTGGCCTGCCTCGCCGAATTCCGGCCGGACGTGATCACCCTCGACATCCACATGCCGCGGCTGGACGGGCTCGCCTGCCTCGACCGCATCATGCTCGAGCGGCCCTGCCCGGTGGTCATGGTCTCGGCCATGACCGAGGCGGGGGCCGACGCGACGCTGGAGGCGATGCAGCTCGGCGCGGTGGACTTCATCGCCAAGCCGGCGGGCGCCATCTCGCTGGCGATCGACGAGCTCGGGCCGCTGCTGGTGCGCAAGGTCCGCGCCGCCGCGCAGGCCCGGCTCCGCCGCTCGCTGCGGCTGGCCGAGCGGGTGCGGCATGCCGTCGCACCGCTGGTGCGCGAGACCGTCGCACCGCTGGTGCGCCAGGGCGTTCCGCCGCCCGGCGCCGCCCGGGCGGCGGAACCGCGGCCCCAGCCCCAGCCCCAGCCCCAGGCCCTGCCCCAGCCCCTGCCCCGCCCGCAGGCCGCGCCGGACCGCGTCGTGCTGGTGGGCACCTCGACCGGCGGCCCGCCGGCGCTGGATGCCCTGCTCTCGCCGCTGCCGGCGGATTTCCCCTGGCCCATCCTGGTCGCCCAGCACATGCCGGCGGTCTTCACCGGGCCGCTGGCGCGGCGGCTGGACCGGCTCTGCGCGCTGACGGTCGAGGAGGTGGTCCGGCCGCAGCCGCTGCGGCCCGGCCATGTCTACATCGGCCGCGGCGATGCCGACATCGTCCTGGCGATGCGGCCCGGCGGCCCGGTGGTCCAGGCCGCCCCCGCGCTGCCGGGCTATCCCTGGCATCCCAGCGTCGACCGGCTGGTGAACTCGGCGCTGCAGCACCTCGGCGCGCCGCGGCTGGTCGGGGTGCTGATGACCGGCATGGGCCACGACGGCGCCGCGGCCATGACCCGGCTGCGCGCCGGGGGCGGCCGCACCATCGCCGAGGCCGAGGAGACCGCGGTGGTCTGGGGCATGCCGGGCGAGCTGGTCCGGGCCGGCGGCGCCGAGGCGGTGGTGCCGCTCGAGGCCATCGCCGCGACCCTGCTGGGCTGGCTGCGATGAACGACGCGCCGCCGGCCGGCCCCGGCGCCCTGAGCGCGGAGGAGCTGGAGCGGCTCTGCCAGCTGGTCTACCGCAGCACCGGCATCGCCTACGGCGAGGCCAAGCGCTACTACGTCGAGCGCCGGCTGATCCAGCGCATGGCGGCGACCGGGACGCCGAGCATCGCCGGCTACCTCGCCCTGCTGCGCGCCGGCGGGCCGGAGCTGGAGCAGCTCATCAACAGCTTCACGGTCAACGAGACCTACTTCTACCGGGAGCTGCACCAGCTCGAATGCCTCGGCCGGTCGCTGCTGCCCGAGATCGTCGCCCGGCGCGGCCCCGGCGACCTCGTGCGGATCTGGTCGGTGCCGTGCTCGACCGGCGACGAGCCCTATTCCATCGCGCTCTGGCTGCTGGAGAACTGGCCGCTGGTCGATGCCTACCACATCGAGATCGTCGGCTCCGACATCGACACCCAGGCGCTGGCCGCGGCGCTGGCCGGGGATTTCGGCGAGCGGGCGCTGGCCCGGCTCGGACCCGAGGTGCTGGAGCAGTACTTCGAGCCGGCGCGGGACGGCCGCCGCCGCATCATCCGGGACCTGCGGGAATCGGTGCACTTCACCCGGGCCAACCTGGTGGATGCGGCCAGCGTCGCCGCCCAGGGCCGCTTCGACGTCATCTTCTGCCGCAACGTGCTGATCTACTTCGACGAGGCCTCACGCCTCCTGGCCGCGCAGCACCTGCTGGAGGCGCTCAACCCCGGCGGCTTCCTCTGCCTCGGCCACAGCGAGTCGATGGCCCGCATCTCGGAGCGCTTCACCCTGCGCCGCTTCGCGGATGCCATCGTCTACCAGCGGCCCCTCGCGGCGGCCGGCTGATGGACGAGCTGCTCGAGCAATTCCTGGTCGAGGCGCCGGAGCTGGTGGAGCAGGCGGCCGAGGACCTGCTGGCGCTCGAGCGCGACCCGGCCGACGCCGCCCGGCTCGAGAGCGCCTTCCGCGCCTTCCACACGCTGAAGGGCTCGGTGGCGCTGTTCGACCTCGCCCCGCTGGGCCGGGTGCTGCATGCGGCGGAGGACCTGCTGGGCGCGGTGCGGGAGGGCCGGCGCCCGGCCGACCGGATGCTGTGCGACGCGCTGCTCGGCTGCCTCGATGCCGCCGGGCGCTGGATCGGCGGCCTCGGCCACGGCGGCGCGCTGCCGGCCGCCGCGGCGGCCGAGGCCGGGCGGCTCGAGGCCGGGCTGCGCCGGCTGCTGGCCCCGGCGGGGGAAGCGCCCGCCGCGCCCTGGCTGCCCGCCCTGCTGGCGCGGGAGGCGGCCGCGGTGGCCGCGGCGCGGGCGGCGGGCCTGCCGCTGACCGCGCTGCGCTTCCTGCCCGCCGCGGACTGCTTCTTCCTCGGCGAGGATCCCGTCGCCCTGCTGCGCACGCTGCCGGGGCTGGCCGCGCTGCACCTGGCGCTGCGCGAGCCCTGGGCGGCGGAGGCCGTCGAGCCCTTCACCTGCAACCTGGCGATCGAGGCGCTGAGCACCGCCCCCGCCGCGGCGCTGCGCCAGGCGCTGCGCTTCGTCGCCGACCAGGCCGAGCTGGTCGCGCTGCCCGAGGCAGCGCCCGAGGCGCCGCCCGAGCCGCCGGCCGAGCCGCCGCCGGAGCCGGAGGGCGAGGCCGCCACGCGCAGCCTGCGGGTCGATGCCCGGCGGATCGACGGGCTGCTCGACCTCGCCGGCGAGCTGGTGGTGGCGCGCAACGCCCTCGCCCAGGCGACCGCCCGGGCCGCCGCCCGGGACCCGGCGCTGCGCCAGGCGCTCGGCCCCGGCGAGGCGGAGCTGGAGCGCGTCGTCCGCCGGCTGCACCGCGCCGTCCTCGACCTGCGGATGACGCCGCTGTCGCGCTGCTTCCGCCGCTTCCCCCGGCTGGTGCGGGAGACCGCCGCCCGGCTGGGCAAGAGCATCGAGCTCGAGATCCTGGGCGAGGCGGTGGAGGCGGACAAATCCCTGGTCGACGGGCTGTTCGAGCCGCTGCTGCACGTGCTGCGCAACGCCATCGACCATGGGGTGGAGCCGGCCGCCGCCCGCCTCGCCGCGGGCAAGCCGGCGGCCGGGCGGCTGCGGCTCGAGGCGCGGCGGGAGGGCGACCGGATCCTGGTCCTGGTCGCCGACGACGGCGGCGGCCTCGATGCCGCCCGCCTGCGCCAGGCGGCGAAGCAGCGGCGGCTCCTGCCGGCGGCGGCGATCGACGCGCTGGACGACGCCGCCGCGGCCGACCTCGTCTTCGCCCCCGGCTTCTCCACCGCCGCGGCGGTGACCGAGCTGTCCGGCCGCGGCGTCGGGATGGCCGCGGTGCGCAGCGCGGTGGAGGGCATGGGCGGCCGCGTCACCCTGGCCAGCCGCCCCGGCCGGGGTGCGACGGTGCGCATCGCCCTGCCGCGGGCGGTGGTCGTCACCACCGTGCTGACCGTCCGGCTCGGCGAGGAGGATTTCGGCATCCCGATCGATGCGGTGCTGGCGACCGCCCGCATCCCGCTCGGGGACATCCAGCGGCTCCGCCACGGCGAGGCCTTCGTGCGCCAGGACCGCACCATCCCGCTGCTGCGGCTGGCCGGCCTGCTGCGGCGGCCGGCGCCGCCGCGCCGCGGCCGGCACGCCCAGGTGCTGATCGCCGATTGCGCCGGCCAGCCGGTCGGGCTCGAGGTGGATGGCGTCGCCGGGCGGCTGGACGTGCTGCTGCGGCCGCTGGACGGGCTGCTCGCCGGCATGCCCGGCCTGCTCGGCGCGGCGCCGCTGGGCGACGGCCGGGTGCTGATCGTGCTCGACCTGCCGGAGCTGGTCGGCGCGGAGCCGGCGGCATGAGCGTGGCGCTCGAGGACGGCGCCATCCGGCTGCGCGGCGCCTCCGCGGTCGAGGATGCCGAGGCCCTGCTGGCCCTGCTGCAGGCCGAGCCGCGGCGGCCGGTGGACCTGCGGGCGGCGGAGGGGCTGCATGCCTCGGTCGTCCAGGTCCTGCTGGCGCTGCGGCCCGAGGTCCTCGGCCCGGCGGCCGACCCCTTCGTGACCCGCTGGCTGCTGCCCCTGCTGGCCGGGCCGCCGCGGCCTGAGCCAAATTGATGCAATACGGCAACGCCGTCCTGTCAATGTGCCGGCGGTGCGGCTACGACATGGCCGCGGTGCGGACCTTCCCGGCATGAGCGCGTGCGGGCGCGACGGAGCGATGACATGGCCACGGTGATCCTGATCGTCGACGACAGCAAGCTGGCCCGGCTGGTGGCCGGCAGGACGGTCCGCGCCCTGCAGCCGGACTGGGAGCGGCTGGAGGCCGGCAACGCCGAGGAGGCGCTGGCGATCGTCGCGGCGCAGCAGGTCGACGTCGCGCTGCTCGACTTCAACATGCCCGGCATGGACGGGCTGGAGCTGGCGGCGGCGCTGCGCGCGCGGCGCCCGGCCATGCCGCTGGCGCTCATCACCGCCAACATCCAGGACGAGGTCATCGCCCGCGCCCGCGCGGTGGGCGCCGCCTTCGTCGCCAAACCGCTGACCGAGGACGGGCTGCGCGGCTTCCTCTCCGGCGCCGCGCTGCGGCTGCGGGTCGCCCCGCAGTGACCTCGACCGAGGCGGTGCTGACCGAGCTCGAGCGGGACGCGCTGACCGAGCTGGTGAACATCGGCGTCAGCCGCGCCGCGGTCGGGCTGCGCCGGATGGTGGGGGAGCAGGTGCTGCTCTCGGTCCCCTCCATCGAGCTCATCAGCCAGCGCATCGCCGCGGCGCTGGTCGGCGAGCGCGAGGGCCAGGAGCTGATCGCCGTGCGGCAGGGCTTCGCCGGCGTCTTCTCCGGCCAGGCGATGCTGATCTTCCCCCAGGCGAAGAGCCTGCAGCTGGTCCGCGCGGTGGTCGGGGAGGAGATGCCCGAGGACGCGCTCGGCGAGATCGAGCAGGAGGCGCTGGCCGAGACCGGCAACGTCATCCTGAACGGCTGCCTCGCGACCATGGCCAACATGCTGCGCCAGCCGCTGAGCATGTCGCTGCCGGAGGTGCTGCGCGGCGACGGCGAGCGGCTGTTCCGCCCCGCCGCGGTGGCCGGGCAGGACGACCTGGTGCTGTTCCTCTACATCAATTTTTCCCTGCTCGACCGCGAGATCCGTGGCTATATCGCGTTGATCATGGACCTGCCGTCGCTGGCGACGCTGCGGGCGCTGATCCAGGACTTCATCACCCGCGTCATGAACGACGACACCGGCCATGCCATCTGAAGCCCTGCCGATCGGCATCGAGGACCTGCGGCCGCTGGCCGGCGCCATGTTCCTGGCGCTGGAACGCTCCGGCCTGGCCATGGTGGTCGCCGCGGCCGATGCCCCCGACCTGCCCATCGTCTTCACCAATGCCGCCTTCACCCGCCTCACCGGCTATGCCGCGGCCGAGGTCGCCGGGCGCAACTGCCGCCTGCTGCAGGGCCCCGGCACCGACCGGACGACCGTGGCGCGGGTCCGCCTCGCGCTGCGGGCGGGGCAGCCGGCGGAAGCCGAGATGCTCAACTACCGCCAGGACGGCACCCCCTTCTGGTGCCACATGAGCATCACCCCGGTGGCGGGCGAGACCGGCTGCCTGCGCTACTTCGTGGCGACGCTGAGCGACGTCACCGTGGCCCAGTACGCCGCCTCCTCCCAGGCCCGCTCCGACGAGCGCTACCGACGGCTCGACGAGACCAACCTGCGGCTGCAGGCGACGCTGGCGATGTCCGGCACCGCGGCGGGCTGGGACTGGCACATCGCGGACCGCCGGCTCTTCGGCGACGCGCGCTTCGCCGCGCTGCACGGCCTCGACCCGGAGGCGATGGCGCGGGGCGTCGGCACCGCCGCCTTCTTCGCCGCCATCCATCCGGAGGACCAGGCCCGCATCCGCCTCGCGGTCGGCGGCATGCTGCGCGGCGCCGAGGTCTTCTCGAAGGAGTACCGCCTGCTGCTGGCCGACGGGCCGGTGCGCTGGGTCCAGGCCCGCGGCCGCTGCGAGCTGGACGAGCAGGAGCGGCCGGCGCGCTTCGTCGGCGCGCTGGTCGACATCACCGAGCAGAAGCGCGTCGAGGAACAGCTCCGCATCGCCCAGACGGCCGGCGGCGTCGGCGCCTTCGAATACGTCGACGGCTTCGCCACCGTCTCGGTCTCCCCGCAATTCTGCCACCTGCTGGGGCTGCAACCGGCCCGCGACCTGCCGCTGGCCACGGTGAACGCGCTGGTGCTGCCGCCGCATCCGCTGATCATCGACCCCGGCGCCCGGCCCCTGCCCGGCCCGGCGCCGCCGCTGGAGTGCGAGTTCACCCGGCCGGACACCGGGGAGGTGCGCTGGCTGACGCGGCGCGGCGAATTCCTCCGCGACGCCGACCGGTCGGGGCTGCGCTTCGTCGGCGTCATCTACGACGTCACCGCGGCGAAGCGCACCGAGGCGGCGCTGCGCACCCTGGCCGAGACGCTGGAGACCCAGGTGGCGGTGCGCACCGCCGAGCGCGACCGGCTCTGGGAGTTCAGCGAGGACCTGCTGGTGGTCGCGGAATACGACGGCTGCCTGCTGCGGGTCAGCCCCTCCTGGCAGCGCCTGCTCGGGCGGGACGAGGCGGCGCTGCTGCGGACCCGCTTCATCGACCTGGTGCATCCGGAGGACCGGCCGGCCATGGCCGCGGCGCTGGCGCGCATGCGCTCGGGCAACCTCTCGGCGCGGGTCGAATGCCGGCTGGCGGCGGCGGGGGAGGAGGCCTGGCGCTGGATCGCCTGGACCCTGGCGCCGGAGCCCGGCAGCCTGCGGCTGAGCGGCGTCGGCCGCGACGTCACCGCCGAGAAGGCCCAGGCCGAGGCGCTGCGGCAGGCCGAGGACGCGCTGCGGCAGTCCCAGAAGATGGAGGCCGTGGGCCAGCTCACCGGCGGCATCGCGCACGACTTCAACAACCTGCTCGCCGGCATCACCGGCAGCCTGGAGCTGATCCGCACCCGCATCGGCCAGGGCCGGCTGGCGGACGTCGACCGCTACCTGGTCGCCGCCCACGGCGCCGCCAAGCGCGCCGCCGCCCTGACCCACCGGCTGCTCGCCTTCTCCCGGCGGCAGACGCTCGACCCCAAGCCGGTGAACATCAACCAGCTCATCCGCGGCATGGAGGAGCTGATCGGCCGCACCGTCGGCCCGGCGATCCGCCTGCAAGTGGTGGAGGCGCCCGAGCTCTGGACCACGCTGGTCGACCCCAACCAGCTCGAGAACGCGCTGCTCAACCTCTGCATCAACGCCCGCGACGCCATGCCCGACGGCGGCCGGCTGACGATCGAGACGCGCAACGTCAGCCTGGCCGCGGAGGCCGCCTGGGACCGCGACCTGCCGCCGGGCGAATACCTGCTGCTCTCGGTCACCGACACCGGCAGCGGCATGCCGCCCGAGGTGGTCAAGCGCGCCTTCGATCCCTTCTTCACCACCAAGCCGCTGGGCGTCGGCACCGGCCTCGGGCTCAGCATGATCTACGGCTTCACCCGGCAGTCCGGCGGCCAGGTCCGCATCGTCTCCGAGGTCGGCGTCGGCACCATGATGAAGCTCTACCTGCCGCGGCACGACGGCCGGGCCGAGCCTGCCGACGCCGCCGCGGAGGCGGAGCTGCCGCAGCGCGCCAGGCAGGGCGAGACCGTGCTCGTCATCGACGACGAGCCGACGGTGCGGATGCTGGTGACCGACGTGCTGCGCGACCTCGGCTACACCGCCATCGAGGCGGAGGACGGCCCGGCCGGGTTGAAGGTGCTGCGCTCGGCGGCCCGCATCAGCCTGCTGGTCACCGACGTCGGCCTGCCCGGCGGCATGAACGGCCGGCAGGTGGCGGATGCCGGGCGGGTCCTGCGGCCGGACCTCAAGGTGCTGTTCATCACCGGCTACGCCGAGACCGCGGCCACCGGCGGCAGCCTGCTCGACGCCGGCATGCAGATGCTGACCAAGCCCTTCGCCATGGATGCCCTGGCCCGGAAGATCGCGGCCATGCTGGAGGAGCCGCCGGCGCCGGCGGGCGACCGCCGGCGCTGACCGCCGGCTAGCCCACCTGCCGCAGGCGCGGCCCCTCGCCCCGGCCCATACCCTGGCCCTGGCCCTGGCCCTGGCCGCGCACCTCGGCCTCCTCGACTTCGGCGGCGGCGATGGCGCGGTCGAGCGCGGCGCGCAGCTCCTTCGCGGTCTCGAGGCTCAGCTCGACCCCGGCCCGCGCCGCCGGGCCGCGGCCCGGGTTGAGGAAGTCGAGGGTGATGACGTCGCCCAGCGGGGCATGGCGCGCGTGGTCGTAGGCGACGACCGCCTGCGCCAGCGGGAACCAGGCGTCGCCGCGCTGGGCCATGCCCTCGGCGCGGGCGATCTCGACGATCGAGGTGCACATGCGCCGCGCCCCTATCGCGCCAGGTGCCGGCCGAGGAAGCCGAAGACCTTGCCCCAGCCGTCCATCGCCTGCTCCGGCCGGTACAGCGGGCGGTGCCAGTAGAAGAAGCCGTGGCCGGCGCCGTCGTAGCGGTGGAATTCGTAATCCTTGCCGTGCTGCTTCAGCGCCGCCTCGTGGCGGTCGACCTGCTCCGGGCTCGGGGCGCGGTCGTCGTTGCCGAAGAGGCCGAGCAGCGGGCAGCGCAGGTCCTTGGTCAGGTCGATCGGCGCGACCGGGGTCCTGGCGTTCAGCTCCTCCGCGCCCATCACCACCCGGCCGCCCCAGAGGTCGACGCAGGCATCGACGTCCTGGCGCTGCGAGGCATAGAGCACCGCGTGCCGGCCGCCCGAGCAGGAGCCGAACAGCCCGACCTTGCCGTTGTGCTGCGGCTGCGCCCGCATCCAGGCGACCGCGGCGGCGGTGTCGCCGACCATCTGCGCATCGGGGATGCCGCCCTCGGCCCGCACCTTGGCGGCGACGTCGTCCGGGTCGCCCTCGCCCGCGCGCTCGTAGAGGTTGGCGCAGACCGCCAGGTAGCCATGGTGGGCGAAGCGGCGCGTGGTCTCGATGTAGAACTCGCTCCAGCCCGGCAGGTGGTGCACCAGCACCACGCCGGGGAAGGGCCCGGGGCCGGCGGGCCGCGCGACATAGGCGGTGATCGGGGTGCCCCGGTCGCCGGTGAGGGTGATGTTCTCGCAGGTCATGCCTCGGTAGAACGCCATCGCTTTCCTCCCTGGTCCCGGCCCGCGAGTATTCGACGATCACCCGGGGGGCGCAATGCCGCCGCCTCCGGCGCGGCGTCCGCGGTCCGGCCCGCCGTCAGGCCGCGGCCACGTGCACCCCGGGCCGCCGGCCGCCGTTCCACCGGCCGCCGAGCGCGCGCTCCACCTGCGCCGCGAGCTGCAGCAGCAGCCCGTCGTTCGCCTGCCGCGCCTGCGCCTGGATGCCGAGCGGCAGGCCGTTCTCCTGCGCCGCCATCGGCAGCGAGATGCCGGGGATGCCGGCGAGATTGGCCAGCGGCGTATAGGCGAAATTGCGCCAGAGGTTGCCGAACCAGTCGAGCACCGAGGGATTGTCGCTGAGGGTCAGGTATTCCGTGGTGCCGATCGGCGGCGTCGGCAGCGCGGTGACCGGCGTGAGGATGATGTCCCAGGCCTCGAAGAACTCGCCGAAGGCGCGCGACGTCGCGTTGAAGGCCGCCTGCATCCGCGCCCGCTCGGTGTAGGAGGTATCGAGCCCGGCTTCCCAGATCCGCACGTTGATCGGCTCGACCAGCCCCCCGGGCGGCCGGTCCAGCCCATGCTGCGCCAGCAGGTTCGCCACGGTCTGGGCGAAATTGCTGATGTAGCAAGTGGTCTGCGCGGCGAAGGCGGCGCGGAAGTCGACCGCCGGCAGCGCCCAGTCCACGTGGTGGCCGAGCCCTTCCAGTAGCCGCCCGGCGCGTTCCAGCTCGGCCACGAAATGCGGCGTGGCGCGGTAGTCGCCCCATTCGTGCGACAGCGCGATCCGCAGCCGCGGCGGATCGCGCTGGATCAACCGGGAATAGGGCTCGGCCGGCTGCCAATAGGGCATGAACTCGCCAGGGGCGCCGCCGCGGCAGGCATCGACGAAGGCGGCGGTGTCGCGCACGCTGCGGCTGTGGCAGCCCTGGGTCGAGACCAGCCCGCTGAGGTCGGAGGCGCCCGGCGCGATGGAGAAGACCCCGCGCGACGGCTTCAGCCCGATGTTGCCGCAGGCCCCGGCGGGGATGCGGATGGAGCCGCCGCCGTCGGTCGCATGCGAGATCGGCAGCACCCCCGCCGCCACCATCGCCCCGGTGCCGGCGGAGGAGCCGTTGGTGGTGAAGCCGGTGTCCCACGGGTTGCGGGTGACATAGACCGCCGGGTTCTCGGCCGCGCTGCAGCAGCCGAATTCCGGCGTGGTGCTGCGGCCGATGACGTTCAGCCCGGCCTGGCGGATGCGCCCGGCGAGGAAGCTGTCGGCGGCGGCGCGGTTGCCGCGCATCAGCAGCGAGCCCATCTCCTGCAGCCGGCCGCGCAAGGTCGGGCCGAGGTCCTTCATCAGGTAGGGCACGCCGGCGAAGGCGCCGGCCGGGTCCATGCCGTCCCGCAGCGGGTCGGCCACCACATCCTCGAAGACCTCGACCACGCCGCTCAGGGTGGGGTTGAGGCGGGCGATGCCGGCGGCGGCCTGGGCGGCCAGCTCCGCCGGGGTCACCTGCCCGGCGCGCACCAGCCCGGCCAGCGCCGTGGCGTCCTGCCCGGCCCATTCATCCCAGCTCAGCGGCAAGCTCATGTCACGCATCCGTTCCAGGGTTCGGCCCCAGCGCTAGCGCAAACCCCGCGCGGTTTGAAGGGGAGGGGCCGCCGCTCAGAACTCCGCGTCGAACTCCAGCTCGGTGATCCGCGCCTCCGGCTCCTCCCTCGCCGCGGCGATCCATTCCTGCACGTCGGGCCAGGCGAGGATGGTGCGGGCATAGGCCTCGCAGGGCGCATCGAGGGTCACGTCGTAGGTGCGGCAGCGCAGCACCACCGGGGCGTACATGGCATCCGCCAGGGAGGGCCGCGCGCCGAACAGCCAGGGGCCGCCCCAGGTGGCGAGGCAGTCGCGCCAGAGCTTGCAGATCCGCTCGATGTCCGCCCGCGCCGCCGACCAGACGGTGAAGCCCGGCACCTGGGCACGCAGGTTCATCGGCAGCGAGGAGCGCAGCGCATGGAAGCCGGCATGCATCTCGCCGCAGATGGCGCGGCAGCGGGCGCGGGCCAGCCTATCGGCCGGCAGCAGCCCGGCCTCGGGCCGCAGCTCGTTCAGGTATTCCGCCATCCCGAGGGTGTCCCAGATCTCGGCGCCGTCGTGCCGCAGGCTGGGGATCAGGATGGAGGAGGATTGCAGCAGCAGCTCCGCCCGGGTCGCGGGATCGTCGGGGGAGACCGTCTCGGCGGTGAAGGGCAGGCCGGACAGCCGCAGGATGAGCCAGCCCCGCATCGACCAGGAGGAATAGTTGCGGCTGCTGATCCGCAGCACGGCGGCCGGGGAGGTGGCCCGGGAGGCGGCCCTGGAGGCGGCTGGCCTGCGACGCTTCGTCTCCGACATGCCGAACTCCTCAACTGCGGTCGCGAGGTTAGCAGCGCCTTCCCGGTTGCGGAATGGCGCTCTGCTGTCACCATGGGCCCGCCGCAGGGGCGGCGCGACAGGAACCGCATGATCTACCAGATGCTCCAGGCCGGGCAGGATGTGCTTTCCCCGATGCGGCTCCTCGCCCGCGGGATGGGTGGAATCCTCTCCCGGGTGGACCAGGCGCATCCGGCCTTCGAGGGGCTGCGCCTGCTGCGCGGCGCGATGGAGACCTTCGGCCATGCCGGCATCGCCGGCCGCCGCCCGGCCTTCGACATCGGCCCGGTGCGGGTCGGCAACCGGCTGGTCGAGGTCGAGGAGGAGGTAGTCGCGGCGACGCCCTTCGCCAGCCTGCTGCATTTCCGCAAGGACGTCGACGTGACCCTGCCGCGGGTGCTGGTGGTGGCGCCGATGTCCGGCCACTTCGCCACCCTGCTGCGCGGCACCGTGCAGGTGCTGCTGCAGGACCACGACGTCTACATCACCGACTGGCACAACGCCCGCGACGTGCCGCTGGACGAGGGCCGCTTCGGGCTCGACGAATTCGTCGCGCACATCATCCGGTTCATGGAAGCCATCGGGCCGGGCGGGCATGTGCTGGCGGTCTGCCAGCCGGTGGTCGCGGTGCTGACCGCCGTCGCGGTCATGGCCGAGGACCACAACCGCGCCTCGCCCCGCTCGATGACGCTGATGGCCGGGCCGATCGACACGCGGCAGCACCCGACCAAGGTGAACGAGCTGGCCAATACCAGGCCGATCGAATGGTTCGAGAAGACCCTCATCGCCAGGGTGCCCTTCCGCTACCGCGGCGCCGGGCGGCGGGTCTATCCCGGCGCGCTGCAGCTCTCGGCCTTCATGGCGATGAACCTCGACCGCCACGTGAAGGCGCACCAGGACCAGCTCTGGAACATCGCCGACGGCCAGGTGGCCAAGGCGGCGATGCACCGGCGCTTCTACGACGAATACTTCGCGGTGATGGACCTGCCGGCCGAATTCTACCTCGAGACCGTCCGCACCGTGTTCCAGGAGCATGCGCTGCCGCGGGGGACGCTGACCTGGCGCGGCCGCCCGGTGCGGCCCGAGGCGATCCGCCGCACCGCGGTGATGACCGTGGAAGGGGAGCGCGACGACATCTGCGGCATCGGCCAGACCATGGCCGCGCTCGACCTCTGCCGCAGCGTGCCGGTCACCATGCGGCGCCACCACCTGCAGACCGGCGTCGGCCACTACGGCGTCTTCAGCGGCCGGCGCTACGCCCAGGCGATCTACCCGCGGGTGCGGGAGATGATCCAGGCGCACCAGGGCTGAACTCGCCGCCGGGGCGGGTGTTGCATCCGCCTCGGGGCAGGGGAGCGGCGCATGGGCGGGATCGGCTGGGAAGGGATGCTCGACCCGACCAATTCCCTGGTCAACAGCGTCATCCGCGGCAGCATCGTCTACCTCGCGCTGTTCGGCGTGCTGCGGATGATGCACAACCGGCGGTCCGGCAGCATCGGCCTCTCGGACCTGCTGCTGGTGACACTGGTCAGCGGGGCGGTGGAGAACAGCATGGTGGGCGAGGGGCGGTCGCTGACCGAGGGCGCGGTGGTCGCCGGCACCATCTTCTTCTGGTCCTTCGCCCTCGACTGGCTGGCCTTCCGCTTCCCCCGGCTGCGCTGGCTGGTGCGGTCCAAGCCGCAGACGGTCGTCGCGGAGGGGAAGGTCATCCATGCCGGGCTGCGGCGCGAATTGCTGACCCGGGACGACCTGCTGGCGCAGCTGCGGGAACAGGGGATCGACGATCTGGGGCAGGTGCGGCTCGCCTGCGTCGAGGCGAATGGCACCCTGAGCGTGCTGCTGCGGGATGAACCGGGGCCGGCCGGGGGCTAGAAAAGGGCTGGCACCGGGGCGGTTCGCGCCGCAGCGTGGCGCCTTGCGATTCGGGACGGCACGATGCTGGAAACACTCTTTCACCTGCGCGACCGCGGCACCACGCCGCGCACCGAGGTGCTGGCAGGCGCCACCACCTTCCTCACCATGGTCTATATCGCCGTGGTCAACCCGGCGATCCTGGCCCAGGCCGGCATCGATCCGGGCGCCGCCTTCGTCGCCACCTGCCTCGCCGCGGCCATCGGCTCGGCGCTGATGGGGCTGCTGGCCAACCTGCCCATCGCGCTCGCGCCGGGGATGGGGCTGAACGCCTATTTCACCTTCGCCGTGGTGCTCGGCATGGGCCTGTCGTGGCAGGTGGCGCTCGGCGCGGTCTTCCTCTCGGGGCTGCTCTTCCTCGCGGTCTCGCTGCTGCGGATCCGGGAATGGCTGGTGAACGGCATCCCGCTCTCGCTCAAGCTCGGCATCGCCGCCGGGATCGGCTTCTTCCTCGGGCTGATCGGGCTGAAGGGCATGGGGCTGGTGGTCGCCCATCCGGCGACGCTGATCGCCCTCGGCCCGCTGGGCGAGACCTCGACCCTGTTGGCCTGCCTCGGCTTCCTGCTGATCGCCGGGCTCTCGGCGCGGCGGGTGCCCGGCGCCATCATCCTCGGCATCGGCATCGTCGCGCTGCTCGGCGTGCCCTTCGGGCTGACCCGCTTCGCCGGCATCGCCAGCCTGCCGCCCTCCCTCGGCCCGAGCTTCCTGCAGCTCGACATCGCCGGCGCCCTGCAGCTCGGCGTGCTCGGGATCGTCTTCACCTTCTTCCTGGTCGACCTGCTCGACAACACCGGCACGCTGATCGCCACCACCCACCGCGCCGGGCTGATGCGGCCGGACGGCACGGTGCCGAACCTCGGCCGGGCGCTGCTCGCCGACAGCGGCGGGGCGATCGTCGGCTCGGTGCTCGGCACCTCGACCACCGTCAGCTACATCGAGAGCGCCTCGGGCATCCAGGCGGGCGGGCGCACCGGGCTGACGGCGGTGACCGCGGCGGTGCTGTTCCTCGCCGTGCTGTTCCTGGCGCCGCTGGCCACCGCCATCCCCGGCTTCGCCACCGCCCCCGCCCTGGTCTTCGTCGCCTGCCTGATGGCCCAGGCGCTGCGCGGCCTCGACTGGGACGAGGCCAGCGACTACGTCCCGGCGGTGCTCACCGCGCTGGCCATGCCCTTCACCTTCTCGATCGCCACCGGCATCGGCATCGGCTTCGTCACCTACGCCGCGCTCAAGCTGGCCGCCGGCCGGGCGGCCGAGGTCAGCGGCGCGGTCTGGCTGCTGGCGGCGCTCTGCGTGGTGAAATTCGCGGTGACCTGAGCGATGCAGCCGATCTGCCTGAGCTTCGACAACGGCCCCGAGCCCGAGGTCACACCGCGGGTGCTGGCGGTGCTGGCCCGCCGCCGCATCCCCGCGATGTTCTTCGTGGTCGGCGAGAAGCTGCGCGACCCCGCCGCCCGCGCCCTGGCCGAGCGCGCCCGGGCCGAGGGCTTCCCGGTCGGCAACCACACCCTCAGCCACGGCACGCCGCTCGGCCGCCGCGGCGGCGCCGAGGCGGTGGCCGAGATCGCCGCGGCCGATGCCCTGCTCGGCGGGCTGCGGGAGCCGGAGCGGCTGTTCCGCCCGAACGGCGGCGGCGGCGCGCTCGGCCCGCACCTGCTCAACGCCTCGGCGGCGGCGCATCTGCGGGCGGGCGGCCATACCGTGGTGCTGTGGAACGCGGTGCCGCGCGACTTCGCCGACCCCGACGGCTGGCCGGAGACGGCGCTGGCCATGGCCGCGGCGGCGACCGCGCCGCTGCTGATGGTGCTGCACGACCTGCCGAACGGGGCGATGCGCCACCTCGACCGGGTGCTGGGTCTGCTGGCGGACCGCGGCGTGGTATTCCTCGCCGGACCGCCCGCCGCCTGCGTGCCCCTGGCGGCCGGGGTCGCGGCACCCGGCTTGGCCGGCTACGTCTCGGAGGATTGCGCACCATGACACGACGGATGCTGCTGGGCGGCCTGCTGGCCCCGATGCTGCTGCCCGGGCTGCGGCCCGCCCGAGGCCAGGGCGTACCCCAGGGCGCTCCGGTCCGGCTGGTGGTGCCCTTCGCCGCCGGCACCACCACCGACATCCTGGGCCGCATCGCCGCCGCCGCCCTCGCGCGCGGGCTCGGCCAGCCGGTGGTGGTCGACAACCGCAGCGGCGCCGGCGGCACCATCGGCACCGCGGCGGTGGCCCAGGCGGCGCCCGACGGGCTGACCCTGCTGTTCGGCACCAGCGGCACCATGGCGACCAACCCGGCCATCATGCCCACTATCCCCTACGACCCGATCCGCGACTTCGCGCCGGTCGGCAGCGTCGCCCGCACCGCGGTGGTCTTCGGGGTGCGGCCGGCGCTGGGGGTCGCCTCGCTGGCCGAGTTCCTGGCGCTGGCGAAGCGCCGGGGCGCCTCGGTCGGCACCGCCGGCGCCGGGACCACCGGGCACCTGACCCAGGCCCTGCTCGAGCTGCGCAGCGGCGTGCCGACCACGCACGTGCCCTACCGCGACGGCGCCCGGGCGGTGACCGACCTGCTCGGCGGCACGCTGGATGCCATGGTCTACCACCCGCTCGGCTTCCTGCCGCATATCCAGGCCGGCAGCATCCGGCCGCTGGCGGTCACCGGCGCGGCGCGGCACTTCCTCTTTCCGGAGGTGCCGACCATGGCGGAGGCCGGGGTGCCGGGGGTGGTGGTCGAGGGCTGGTGGGGCCTGTATGCCCCGGCCCGGACGCCGGCGCCGCTGCTGGCGCGGCTGAACGGGCTGGTGGGCGCCATGCTGGCCGACCCCGCCACCCTGGCCGAGCTGCGGCGCCAGGGGCTGGAGGTGATGGGCGGCACGCCCGAGGCGCTGGGCGCACTCACCCAACAGGAGCTCAAGGCGCAGCGCGAGCTGGCGCAGGCGGCGGGCATCACCGCCGACTAGCCGGTGCCTTGGCCGCCCGCGGGCGTGATCCGCCCTCGCGCGGCTGTGGCTGTCGCCGGCCGCGGCAGTTCCGGCATGTAGGCCGGGCGGGGCGGGCTGGGCAGATTCCAGCGGCAGGGCGATCCGTCTCAACGACCTGCCACCCCCGCACCACCGGCTGGCGACATGGCCCTAGTGGAGGGGCGTCTCCGCCGCCCCGGCCGGATGCTCCTCCCGCCAGAGCCCGAGGCCGATGAGGCTCCCGGCCGCCAGCAGCACCAGGGTGCCCCAGCCGGGATCGACCCAGGGCGCGGCGTTGCCGCTGTGCCGCACCAGCAGCGCCCGCGCCTCCGTTCCGGGGCTGACCCCGGCGGCCAGCGCCGCCAGCGGCGGCACGAAGAGCATGACGATCGCCGCCACCGTCACCGGCAGCCGCAGGTGCCGCCACCGCGGCACCCAGTGCACCGCCAGCGCCGCGGCCAGGGCGGCAAAGAGCAGCAGGGTGGTGACCGGCACCACCTGCCAGCTCGAGAGCCCGAGCAGCGCCCGGTCGGCCGAGCGCACATGCAGCGCCGGCAGGTAGAGGGCGGTGACCGTGGCCAGGGCGACGCCGCCCAGCAACAGCGCCATGACGGCGCGATCCGTGGTTCGATCCATGATGCAGCCTCCCGTCCGTCGCTCGTTTCCCGGCGATCGGTGGCGGCATGCTAATCGATTCCGATGCCGGAATGGCAAGAGTCTTGCGACGGCGTCACCCGGGTTGACCGGCGGCGGCGGCGATCCGCGCCGGATCCAGCACGCCCTTGGCGCCCCAGCCGCGGACATCGGCCGGCACCTCGGGGCGGAAATGCTCGTACAGCCGGAAGCCGACCCGCTCGAGCTCCGCCGGCGCCATCCCGCCGGCCAGCGCCTCCATGGCCGCCCGCACCTCCGCCAGACGCGGGCCGAAGGCCCGGGCGACATAGGCCGCGACCGGCGCGGCGGGCGCCGGCCTGCCGTCGCTCTCGGCCAGCACCACCCCGTCGGCATCCCGGGTCAGCACGATCCGCCGCCCCAGCAGCCGCAGCGTGTCGCCCGCCGCCGCGGCGGGGCGGTCCCGGCCGCCCTCGGCCTCCCCGGCGAGGCCGAGGCGCCGCGCCTTGGCCCGGGCCGCGGTGCCGGCGACGACGCCGGCGAGGCTCCAGGCCGTGGCGGCGGGATGGCCGAGCCGCCGCGCCACCACGGCGGCCCAGAGGGTGAGGACGGGGGCGCGGTTGACCCGGATGGGGGAGGGGGTTTCGGTCATCGCGGGGAACAACGCCCGCGCCGGCGCATCGCCGCATGGAAAAAGGGCCCGGTCGCTTGCGCGGCCGGGCCCTTTGCAACTCTGGTGGAGCCAGGCGGAATCGAACCGCCGACCTCTTGAATGCCATTCAAGCGCTCTACCAACTGAGCTATGGCCCCTCGGGAAGGAGGCGCCGTATAGCCGCGCCCCGCAGGCCGTGCAAGTCCCCCCGGGCAACTATTCTCCCGGCGGGCTCTCCCCCTTCCGCCCAGGCCCCCGGCCCTCTAGGTTGCCGCGGGAATTATGCCGGTGGGCAGGGAGCTTCGGCCGATGGGGAAGGTGTACCGGGATGCGCAGGATGCCCTCGCGGGCGTGCTCCGCGACGGGATGATGATCATGTCCGGCGGCTTCGGCCTCTGCGGCATCCCCTCGCTGCTGATCGGGGCGATCCGCGAGAGCGGCGTGCGCGACCTCACCATCGTCTCGAACAACGCCGGCATCGACGACGCCGGGCTCGGCCTGCTGCTGCAGACCCGCCAGGTGCGCAAGATGATCAGCAGCTACGTGGGGGAGAACGCCACCTTCGCCCGGCAATTCCTCGCCGGGGAGCTGGAGATCGAGTTCAACCCGCAGGGCACGCTGGCCGAGCGCATCCGCGCCGGCGGCGCCGGCATCCCGGCCTTCTACACCAAGACCGGCGTCGGCACCGCCGTGGCGGAAGGCAAGCCCACCGCCGAATTCGACGGCGAGACCTACGTGCAGGAACGCGGCATCGTCGCCGACCTCTCGATCATCCATGCCTGGAAGGGCGACGAGGAGGGCAACCTGATCTATCGCCGCACCGCGCGGAACTTCAACCCGATGATGGCCACCGCGGCGCGGATGACCGTGGCGCAGGTCGAGCACCTGGTGCAGCCCGGCGACCTCGACCCCGACCACATCGTCACCCCCGGCATCTTCGTGAAGCGGCTGGTCCAGGTCGGCCCGGGCTTCGAGAAGCGCATCGAGCAGCGCACCACCCGCAAGAAGCTGATGGCCTGAGGAGAGACGCAATGGCCTGGACCCGTGACCAGATGGCCGCCCGCGCGGCCCGCGAACTCGAGGACGGCTTCTACGTGAACCTCGGCATCGGCATCCCGACGCTGGTGGCCAACCACGTCCCGAGCAACGTCAACGTGCAGCTCCAGAGCGAGAACGGCATGCTCGGCCTCGGCCCCTTCCCCTACGAGGGGGAGGAGGACGCCGACCTCATCAACGCCGGCAAGCAGACCATCACCGCGCTGCCGACCAGCAGCTACTTCTCCAGCGCCGACAGCTTCGCGATGATCCGCGGCGGCCACATCGACCTCTCGATCCTCGGCGCGCTCCAGGTCGCGGCCAACGGCGACCTCGCCAACTGGATGATCCCGGGCAAGATGGTGAAGGGCATGGGCGGCGCCATGGACCTGGTCGCCGGGGTGAAGAAGGTGGTGGTGCTGATGGAGCATACCGCCGGCGGCAAGCCCAAGCTGCTGAAGGACTGCAGCCTGCCGCTGACCGGGGCGCGGGTGGTTGACATGGTCATCACCGAGCTCGGCGTCTTCACCCTGGCCCGCAAGGGCGAGACCGCGGTGACGCTGATCGAGCTGGCCCCCGAGGTGACGCTCGAGGAGATCACGGCGAAGACCGAGGCGCCCTTCACCGTGGCGCTGCGCAACGCCTGAGCCGGCGCGGCGCGGCGCGGCCCTCCGGCTGCGCCGGCCTTGCTTCCGGCGGCCGATCGATCTACAGGAATATTTGCCGAAGGCGCGATTCCGTCCGCGGTGCCGGCGATGGGCCGACAAACCCCTCAATTCTAAAATTCGGCGGCCGGAACCAAGCCTTTTCAAAGGCCTGGCTCGCCGGACTTTAGCCGGTTTGAGCCGAATTGAGCGGATTTGAGCCGAATTGATCCAGCTTGCATATCGCAAGCCAGGGTGCTTGCATGATGCAAGTCATCCGGGATCCCGCCCGCCATGGTCCGTACCGATTTCACCCGGATGCGCTGCCCCGTCGCCCGCTCCATGGCGGTGCTGGGCGAACGCTGGGCCATGCTGGTGCTGCGCGAATGCTTCTACGGCACCACCCGCTTCGACGAATTCGAGCGCAACCTCGGCATCGCCCCGAACATCCTGGCCGCCCGGCTGCGCGAACTGATGGCGCATGGCCTGCTGGCCAAGACCCCCGCCGGCTCCGGCCGGCACGACTATATTCTGACCGAGCAGGGCCGCGACTTCTTCCCCGCCTATGTCGCGCTGAAGGGCTGGGCGGACCGCTGGATGACTGGTCCCGAGGGCCCGCCGGTGGTGCTCGAGGACCGGGTCACCGGCCAGCCGGTCCTGCCCAGCCCCGTCCTCTCCTCGGCCGGCACGCCGCTGCGGCCGGAGGATGTCCGCGTCCTGCCCGGCCCCGGCGCCGGCCAGGCCATCCGCACCCGCTTCACCCCGAACCCGGCGGATCCCGACCATGGCTGATGGCACCGCCGTCCTGGCGCCCACCCCGCTCGGCACCCTGCTGCGCCGCGTCTGGACCCTGGCGGCGCCCACCACCGCCGTCTCCGCCATCCAATCCGCCTGCCAGCTGGTGGAGCCCGTCCTGGCCTCCCGCCAGGGCACCGCGGCGCTGGCCGGCTGGGCGGTGGTGTTGCCCTTCGCCCTGCTGATGCAGCAGATGTCGGCCGGCGCTATGGGCGGCGGCGTGGTCTCGGCCATCGCCCGGACGCTGGGCGCCGGCCGCCGGGAGGAAGCCTCGGCGCTGGTCCTGCATGCGCTGGTCATCTCCATCGGCTTCGCCCTGGCCTTCATGCTGCTGCTGGCCGGCTTCCCGCATGAAATCCTCGGCGCCATCGGCGGGCCGGAGGTGGCCGCGGCCGCCGCCTCCTACTGCGCCTGGCTCTTCGGGGCCGGGGCCATCCCGGCCTGGCTGGCGAATACCCTCGCCTCGGTGCTGCGCGGCGGGGGGCGGCATGCGCTGGCCTCCCGCGTGCTGCTGCTCGCCTGGCTCGGCTATCCGCCGCTGGCCTGGGCGCTGATGGAGCCGGCCGGGCTGGGGCTGAAGGGCGCCGGCATCGCCTTCGCGGTGATGATGACGGCGGCCAGCATCGGCATGGCCGCGGTGGTGCTGGCCGGGGGCGCCGGCTTCACGCCGACGCTCCGGGTGAAGCTGCAGGCGACCCTCTTCTCCCGCATCCTCTCGGTCGGGCTGGTCGCCTGCGCCATGGCGACCATCGCCAACCTCACCACCATCCTGGTCACCGCCCGCATCGCCGCCTATGGGGCGACGGCGGTGGCCGCCTATGGCGTCTCGGCGCGGATCGAATTCCTGATGGTGCCGCTGGCCTTCGGCGTCGGCTCGGCGCTGACCGCGCTGGTCGGCCGCGCGGTCGGCGGCGGGGACTGGGTGACGGCGCGGCGCACCGCCTGGGCCGGCGGGCTGATGGCGCTGGGCGTGACCCTCGTCGTCGGCGTCTTCGTCTCGGTCTTCCCCGGCTTCACCGCGGCGGCCTTCAGCGACGACCCGGCGGTGGTCGAGATCGCGACCCAGGCGCTGGCGGTCATCGGCTTCGCGCTGCCCGGCTTCGGCGTCGGCATGGCGCTGTACTTCGCCAGCATGGGCGCGGGGCGGATGCTCTGGCCCGCCGTCGCCGCGCTATCCCGCATCACCCTCGCGGTCGGCGGCGGCTGGGTGCTGGGGGATTGGCTGGGCATGGGGTTGCAGGGGCAGTTCATCGCCGTCGCGCTCGGCATCAGCGCCTATGGCATCGTCACCGCCCTGTCGGTCCGGCCGGGGGTCTGGTCCCCCCGGCCGTGACCCAGGCTACCTGTTCACCCAGGGCGTGCGCTGCCACAGCCCGCGGTAATCCGCCTCCTGCCGCCGCAGCCGGGTGAACCAGGCCTCGCCCGGCTCGTAGGCCGGCTCGGTGAAGCGGGATTCCAGCGCCTTGACGAATTCGGGGTCGCGGGCGATCTCCTCCGTCACCTCGCGCAGCTTGCCGAGGATGCCGGCCGGTACCCCCGCCGGCGCCACCACCCCGCGCTCGGAGGCCATCTCCACCGGATAGCCGAGCTCCTTCAGCGTCGGGATGTCGCGGCCGAAGCGGCTGCGGCTGGCTCCGCCCTGGGCCAGGATGCGGAAGCCGTCCGGCGTCGCGGTGACGGCGCCGAGGTTGAGGCCCATGAGGTCGACCTGGCGGCTCAGCACCGCCGTGCGCAATTGCGGATCGCCGGCGAAGACCACATGCGTCAGCCGCACGCCGGTGAGTTCCTGCAGCAGCACCAATTGCAGGTGGTCGTCGGTGCCGATGCCCGGCGAGGCGAAGGTGATCGTGTCGGGTGCCGCCCGCGCCGCGTCGATCACGTCCTTCAGCGTCCTGTACTTGCTGTCGGCATGGGCGGTGATGGCGCTCGGGTCGGTCACGAGGTTGGCGATGGGGGCGAAGCTATCCAGCTTGAACTGCGCCGTCCGTTCGATCGGGATGGTGAGCAGGCCGGGGAAATTCGTGGTGCCCAGCGTATGGCCATCCGGCTTGGCGCGCGCGGTGGCGCCCAATGCAAGCTCGCCGCCCGCGCCGGTGCGGTTGGTGATGACGACGGTGCCGCCGAGCTTCTGCTCCAGCGCCCGGCCATAGGTGCGGGCATCGAGGTCGGTGCCGCCGCCGGCGCTGAAGCCGACCAGGATCTCGATGGGACGGTCGGGGAAGCGCGCGGTCTGCGCCAGCGCCGGGGCGAAGGCGGGTGCTGCCAGCGCCGCACCCAGCAGCGTGCGACGGGAGGTGCTCATGCGCCCTTCCCCTCGTTGCCGTCGCGCCATTCGATCAGCCGGCGCAGGCCCTCGCGCATGTCGACTTCCGGCGCCCAGCCGATGGCATCCTTCGCCGCCTCATGCGCGATGCGGAAGGCGCCGCCGGAGGTCAGCCGCACCTTGCCGTCGCTGCCGACGAACTCCGGCTTGGCGCCGCCGCCGGCCAGCTCGGTCACCAGCTCGACCAGCTGCAGGGTGGTCACCGGCGCCGGGCCGGAGGTATTCACCGCGACATCGGTCGCCGCACTCTCGAAGGCCATGCGGTTGGCCCGCGCGAGGTCGCCGACATAGACGAAATGCTTGGTCTCGGAGCCGTCGCCGAAGACCTGCGGCGCCTCGCCGCGCTTCACCCGGTCGATGGTCTCGATGATGTAGAGCGCATTGGCGGCGCGGTAGTGCTGGCGTTCGCCGTACACGGTCGAATAGCGCAGCACGACATAGTCCTGGCCCCACTTGCGGTAGGCGTCGCGGCAGAGCTGCTCGCCGATGATCTTGCTGGCGCCGTATAATATCGCGGCCGGCGGCGCGCCCACGCTGTGGAAGGGCGTGCTCTCCACCAGCTCGCCGGACACGCCGGGGCCGTAGCCGTAGGTGGCGTTGGAGGAGGCGAAGACCACCTTCGCCACCTTGTTGGCGCGGCAGGCCTCGAGCGCGTTCTGCACGCCGCGGATGTTCACGTCGAGCCCGCCCCAGGGGTCGCGGTCCATCGACAGGGTCATGTAGGCGGCGAGCTGCAGCACGCCGGCCGCGCCCTCGGTCACCCGCAGCAGGTCGGCCATGCGCATGACGTCGCCGCGCACCAGCTTGAGGCGCGGGTGGTCCTTCAGATGGGCGATGGCGGCTTCCGAGCCGAAGGCGAAATTATCGAAGAGCACCACTTCGGATGCGCCATGGTCCAGCAGCTCCGCGGCGGTGGCGGAGCCGACCAGGCTGGCCCCGCCGACGATGACGAAGCGGTTGCCGCTGATGGACACTGCGGCGGAGCCGCTGCTGGAGACGGAGGCGGACATGCGGTTTCAACTCCCGAAATTTCTTGGCCGCATCCAAGCGCCTCCGGCGTCCCAGGCCAAGGGGCCGGGCCGGATTATCCGCGGGCGCCGCGCGGCGACTGGTCCGCCAGGTTGCGCTTCGGCGGCCGCGGCGGGCGCGCCGGCGGCAGCGGCAGCGCCTCGCACTGCCAGCAGAAGCCGAGCTTCTCCAGCGCCGCCCGCGGGTCCGGCCGGTCCGGCACGGTGGCCAGGGCGGCGGCGATCAGCAGGGCCACCACCAGCGGCTCGAAGGCCGAGCCGGTGCGGCAGACCGGCAGCGCCCAGGTGCCCTTGAAGGGCCAGGAGAGGCGCAGCCCGCCCGGCGTCAGCAGGTCGCCGGCGAGGTGGCTGAGGTAGCCGACCACCACCGGGGCGGCGAATTCCGCCGGCACCGCATGGTGCCGCAGCAGCCACCAGCAGCCGACCACGGCCAGCAGGGAATGGGTGATGCCGCGGTGCCCGAAGACGCCCGCCACCAGGTCGGAGACCGGCCGCAGCCGCTTGCCCACCCAGGATTTCGGGTGGTCCACATCGGGCAGCAGCCCGCCGAGCGCCGCCAGCCCCAGGGCCAGCGGCGCCAGCGCCGGCTGGCCGAAATGGGGCGCGGCAGCCATCCAGGCGGCGGCGCCCAGGGCAACATGGGAGCCCGCCATCATGGCGTGCGGCGTCCTGTCCGAGAGTGCTGGAACGAAGCTTCAAGATTCCAGCCTAAGCTGCGGATTGTCCACTGTTTTTGCCGGACGATCCGCGTTCGGCGCTATTTGATGCCGATGGCCATCGAATAGGGCCCCTGCAAGGGCTCCACCCGGGCCTCGCGGAAGCCGGCCTGCAGCATCCAACCTCTGCAGTCGGCGCCGGTGTAGTCGAAGCCGCCGGGCGTCTCGATCAGCATGTTGAGGCTCATCAGCAGGCCGAAGGCGTTCTCCCGCCTGTCGTCGTCGATCATCCCGTCATAGACGACCAGGGCGCCGCCCGCGGGCAGGGCGGCATGGGCGCGGCGCAGCAGCTCCAGCTTCTGCGCCGCGTCCCAGTCGTGCAGGACATGGCCCATGACCAGCACCTCGGCGCCCGGCATGGGCTGGGCGAAGAAGTCGCCGGGGATGAAGCGCATGCGGTCCTCGAGTCGCTGCTCCCGCGCGAAGGCCTCGAACACCGGCTGGACCGGCGGCAGGTCGAAGCCGATGCCGGTCAGGTGCGGATGCGCCCGCAGGATCTCGGCCAGACACCCGCCCTGGGCGCAGCCGATGTCGGCGACCGTCCGCCGCCCCGCCCAGGGGAAGGCGCGGGCGATGGCGGCGGCATTCGGGCGGCTCACCCCCGTCATCGCGCCGAGGAAGCCGGCGAGCACATCGGGATCGGCATAGATCGCCTGGAAGGGATCGGGGCCGCCGTCGCGCGCCTCGTTCTGCGGCCGGCCGCTGCGCAGCGCCTCGGTCAGCCGGCCCCAGAAGGGGTAGAGCCGGGCATTCGCCATCTCCAGCAGGCCGCCGACATAGCCGGGGCGGCCGCGCACCAGGAAGGCGGCGCCCTCCGGCGTATTGGCGTAGCGGCCTTCGGCGTCGCGGCCGAGCATGCGCAGCGCCACCAGCGCATCGAGGAAGTCGCGCAGTGCGCGCGGATGCAGCCCGCAACGCGCGCCGATGGCCGCGGCCTCCTGCGGCCCGGCCTCCTCGAGCATGGTGAAGAGGCCGAGCTCGACCGCGCTCAGCAGCGCCTTCGATCCCCAGAAGCCCAGGCCGAGCTGCAGGATCGCGTCAGGGGTCATGCCATCCTCCTCCGTTGCGGAGGCAGCCTAGACCGAGCTCAGCGCCAGCGCCGCCAGGAATCGTTCGGCGGCCAGCTCCGGCGGCCAGGGGCGCCAGGCCTCGCCGCCATAGACCGGGACCAGCGGGTCCTGCTCCATGACGCCGGCGCGGATGCCGAGGGTCCCGCGCACCTCGTCCCGGGTCCAGCCGGCGACATGCACCGCCTCGGCCGCGGCCATGGCGATGTCGCAGGCCTTGTGGGCGCGCTTCTCCGCCGCGGTCCAGGGCGGCAGGCCGTAGCGGAGCGCGACGACCTCCTGCAGGCGGGATTGCAGCGCGGCGAAGCCGGGGCCGAGGAAGGGCTTCAGCGGCGAGATGCAGTCGAAGTTGATGAGGCCTTCCTCGGCGTCATGCAGCAGCTCCCGCCGTGCCTGGTCCGCGCTCAGCGGGCCGCGCCCGCGCCGCAGCGCCAGCACCGCCAGCGAATGCTGCGCGACCGAGAGCGGCGCGCCGGGCCAGATGGAATGGCCGCCCCAGCGGAAGGTGCGGGACAGGCCGATGGCGAGGTCCTCCTCCGACCAGTCGAAGGCGGTGGGGGAGAGCAGGTCGAGCCGGCGGCCGGAGGGCAGCCGGATCCAGGCGCGCGACGGCGGCGTGGCCCTTGGCGCCATTCAGAAGCGCGGCTCGGTGATGTCGAATTCCTGGCAGACCTCGAGGTCCTCGGAGAACCACGCCTTGATGCCGGCGCGGCGCTGGCCGATGAACTCGGGCCGCCCCGCGTCATCGAGCCGCATGGTCAGGTCGTGGCCGGGGATGAGCAGGGTGCCCGGCACCTGCCGCCACAAGGACCAGATGCGGTCGAGGCTGGCGCGGCTGGCGGCGGCATCCATGGTCATGTCGGTCGCCAGCGAGAGCATCTCGGCACGGTTCTTCGCGGCATCGCCGCTGAACACCACGGGGAAGTCGTTGCCCTCGAGCCGGTAGACCAGGCAGCCCGGGGTATGGCCGGGGCAGAGATGCGCGGTGAAGCCATCGAGGAACTGCTCGCCGTCTTCCAGCAGGTGCAGCTTCGGGTGCCTCGCCAGGTCGGCGACGTAGAGCTCGGGCAGCGGGTTGAAGCCGGCGGGGACGCCGGTGGCCCAGTCCATCTCGACCCTGCCGATCCAAACGGCGGCATTGGGGAAGAGCGTGTAGTTCACCGAGTGGTCCCAATGGGCATGGGTGAGGACCACGTCGGTGACCGCCTCCGGCGCGACGCCGGCGGCGGCGAGCTGCTTGCCGAATTCGGGGCGGACGGCGAAGGCGCCGACGTCGATGAGGATGGTGCGGTCATGGCCGCGCAGCAGGGCGATGGTGCTCCAGCCCAGGCCGCCGTGGCAGAGCGACTTGCCGGGATAGCCCTGGATCAGCACGTCGATCCGGTACATGGCGCTTTCCTTCCTGGTTCGCCGCAGCCTCGGGGCGCCGCCGGGCCGCGTCAATCCGGGAGGCCTCGGCGGCGCTACCGCGCCAGCAGCGCCTTCAGCCTGCGCACCGCGCTGTCCGGCGTGGTGAAGACCGGGCGGGCGGTCGTGGCCTCCACCATCGGCGCCACGCGGGCGAGGCTGAACTGGGCGACGGCGACCACGTCGCACTTCGCCAGGGACCGGGCGGCGACGCCGGCGAGGCGGTCGTGCTCCGCCGCATCGCCGGCATCGAGCGCGGCGAGCGAGCCGGTGGCGAGCTGGCAGACCACCTCCACGTCATCCGGGAATTCGGCCGGCATGGTGTCGAGCGTCGGCTGGAAGCTGGCGAGCAGGCCGATGCGCGGGCGGCGCCCGGCCGGGGCGAGGCGGCGGGCCTCGGCCACGGCCTCGTCGATCATCGCCTCGTTCGGCTTCAGCACCGGCATCCCCGCCTGTTCCGCAGCCACCGCGTCGATGCAGGGGCCGAAGGCGGAGCAGGTGAAGAGGATGCCCTGCGCCCCGGTGCCCACGGCATAGCGCGAGAGGGTGAGGAAGCGCTCGGTCATCGCCTGGTCGAGCGCGCCCTGCCGCGCGAGATCGGCAGAGAGGCTGTCGTCCAGCAGGTTCATCAGCACCGCCTCCGGCCAGGCGCGGGCGAAGGCGGCCTCGATCGGCGGCGGGGAATGGCGGAGGGCGTGGATCAGGGCGATGCGCATCGGCGCCTAGACCTTCGTGCAGCGCCGCAGCGGCGAGGAGAATTCGTTGCAGCCGGGGAAGACGATCTCGTCCGGGCCGCGGCGTTCGACCCGCAGCATGTTGGGATTGCCGCCGCAGCCGAAGCCGGCATCGGGCGGCATGCGGGCGCCGAGCGGGCCCTGGAGGGGCTGCAGCGGGGTGAAGCGGAACTCGAGGCCATCGGGCTGCAGCGCCACGGTCTCGATGGTTCGCTGGCGATAGGCGGTGTCGAGCGACGTCGCCCGCATCACCAGGTCGCGGGTGAAGATGACGGTGGGGCTGCCGAAGCAGGCCGGGCTGTCCCAGTCGTTCGGCGGGTAGAGGCCGCCGGTCCAGGACCCGAAGACCCATTCATGCGGCGGCCCCTGGCGGTTCTGCGCCCAGGCCGCGGAAGCGACGAAAGGCGCGGCCAGCGGCAGCGTGAGAAGCAGGGCCCGACGCCGCATGCGGATAATCCTCCAGACAGGGTGGGAAGGCTTGTAGCGCGCCTCGCGGCCGAAGCCCAAGGGGTGCCGCCGACCGCGCCGGGAGCGTAACCTGCCGGCCGAACCACGGGAGAGGGCGGATCATGGCAGGCGAAACATCCGGACCGGCGGGCCAGGCGGTGCCGAGCAAGGCGGCGGTGATCGGCTTCGGGCTGATGGGCTGCGATATCGCGGCGATCTTCCTCGCGGGTGGCTGGCGGGTGACGGCGGTGGAGCCGGACCGGGCGAGCTGGCCGGCGCGGCTGGACCGCGTCGCGGCCTCGCTGTCGCAGCTCGGCGCCGGGGCCGCCCGGGTGGAGGCGCTGGACCTGGTGGCCTCGCTCGAGGACGTCGGCTTCGGCGACGTCGCCGTGGTGGTCGAGGCGGTGCCGGAGCGGCTGGAGATGAAGCGGGCGGTCTTCGCCGCGCTCGATACGATGGTGCCGGCGGGGGTGCCGATCGCCAGCAATGCCTCGGGCTTCCGCATCACCGATATCAGCGAGGGCTGCGCGACGCGGGAGCGGATGGCGAACCTGCATTTCTTCCTCCCCGCGCATCTGGTGCCCGGCGTCGAGGTGGTGCGGGGCGAGCATACCGACCCTGCCGTGTGCGACCGGCTGGCCGAGATCATGGAAAGCCTGGGCCGCGTCGCGATCCGGGTGGCGCGGGACGTGCCGGGGTTCCTCGCCAACCGCATCCAGCATGCGATGGTGCGGGAGGCCTTCAACGCGATCGACGAGGGGCTGGCGAGCGCGGAGGATGTGGACAAGGCGGTCCGCTACACCTTCGGCATGCGCTTGATGGGGGCGGGGCCGATCCTGCAGAAGGAGCTGGCCGGGCTGGAGACGCAGCTCGCCGCGGCGACCACCATCTACCCGAGCCTGAGCACGCGGGATTCCCCCGGACCGACGCTGCGCAAGCTGGTGGCCGAAGGCAAGCTCGGCCCCAAGACCGGCCAGGGCTTCTGGGCCTGGACGCCGGAGAGCACCGCGGCCGCCAAGGCGAAGTACGAAGCGATGCTGCTCGCCGCCCTGGCGCTGCTGAAAGCTGATAAATAGATGAGGGGGCTCGGGGGAGAATACCTTCTCCCCCGACCTTCCTAGCCGCGCGGCATCTCCTGCTCGACCAGCGCCGCGAAGTAGCTGGCGCCGACCGGCAGCATGTCGTCGTTGAAGTCGTATTTCGGGTGGTGCACCGGCACGCCGCCCTTGTCGGCGCCCTTCTGGCCCATGAAGACGAAGGCGCCGGGGCGGGCGTTCAGCATGAAGCTGAAGTCCTCGGCGCCCATCACCGGCGGGCGGTCGGTGTGGACGCGGGCCTCGCCCATCACCCGGGCGGCGGCGCGGGCGGCCCGGGCGGCTTCCTCCGGGTGGTTCACCGTCGGCGGGTAGCGGCGGGTGTAGGTCACCTCGGCGGTGGCTTCGTGCGCAGCGGCCGTATTGGTGGCGACCTGGGCGATGAGGCGTTCCATCTGGTCCCGCACCTCGGGCAGCAGGGTGCGGACGGTACCCTTCAGCTCGGCGAATTCGGGGATGACGTTGCCGGCGGTGCCGGCGTGGAACTGGGTGATGCTGAGCACCGCGCTGTGCAGCGGGTCGATGCGGCGGGCGACGAGGGCCTGCAGCGCGACCAGCACATGGGCGCCGACCATCACCGGGTCGATGGCGAGGTGCGGCTTGGCGGCATGGCCGCCGATGCCGCGGATGGTGATGGCGATGCCGTCGGACGCCGCCAGCACCGGCCCCGCCACCGCCGAGCATTCGCCGAGCGGCAGGCTCGGGTCGTTGTGGATGCCGTAGACCTGGTCGCAGGGGAAGCGCTCGAACAGGCCTTCCTCGACCATGACGCGGCCGCCGCCGCCGCCTTCCTCCGCCGGCTGGAAGATGAAGTTCACCGTGCCGTCGAAGCGGCGGGTCTCGGCGAGGTATTTCGCGGCGCCGAGCAGGGTGGCGGTATGGCCGTCGTGGCCGCAGGCATGCATGCGGCCGGGCACCGTGGAGGCGTGCGGGGCGCCGGTCATCTCCTCCATCGCCAGGCAGTCCATGTCGGCGCGGAGGCCGATGCTGGCGCCGCCGCTGCCGTTCCGCAGCACGCCGACCAGGCCGGTGGCGGCGATGCCGCGATGTACCTCGATGCCCCATTCCGCCAGCCTGGCGGCGACGAAGTCGCTGGTGCGGCGCTCCTCGAAGCCCAGTTCCGGGTGGCGGTGGAGGTCCTGGCGCCACTCGGTCATCTCGGGGGCGAAATCGGCGATGCGGTTGATGATGGGCATGCGGGCATCCTGGTTGCGATCCGCCCCAGGATGCCCTTGCCAGGGCGCTTGTCGAGGGGGAGGCTCCGGTCATGGGAAACGTCCTGCTGGCCCTCGATCAGGGCACCACCTCCACGCGCGCCATCGTCTTCGGGCCGGAACTGCTGCCGATCGCCACGGCGCAGCAGGAATTGCCGCAGCATTTCCCCAGCCCCGGCTGGGTGGAGCATGAGCCGGAGGATATCTGGCAGGGTGCGCTCACGGTGCTGCGGGGGGCGATGGGATCCGCGGGGGTGGAGGCGCGGCAGGTCGCCGGCATCGGCATCACCAACCAGCGGGAGACGGTGGTGCTCTGGGAGCGCGCCAGCGGCCGGGCGGTGCACCGGGCCATCGTCTGGCAGGACCGGCGGACGGCGGAGGCCTGCGCCACGCTGCGCGAGACCGGGCAGGAGGCGCTGATCTCGGCCCGGACCGGTCTGCTGGCGGACCCCTATTTCTCCGCCACAAAGCTGGCCTGGCTGCTGGACCGGGTGCCGGGCGCGCGGGCCCAGGCCGAACGCGGGGAGCTGGCCTTCGGGACGGTGGATTGCTTCCTGCTGTGGCGGCTGACCGGCGGCCGGGTGCATGCGACGGACGCGACCAATGCGGCGCGGACGCTGCTGTTCGACATCACCCGCGGCGCCTGGGACCCGGAGCTGCTGCGGCTGTTCGACATCCCCGCGGCGATCCTGCCGGAGGTGCGGGATTGCGCGGCGGAGTTCGGCATGACCGAGCCGGAGATCCTCGGCGCGCCGGTGCCGATCCGCGGCATGGCGGGGGACCAGCAGGCGGCGACGCTGGGGCAGGCCTGCTTCGCGCCGGGGATGCTGAAATCCACCTATGGCACGGGGTGCTTCGCGCTTCTGAATACCGGCGACGTGCCGGTCTTCTCCAAGCACCGGCTGCTGACGACCATCGCCTGGCAGCTCGGCGGCAAGCGGACCTATGCGCTGGAGGGCGCGATCTTCATCGCCGGCGCGGCGGTGCAGTGGCTGCGGGACGGGCTCGGCATCATCGGTACCGCGGCGGAGACGGGGGCGCTGGCGGCCCAGGCCGATCCGGCGCAGCAGGTCTATCTCGTGCCGGCCTTCGTCGGGCTCGGCGCGCCCTGGTGGGATGCCGAGGCGCGGGCGGCGATCTTCGGCCTCACCCGCAACAGCGGCCGCGCCGAGATCGCCCGCGCCGCGCTGGAGAGCGTCGCCTTCCAGACGCGCGACCTGCTGGATGCGATGCGGGCGGATTGCCCGGACATGGGCCAGATGGTGCTGCGGGTCGATGGCGGCATGGTCGCCAGCGACTGGACGATGCAATTCCTGGCCGACGTGCTGGGCGCGCCGGTCGACCGGCCGAGCGTGATGGAGACGACGGCGCTGGGCGCGGCCTGGCTGGCCGGGTTCCAGGCGGGGATGTTCCCCGGCCCCGGCGCGGCCAGCACGCATTGGCGGCTGGAACGGCGCTTCCTGCCGCGGATGGCGGCGAGCGAGGCGACACGGCGGCACGATGGCTGGCTGGATGCGGTGCGCCGCACCCGCAGCGATGCCGTGCATGGCACGAGGAGCAACGGATGACTTTCCTGGTGGGCAACGGCGGCGGCTTCTCCGGCGACCGGGTCGATGCGCCGATCCCGGTGGTGCGCAGCCTGATGGCGCGCGGGCTGCCGGCGGCGATGTTCTTCGAGACGCTGGGCGAGCGCACCGTGGCGCTGGCGCAGCTCGAGCGCCGGCGCGACCCGGAGCTGGGCTACGAGCCGATGCTGGAGCGGCTGCTGGAGCCGATCCTGGCGGATTGCTTCCGGGCGCGCATCCCGATCCTCGGCAATTTCGGCGCGGCCAACCCGCCGGCGGCGGCGCGGCTGGTGGCGCGGCTGGCGCTGCGGCTGGGGCTGCCGGATCTGAAAATTGCGGTCGTGGGCGGCGACGACGTGATGGGCAGCATCGCGCTGGACCAGCTGCCGGTGCATGAGGCGGATGGCAGCATCGACACCAAGTCGGCGCGGCTGGTCGCAGCCAATGCCTATATCGGCGCGGAGCCGCTGGTGGAGGCGCTGCGGCTCGGCGCCGACGTGGTGGTCGCCGGGCGGACCTCGGACCCGGCGCTGGCGATCGCGCCGCTGGTGCACCACTTCGGCTGGTCCTTCGAGGATTGGGAGAAGCTGGCGGTCGGCGCGGCCTGCGGCCACCTGCTGGAATGCGGCAGCCAGGTGACGGGCGGCGTCTTCTGGGACCCGGGCTTCAAGGACATCCCGGACCCGGCGAATATCGGCTTCCCCATCGCCGAGGTGACGGCGGAGGGTGGGCTCATCATCACCAAGCCGGAGGACACCGGCGGGATCGTCGACCTGCGGACGATCAAGGAGCAGCTGCTCTACGAGTTGCACGACCCCGCGCACTACATCACGCCGGATGTGGTGCTGGATATTTCCGGCTGCCATGTCGAGCAGCTGGGCAAGGATCGCGTGGCGATCCACGGGCTGCGCGGGCATCCGCGGCCGGAGACGCTGAAGGTGACGGCGAGCTTCGAGGGAAGCTGGCTGGGCGAGGGCGAGGTCTCCGTCGCCGGGCCGAATGCGCTGGCCCGCGCCAGGGCGACGGCCGATGTGCTGCTGCGGCGGCTGGAGATGCGCCAGCTCGGCGTCCGTGCGCGGGTCGACCTGATCGGCGTGGCCAGCGTGCTGGACAGCGACGACGGCGCGCTCTGGCGCGGCTATGAGGGGCCGGAACCGCCGGAGGTGCGGATCCGGCTGGCGGCCGAGGGGGCCGACCGCGACAACGTCGACCAGGCGGCGCGGGAGGTGCTGGCGATGCTCTGCTGCGGCACGGCGGGGACCGGCGGGGCGCGCTGGCGGCTGACGCCGCGCATCCTGACCCGCAGCTACCTGGTGCTGCGGGAGCGGGTGCCGACCAGCGTGATGGTCCGCAGCGCAAGGGAGATGGTGGGATGAGCGAGACCCGGGAAGTGCCGCTGCACGCGGTCGCGCATGCCCGCGCCGGCGACAAGGGCAACCGCAGCAACATCTCGCTGATCCCCTATGATGCGGCGCTCTATCCGCTGCTGGCCGCGCAGGTGACGGAGGCGCGGGTGCTGGCGCTGTTCGCGCACCGGGGGGCGACGCGCTGCACCCGCTACGACCTGCCGGAATTGCAGGCCTTCAACTTCGTGATCGACGACGTGCTGGAGGGCGGGGTGAACGGCAGCCTCAACCTCGACGGCCATGGCAAGACGCAGAGCTTCCGCCTGCTGTCGCTGACGGTGACGATCCCGGCCTGAACTGCGGCCGCGGTCCGGCGTTGCGGTGGCGTGACCTATTTCATGTTCGCCACCGGGATCGAGAACAGCAACCCGACCATCGACGGGGGGCGGGTGCGGCGCGACCAGATGGAGGAATGCGGGCACTACGCCCGCTGGAAGGAAGATTTCGCCCTGGTGGCGGAAATCGGCTGCGGCTTCTTGCGCATCGGGCCGCCGCTGCACCGGACGCTGCTGGCCGATGGGCGGCATGATTGGGAATACGCCGATCTGGCCTTCGCCGAGCTGCGGCGGCTGCAGATCGTGCCGATCGTCGATCTCTGCCACTTCGGCGTGCCCGACTGGATCGGCGATTTTCAGAACCCGGCCTTCCCCGCATTGTTCGCCGCCTACGCCCGCGCCTTCGCGGCGCGCTTCCCTTGGGTGCAGCTCTATACGCCGGTCAACGAGATGTACGTCACGGCGCTGTTCAGCGCCCGCTACGGCTGGTGGAACGAGCAGATGGCCTCCGACCGCGGCTTCGTCACCGCGCTGAAGCACCTGGCCAAGGCCAATGTCCTGGCGATGGAGGCGATCCTCGAGGTGCGGCCGGATGCGATCTTCATCCAGAGCGAATCCTCGGAGTATTTCCACGCCGACAGCCCGGCCGCCATCGGCCCGGCCGAGATCCGCAACGCCGAGCGCTTCCTGTCGCTGGACTTGAACTACGGCCGGCGCGTCGATTCCGAGATGTACGACTACCTGCTCGACAACGGCATGACGCGGGAGGAGTACCGCTTCTTCATGAGCCACCGGCTGAAGCGCTGGTGCATCATGGGCAACGACTACTACGTCACCAACGAGCATCTGGTCTCGGCCGACGGCAATACGCGGGCGGCGGGGGAGATCTTCGGCTATGCGACCATCACCCGGCAGTACCACGACCGCTACCGCCTGCCGGTGATGCATACCGAGACCAACCTGGTCGAAGGGCCGACGGGGACGGAATCCGTGCAGTGGCTGTGGAAGCAATGGGCCAACGTGCTGCGCGTCCGCAACGACGGCATGCCGGTGGTCGGCTTCACCTGGTATTCGCTGACCGACCAGATGGATTGGGACACCGCGCTGCGGGAGAGGAATGGCCGGGCGAACCACCTCGGCCTGTTCGACCTCGACCGCAAGATCCGCCGGGTCGGCTCAGCCTACAAGAAGCTGATCGCCGATTGGCGGGATGTGCTGCCGGCCCAGAGCCTGTGCCTGCAGGTGCCGGTGCAGATGCTGAAGGAGCGTGACGGCTGGCCGGAAGGTGAGGGGACTAGCCCCCCGCCACTCCCTGCGTATTGACGTAGAGCGCGAACAGCGACTGCGCCGCCGACATGAACAGCCGGTTGCGGTGGCGGCCGCCGAAGGTGAGGTTGGCGCAGCGTTCCGGCAGGTGGATGTGGCCGATGGGAAGGCCCGCCTTGTTGATGACGCGGACGCCGTCGAGCTCCGGCGTCATGCCCCAGCCGCACCAGAGGTTGCCGTCGATGTCGACGCGGAAGCCGTCCGGCGTTTCGCTCGGGCCGCATTCGTAGAAGACGCGGCGGTTGGACAGCGTCGTGCCGGCGCAGTCGAAGGCGAGGATGTTGCGCGGGCTGCTGCGGCTCTCGATGATGTAGAGAATGCTCTCGTCGGGGCTGAAGGCGAGGCCGTTCGGGTGGTCGACGTCATCGGCGACGCAGGTGAGGGCGCCGGTCTGGCCATCGATGCGGTAGACGTTGGTATGCGGCAGCTCGGCCTCGAGCTTGATGCCCTCGTAGAAGGCGTAGGTGCCGAAGGGCGGGTCGGTGAACCAGATGGACCCGTCGCTCTTGCAGATGACGTCGTTCGGGCTGTTGAGCCGCTTGCCCTGGTAGCTGTCGGCCAGCACCGTGGTGCTGCCGTCGTACTCGAAGCGCAGGATGCGCCGGCCGGCGTGCTCGCAGGCGATGATGCGGCCCTGGCGGTCCCGGGTATGGCCATTGGCGTTGTTCGAGGGCTTCTGCCATTCGCTGACGGCGCCGGTGGTCTCGTCCCATTTCAGCACGCGGTTGTTCGGGATGTCGGACCACAACAGGCAGCGGGTGTCGCCGAGCCAGACCGGGCCCTCGCCCCAGCGGGAGCCGGTCCAGAGCCGCTCCACCGCCGAGAGCGCCAGGTGGTACTGCCTGAAGGAGGGGTCGAGCGCGACGATGGACGGGTCGGGGTAGCGCTCGCTCGGCTGCCAGCGGTCGGTCATGGTGTGTCTGCCCCCAGGTGATGGGCGTGATCCTGCCGGGGCGGGGCGGCAGCGTCTAGCCGGGGCGCCGCACCGCGGCCTTCAGCAGTTCCAGGTCGCGCTGGTGCATGGTGATGCGGTGCTTCACCAGGTCACGGATGCTGACGATGCCGGCCAGCTCGCCGCCGTCCATCACCGGCAGGTGGCGGAAGTAGCCGGCGTCCATGATCTCCATCGCATGGTCGATCGAGGTCTGCATGGTCACGGTCGTGACCTGGCGGGTCATCAGGTCGCTGGCGGTGAGCTCGAGCGCCTTGGCGCCCTCCTTCGCCAGCGCCTTGACCACGTCCCGTTCGCTGACGATGCCGGCGAGACCGCCGTGGTCGGCCAGCACCATCACCGCGCCGATCCGGCGGGAGGAGATGATGGTGGCGATCTCCATGATGCTCGCCTCCGGGGCGACGGAGACGACGTTGCGGCCCTTCTCGCGGATGACGGCGGCGATGGTCATGATGCTTCTCCCTGGATCCTGGTTGGTTCAGCCCCCGGCCACGCCCTGGGTGTTCACGTAGAGGGCGTAGAGCGACTTGCTGGCCGGCATGAACAGGCGGTTGCGATGGCGGCCGCCGAAGGCGAGGTTGGCGCAGCGTTCCGGCAGGCGGATATGGCCGATCGGCGCGCCGTCCCGGTTCAGGATGCGGACGCCGTCCAGCGCCTCCGTCCCCATGCCCCAGCCGCACCAGAGGTTGCCGTCCACGTCGACGCGGAAGCCGTCCGGCGTCTCGCCATCCTTGGCCTGGTGGAAGATGCGGTTGTTGGACAGCCGGCCGCTGCCGGCATCGACGTCGAAGACCCGGATGACGCGGGGGAGGGCGGCGGCCTCGACGACGTAGAGCTTCCGCTCGTCCGGGCTGAAGGCGAGGCCGTTGGGGCGGTTGATCTCGCCGCTGGCGACCGCGACCTGGCCGGTGCGGCCGTCGACCCGGTAGATGTTGGTGGGCAGCTCCGGCTCGGCCCGCTCGCCCTCGTAGAAGCCGAGCACGCCGAAGGGCGGATCGGTGAACCAGATGGCGCCGTCGGAGGTCACCACCACGTCGTTCGGGCTGTTCAGCGGCTTGCCGTCGAAGCGGTCGGCGATGACGGTGATGCTGCCGTCGGGCTCGGTGCGGGTGACGCGGCGGGTCAGGTGCTCGCAGGTGATGAGGCGCCCCTGGCGGTCCCTCGTGTTGCCGTTGCTGTTGTTGGCCGGGGCGCGGAAGGTATCCACCTGGCCGGTGGCCTCGCTCCAGCGGAGCAGGCGGTTGTTGGGGATGTCCGACCAGATGAGGCAGCGCTGGTCGCCGAACCAGGCGGGTCCCTCGGACCAGCGGGCGCCGGTCCAGAGCCGCTCGACCGCGGCGAGCAGCAGCCGGTAGCGGCCGAAGCTGGGGTCGAGCACCTGGATGGCGGGATCCGGGTAGCGTTCGATGCCCTGGGCGAGAGCCGGGGCGGCCAGGGCGGCGCCGATCAGGCCGGTGCCCAGCAGGGCACGACGGGTCGCTGGCATTGGTTTCCTCCGCTGGCTTGGCGCCGAGCCTAGAGGCCCGGGCGGGCGGATCGCAACGACCTTGCGCGGGCCTCGGCACTAGCCTGGCACGGGCGAGGCGCGGCATGCTGCGGCCATGGACATCCTGCCGAGCCTGCATGCCCCGACCGGGGCCGCCGCCGTTCCCGACAGCCAGGGGCTGAACCTCTACCGGGCCGATCCCTGGCTGGCGCCGCTGCTCGGCCTCTATCTGCCGGCCGACCTGCTGGCGCATCTGGCGCCGCACCTCGACCGGATGGGGGCGCTGGCGGGGGGCCGGCTGGATGCGCTGGCCGGGATCGCCGACCGGAACGGGCCGGTGCTGGTGCATCGCAACCGGCGCGGCGAGGATGCCCAGGCCATCGACTACCACCCGGCCTACCGGGAGCTGGAGCGGGTGGCCTTCGCCGAATTCGGGCTGGCGGCGATGTCGCACCGGGGCGGCGTGCTGGGCTGGCCGCGGCCGATGCCGCCGGCGGCGAAATACGCACTCAGCTATCTGTTCGTGCAGGCGGAGTTCGGCCTCTGCTGCCCGCTGTCGATGACCGATGCGCTGGCCCGCACCCTGCGGCGCTTCGGCGACCCCGAGCTGGTCGCGCGCTACCTGCCAGGGCTGATCGAGACCGACCTCGATGCGCTGCGCCAGGGCGCGATGTTCATGACCGAGCAGGGGGCGGGCTCCGACATCTCGGCCACCGCGGTGCTGGCCGAGCCGCGCGAGGATGGCAGCTGGGCGCTGAGCGGGGACAAGTGGTTCTGCAGCAATGCCGATGCGGGGATGGCGCTGGTGCTGGCGCGCCGCGCCGGGGGGCCGGCGGGGCTGCGCGGCGTCTCGCTCTTCCTGCTGCCGCGGGAGCGGCCGGATGGGACGCCGAATGCCTATCGGATCGTCCGGCTGAAGGAGAAGCTGGGGACGCGCTCCATGGCCTCGGGCGAGATCCGGCTGGAGGGGGCGATGGCCTTCCTGGTGGGGGAGCCGGAGGCGGGGTTCAAGCAGATGGCGGATATGGTCAATGCCTCCCGCCTGTCGAACGGGATGCGCGCGGCGGGGCTGATGCGGCGGGCGGTGACGGAGGCGATGTATGTCGCGCGGCGGCGCGTCGCCTTCGGCCGGACGCTGGTGGAGATGCCGCTGATGCGGCGGCAGCTCGGCAAGCTGGTGCTGCCGATGGAGCAGGCGCGCAGCATGGTCTTCCAGGTCGCCGAGGCGCTGCGGCGCAGCGACGCCGGGGAGGCGGGCGCCTATGCCCTGCTGCGCATCCTGACGCCGCTGCTGAAGTTCCGCGCCTGCCGCGATGCGCGGCGGGTGACGGGCGATGCGATGGAGGTGCGCGGCGGCTGCGGCTACATCGAGGAATGGGCCGACCCCCGGCTGGTGCGGGACAGCCACCTCGGCAGCATCTGGGAAGGCACCAGCAACATCGTGGCCCTCGACGTGCTGCGGGCGGCGCAGCGGGAGGGATCCCTGCCGGTGCTGCGGGCGCATGTGCATGGGCTGCTGGGCAATGGCGCGGCCTTGCCGGAGGCGCTGCCGGCCTTCGACCGGGCGGCGGCGCTGGCCTTGCGGGCGCAGGAGAATCCGGCCCTCGCCCGGCAGGCGGCGAGCGCGCTGTATCACGTGACCAGCGCCGCGGCGATGGCCTGGGAAGGCGAGCGGCTGGGCGATGCGGACCGGCGGGCGCTGGCGCGGCTGGTGCTGCGGCACCGGGTGCTGCCACGGGACCCGCTGGCGGATACCGACGAGGACCTGCCGGCCGGGATCCTGGCCAAGGCACTGGCGGCATGAGCACCTTCAGCTCCCTGGCGGATATCCTGGTCGCCGCCCGGCAGGAGGGGCGGCAGGTGGCGGCGGTGCCCGAGGCGCTGGTCCCGGCGGATGCGGATGCGGCCTATGCCGTCGCCGCCGAGGTGGCCGGGCGGCTGGGCTGGGCGCCGCTTGGCTGGAAGATCGCCGGGACGACGGAGGTGATGCGGGCGCGGCTGCGGATGCCGGAGCCGATCTTCGGCCGCAGCTTCGCGCCGTTGGTGATGGCGCCGGCCGTCTTCGATCATGCGGCGCTGCTGGACCCGATCGTGGAGGCCGAGTTTTTCGTCCGGCTGGCGGCCGACCTGCCGCCGCGCGACGCGCCCTGGACCGAGGCGGAGGTGGCCGGCGCAGTGGCGGCGGTCCATGCCGGCGTAGAGGTGGCGGAGTGCCGCTTTCCCGCTGCGGCGCTGCCGCATTTCACCGCCGTGCTGGCGGATGGCAGCGGCAACGGGCGCTACGTGCTCGGGCCGGAGATCATCGGCGGCGACCTGGCGGCGATGCCGGTGGACGTCGCGGTGGATGGGATGGTGCGGCGGCGCGGCTCCGGGGCCGAGGTGATGGGGCACCCGCTGCGGGCCCTGGCCTGGCTGGCGAACCGGCTGCCGCGCGCCGGGAGTTTCCTACGCGCCGGCGAATGGGTGAGCACCGGGACGGCGAGCGGGATGCTGGCGCCGCGGCCGGGCAATCTGGTGAGCGTGCGTTTCGGCGACCTGCCGGCGCTGGAGATCCGCTTCCGATGAGTGGCGCCGGGCCCGAGGCTGGGCATGGACGGGTCTAGTCCTGCGCTATCCCCGCGCGCCGCGGCGACGCGGCAGCGCATCCTCGATGCGGCGCTGGGCGAGTTCGCCGCGAAGGGGCTGGCCGGGGCGCGGGTCGACGAGATCGCGCTGCGGGCCGGCGCCAACAAGCGGATGCTCTACGCGCATTTCGGCAGCAAGGAGGAGCTCTGGCTGGTGGTGCTGGAAGGCGCCTATGCCGCCAAGCGGGCAGAGGAGCGGGCACTGCAGGTGGATGCGCTGCCACCGGCGGCGGCGATGCAGCGGCTGGTGGAGTTCAACCTGCGCTACACGGCGGCGCACCCGGAATTCGTGGCGCTGCTGAACCAGGAGAATATCCACCGGGCGGCCTACCTGAAGCGCTCGGCGCAGGTGCCGGCGCTGTATTCGCCGCTGCTGGAGCAGATCCAGGCGGTGCTGGAGCGGGGGGTGGCGACAGGGATCTTCCGCGCGGGCGTCGATCCGATGCAGCTCTACGTGACCATCCTCTCGCTCGGGCATTTCTACCTGGCGAATATCCATACCCTCTCGACCATCTTCGGCGCCGGGCTCGGGACCGAGGCGGCCCTGCGCGCGCGGGAAGCGCATGGCGTGGCGGTGGTGCTCGGCTATCTCCGACCTTGACTCGGGGTGCTGCCGGCGCAGAGTAACCAGGCAGTTACCACTGGCCGGCGGGTGGCGTGATCCACGTGAAACACTTCGTGCGGGGCCGGGTGCGCCAACAGGGAGGAGGCAAGAATGGCGGAACGCCGCATCGGCATCATCATGAACGGCGTGACCGGCCGCATGGGGACCAACCAGCATCTGATCCGGTCGATCGCCGCCATCCGCGCCGACGGCGGGGTGCGGCTGGCCAATGCCGACCGGCTGATGCCCGACCCCATCCTGGTCGGCCGCAACCGGGCAAAGCTGGAGGCGCTGGCCGCGGCGCATGGCGTGGCGCGGGTGAGCACCGACCTCGATGCCTGCCTGGCGGATCAGAAGGACGAGCTGTTCTTCGATGCGGCGACGACGCAGCTCCGGGCCGGGCTGGTCGAGCAGGCGATCGCCGCGGGCAAGCATATCTATGTCGAGAAGCCGACGGCGGATAACCTCGGCGATGCGCTGCGGGTGGCCAGGCTGGCCAAGGATGCAGGCATCAAGCACGGGGTGGTGCAGGACAAGCTGTTCCTGCCGGGCCTCCGCAAGCTGAAGCTGGTGATCGACAGCGGCTTCCTCGGCCGCATCTGCGCGGTGAAGGGCGAGTTCGGCTACTGGGTCTTCGAGGGCGACCTGCAGCCGGCGCAGCGACCTTCGTGGAACTACAAGGCGGCCGAGGGCGGCGGCATCATCCTCGATATGCTCTGCCACTGGCGCTACGTGCTGGACAACCTCTTCGGCGCGGTGGAGGCGGTGAGCTGCCTCGGCGCGACGCATATCCCCGAGCGCATCGGCGAGGACGGCAAGCCCTATACCGCCGATGTGGATGATGCGGCCTATGCGACCTTCCAGCTCAAGGGGGCCAATGGGGACAAGATTATCGCGCATATCAATTCGAGCTGGGTGACGCGGGTGCGGCGGGACGACCTGGCGACCTTCCAGGTGGATGGCACCCATGGCAGCGCCATCGCCGGGCTGCAGAAATGCTGGACGCAGAGCCGCGTCGCCACGCCGAAGCCGGTCTGGAACCCCGACGTGCCGCAGCCGATCGACTTCTTCGCCGGCTGGCAGGAGGTGCCGAACAGCCAGGACTACCCCAATGGCTTCCGGGTGCAGTGGGAGATGTTCCTCCGCTACCTCGCCGGCGAGACCGCCAGCTTCCCCTGGGACCTGATGGCGGGGGCGAAGGGCGTGCAGCTCGCCGAGGCCGGGCTGCGGAGCTGGCGGGAGCGGCGCTGGATCGACCTCCCGGCGCTGGAGGGCTGAGCCATGCCGGTCATCAACCTGCCGAAGGGCGATCGGATCGAGGCCTTCACCACCAGCGCGCCGCGGGTCTTTCCCAGGGCGACGCCGCCATTCCCTCGGGTCGCGCTGGCGGCGGCGCATGTGGTGGCGGATTCGCTGGCGGAGCAGGACCCCTGGCTGGATGCCAAGGTCGACTGGGACCGCACCATCGCCTTCCGCCGGCACCTCTGGTCGCTCGGCCTCGGCGTGGCGGAGGCGATGGATACGGCGCAGCGCGGCATGGGCCTCGACTGGGTGGCGGCGCAGGAACTGATCCGGCGCAGCCTCGACGCGATGCAGGACATGCCGGGCGCAGTGATGGCGAGCGGGGCGGGGACCGACCATCTGGCGCCGGGGCCGGAGGTGACGGTGGACGACGTGATCCGCGCCTATGAGGAACAGTGCGAGGCGATCGAGCGGATGGGCGGGCGCATCATCCTGATGGCCTCCCGCGCCCTGGCCAAGGCGGCGCGGTCGCCGGCGGATTACGAGCGGGTCTATGCCCGCATCCTCGGCGGCGTGGCGCAGCCGGTCATCATCCATTGGCTGGGGGAGATGTTCGACCCGGCGCTCGATGGCTACTGGGGCAGCGGCGACCACTACCAGGCCATGGAGACGGCGCTGGCGGTCATCGCGGCCAGCGCCGCCAAGGTGGATGGGGTGAAGATCTCGCTGCTGGACAAGGAGAAGGAGATCGCCATGCGGCGGCGCCTGCCCGGCGGCGTGCGCATGTACACCGGCGACGACTTCAATTACGCCGAGCTGATCGCGGGCGATGTCCAGGGCCATTCGGATGCGCTGCTCGGCATCTTCGACCCGATCGCGCCGGCGGTGGGCGGCGCGCTTGCGGCGCTGTCGCACGATGACCTGGCGCAGTTCCACGCCATCCTGGCGCCGACGGTGCCGCTCAGCCGGCACATCTTCCGGGCGCCGACCCGCTTCTACAAGACCGGCGTGGTCTTCATGGCCTGGCTGAACGGGCACCAGGGGCATTTCACGATGGTGGGCGGGCAGCAATCGACCCGCAGCATCCAGCATCTGTCCGAGCTGTTCCGGCTGGCGGATGCGGCGGGGCTGCTGGCCGACCCGGAGATGGCCGTCGCGCGCATGAAGTCGCTGCTGGCGACGCAGGGCGTGGCGTGAGCGCGCCGGGACCGCTGTCCCTCAACACCGTCACGGTGCGGGACCGCTGGAGCCTCGCGCAATGCATCGAGGGCTGCGCGCGGCATGGCATCCCCGGCATCTCGCCCTGGCGGGACAAGGTGGCGGAGCTGGGGGTGGCGCAGGCGGCGCGGCGGATCCGCGATGCGGGGCTCTTCGTCTCCGGGCTTTGCCGCGGCGGCATGTTCCCGGCGGCGGATGCGGCCGGGCGGCAGGCCGCCATCGAGGACAATTTGCGCGCCATCGAGGAGGCGCATGCGCTGGGCGCGGCCTGCCTCGTCGTGCTCGGCGGCGGCCTGCCGGCGGGGTCGAAGGATTTGCCGGGGGCGCGGGCGATGTTCCGCGACGGGCTGGCCGAAGTGCTGCCGGCGGCGCGAGCGGCGGGGGTGACCCTGGCGCTGGAACCGCTGCATCCGATGACCTGCGCGGACCGCAGCGTGCTGTCGACTTTGGGCCAGGCACTCGACCTCTGCGACGAATTCGGCGCGGGCGTCGGCATCGCGCTCGATGTCTATCACGTCTGGTGGGACCCGGACCTTGCCCGGCAGGTGGCACGCGCCGCGGGGCGGATCGCCGGCTTCCATGCCTGCGACTGGCTGGTGCCGACCAGCGACCTGGTCTTCGACCGCGGCATGATGGGGGACGGCGTCATCGACATCCCGGCGATCCGGGCGATGGCGGAGGCCGCCGGCTATGCCGGGCCCTGCGAGGTGGAGATCCTCTCCCGCCGCTGGTGGGCGGAGGACCCGGAGGCGGTGCTGCGGCTGGTCAAGGAACGCCACGCGACGGCGTGCTGAGGCGGCGCACCAGGCGTTCCTCCCCGGCCGGCGCCCAGCCGGCGGTTTGCCAGCCATGCGCGCGGTAGAAGCCCTGGGCCCGCAGGCGGCGATCGGCGCCGGTGAAGAGCCAGGCCTCGCGCCAGCCCTGGGAGGCCAGCCAGGATTCCACCAGGCGCAGCAGGGCGCGGCCGAGGCCGTGGCCCTCGTGGTCCGGATGGACGAAGAGGGCGAAGAGACTGCCGTCCTCGGCATCGGCGATGGCGAAGCCCTCCGCCGCGCCGGCGATCCAGCCGGCGGCGGTGGTGGCCAGCATTCCGGCAACGGCCGCTGGCGTGACGCCATTGGCCGCCAGCGCCTCCATGCTCATGGCATTCTCCCGGACCGCGAGGCGGATGGCGAAGAGCGCCGGGACATCCGCCGCCGTCGCCGCGCGCAGCCTCATGCGCGGGCGGCCATCGCCTCCAGCACCGGCAGCAGGTGCGGCTTCAGCGCCGGGTAGTTCTCGCTCATCGGGAAATGGCCGAGACCGGGCATGATGACCGCTGACGCGCCGGGGATGGCGGCGGCGGTGGCCCGCGTGTCCTCGGGCCGGCAGGAATAGTCGAACTCGCCGGTCAGCAGGGCGACGGGGCATTGCGCCGTGTCGATCTTCGCCAGCTTGGGGCGGAGGTCGCCTTCCTCGGCGTAGAAATGCAGGTCGCCGCGGAAGATGCCGGGGCCGCCCTGCATGTAGTGCCAGAGGGTTTCCCACTTCGCCGCCTCCGGCACGCCGGGGCCGACCAGGCCGGAGACCAGGGCGCCGCAGACCTCGCCGCCATGGATATGCGGGTGGTGCAGCACCGAGAGGTCGTAGTAGCTGCCGGTGAAGGCGCTGCCCTGCAGGCCGATGACGCCGCGCAGCGCCCCCGCATGCTCCGCCGCCAGGTCCAGCACGATGCGGCCGCCGATGGAGCAGCCCATGACGATGGGACGGTCGAGCCGCAGCGCCTCGATCATGCGCATGACGAGGCCGGTATAGCCGACGGTGGTCAGGCGGTACTCCTCGCTTTCCCAGCCCGGCGGCGGGCTGGACTTGCCGTGGCGCGGCATGTCGAAGGCGATGCAGCGGAAGCGGCGGGTGACGTCGGGGTCGTTCAGCAGGTCCCGCCACTGCCGTCCGTCGCTGCCGGCGGTGTGGAGCAGCAGCAGCGGCGTGCCCTCACCGGCTTCCTCGACATAGACGCGGTGCGGGCGGCCCTCGATGTCCATCCGCAGGTAGCGCCCGGTGATGGGCTCGACGCTGACCGCGCCGTAGGGGGCGGCGGGGGCGGCCACGGGCGCGAGGCGCTCGCCGAGCAGGGCGAGGGCGCCCTTGAACCACAGCAGGTGGGCGAAGAAGAGGGTGGTGTCGCCCTCGATGCGCAGCGCGCCCTGGCGGCGCAGCGCCAGCAGGTCGTGCCAACCGGGCTGCGGCACCGGCGCGAGGAAGCGGGCGAAACCCTCGGCCTCGATGCGCAGGGCCAGGGTGAAGCGGGGCATGACGAAGGGGCCGGGCTTCACAGTGGCGATCCGGCCCTCGTGCAGGCTGAGCAGCCAGGATCGGGGGCCGATCTCCAGCAGGACCTCGGCGGTCAGGTGGCGGCCCCAGCGGGGCAGGTCGGCCGCCGCGGCGACGCGGGCGGGCCAGGCTTCCAAGGCGCGATCCATGCGGGTTTCCTCCGTTTGGCGGGATGATACCCGGATCGGGCTCGACGGCGGCAGCCCCTTGCTCCTAGGGTCGACCCCAGGCGGGGAGACACCCGCGGGGATGGAGACGGCCATGCAACCGATATTCGGACGGCGCCAAGCCATGGCGCTCGGGGCTGGGGCCATGGCGGCGGCGGCGATGCCGGCCCGGGCGGCGATCCCGATCGCGGAGGTGCCGCCGCTGCGCTTCGCCGGTGAACGCGGCGCGCGTCTCCGGGTGCTGCGCCCGGCCAAGTACATCGACCCCGACGAGGCGATCTTCAACGCCAATACCCGCCGCTTCACCGAGGCCACGGGCATCGAGGTGCGGGTCGACTATGTGAACTGGCCGGACATGCCGGTGCAGGTCGCGGTCGCCGCCAATACCGGGCAGGGGCCGGATGTCATCATCGGCTTCGGCGCCGATGCGCATATCTATGCCGACAAGCTGCTGGAGCTGACCGACCTCGCCGACTACCTCGGCGCCAAGTACGGCGGCTGGTACGACCTGGCGAAGGTCTATGGCCGGAAGTGGCAGGGCACGGCCTGGATGGGCCTGCCGATGGGCGGCACCACCGGGCCGGTGGTCTATCGCGCCTCCTGGGTGAAGGAGGCGGGGTTCGACCGCATCCCGAACGACCTCAACGAGTTCCTGCGGCTCTGCCAGGGGCTGAAGCGGATCGGGCATCCCTGCGGCTTCGCCCTCAGCCATGCGCCGGGGGATGCGCCGGGCTATGCCAATTGGCTGCTCTGGTCGCATGGCGGGTCGCTGGTGGATGAGGAGGGCAAGATCGCCCTCGACCAGCCCTCGACGCTCCGGGCGCTCGAGTATTCCCGGGCGATGCAGGAGACGATGATCGCGGGGACGATGGGCTGGAGCGGCGTCAGCAACAACCGCGCCTTCATCGGCGGCGAGGTCGGGCTGACCCAGAACGGCGTCTCGGTCTACTACGCGCTGAAGACGGCGCAGGACGCGGCGCAGAATGCCATCGCCGCGGATACCGACCATGCCGAGATGCCCTATGGGCTGGCGACCAAGGCGCCGGAGACGGCGCTGACCCTGACCGGGATGGTGCCGCGCTACACCCGGGCGCCCAATGCGGCGAAGGAGTACCTCCGCTTCATGATGGAGGCGGATCAGTACGACCCCTGGCTTACGGGATGCCTCGGCTACTGGTCGCAGCCGCTGAAGGCCTATGGGGAAAGCGCGGTCTGGTCCTCGGACCCCAAGCTGGCGGTCTATCGCAGCGCCATGGATACGCCCTTCTACGAGGGCTATCGCGGGCCGATCACCCCCGCGGCCGGGGCGGTGGCCGAGAATTGGGTGCTGGTCGACATGTTCGCCCGCGTCGCCACCGGGGCGTCCAGCCCGGCCGACAGCCTGCGGGAAGCGGTGCGCGCCGCCAGGCGTTGGTACCGGTAAGGGAGAATCAGAAGATGCTCACGGAAGCCCAGAAGGCGGAATACGACCGGGTCGGGGCCATCGTCGTCCCCGATGTGCTGTCTGCGGCCGAGCTTGCGGAGTTGCGGCGGGTGACCGACGGCTTCGTCGACCGCGCCCGGCAAGTCGCGGCGCATGACGCCATCTACGACCTCGAGGACAGCCACACGCCGGCGATGCCGCGGGTCCGCCGGATCAAGTCGCCGCATCTGCACGACCCCGCCTATGCGGCGCTGATGACCCACCCGAAGATCGTCGCGGTGCTGCAGGATCTCTGGGGGCCGGATATCCGCTTCGACACGGCCAAGCTGAACATGAAGTCGGCCGGCTTCGGCGCGGCGGTGGAATGGCACCAGGACTGGGCCTTCTACCCCCATACCAACGACGACCTGGCCGCCGTCGGCGTGATGATGGACGACATGGAGCCGGCGAATGGCCCGCTGCTGATCATCCCCGGCAGCCACAAGGGCCCGGTCCACGACCACCATGCCGAGGGCCGCTTCTGCGGCGCGATGGACCCGACCAAGGGGGATATCGACTATGCGAAGGCCGTGGCGCTGACGGGCAAGGCCGGGTCGATCACCGTCCACCACGTCCGGGCGATCCATGGCTCGGCGCCGAATACCTCGAACAAGGAACGCCGGCTGCTGCTGTTCCAGTTCCGCGCCGCCGATGCCTGGCCGCTGCTCGGCTTCCCCGGCACGCTCGAGGCCTATGACGCGCTGATGGTGGCGGGCACGCCCGGCATCGAGCCACGGCTGGCTCCGGTGCCGGTACGGCTGCCCCTGCCGCCGGCGGATGCGCAAGGGTCGATCTACGAGAACCAGAAGGGGCTGAAGAACAAGTTCTTCCAGGCCGCCGCGGAGTAGTCGAGGTGGCGGCGGTTTAATCGACCGCCAACGCATCGATCGGGCCTGCGGCGGCGTTGCTGCTGCATGTCGGAACTCTTCGCCCGCGCGGCCCACTGGGCCTCCTGCCAGGCCGGCCGGTCCTGGGCCTTCATGCTGGCGGTCGCCGTGGTGGTGGTCTGGGCCGTCACCGGGCCGGTCTTCGGCTTCTCCGATACCTGGCAGCTGGTGATCAACACCGGGACGACCATCGTCACCTTCCTGATGGTCTTCCTGATCCAGAATGCGCAGAACCGGGATACCCAGGCGATCCAGCTCAAGCTGGACGAACTGATCCGGGCCACCCGCGGCGCGCAGAACAGCCTGATGGCGCTGGAGGACCAGGGCGAGGCCGAGCTGGCCCAGGCGCGGGAGGCGATGCGGGAGCTGGCGGAGACCGGGGAGCGCATCTCCCCCTGACCAAGGGGCCGCGAGGCGCTACATAGGGGGGATACAGGAGCTTCGCCCCGTGCACGTGACGTCCCCCGCCTTCAAGGAGAATTCCGCCCGCGCCCTGGCGAACCCGGGGCTGCAGAAGGCGCTCGGCACCGCCAAGGGCGCCTTCCTGCAACGCCGCGCCGCGGCCGTCGCCAACCTGCCCGAATTCGAGCGGCTGCGGGACATCGGCCGCGACATCAAGAACCATACGCTGGCCAACCTCGATTTCTACCTCGAGGCCTTCGAGCAGAAAGTGCTGGCCGCCGGCGGCAAGGTGCACTGGTGCTCGAGCGCCGACGACGCGCGGGCGGTGGTGCTCAAGATCTGCAAGGCGGCCGGGGCGAAGACGGTCACCAAGGGCAAGTCGATGATCTCCGAGGAACTCGGGATCAACCACCACCTCGAGGCCCATGGCATCCAGCCGGTCGAGACCGACCTCGGCGAATACATCCTCCAGCTCCGGGGGGAGGCGCCGAGCCATATCATCGCCCCGGCCTTCCACCTGAACCGGGAGGATTGGGAGGCCGACTTCCGCCGCCTGCACACCGACCTGCCGGCCGACCGCGTCTTCCACGAGCGCCGGGACATCCTGGCCGAGGCGCGGACCCGGCTGCGGGACCGCTTCCTCGCGGCCGATGTCGGCATCACCGGCGCCAATTTCCTCATCGCCGAGACCGGCAGCAGCGTCATCGTCACCAACGAGGGCAACGGCGACCTGACCCAGACCCTGCCGCGGGTGCATATCGCCCTCGCCAGCATCGAGAAGGTGGTGCCGACGCTCGAGGACGCGACCAGCCTGCTGCGGCTGCTGGCGCGCTCGGCCACCGGCCAGGACTTCTCGGTCTACACCACCTTCAGCACCGCGGCGCGGCGCGAGGCGGACCTCGACGGGCCGGAGGAGTACCATGTGGTGCTGGTCGACAGCGGCCGGTCCAACATGATCGGCACCGAGTTCCAGGAGATGCTGCGCTGCATCCGCTGCGCCGCCTGCATGAACCATTGCCCGGTCTATGGCGCGGTCGGCGGGCATGCCTATGGCTGGGTCTATCCGGGGCCGATGGGGAGCGTGCTGACGCCCTCCCTGGTCGGCATCGACAAGACCGGCATGCTGCCGAATGCCAGCACCTTCTGCGGCCGCTGCGAGGCGGTCTGCCCGGTGAAGATCCCGCTGCCGAAGATGATGCGGCACTGGCGGGAGCGGGAATTCGAGCGCCACCTGACGCCGGCGGCGGCGCGGAGCAACCTCGCCCTCTGGGCCTGGTTCGCCAAGCGGCCGGGGCTGTACCGGCTGGCGACGCGGGCGGCGACGGGGGTGCTCGGCCTGCTCGGCCGCGGCAAGGGGGCCTTCACCTCGCTGCCGCTGGCCGGCGGCTGGACCGCGGGCCGCGACCTGCCGGTGCCGGAGGGCGGCACCTTCATGGCGCAATACGCCAAGACCCGGCGGCGGCGGTGAGGCGCTTCCGCCGCGCCGCCCCAGGGTATAGGTCCAGGGCATGACCAAAGACGCGATCCTCGGCGCCATCCGGCGCGGCCTGAAGCGCGGCCCGCTGCCGGCGGACCAGCAGGCGATGCTGGCCGGGCGGCTGGCGACCCATCCGCGCCACCTGATCCCCGCCCGGTCCCGGCTGCCGCGGCCGGAGCAGGTCGCGCTCTTCATCCGCAACGTGGAGAAGGAATTCGGCACGGTCGAGCGGGTGCCGGACCATGCCGCCATCCCGGCGGCGATGGGCGAGTACCTCGCGGCGCAGAACCTGCCCTCCCGCTTCGTCATGGCGCCGCATCCGGAGTTGACGGCGGTGCCCTGGGCAGACCGGCCGCTGCTGGCCTTCGAGCAGCGGCGGGCGGAGGCGACCGACCAGGTCAGCCTGCAGCACGGCTATGCCGCGGTGGCCGAGACCGGGACCCTGATGCTGCCCTCGGCGCCCGAGCGGCCCACCACCCTGAACCTGCTGGTCGAGACCGAGGTGGTGGTGCTGCGCGCCAGCCGCGTCGTCGGCGCCTATGAGGAGGCCTGGGACCTGCTGCGGGCCGAGAGCCGGGACGCGCGCAGCGGCGGCTTCATGCCGCGCAACATCATGTTCGTCACCGGCCCGTCGCGCTCGGCCGACATCGAGCAGACGCTGGAGCTCGGCGCGCATGGGCCGCGGCGGCTGCACGTGATCCTGGTGGACGACGACCCGGCGGCGCTGCCGATGGGCGACGTCGCGGTGCCGCCGCCGGTCGCCGTGCCGGGCGGCCCGCCCGCGCCCGGGGACTGACCGCCGGCGATGGCCATGCGCCTGGTGCCGCCGCCGAAGCGGCCCCGGCGGGGGCTGACGGAGGTCGACAAGCTGCTGTGGCAGGCCTGGACCGCGCATGCCCAGGTGGCGCCGATGCCGGGCAAGGCCCTGGCGCCGCCGCCGGCCGAGCCCGCGGCAATCCCCGCCGCCGCGCCCTCGCCGGCCGTGGCACCGCCGAAGCCCGCCCTGCTGCCGCTACGCCGGCCGTCGGAGATCCAGGTCGGGGCGCCGCCGCCCGGCATCGACGGCAAGCGCTGGAAGGAGCTGCGGCGCGGCCGCACCAAGCCGGAGCGGACGCTCGACCTGCATGGCCGGCGGGCGCATGAGGCGCATGGCGCGGTGCGGCGCTTCCTGCACGAGGCGCAGGCGGATGGCTGCCGCTGCGTGGCCATCGTCACCGGCAAGGGCTCGACGCTCGAGGGCGGCGTGCTGCGGCGGGAGCTGCCCTTCTGGCTGAACATGGCCGACCTGCGGCCGCTGGTGCTCGGCGCGGCGCATCCGCATGCGAGCAACCCGGGCGCGGTGCACCTGCTGCTGCGCAAGCGCGGATGACCCCCTTCGGCACAAGGCTGCGGCAGCTGCGGGAGGCCCACGGGGTCAGCCAGGCCGGGCTGGCGGCGGCGCTGCATGTCTCGCCGGCCTATCTCTCGGCGCTGGAGCATGGCCACCGCGGCCGGCCCTCGCCGGGGCTGATCCATCAGGTGAACGAGTATTTCGGCCTGATCTGGGACGATGCGGAGGAGATGGTGCGGCTCGCCCGGGTCTCGCACCCCCGGGTGGTGCTGGACACCGCGGGGCTGAGCCCGGAGGCGACGGCCCTGGCCAACCGGCTGGCGCAGGAGATCCGGCGGCTGCCGCCGGAGGCCATCGCCGCCCTGAGCCGCACGCTGGACACCGTGTTGCCGCCGGGCGGTTAGGGGAAGCTATACCCTTCTGGGTTGAAATGCACCCCGGCAACGACTGGGGGTTGGTGCATGACAGGCGGGCGTGAGGCCCCTCCCCGATGGAAGAGGCGGCGCATGGTGCTGCTGGCCGGCAGCGGCGTGGCGGCGGGGGCGGTGGGCCTCGGCTTCGCCGGCCCGTGGGACTTCGCCACGGAGTGGCGGTCCTTCCAGGACCGCCATGTCGGGCCTGAGGGGCGGGTCGTCGACAACGGCAACGGCGGCATCTCCCACTCCGAGGGCCAGAGCTACGGCCTGCTCTTCGCCGAGGCCGCGGACGACAGGGCGGGCTTCGAGCGCATCCTGGCCTGGACCCGCGGCCAGCTCGGCCTGCCCGGCAGCCTGCTGCATCGCTGGCGCTTCCGCCCCGGCCACGACGCCGCCGCGGAAGACCCCAACAACGCCACGGACGGCGACCTCGTCATGGCCTGGGCGCTGCTGCGGGCGGCGGCGCGCTGGGGGGTGGCGGAGCATCGCGCCCTGGCGGCCGGGATCGCGCGCGACATCCTGCGGCACTGCGTGGTGGTCCTGGACGGCCGGGCCTACCTGCTGCCCGGTGCCCGTGGCTTCCGCCATCCGGGCCGGGTGCATCTCAACCCCTCCTACTACGGCTTCCGGGCAATACGGGCCCTGGCGGGGGTGATGCCGAACTCGCTCTGGCGGCAGCTCGAGCGGGACGGGCTGGAGCTGCTGGCCCTGGCGCGGTTCGGCCATTGGCGGCTGCCGGCGGACTGGATCGACCTCACCGATGCGCCCGGCCGGCCCGGCCTCTCCACCGATTGGCCGCCGCGCTTCTCCTGGGATGCGGTGCGGGTGCCGCTGCACCTGGCCTGGGCCGGGCTGGCGCGGGAGCCGGCGCTGCGGGCGGCGGTGCAATTCTGGTTCGACCCGGCGCATGCCCGCATCCCGGCCTGGGTGGATCTGCGGACCGACGAGGCCGCGCCCTACCCGGCCTCGGCCGGGGTGCTGGCGGTGGCGCGGCTGGCCATGGGGGTGGTGCTGGGGGATGACCTGGCCACGCCCCTGCCCGCGCTGCGGACGGCGCCGCTCTACTACGATGCGGCGCTGGTGCTGCTGGCACGGCTGGCGCGGGAGGAGAACCGCCGCCTGCTGTCCTGAAACGGGCCGGGCCGGCAGGGCTCAGGCCAGCAGCACCCCGTGGCCGCGCAGGAAGCCCAGCAGCGGCACCAGCGGCAGGCCGAGGATGGCGCTGTGCTCGCCCTCCACCGCCGCGAAGAGCTGCACCCCGAGCCCCTCCAGCCGGTAGGCGCCGACCGAGCCGAGGACCGCCTCGCCCTCCGCCGCCAGATAGGCGTCGAGGAAGGCTTCGGAGAAGTCCCGCATCACCAGCCGCGGCCGCGCGAGGTGCTGCCAGACGCGCTGGCCGTGCCGCCAGCAGACCATGGCCGTGACCAGCTCATGCGGCTTGCCCCGCAGGGCCAGGAGCTGGAGGCGGGCGGCGGCCAGGTCCGGCGGCTTGTCGTACCAGCGCGCCTCGCAGACCAGCATCTGGTCGGCGCCGATCACCAGGGCCTCCGGGTGGCGGCGGGCGATGCGCCGGGCCTTGGCCTCGGCCAGCAGCATGGCCGCCTCGGCGGCGGGCAGGCCCTCGGCCCGGGCGCTCTCCTTGATCTCGGCCTCGTCCACCGCGGCGGCCTCGGCGGTGAATTGCAGCCCAGCGGCGGCCAGCACGGCGCGGCGGGCGCTGCTGGCGGTGGCGAGGATGAGGGCCGGGGCGGGCTGCTGCAGCATCGGCGGCGGGGTCATCCGGCGGCCGGGGCGGCGCGGGCCGCGGCATCGGCCGCCGCATCGGCATCCTGCGTCGCGCTGCGCCGGGCGTGCCAGGCCTCCATGAGCTGCAGGACCGTCGCCGCCGTCTCCTCGATGCTGCGGCGGGTGACGTCGATCACCGGCCAGCCGTGCTGGTTGCAGAGCCGGCGGGCGGAGAGGATCTCGGCCTTCACGCTGTCATGGTCGATGTAGTCGTTGGTGTCCTGGCGGACCCCGTCGGCGCCGATCAGCCGCAGCCGGTGGCGGCGGATCTCGATCAGCGCATTGGTCTCGATGGTCAGGCCGACCACCGGGCAGGGCGGGGCATCGAGCTCCGGCGGCAGTTCCGACTTCGGCACGATCGGCACGTTGGCCGCCTTGATGCCGCGGTTGGCGAGGTAGAAGCAGGTCGGCGTCTTGCTGGAGCGGGAGACGCCGACGAGGCAGACGTCGGCCTCGTGGATGCCGGCGGTGCCCTGGCCGTCGTCGTGCGACAGCACGTAGTGCATCGCATCGATCCGGCGGAAGTAGTCGGCATCCATCACGTGCTGGGCCGCCCGCTTCTCCTTGGCCCGGGCGCCGAGCTGGCCCTGCAGCAGGTCCATCACCTCATCCAGCACCGACAGGCAGGGAACGCCGAGGCGCGAGCAGGTCTCCTCCAGCGCCAGCCGCAGGCTGCGGTCCACCAGGGTGAACAGCACCGGCCCGGGCTCGTGGTTGAGGCCCTCCAGCACCCGGTCGAGCTGCAGCCGGGAGCGGATCAGGCTCCAGCGGTGGTGGACGACATGGTGGTTCTCGAAGCGCGAGAGGGTGGCCCGGGTGATCGAGTTCAGCGTCTCGCCCGTGCTGTCGGAGACCAGGTGAAGGTTGAGGGAACGGTGGGACATTCGGTGAGGATAGCGTGAAGGCGCGGGGGATAACCGGGAAAACTCCAGGCGTGGCGTCGCGAATTGTGAGTCGGGTGCCTGAGTCCAATTCGATCCGACCGGCGGTATGAGATTCCCGTGCTGAGTCGGGTGACTCGGGGATGGCGCCGAGTCGGTCCATGACTCAGCGGCTCCTCCGACTCAGCAGGGCGGTGGACAAGCCTGTGGACGAACGCCCGAGTAATTGCGTCCACATCATCCACAGGCCCTACCGCCACAACAACCTTTCAAGAATCCTGTTTTCTTGCGAGGGATAGGCGCGAGGGAGAGCGTCCATGTCCGGCCAGACCGCCAATCCGACTCAGAAACCGATCCTGCGGGCCCTGGCCGGGGAGGCGGTATGGCCGCCGCCGATGTGGCTCATGCGCCAGGCCGGGCGCTACCTGCCGGAGTACCGGGAGGTCCGGGCCCAGGCCGGCGGCTTCATCGCCCTCGTCACCGCGCCCGAGATGGCGGCCGAGGTGACCCTGCAGCCGATCCGCCGCTACGGCATGGACGGCGCCATCCTCTTCTCCGACATCCTGATGGTGCCCTGGGCCATGGGCCAGCCGCTGCGCTTCGCCGAGGGCGAAGGGCCGGTGCTGGAGCCGGTGCGGGACGCGGCGGCGATCGGCCGGCTCGATCCCTCGGTCTGTGCCGCCAATGCGGCGCCGATCATGGAGACGGTGCGGCTGGTGCGGGCGGCGCTCGATGCCGATTCGCCGAAGACCACGCTGATCGGCTTCGCCGGCAGCCCCTTCACCGTCGCCTGCTACATGGTGGAGGGCCATGGCAGCCGGGACTTCGCCGCGGCCCGGGGCATGGCCTACGAGGATCCCGCGCTGTTCGGCAAGCTGATCCGCACCCTGGTCGAGGCCAGCACCGACTACCTGCTGGCCCAGGCCGAGGCCGGGGCCGAGGTGCTGATGCTCTTCGACAGCTGGGCCGGGCTGCTGGCCCCAAGCCAGTTCCGCCGCTGGGTGATCGAGCCGACCGCCGCCCTGGTGCGGGCGATCCGCAAGCGCCAGCCGGACATCCCGATCATCGGCTTCCCGCGGCTCGCCGGGCCGATGCTGGCGGAATACGCCCAGCGGACCGGGGTGCAGTGCTGCGCCATCGACACCAGCATGGACCTGCGCTGGGCCGCCTCGGCGGTGCCGGAGGGGATGGCGCTGCAGGGCAACCTCGACCCGCTGTCGCTGGTCGCCGGCGGGGCGGCGCTGGAGGCGGAGGCGCGGTCGATCCTCGGGGCGATGCGGGGGAGGCCCTTCATCTTCAACCTGGGGCATGGAATCGAGAAGGTGACCTCCCCCGACAATGTCTCGGCCCTGGTGCGGCTGGTGCGGACAGGCTAACCCCCGCTGCATCCGAAGGACGGCTTGATCCGCTGCGACGCGGCCAAATCTGCGGTACCGATGGGCCGAGGGAATTTCGATGCAGCGGGTTGCGGTGGTGTTGTTCAACCTCGGGGGGCCGGATGCGCCGGAAAGCGTCCGGCCGTTCCTGGAGAACCTGTTCACCGACCCCGCCATCCTGCGGGTGCCCGGCTTCATCCGGCCCTGGCTGGGCAGGTTCATCGCCAAGCGGCGGACCAAGGCGGCCAGTGAGAATTACGCCATCATCGGCGGCCGGTCGCCGCTGCTGGAGCTGACCGAGGAGCAGGGCCGCAACCTCGAGGCCGCGCTCAACCAGTCGGGCCAGGCCGAGTACCGCTGCTTCACCGCCATGCGCTACTGGCACCCGATGAGCGATGCCGCCGCCCGGGCGGTGCAGGCCTGGGAGCCGGACAGCGTGCTGCTGCTGCCGCTCTATCCGCAGTACTCCACCACCACCACCGGCAGCAGCGTGGCGGCCTGGGACCAGGCCGCGGCCCAGGCCGGGCTGCGGGTGCCGACCACGACGCTCTGCTGCTACCACTCCGACCCGGCCTTCGCCGCGGCGACCGCGGCCGAGGTCCAGGCGGCCTACGGGCGGGCCAGGGCGGCCTTGCCGGCCGAGGTGAGGCTGCGGGTGCTGTTCTCGGCGCATGGCCTGCCCGAGAGCATCGTGAAGCGCGGCGACCCCTATCAGTGGCAGGTGGAGCAGACGGTGGCCGCGGTGGTCGGCGCCCTGACCATCCCCGGGCTGGACCACGTGGTCTGCTACCAGTCGCGGGTGACGCCGCAGAAGTGGATCGGGCCGAGCACCGAGGCCGAGCTCGAGCGGGCCGGGCACGACAAGGTGGCGGTGCTGGTCTGCCCGATCGCCTTCGTCTCCGAGCATTCGGAGACCCTGGTCGAGCTGGACGTCGAATACCGCGAGGAAGCCGAACGCCTGGGCGTGCCGGGGTATTTCCGGGTGCCGGCGCAGAACAGCGACCCCGGCTTCATCGCCGCGCTGCGCGACCTGGTGCTGCGGACCGTGGCCGGCAGCCGGCGGCTGTGCAGCTTCGCGGGCGGCCGGCAGTGCCCGAAGCCCTTCGGCGACTGCCCGCATGCCAAGGCCCCGGCCCGCAGCAAGGAAATGGCCTGATGCCGCCCGTGACGCGCCCGGACGCGGTGCTGTTCGACTGCGACGGGGTGCTGGCCGACAGCGAGGGGCTGGTGAACCGCATGGTGGCGCTGGACCTGACCGCGCGGGGCTGGCCGCTGACCCCGGCGCAGGCGCGGGAGACCTTCCTCGGCATGGCCCTGCCGGACATGATGCCGATGATCCGCGCCCGCTGCGGCACCCTGCCCGCGGATTGGGGCCAGGCGCTGTCGCGCCGGATCGCCCAGGCCCTGCACGACGAGGTCGAGGCGATCCCCGGCGCGGTGGCGGTGCTGCGGGCGGTGGCGGCGGCGGGCATCCCGCTGGCGGTCGCCTCCAATTCCACCCGGGGCGAATTGCGGGCCAAGCTGGCGCGGCTGGACCTGGCGAACTTCTTCGGCGATCGGGTCTTCACCTACGAGGACGTGCCGCGGCCCAAGCCGGCGCCGGACATGTACCTGGCGGCGGCGGCGGCCTGCGGCGCGGCGCCCGGGGCCTGCGTGGTGGTCGAGGACAGCCTGCTCGGGGCCCGGGCCGGGATCGCCGCCGGGTGCCGGGTGATGGGCTTCGCGCAGGAGACGGATGCGCGGGTGCTGGCCGCGGTGGGGGCGGTGCCCTTCGCCACCATGGCGGAGCTGCCGGCCCTGCTGGGGATTCTGGATTGAGGAGCGGGGCCATGCGGGTCGGGCGCGGAATGCTGGTGGCTGTCGTGGCGCTGGGGCTGATGGCGGCCGGGGAGAAGCCGGGGGCGCCGCCCGAGGCGGAGCTGATGGAGCCGGGCGGCCGGGCCGGCTGGGTGGCGGATCCGGCCAGCGGCTGCTGGCTCTGGGCCGGCGGCATCGAGCCGGGGGCGACCGAGGTCGTCGCGGCCTGGAACGGCAAGTGCCCGGAGGGGCCCGGCGAGGGCACGGGGCGCGCCCTGGTCACCTGGCGCAGCCGCGGCGAGGTCCGGCGGATGGACTACCTGGGCGACCTCGTCCGCGGCAAGAACGAGGGCCGCGGCAAGCTCGTCATCTCCGAGGGCGACCAGGTGGTGAGCGAGGAGGAGGGCCTGTTCCAGGACGACCGGCTGGTCGATGGCCGCATGGCGCTGCCGCGGCTGCGGCTGGAATACGAGGGCAAGCTGCGGGGCGGGCATCCGCAGGGGCCGGGGCGGCTGTCGGTCCAGGGCCGGGTCTTCGAGGGCGACTGGGTCAACGGCTGCCTGCAGCAGGGCGACGGCTGGGTCGCCTTCACCCGCCCGGTCGAGAGCTGCGCCGGGCAGGACACCTGAGCGGTGACGCTGGATGCCCTGGCGGTTGCCTATCCCTGGACCAAGGCCTTCCACCTGATCGCGGTCATCGCCTGGATGGCGGGGCTGTTCTACCTGCCGCGGCTCTTCGTCTATCACCACCAGGTCGCGGCGGGCGGCGCCGAGAGCGAGCTGTTCAAGGTGATGGAGCGGCGGCTGCTGCGGGCCATCATGAACCCGGCCATGATCGTCGCCTGGCTGCTGGGGCTGACCCTGGTGCTGACGCCGGGGGCGGTCGACTGGCAGGGCGGCTGGTGGCACCTGAAGCTGCTGTCGGTGGTGCTGATGACCGCCTTCCACATGCACCTGGCCCGCGCCCGCAAGGGCTTCCTGGCCGATGGCCGGCCGGGCACCGAGCGCTACTGGCGGGCGATGAACGAGGTGCCGACGCTGCTGATGATCGTCATCGTGGTGATGGTGATCGTGAAGCCCTTCTGACCCCGCCGGGCGGAAGATGCGGATTTTCATTGACCGCGAAGCAATAGACCGTCATGTGGCAAGTTGACGGCTGGCGGTCCGATCCCTAGGGTTGCACCGCCTCTCTCGGGGTGGCCAGCGCCTCACGCTAGGCTGCCTCCCTCCCTTATCCTTCCTGGGACATCGCCGGCCACTGGCCCCGGCCCGTTTGCGGGTCGTGTTCGTGGCGCAGGCGGAAGGGCCGGTTGAAAGGCGCAGCCTGCTGCGCAAACCCGGCCTCCATTGGGACCGTCCTGTCCCCTCGCATCCGGACGCACCGCGCCATGCATCTATCCGAATTGAAGGCCAAGAGCCCCGCCGACCTCCTCTCCTTCGCCGAGGAGTTGCAGATCGAGAACGCATCCAGCCTGCGCAAGCAGGACATGATGTTCGCGATCCTCAAGCAGCTGGCGGAAAACGACCAGGCGATCTTCGGCGAAGGCACGCTCGAGATCCTGCCGGACGGCTTCGGCTTCCTGCGCAGCCCGCAGGCCAACTTCCTGCCCGGGCCGGACGACATCTACATCAGCCCCGCCCAGGTGCGGCGCTTCGGCCTCCGCACCGGCGACACGGTCGAGGGCCAGATCCGCGCCCCGAAGGATGGCGAGCGCTACTTCGCCCTGCTGAAGGTGAACGCCATCAACTTCGAGCCGCCGGAGGCGCTGCGCCACCGGATCAACTTCGACAACCTCACGCCGCTCTATCCGAACCGTCGCCTGAAGATGGAGAACGCGGAGGCGGAGGCGGTCGGCAAGGGCCCGACCAAGGACTACACCCACCGCATCATCGACCTGATCGCGCCGATCGGCATGGGCCAGCGCGCCCTCGTCGTGGCGCCGCCGCGCACCGGCAAGACGGTCATGCTGCAGAACATCGCCAAGTCGATCACCGCCAACCACCCGGAAGTCTTCCTGATGGTGCTGCTGATCGACGAGCGGCCGGAGGAGGTCACCGACATGGCCCGCACCGTGCGCGGCGAGGTGGTCGCCTCCACCTTCGACGAGCCGGCGACGCGGCACGTGCAGGTGACCGAGATGGTGCTCGAGAAGGCCAAGCGGCTGGTCGAGCACAAACGGGACGTGGTGATCCTGCTGGACAGCATCACCCGCCTCGGCCGCGCCTACAACTCGGTGGTGCCGAGCAGCGGCAAGGTCCTGACCGGCGGCGTCGACGCCAACGCCCTGCAGCGGCCGAAGCGCTTCTTCGGCGCGGCGCGGAACATCGAGGAGGGCGGCTCGCTGACCATCATCGCCACGGCGCTGATCGACACCGGCAGCCGCATGGACGAGGTGATCTTCGAGGAGTTCAAGGGCACCGGCAACTCCGAGATCATCCTGGACCGCAAGCTGTCCGACAAGCGCACCTTCCCGGCGATCGACATCACCAAGTCGGGCACCCGCAAGGAGGAACTGCTGGTCGACCGGCCGACGCTGGCCAAGATGTGGGTTCTGCGACGGATCCTGAACCCGATGGGCACCCAGGATTCCATGGAGTTCCTGCTGGACAAGCTGAAGTACAGCAAGACCAACCAGGACTTCTTCGACGCGATGAATACCTGAGGGTACCGAGGGGGGCGAAAGCCCCCCTTTCCATGTCCGCTCCCCACCGTCCCCCAAGGAGACCGAATGGACCAGGAGGAGGCCCCGCTCGCCCGCACCCTGCGGGCCGCGCATTTCGCCGCGACCGTCCATGCCACCCACCGCCGCAAGGGCGCCGCGGCCGAGCCCTACGTGAACCACGTGCTGGAGGTGGCGGAAATCCTGGCGGCGCACGGCGCCCCGCTGGTCGCCGTCATCGCCGGGCTGCTGCACGACACGGTCGAGGACAGCGACGCCGACCCGGTGCCGGTGACCCTGGCCGCGCTGGAGGCGGCCTTCGGGGCGGAGGTGGCGGCGGTGGTCGCCGAGGTCTCGGACGACAAATCCCTGCCGAAGGAGGTCCGCAAGGGCCTGCAGGTGCGCCACGCCGCCGGGGCCTCGGCCGCGGCGAAGCAGGTGAAGCTGGCGGACAAGATCTCCAACCTGCGGACCATCGTCGCCAGCCCGCCAGCCGGCTGGAACCATGCCCGGCGGCTGGAATACGTCGGCTGGGCCGGCCGCGTGGCGGCGGGGGCGAAGGGGGTCAACCCGCGGCTGGATGCGGCCTTCGACGCCACCTACCGGGGGGCCGTGGCGCGGCTGGCGGGCGAGGATGCGGGGTGAACCCGGGACGCTGGCCGGCTTGGGGGGGGATTGCCCTCGGCCGCGAGGAGAGGGGGGTACGGCCTCGGGTGCGCAGCCAGCGTCCCGTCGGATGATGATGGCACAATCCGCCGCGCGGTGGGAGCGCGAAGGCAGGGCCTCTGGTGATGGCTGCCAGAACTTGGGCGCGGATGCGGCCATCCGGCCCCTGCCGCTCCGGGCCCTTCCACTCCGGGCCCTGGCCAGCCCGGCCGGGTGGCGGCATGGTGGGCCGGCATGCAGGGAGCCACCATGTCCGAGCCACGCTTCGCCAGCCGCCGCCTGATCCTCGGGACCGCTATGGGCGCGACCCTGGGCGCATCCCTGGGCACGACCCTGGCCGCGCCGGCCCTGGCCCAGGGCGCCTTCCCGAACCGGCCGGTGTCGATGATCATCCCCTTTCCCCCCGGCGGCACCACGGACGTGACCCTGAGGGCCCTGGCCGAGGGCGCCGCGCGGCGGCTCTCGCAGCAGGTGGTGGTGGACAACCGGCCGGGGGCGGCGAATACCCTCGGCGCCGCCATGGTGGCCCGGGCCCGGCCCGACGGCTACCTGCTGACCCAGCTGCCGGCCTCGGCCATCCGGGTGCAGCTGCTGCAGAAGCTGGCCTACGACACCCTGCGGGACTTCACCCCGGTGCTCTGCGTGACCGGCTACAGCTACGTCACCATCGCCAAGGGCGGCCGCTTCCCCGGCGGTTGGGCGGATTTCGTCGCCGAGGCGCGCCGGCGGCCGGGCGAGCTCTCCTACGGATCGACCGGGGTGAACGGCACGCCGCACGTGACCATGGCGGAGCTGGCGGCCAAGGAAGGCATCAACATCATCCACGTGCCCTTCCGTGGCGATGCGGACGGGTCCCAGGCCCTGCTCGGCGGGCATATCGACGTCATGGCCGGCGGGTCCGGCCTGGCGACGCTGGTGGATGGCGGCGCGGCGCAGTTCATGCACGTCTGGAACGCCGAGCGGCTGGCGCGCTGGCCGCAGGCGCCGACGCTGAAGGAGCTCGGCTACGACATGGTGGTGACGACGCCCTTCGGGCTGGTGGCGCCGGCCGGGGTGGACCCGGGCGTCACCCGGGTGCTGCACGACGCCTTCGCCGCCTCGGCCCGGTCCGGGGAGTTCAAGGCGGTGCTGGCGCGCTACGACATGCCCGACGAATACCGCAACAGCGCCGACTACGGCACGCTGCTGCGGGAGACGGTGGCGCGGGAGGAAGCGCTGATCCGCCGGCTGAACCTGACGGCCGGCTGATGCTGGCGGAGGTCGTCGCGCTCGAGCGCGCCTGCCTGACGGCGCTGCCGGCGCCGCGGCACGGCTTCGACGGGCCCTTCGTGCTGAAGGCCTTCCTCGGCGGCACCGGGCGGGCCAATGCGGTCTGCTCGACCGACCCGGCGCCGGACCCGGAGCTGCCGGCGCGGGTCGCCCGGATTGAGGCCTGCTACGCCCGCCTGGGCCTGCCCTGCCGCTTCCGGCTGACGCCGCTCGACCCGCCGGGGCTGGAAGCCCTGCTGCGGGAGCGCGGCTATGCCGACGGCGAGGAGACCATCGTCCATGCCGGCCCGGCCCGGCCGGTGGCGGATCCGGCGGTGCGGGTGCTGGCGGGGCCGGAGCCGGCCTGGATGGCCGTGGTGGCGACCGCCGAGTACCAGACCGCGGCACGGCGGGCGGAGAAGCTGCAGGGCCCCGCGCTGCTCGCGGCGCCGGCCGCCTGGCTGCTGCTGCAGGAGGATGGGGCGGATGCCGCCTGTCTTTTCGCCGTGGCCGATGGCCGGCACTGCGGCATCTTCGACCTGGCGACCCGGCCGGAATTCCGCCGCCGGGGCCTCGGGGAGCGGCTGATCCGGGCGGCGATGCACTGGGCGGCCGGGCTCGGCGCGACCACGGCCTGGGCCCAGGTGGCGACCACCAATGCCGCCTCGCTGGCGCTGCAGCGGCGGGTCGGGCTGCGGGAGGTCTATCGCTACCGCTACCTGATCCGGCCGGGCACGCCCTAACGGGCCTTGAGGCGGGGCTCCAGGGCGGCCTGGGCGACCAGCAGGTCGAGCACGGCGCGGACGCGGCGGGGCAGGATATGGCCACCGGGCCAGACCGCATGGACGTCGCGCGGCTCGGCCCGCCAGCCCGGCAGCACCGGCACGAGGCTGCCGCTGCCGATCTCCTCCATCACGGCCCAGGGCGCCAGCAGCGCGATGCCCAGCCCGGCCCGCGCCGCCAGATGGGTGGAATCGACGCTGTCGGCGCTGAAGCGGCCATGGGTCTCGACCGGGACGGTACGGCCGCAGGGCCCGTCCAGCACCAGCCTGCCCTGGGTACCGGCGCTGGAGAGGCGGCAGAACTCGTGCGCGGCAAGCTCCTCGGGCACGGTCGGCGTGCCGTGGCGCTGCAGGTAGTCGGGCGAGGCGAAGAGCGCGAAGTCGATGCGGCCCAGCTTCCGGGCGATGAGCGACTGCTGGCGGATGGGGCCGAAGCGGATGGCGAGGTCGATCCCCTCCTCGGTCAGGTCCAGCGGCTTGGCATCGAGCCGGGCCTCGAGCGTCAGGCCGGGATTGGCGAGCAGGAACTCGCGCAGCCAGGGCAGCACCACGGCATTGAAGAAGGCCGCGACGCAGCCGATCCGGACATGGCCCAGCAGCGCCGATTGGGCGCCGCGGGCATTGGCCTCGGCCTCCTCGAGGCTGTCGAGGATGCGGACGGCCTCGAGGTGGAAGGACTGCCCGGCCTCCGTCGCGGTCAGGCCGCGCGGCGAGCGAATCAGCAGCGGGACGCCGAGCCGCTGCTCCAGCTCGCCCACGATGCGGGAGACGCTGGGCTGGCTCATCGCCAGGTCCCGCGCCGCCCGGGTGATGTTCCCGGTCTCCACCACGCGGCGGAAGACCGAGAGCTGCTGCAGCCGGTCCATCGGCCGGGGCGGCGGCCTGGGCCTACGGCAGGAAGACGGTGCTGCCCGTGGTCTTGCGGCTCTCGAGCGCGCGGTGGCCCTCGGCGGCGTCCTTCAGGGCGAAGGTCTGGTTGACGTTGATCTTCACCGCGCCGGACTTCACCACCTCGAAGAGGTCGTTGGCGGTGGCGACCAGGTCGGCGCGCTTGGCGGTATAGGTGTTGAGCGTCGGGCGGGTGACGTAGAGCGAGCCCTTGGCGGCGAGCACGCCGAGGTCGGTGGTGACCGGGCCGGAGGCATTGCCGTAGCTGATCATCAGCCCGAGCGGGGCGAGGCAGTCGAGCGAGGTGACGAAGGTATCCTTGCCGACGCTGTCGTAGACCACGGGCAGCATGGCGCCGCCGGTGATCTCGCGCACCCGGGCGGGGATGTTCTCGCTGGTCAGCAGCGCGTGGTCGGCGCCGAGGCCGGTGATGAGCGCGGCCTTCTCCGGCGTGGAAACGACGCCGATGACGGTGGCGCCGAGGTGCTTGGCCCATTGCACGACGATGGAGCCGACGCCGCCGGCCGCGGCATGGACCAGGACGGTATCGCCCCGCTTGATGGCATAGGTGCGCTTGACCAGGAATTGCGCGGTCATGCCCTGCAGCATCATCGAGGCGCCCTGGGTGAAGTCGATCCCCTCGGGCAGCTTCACCAGGCGGTCGGCGGGGGCGCAGCGGGCCTCGGCATAGGCGCCGAGGGCGCCGGCATAGGCCACGCGGTCCCCGGTCTTGAGGTCGGTCACGCCGTCGCCCACGGCCTCGATCACGCCGGCGCCTTCCATGCCGATGGTGACGGGCATGGAGGGGGCCTTGTAGAGGCCGGTGCGGAAGTAGACGTCGATGTAGTTCAGCCCGACCGCATGGTGCCGCACCAGGACCTCACCCGGCTTCGGGTCCGGCAGGGGGACTTCCTCCCAGACCAGCTTCTCGGGACCGCCGTGCTCATGGACGCGGATGGCATGATTCATCGGGGGATTCCTCGAAGGTCGATGGGGGGGGGATCGTCAGGGATTGGCGGGGCAACGAAGGAGCGGCAGCGAGGCGGCTTCCTGACCTGAAAGGGCCCGCGCTTCAAGGGCCAGGAGATGGCGCTTGGTCGCGATGCCCCCGCCGCCGGAGTAGCCGCCGATGGAGCCGTCCGCCGCCACCACCCGGTGGCAGGGGATCAGGATGGGGATGGGGTTCGACCCATTGGCCTGACCAATGGCGCGCGGCGAGCGGCAGCCGACCTCCCGCGCAATGTCGAGGTAGGAGCGGGTTTCCCCGGCCGGGATGCGGCCGAGCGCGGCCCAGACCTTGCGGCGGAATTCGCTGCCCTGGGGATTGAGCGGCAGGTCGAAGCCGGTCCGGACGCCGTCGAAGTAGTCGTGCAGCTGCGCCGCCGCCCGCCGCAGCAGGGCGGTGGGCGGGGCGGGCTCCGCGCCGTAGCCGCGGCCCCAGTCGACGGCCACGATGGCGCCTTCGTCCTCGAAGACGGTGAGTTCGCCGAGCGGGGTATGCAGAGTGACATGGGGCATCGTTGCGGCCGGATGGCACACCCATGGCCCTGCTTCGTCAAGCGTTTGCTACGCCGCCGGCGGATGGCTGGGCGATGGCACCCCCCGGGGGGTGCCGCCCGGGGGAATGGGGGCTACATGGAGGCAGCCTGCATGGAGAAACCCGCCGTGGCCGAGCCCGCCGATCCCCCGCCGTATTTCCAGGCGCATGTCTTCGTCTGCTGCAACCGCCGGCCGGACGGGCATCCGCGCGGCTCCTGCGCCGCACGCGGCAGCGAGAAGCTGCGGGATTACATGAAGGTGCGGGCGAAGGAGCTGGGGCTGCGGGGGGTGCGGGTGAACCAGGCCGGCTGCCTCGACCGCTGCGAGTTCGGCCCGACCCTGGTGATCTACCCCGAGGGCGTCTGGTACCGGCCGGAGACGCCGGCCGATGTGGACGAGATCCTGGCGACGCATCTCCAGGCCGGGGGGCGGGTGCCGCGGCTGATGCTGACGGAGAAGGACGTGCCGCCACCCAAGCGGTAAGCGGCGTATTTTATGCCGAGTGATGTGATTTTCGCCCTGGCCTCCGGGGCCGGGCGCGCGGCGGTGGCGGTGCTGCGGGCCTCGGGGGCGGGGACCGCGGCGGTGGTGGCGGCCCTGGCCGGACGCCTGCCGGCGCCGCGGATGGCCAGCCTGCGGCGCCTGCGGCATCCGGCGACCGGCGAGGTGCTGGATGAGGCGCTGGTGCTCTGGTTTCCGGCACCGGCCAGCTACACCGGCGAGGACAGCGCCGAATTCCAGGTCCATGGCGGCCCGGCGGTGGTGGCCGGGGTGGCCGAGGCCCTGGTGGCCGCCGGGGCGCGGCCGGCCGAGCCGGGCGAGTTCACCCGCCGCGCCTTCGTGCAGGGCCGGCTCGACCTGACCGCGGCCGAGGGCGTCGCCGACCTGATCGAGGCCGAGACCGCGGCGCAGCGGCGCCAGGCCCTGCGCCAGGCCGGCGGTGCCCTGGCGACGCTCTACGGCGGCTGGGCCGGACAGTTGACGGCGCTGCTGGCCCGGCAGGAGGCCTTCATCGAATTCGAGGACGAGGACCTGCCCTCCGGGCTGGACGATGCGGTCGGCCAGGCCGCCGCGACGCTGCACGACGCCATCCTGCGGCATCTGGCAGACGGCAGGCGAGGGGAGCGGCTGCGGGAAGGCCTGCGGGTGGCGATCCTCGGGGCGCCGAATGCGGGCAAGTCGTCGCTGCTGAATGCGCTGGTGGGGCGCGAGGCGGCGATCGTCTCGGCCCGGGCCGGGACCACGCGGGACGTGGTGGAGGCGCGGCTCGACCTCGGCGGCGTGCCGGTGACCCTGGCCGACACCGCCGGGCTGCGCGAGGCGGCCGACGAGATCGAGGCGGAGGGCATCCGCCGGGCGCGGGACCGGGCCGCGGATGCCGACCTCCGGCTGCTGGTCCTCGCTGCGGATCAGCCGCCCGATGCCGAGACTCTCGGCTGGCTGGCGCCGGGCGACCTGGTGGTGCTGAGCAAGGCCGACCTGCCGGCGGTGCCGGGATTGCCGGCGGGGCTGCGGGTCTCGGCCCGGACCGGCGAGGGGCTGTCGGGGCTACGGTCGCGGCTGGAGGCGGAGGCGGTGGCGCGGGCCGGCGGCGTGGCGGAGACGCTGCTGACCCGGCCGCGGCACCGGGCCGCGCTGCAGGAGGCCGCTGAGTGGCTTGCGGCGCTCGACGGTGCCAGCCTGCCGGAATTGCGGGCGGAAGCCCTGCGGGCGGCGCTGAGGGCCGTGGGACGCATCACGGGACGGGTCGGGGTGGAGGCGGTGCTGGATTCCGTCTTCGCCCAATTCTGCATTGGGAAGTGAGCATGGAGGACGAGCTGAGAGCCGCCTGGCAACGCCACGCGGCAGCACGGCAGCGGTTCCGCGAGATGGCGGTGCAGGCCGTGCCGCGGCCCAAGATGATCGAGCAGGCCAAGCGCCTCGGCCTGCCGGTCGACCAGGGCGAGATGGCCCAGCTCGGCGAGGACGAGCTGGCCTATCTTTTTGACCTGGCGATCTATTCGGCCCCGCCGGGCCGCAGCCGGGCCATCGACCGGGTGGTCCGCCAGCACGCGCGGCTGCGGGGCGAGGCGGTGCTGGTGCTGAATGCGCTGAGCTCGGCTTGGTTCTCGATCTTCCGGGTGACCGGGCTGCATCCGGATGGCGGGCTGCTGCTGGAGGATGCGCTGGGCGGCGGCGAGGTCTGGGTGGTGGACGAGGGGTTGAGCGAGGTCGCCGAACTCGGCGCCGTCGTGGCGACGCGGCTGGGGCGGGTTGCGGGCTATGCCATGACCTGCGGGGTGATGGCGGTGCTGGACGATGTCACCCTGGACGGGATCCGGCAGGTGGCCCGGCGCAGCGGGGTGGAGCCCGCCGCCCTGGTGGACGAGCCGCGCTTCGTCGAAGGCCTGTGGCGGCGGGCGCTGGGCTTCGGCTGAGGGTCTTTGGCGCTGGGCCGGGGGTCGCGCTATACCGCCGGCATGTTCGACGCAATCTTCGACGTGGTGGTGATCGGCGGCGGCCATGCCGGCTGCGAGGCCGCGGCGGCGGCGGCCCGCTGCGGGGCCCGGACCCTGTTGCTGACGCATCGGCTGGAAACCCTGGGCGAGATGTCCTGCAACCCGGCCATCGGCGGGGTCGGCAAGGGGCATCTGGTGCGGGAGATCGATGCGCTCGACGGTATCATGGCGCGGGCGGCGGATGCGGCCGGCATCCATTTCAAGCTGTTGAACCGCAGCAAGGGGCCGGCCGTCCGTGGGCCGCGGGCGCAGGCGGATCGCGGGCTCTATCGCCAGGCGGTGCAGGCGCTGCTGCGGGCGACGCCGGGGCTGAGCATCCTGGCGGAGGCGGCCGAGGATCTGGTGGTGGATGATGCCGGCCGTATCGGCGGCGTGGTCACGGCCGCCGGCCGGCGGATCGGGGCAGGGGCCGTGGTGGTCACCACCGGGACGTTTCTCCGTGGCGAGATCCATATCGGCGATATCCGGACACCGGCGGGACGGGCCGGCGAGGCCCCCTCGAGCGGCCTGGCGCAGACCCTGCAACGGCTCGGCCTGCCGCTGGCCCGCCTGAAGACCGGCACGCCGCCGCGGCTGGATGGCCGCACCATCGACTGGGCCGCGCTCGAGGCGCAGCCGGGCGATGACCCGCCCGAGCCGCTGTCCTGGATGACCGAGCGGATCACCAACCGGCAGGTCGCCTGCGGCATCACGGCGACCACGCCGGCGACCCACACGTTGATCCGGGCGAACCTCCATCGGAGCGCGATCCATGCCGGGCACATCTCGGGCATGGGTCCGCGGTACTGCCCCTCGATCGAGGACAAGGTGGTGCGCTTCGCCGGGCGGGAGCGGCACCAGATCTTCCTGGAGCCGGAAGGCCTGGAGGATGACACCGTCTATCCGAACGGCATCTCGACCAGCCTGCCGGCGGCGGTGCAGGAGGCCCTCGTCGCCTCCATCCCGGGCCTGGGGCGGGCACGGATCCTGCGGCCGGGGTATGCCATCGAATACGATTACGTCGATCCGCGGTCGCTGGCGCCGACGCTGGAGGTGCGCCGGGCGCCGGGGCTGTTCCTGGCCGGCCAGATCAACGGCACGACCGGGTACGAGGAAGCGGCGGCGCAGGGGCTGATGGCGGGGATCAATGCGGCCTGCCGGGCCGGTGGCGCGGAGCCTGACCGGGTCCTGCTGCGGAGCGAGGCCTATACCGGGGTCCTGGTGGATGATCTGGTCTTGCAGGGGGTGACGGAGCCCTACCGCATGCTCACCGCGCGTGCCGAATTCCGCCTGGCGCTGCGGGCGGATAATGCGGGGCTGCGGCTGATGGACGCGGGCCTTCGCTGGGGCTGCATCGGTCCGGAACGCGCCGTGCTGCAGCGCGACTTCCGGCTCGCCCTCGAGGATGCCCTTGCCCGGGCCCGGCAGGATGGACGGACGCCGGCGCAATACGCCACGGCGGGCATCCCGGTGAACCAGGACGGCCGTTGGCGAAGCGCCCTGGAGGTGCTGGCCTTGCCGGCGATGACCAGCGAGGCCGCGGTGCAGGTGTTTCCGTGGCTCGGGGATCTGCCGCTGCGGGTGCGGGCGGAGCTGGAAGCCCAGGCGCTCTATGCGCCCTATCTCGAACGGCAGTCGAGCGAGTTGCGCATCCTGGAGCGGGAGGAGAAGCTGGCGATCCCGCAGCTGCTGGATTTCGCCGAGGTCTCAGGCCTCTCGGCCGAGATGCGGCAGAGGCTGACGATGTCGCGGCCAGCGACGCTGGGCGGGGCCGGGCGGGTGCCAGGCATCACGCCTGCGGCCCTGGCGGCCCTGGCTGTTCATTTGCGGCGCGTCCCGCCGGGACGTTTCACGTGAAACAGGCCGGCGAGGCCTTCGGTGTTTCACGTGAAACCGAGGAGAAGCTGCGCGCCTACATGGCGTTGCTGATTCGCTGGAACGCCCGAATCAACCTGGTCGCCGACGCGGAGCCCGACAGCCTGTGGCGGCGGCATGTCGTCGATTCGATGCAGCTCGTCCCTCTCGTGCCAGATATCGCCGGGCCCTGTGTCGACCTGGGGTCGGGCGCCGGCTTTCCCGGCCTGGTCCTGGCCGCCGCAACCGGCTGCGAGATGCATCTGGTCGAGTCCGACAAGCGGAAATGCGCCTTCCTGCAGGAAGCGGCCCGGATGCTGGCCCTGCCAGGGGTGACGGTGCATGCCGCCCGCATCGACGCGGTCGTCCTGCCGCCCGCGATGCTCCTCACTGCCCGTGCCCTGGCACCTTTGCCGGAGCTGCTGCGCCATGCCCATCGCATCCTGGCACCCGGCGGCGTCGCGCTCTTTCCGAAAGGGCGCAGCGTCGCCCAGGAATTGACGGCTGCCGCTGCCGGCTGGACTATGCGCATAGAGCGCTTTCCCAGCGTCACCGAACCCGATTCGACCATCCTCAGACTGAGTGAGATTTCCCCTGTCAGTGCCCTTGCCTGACCGCACCCTGCCGCGTGTCATCTCCCTCGCCAACCAGAAGGGCGGCGTGGGCAAAACCACGACTGCCGTCAACCTGGCGGCCGCCCTGGCCGCCGAAAGCCGCGTGCTGTTGATCGACCTGGATCCGCAGGGCAATGCCTCCACGGGGCTCGGCGTGGACCGCTCGGACCGCGGCGCCGGCTCCTATGCGCTGATGATCGAGGACCGGCCCCTGGCCGAAGTGACCCGCACGACGCCGGTGCCCAACCTGTCCCTGGTGCCGGCCGACGGTGACCTCGCCGGGGCCGAGATCGAGCTCGTGGCGCTCGGCGCCCGGGAGAAGCGGCTGCAGAGCATCCTTCAGGCCGCCCCAGGTCTGGCCGAGGCCTACGACTACATCTTCCTCGATTGCCCGCCGTCGCTCGGCCTCATCACCCTCAATGCCCTGGTCGCCTCCGACGGGGTGCTCGTGCCGCTGCAGACAGAATTCTACGCCCTGGAAGGCGTCAGCCAGATCACCAAGACGATCGAACGGGTGCGCCGGGCGATGAATCCCGGCCTGGCGCTCGAGGGAATCCTGCTGACCATGTACGACCGGCGGAACAACCTTTCGGAGCTGGTCGCCCAGGATGTGCGCGGCTTCTTCAAGGACAAGGTTTTCGATACCGTGATACCGCGCAACATCCGGGTCAGCGAAGCGCCCTCCCACGGCCTGCCGGTCAATCTCTACGATCCGCGGTCGCCGGGTGCCCAGGCCTATGCGGCGCTCGCCATCGAATTCCGCCGGCGCGAGAAGGCCCGCGCGCCATGAAGCCGCCGCGCCTGGGCCGGGGCCTCTCGGCACTGCTCGGCGAAGCTCCTGGCGGCAGCACGGTTGCCGCGGGCGAAGGCCTGCGCAACCTGCCCATCGAGATGCTGGAGCCGGGGCCCTTCCAGCCGCGCGGCCCGGCGGATCAGGCCCCGCTGCAGGAATTGGCCGACAGCATCCGGGAACACGGTGTGCTGCAGCCCATCCTGGTGCGGGCCAAGCCCGGCGCCCCCGGCCTCTTCCAGATCATCGGCGGCGAGCGCCGCTGGCGCGCCGCCCAGCTGGTGCCGCTGCACGAGGTGCCGGTCGTCATCCGGGAACTGGGCGACCGCGAGGCGATGGCGGCCGGGCTGGTCGAGAACCTGCAGCGCCAGGACCTCAATGCCCTGGAAGAGGCCGAGGGCTACCGCCGCCTGCTGGAGGAATTCGGCCTGACCCAGGACAAGCTCGGCCAGGCGGTCGGCAAGAGCCGCAGCCATGTGGCGAATACGCTGCGGCTGCTGGCCCTGCCGGACCGGGTGCGGGAATTGCTGCGCGACGGGGCGCTGACCGCCGGCCATGCCCGGGCGCTGCTGACGGCAACCGACCCGGTCGGCTTGGCCCTGCAGGTGGTTGATCGCGGCCTCAATGTCCGGCAGGCCGAGGCGCTGGCCGCGGCCAAGCCGCGCGACCTGCCGGAGAAATCCCCAAGGGGCGAGCCCGAGGTGCTGGCGCTGGAGCGTGAGCTCTCGGAACGGCTGGGCCTGCGCATCGCCATCCGCACCAGCGGCCGCGGCGGCCAGGTGACCATCAGCTACCGCGACCTGGACCAGCTGGACGGCGTGATCCGCCTGCTCCAGGGCAGCTGACCTACCGCCGGGCGGCGGCTTGGCGGGCCAGGGTGGCAAGGATGGTCCGGGCGATGACCTCGGCCGGGATGCCGGTCGTCTTGGTGCGCCGCTCCGCCTCCAGCAGCGCGGTGCCCGCCGCCTCCAGGCTGTCCGGCCGCCAGAGCCGCAGCGCCCGCTCGAAGGCCGGCTTGTGGCGGAAGAAGACCGGCGGCCGCAGCCCCTCCACCGCGGCGGAGGCCGCCGCGCCGCCGGCCACCGCCAGCGCCGCCAGCTGCAGCCGCTGCACGTGCCGCAGCGCGGCCCGCACCACCTGCACCGCATTGGCGCCCTCGGCAAAGGCGGTGTCGAGCGCCTTGTCGGCCGAGGCCAGATCCCCGGCCAGCGCCGCCATCAGCGCCTCCTCCAGGTCGAGGGCGGAGCCTTCGGCGACGCAGGCGACCGCCGCCTCCGGCGTCACCCGGCCCCCGGCGCCGACGAAGAGGGCCAGCTTCTCCAGCTCCCGCCGCAGCAGCATGCGGTCCTCTCCCAGCCGCTGGGCCAGCCATTCCAGCGCCGCGGGCTCCGCCGTCACCCCCAGCTCCTGCAGGATGCGGGCGATGGAGCCGGACAGCTCCGATCCCCGCTCGCGGTAGCAGGCGATCACCGCGCCCGCGGCCGAGCCCTCGACCGCCTTGTAGAGCGCCGTGCTGGTCCGCAGCTCGGGGGCTTCCATCACCACCAGCCCAGGCCCGGGGCCGGCCAGCGCCGCCCTGGCGGCATTGGCCGGCGCCACGCCATCACCCACCTCCCGCACCCGGACCAGGCAGCGCCCACCGGTCAGCGGCGGGCTGGCGGCCTCGGTGGCCAGCAGCCCGGCGCTGCGCAGCCCGTCCCGGGGAACCTCGACCAGGCGCAGCGCATCGCCCTCCGCCACGCTGCGGACCAGGGCCTCGGCCCTTTCGCGGATCAGGCCGGGATCATCGCCATGCAGCAGCACCACCCGGCAGGACCCCGGGTCGGCCAGGAAGGCGCTGACCCGCCGGGCATCCAGCTTGGCCATCAGCCCGTCGCCGCAGCTTCCTTGCGCCGCCGCAGCTCCATCGCGACCTGCCGCGTGACCTCGTCCGAGACGCCCTCCATCAACCGCTCCAGCGCGGCATCGCGGGAGGAATCGGCGGCGAAGAACTGGAGATCGGGGATGTTGAAGGCGTCGATCTCGCGGAAGGGGATGCCCGAGGCCGCGATGCGCTCCGGCGGCACCCCCAGGGTCGAGAGGTTCCAGTTGCCCGCCAGGGTGAAACGGACCCGGGTGATGGCGCCATCCCGCCGGTAGCCCAGGATCTCGGAACCCAGCTCGATCGCGACATTCAGCAGGTAGCGGGCCGGGGTGCCGGGCTGGCTGTCCTCCATCCGGCGTTGCAGGCTGCGCCGCAGCAGCTGGCCGGTGCGGTCCGCCAGCGGCCCGATCCGCACCGCAGCCAGCTCGGACTGCAGGCCCTCCTGGCCGCCATCGGCCGTGGCGATGGGCCCGTACAGCGGGCGGAAGCCGCAGCCGGACAGGCCCAGCAGCCCGCCCAGCAGCCCCCGCCTGGACCAGCCGCTAGACCACGAAATTGACGACTCGTCCCGGGACATGGATGCGCTTCCGGATGGGGCGACCGGCGATGGAACGCTGCACGTTCTCATCTCCTTCCGCCAGGGAGAAGATCGTAGCTTCGTCGGCATCGGTGGCCACTTCAATGGTGCCGCGCAGCTTGCCCAGGACCTGGACCGCCAGGGTCACGGTCTCGGCCTTGAGCAGGGCGGGGTCCGGCTCCAGCCAGGGCAGCTCGGCCACCAGGGTCTCCTCGTCGGGCCGCAGCAGCGACCAGAGCTCCTCCGCCAGATGCGGCATCATCGGGCTGGCCAGCCGCGCCAGGGCTTCCAGCGCCTCGCGCCGGGCCGCGCCCAGGTCGCCGCTCGCGTCGCCGATGGTATTGGCGAATTCGTGGATCCGGGCGACCGCGACGTTGAAGGCGAAGCCCTCCAGCGCCTCGGTGACCGCGGCGATGGTGCGATGCGTCGCCTGGCGCAGCTTGCGGGCGGCGCCCTCGGCCGCCTCAACCGGGGCCCCGGCCGGCGGCAGGCCGGGCAGGGCCGTGGCGGCGAGGCGATAGACCCGCTGGGTGAAGCGGAAGGCACCGGCCACGCCGCTCTCGGTCCATTCCATGTCCCGCTCGGGCGGGTTGTCGCTGAGGATGAACCAGCGCGCGGTATCGGCGCCGTACTTGCCGATGATGGCGCCGGGGTCGACCGTGTTGCGCTTCGACTTGGACATGGCCTCGACCCGGCCGATGGTCACCGGGGCATTGCCGCCCTTCAGCGTCGCGCTGCGGCTGCCGTCGGCGGCGAGGGCGAAGTCCACCTCCTCCGGATAGAGCCACTGGCCCTCGGCCGATTTGTAGCTCTCATGCGTTACCATGCCCTGGGTGAAGAGCCCGGCGAAGGGCTCCGCCAGCTTCAGGTGGCCGGTCTCGCGCATGCCGCGGGTGAAGAAGCGGCTGTAGAGCAGGTGCAGGATCGCATGCTCGATGCCGCCGATATACTGGTCGACCGGCAGCCAGGCATCGACCGCGTCCCGCACCACCGGCGCCTCGGCATGCGGCGAACAGAAGCGGGCGAAGTACCAGCTGCTGTCGACGAAGGTGTCGAAGGTATCGGTCTCCCGCCGGGCCGGCTTGCCGCAGGCCGGGCAGTCCACGTGCTTCCAGCTCGGGTGGTGGTCCAGCGGATTGCCGGGCTTCGAGAAGTCGACGTCGTCCGGCAGCTTCACTGGCAGGTCGGCCGCGGGCACCGGCAGCACGCCGCAGGCCTCGCAGTGGATGACCGGGATCGGGCAGCCCCAGTAGCGCTGGCGGGAGACGCCCCAGTCGCGCAGCCGCCAGTTCACCACGCCAGTGCCCTGGCCCACCGCCTCCAGCCGGGCGATCGCCGCGCGCTTGGCCTCGGTCACGCCGAGCCCGTCGAGGAAGCCGGAATTGAAGCTGGTGCCCTCGTCGGTGAAGGCGACGTCGCCGACCGCGAAGCTGGCCGCATCGGCGCCCGGCGGCAGCACCACCGGCGTCACGCCGAGCCCGTACTTGCGGGCGAAGTCGAGGTCGCGCTGGTCATGCGCGGGGCAGCCGAAGATCGCGCCGGTGCCGTATTCCATCAGCACGAAATTGGCGATCCAGACGGGGAAGCTGGCGCCCTCGATGAAGGGATGCGCGACGCGGAAGCCGGTGTCGTAGCCGCGCTTCTCCGCCTGCTCGATCGCCACTTCGCTGGTGCCCATGCGGCGGCATTCGGCGACGAATTCGGCAGCGGCCGGGTCGCGCGCGGCCGCGGCCGCGGCCAGCGGATGCTCGGCGGCGACCGCGAGGAAGCTCATCCCGAACAGCGTGTCGGGCCGGGTGGTGAAGACCTCCACCTCCTCGGCGCGGTCCTGCAGCCGGAAGCGCACCCGGGCGCCCTCGCTGCGGCCGATCCAGTTGGCCTGCATCAGCTTCACCCGCTCCGGCCAGCGGTCGAGGTCGCCGAGCGCCTCCAGCAGGTCGGGGGCGAATCTGGTGATGGCGAAGAACCACTGGGAGAGCTGCTTCTTCTCGACCAGCGCGCCGCTGCGCCAGCCGCGGCCGTCGATCACCTGCTCATTGGCCAGCACGGTGCCGTCGACCGGGTCCCAGTTGACCCAGCTCTCCTTCCGCTCGACCAGGCCCGCGGCCAGGAAGTCGAGGAAGAGCTTCTGCTGCTTGCCGTAGTATTCCACGTCGCAGGTGGCGAATTCGCGGGCCCAGTCGATCGACAGGCCCATGCGCTTCAGCTCGGCGCGCATGGCGGCGATGTTGTCGTAGGTCCACTTGCCCGGGTGGATCTTGCGCTCACGCGCCGCATTCTCCGCCGGCAGGCCGAAGGCGTCCCAGCCCATCGGGTGCATGACCTGATGGCCGCGGGCGCGCTTGTAGCGGGCGACCACGTCGCCGAGGGTGTAGTTCCGCACATGCCCCATGTGGATCTTGCCGCTGGGGTAGGGAAACATCTCGAGCACGTAGTACTTCGGCCGGCTGCCGTCGGGCACGTCCGGCACCACGAAGCAGGCGCGGCGATCCCACTCGGCCTGCCAGCGCGGCTCGGCGGCGGCGAAGTCGTGGCGCATCTCGGGGCGGGTCTCTGGACGGTTTTCTGGGCGGGTGCTGCTGCTGGCGTCGCTCATGGCTATCGATGACCTGATTGGCCCTAGGGAATAAGCCGAGCCCCGCGCCGTGGGAAGGGCCAGCGGCAGCCGCAGGATGGCCTTAGACCGTTGCCGGGACGTTTCCTCTGGGGGCAAACTGCGGCAGCCCCGCCTGGAAACCCGATGCGCCTGATTCTCGCCGTGCTTTGGCTGTCGTTCGGTCCGGTCCCGGGCCTGTCGTGGCAAGCCTCCGGCCAGACCGCCGAGGAGGCCTACCGCCGCGTCTTCTCGATCAGCGCCCTCGGAACCCCGGGGCCCTCGCTCGGCCTCGCGGCGGCCTATGCCCTGGTGTACCGCGGGCTGGTGCCGCATGCCGCATTCGCCCTGGCGCGGGATGCCACCGGGCGCTCCGCCTGGGGCTATGCCGGCGGCGCCGCGACGCCGGAGGCGGCCGAGGCCTCGGCGCTGCAGCGCTGCCGCGGGTCCCTGGGCGGGCTGCAGGCGGAATGCCGGATCATCCTGCGCGACCTGGACCCGGTGGGCGGCGACCCCGGCACCGCCGTCGTCCAGGGCAGCCTCGGCCCCTTCCGCTGGAGCCCGCTGCATCTGCGCCGGGGCGCGCAGGCGGCGCGGGGGGCGGTGATCTGGGCGCATGGCTACGGCGGGGCGGACCGCGACCTCCGCCGCCTGCCGTCCCCCGGCTTCGTCACCATCCTCAACGACGCCGGCTGGGACGTGCTGCGCTTCGACCGGGCGCCCGGCGACGACGCGCTTTTCACCACCCTGCCGCGGCTGACCGAGGGCCTGGCCGCGGTGCGGGCGGCGGGCTACCGGCAGATCGTGCTGGGCGGCCAGTCCCGCGGCGGCTGGCAGGCCATCATGGCGGCCAGCGCGCGGCCGGAGCTGGTCGATGCGGTGATCGCCATGGCCCCGGCGGCGCATGGCGAGGCGAACCGGGCGAACAACCTGCTCGCCGGCCTCGACGACTTCCGCCGGCTGCTGGCGGGGCTGCCGCCCGGGCCACGCCTGGCGGTGGCGCTCTTCGACGGCGACGACTTCGACCCCGATCCGGAGCGCCGGGCGCGGATGGTCGAGGAGCTGTCGCGCGACCGGGCGGCCCCGACCCTGGCGCTCTGGCCGCAGGCGCCCGGCCAAGGCGCGGGGGGCCAGCCACAGCCGCAGTCGCTCCGTGGCCATGGCGCGGCCTACGACCTGAGGTTCACCCTGCTCTACGGCGCCTGCCTGCTGACCCTGGTGCAGGGTCCCGAGGCGGCCGCCCCGCGCGGGGTGCGGCGGGCGGCCTGCGGCGGCGGCTGAGCGCAGGGACGTGATTGTCTTTGCGGCGAGCTCTCGTAATAGTTGGATGCTGCTCATTAATGAAACGCGTATCCAGGGATCCGGAGGTTGATCCCATGCGCCTTTTGTTCATGTTTCCGGTTATCGCCCTTGCCGCCTGCACCGTCCCGGGGACCGATGGACCGGCCGAGGCCGACTTGGCCGCCGTGCGGCAGGTGTCCATGTCCGGCCCGAGCCTGAGCTGGCAGGAGCTGCGCATCCACCCGACGCTGATGCGCCGGGCCTGCGCCGTCAGCACGCTGGTCAACGAGGACGGCCAGACGGTCGGCTACTGCGTCGGCGGCCGGCAGTGCCGGACCAACGACTGGCGGCCGATCGAGCCGGGCTGCAACCGTTCGCCGGAGTATCGCGCCGGCCCGATCTCCACCCCGCCGGCGACGCCGGCCGTGGCCCCGGCCGGCCCGCCGGCGGCGGTCCCGGCGGGCCCGACGATGGACATCGCCCGGATCCGCTGACCCCCGGGTCCCAGGCCGCGCCGGGGACGGCGCGGCCCGGGCCTAGCCCTTGGCCTCCGGCATGTGGCCGAGGGTGCCCGCGTACTTCTCCTGCGCCCCGGCGGGCAGGAAGGCCTCCTCCAGCGCGCGGATGCGGTCGAAGCCGGCGAAGAGGTGGACGTTGCCCAGGGGATGCACCTTGGTCCGGGCATCCACCTCGGCCTCGGCCAGGGCGCCCTGCTGCTTCATCGCCACCGCCAGGTCATGCACCGCCATGATGGTCTGGCGCAGCACCGCGCCGGGCAGGATGGTGACGGCGATGCCGAGCTCGGCCATGTCGGCTTCCGACAGCCGCGGCGAGATGCCGGTCTGGTTGTAGAAGACCGGGCCGTTCACCCGGCGGCAAACCTCGGCGATCTCCGCCCGGCTGGCCGGGCCCTCGACGAAGGCGAGGTCGGCCCCGGCCTCAAGGAAGAGGTTGGCACGGGCGATGGCCTCATCCAGGCTGCCGCCATGGGCGCCGCGGGCATCGGTGCGGGCGACCAGGGTGAAGTCGGCATCGAGCGCCGCCCGGGTCTCGCTGGCGGCGCGGATCTTGGCGACGGCCTCCTCGCGGCCGATCACCTCGCGGCCGGCGACATGACCGCAGCGCTTGGGCGCGACCTGGTCCTCGATATGGATTCCGGCGACGCCGGCGCGGATGTACTCCTCCACCGTGCGGACCACGTTGATGGCGTTGCCGAAGCCGGTATCGGCATCGGCGATCAGCGGCGCGGTGATGGCGCCGGCGATGAGCCGGGCATTCATCGCCATCTCGGTCAGGGTGATCAGCCCGGCATCCGGCAGGCCCAGCAGGCTGAGCGAGGTGCCGTAGCCGGTCATGTAGATCGCCTCGTGCCCCGCATGCTCGAGGATGCGGGCGGTCAGGGCATTGTAGCAGCCGGGCAGCACCAGCGGCGTGCCGCGGGCCAGCATGGCGCGGAAGCGGGTGGTCGGGCGGGCGGCGGAGCCTTGGCCGAGGCGCATGGTGGCGTTTTCCCCTGGGACGTCGGCGCCAGTCTCGGCCGCTGCCACGCCGGGTCAAGCGGGGTGCCGCACCGGTATACGAATGGCCCTTGCGGCGTGGCGCGGCGAGGGTACATCCGGGGTGTGCTGCACCTTCTCAAGCTGTCGGTCGGCCCCAGGGACGTGGGGCAATTGCGGGCCATCCAGGCACGGCGGGCCTCGGTCGACCCGCCGCTTCGCCACCAGACCCGGATGATGCCGAAGCGGGCGGCGGAGCTGTGCGAGGGTGGCTCGATCTACTGGGTGGTCGCCGGCTTCATCCAGGTGCGCCAGCGCATCCTGGACGTCATCGAGGAGGCCTGGGACGACGGCACCCGCTGCGCCGGGCTGGTGCTGGACCCCGAGCTGGTGCCGGTCGCGGCGCGCCAGACCAAGGCCTTCCAGGGCTGGCGCTACCTGGCGCCGGACGCGGCCCCGGCCGACGTGGTCGCGGGCAGCGAGGCGCTCGGCACCGATGCCATGCCCGAGGCGCTGCGCGCCGAACTTCGCGCCCTCGGCCTATTGTAGCAGGGCGCGCACCGCCAGCAGCGCCACCAGGCCGAGCGCCAGCGCCGGCAGCAGCCGGCCCCGCAGCGCCGCGAAGGCCAGCAGCCCGCCCGCCAGCCCGACCAGCCGCGCCGCCAGCGGGATGCCGGCCACGGCACCGCCGGGCGCCACCACCGCCAGGGCGACGAAGGCCGCGAGCGTCGCCTGGGACACCGCGGCGGCCCAGGCGATCAGCGGATGGTCCGGCCGCAGCGCCCCGGCCACCAGCAGGCCCAGGGCGCGCAGCAGCAGCATCGCCAGGGCGGCGAGCGGCAGGGCCAGCTCAGCGCCGGGCATGCCGCCGGCCGATCAGGAAGGCCAGGGTGCCGCCCAGCAGCCCGGCCGTCAGCAGGCCCCAGGCGGGCGGCAGCAGCAGGGCGGCGGGGGCGGCGAGGACCCCGGCCAGGATGGCCCGGCGCGGCCCTTCCAGCCGCAGATCGGCGGCCAGCAGCAGGGCGAAGTAGAGCGGGTTGGTGAAGAGCAGCGCGGCCAGGACCAGCGGGCTCAGCGACGGCGCCGCCCAATGGCCGATGGCGGTCGCCAGCCCAGCCACCCCCCAGGAGACCAGGGCGAAGCCGAGGAACCAGGGCAGCCGTCGCGGCTCCGCCAAATGCGGCAGCACCCGCATGGCGGCGGCCCAGGGGGTGATGGCGATGAAGGGCAGTGCCAGCCAGCGCCGCCGCCCGCGGCCGAGCCAGGGCGCCAGCGCCAGGGCCATCGGCAGGAAGCGGGCATTGGCGGCCGTCGCCCCCAGCGCCGCCGGCACCACCCCAGCGGCACCGGCCTGCAGCAGCACGAGCTGCCCGGCCATGCCGTAGACGAAGAGCGAGGCGCCGAGCGCCCAGCCGAGCCCGAGCCCCGCGGCCGCCACCGCGGCGCCGAAGGCCAGGAAGGTGGCGCCCATGGCGAGGGCGGGGGCGCCCAGGGCGGCCGTCGCGCCGGGGCGGAGAGCATGCAGGCCTGTCATCGATCCACCGGCATCCTGCCATGCGCCGCGGGCGCTGCCACCCTTCGCCGGATGGCCGCGGATTAAGCGCGCGCCGGCCCCTGGCGATCCTACTGGCCCGCGCCTTCGCCGGCTTCCGGCAGCTCAGCGTCGGGGCCTACCCGGACCCATTGCCGCCCACCGTGGTTGTCATCACCCGGAACGCCGGGCAGGGCGCCGAGGAGGTCGAGCGCTGCATCGCCGTCCCGATTAAGGTCGGGCGGTCCGGCATGTCGAGCTGTCGAAGGTGCGCTCCGTGGTCTCGGCATTTCACCCTCGCCTGCACCACCGAGCAGGCGCTGCAGCCGGTGCTGAACCGGCTGGGCCAGACCAACCGGCCTGCTGGCCGCGGTCCCGGTGGGCGCGGCGTCCTGGCCCGGCGCCGCGGGTGGCTCAGCGGGAGGCGGACTGGCTCCGCAGCTCGCGGGCGCGGGCCAGGACCTTGTCCTCGAGGTCGGAGTTGGTGGCGGCGGAGACGGTGCTGTCCACCCACTGGCCGCGGTCCAGGGTCTGGCGGAAGACCTGGACCCGCACGCCGTCCGACCGCAGCTGGCGGCCGAGCACGTAGGCCTGGGCCCGGAAGCGCTCGTTGTTGGCCGAGGCGGGCGTGTACCATTCGGTGATGATGGTGCCGCCGAAGGGATCGGCCGAGGCCAGCGGCATGAAGGAGAGCGTGTCCAGCGTCGCGCGCCAGAGGTAGGCGTTCACGCTGAGGCCGCTGCCGCCGCCGTTCGCCGCGGCTTCCCGCGCTTCCCGGTCCTTGTCCACGCCGAAGACCACGAGGCCGGCGTTGGAGCCGAGCGGGCGGTTGCGGGCGCGGCCGTTGCGCCAGTCCCCGTATTCGTCGTTCTGCACCAGCCGCTGGTTCGCAGCGCCGCAGGCGGAGAGCAGGGGAAGAAGCACGCCGAGGGCGAGGAGGGCAGGTTTCATGGCGCCCGCACGATAGGCGGGTTCGTTCGCCAATCAAGCCACAAATGAGCGGAGAATTGAAAAGGGGTGGCAGGTTGCCCTGCCACCCCCGCTTTCCGGCCCCGAAGGATCAGAAGGCCAGTCGGGTGCCCACGATGAAGACCTTCGCGGTGGCCCGGTCCTGGACGCCCGGGTTCGAGGGGTCGAGGTCGCGGCCGCGCTCGGCAACCGTGTAGCTGCTGTACTCGGCGAGCAGGTCGAGGCCCGGCGCCAGGCGGTAGTTGCCGCCGATGCCGTAGCCGAGGCGGCGCATCATGCCGGCGCCGTTGGCGAAGTCGGCACGACGGGTCAGGCCGCTCGGGTTGCCGGCGGTCGGGCCGGTGAAGGCGGAGCGGCTGTTGCCCTCGAAGGTGCCGATCACGTAGTTGCCGCCGACGGTGAACGGTCCCATCGTGTAGCTGGCGCCCGCGAAGAACTGATCCATGGGACGGTCACCGCGGAGGGTGTTGCCCCAGAAGAAGTTGCTGTCGCCGTGCTCGTACTGCGCGCCGACCGTGAAGCCGTAGGCCGAGGCCTGGGCACCCACCTGGAAGACGTTCAGGTTGTTGAACACGCGGGCCTGCGTGCCGTTGAGGGTCAGCTCGCGGGCCGCGCCGGCGCCGACGTAGCCACCGGTGACGGCCAGGCCGACGCCGGCCAGGCTGCCGCGCCAACGCACCGCCGCCTGGTACTCGTTGCGGCGGGCGGAGAAGTTCGGGCCGGCCGCGGCAACGCCGAAGCCGCTGGCGCCGGTGAAGGCGTAGGAGCTGTCGCAGAAGCCGCTGGACTGGTTGGTCGAGCAGCCGGTGTCTTCGCCTTCGTTGTAGTTGAACGCGAAGCTCGCGCCGAAGTCGAAGCCGAAGAACTGCGGCGAGAGGTAGATGATCTTGGTGTTGTCGCCGAGCGCGCCCGGGGCCGTCGTCGTGCGGTCGTTGGCCTGCCGCGAGACGAAGGATTCACGGTCACCGTAGACGCCGCCGGAGCCGAAGTTGGTCACGACGCCGCTGTTCATCAGGCCGCCGACCGGGCCGTCCTCGTCGCCGAAGCGGATCTGGCCGAAGGTGGGGGAGGCGATGAAGGCGTAGTATTCGTCGATGCTGGCGGTGGACTTGCCGGTGCTCGCCCGCTGCTGGACGATGTTGCGGCCTTCCTGCTGGTTGAAGGCGATCTCGACCACGGCGCCGTAGCTGAGGCCGTTGGCGGTCTTGCCGTTGACGAAGACATGCACTTCGGCGTCGGTGCTGAAGTCGTTCTTCGACAGGCGGGCGATGTTGCCGGTGCTGTCGGCGGGCAGGTTGCCGGTGGCGCCGCCGGTGCCGGTCGGCAGGGTCGACGGGCCGGTCGAGTTACGGCCGGTCTGCTGCGTGTTGCCGTAGTAGGCCCGGAAGAAGCCACCGATCCGGACGGTCGGGGCTTCCTGCGCCACGGCAACCGCCGGGGCCAGAAGCGCCGCGCCGACCACCGCGGTCGTGCCCAGCAGTATCTTGCGCATCATAAAACCTCCTCACTCGCCAGGCACGCCCGGCTATTCCCTCAACCCACCCGCCCCCCCGCAGCGCAAGCTGCTTTGACAGGTGCCGCATCCGACCCGGCATGTGCCGGCCGCCGGACGTGACCGGGTCCGCACCGGACTATGGTCCACCAGAATAAAGCCGGGCAACCTGGCAACTTCTGCCGCCGCGACTTCCCTGAGACACTGTGGCGGAGGAGCCACATGCCTGGCGGCCACATCTGTTACCCGGCGGTGAAGGCCTGCGTCCGGCGCCCGGTCGAGCTCCCGGACAGGCCGCCGATCGCCGCCAGGCCCGCGGTCCGGCGCGGCAGGCGGGCGGCATTGCCGGGCGTGATCCCGCCGAGGGCGACCACCGCCCGGCCCCCGGCCCGGGCCGCCAGGGATGCCCAGCGCAGCGGCCCCAGCGCCGGGGCGCCCGGATGGCTGCGGGTGGGAAAGACCGGGGAGAGGATGACCGCCGTCGCGCCCAGCCGCCGCGCCCGGGCGAGGCCGGCGCGGCCGTGCGCGGCGACGGTCAGCACCAGGCCCCGCCGGCGCCGGGCCAGCAGGAAGGGCAGCAGCCCCGGCGTGGCGCGGCGGTCCGGCACATGCAGCCCGGCGCGCTGGCGCAGGGCGAGACGGCCGTCGGCGGCGCCCAGCAGCAGCAGCCGGCG
>NZ_JAUFPN010000151.1 GCF_030409335.1 Paeniroseomonas aquatica
CAGCCATCATCTCAAGGCGGGAAACAGCTGACGGTTACGTACGCCAAGTGAGGCACTGCTGATCTAGCCTTACATCTGAAGGCGTCACGAACTTCAGCCTTTATGGTGGGGCCGGTCGCGTCCGCGCGCTGCGCTCTTGGCCTCCCAGCTCCGAATGCGCAATCCCATTGCGAAGCGCCAATCTCCTTGACTTCTTGATGTTCATAACGTTCAATCATTTTGCTGAATGTTTGAAAGCTAATCCATTATGCCGAGAAGTGGACCAAAGCAGGAGGTGTTTGCCTCCCTTGCCGAGATCGCGCAGGCATTAGGTCATGTGCATCGCCTGGAACTGCTCGAGCACCTGGGTCAGGGCGAGCGCAGTGTGGAGGACCTTGCCTCCCGTTCGGACCTGAGCGTTGCCAACACCTCCCGGCACCTGCAGATCCTGCGGCGTGCGCGATTGGTGGAGCCTCGGCGGGACGGCAAGCATACGTTCTACAGCCTGGCGGGCGGCCCAGAGGTAATCCGGCTGCTCCGCGCGCTCGGCTATGTCGGCGAGCGCAACGCTGCCGAAGTCAAGCTGGTGATGGCTGCCTACTTCCGCGCCCGCGACGGGATGGAGCCGGTGTCCCGCGATGACCTCGCTGCGAGACTGCGTGACGGGCTGGTGACCTTGCTCGACGTGCGTCCGGAGAATGAGTTTGACCTTGGACACTTGCCGGGCGCGCTCAGCGTCCCTCTGCCAACACTAGAGCGGCGCCTGGCCGATTTGCCGCAAGCCAGGGACATAGTTGCTTACTGCCGCGGACCCTACTGCGTGCTCGCTTTTGAAGCCGTGGCAACGCTGCGGGCTCACGGCTTCAACGCGCGACGCTTGGTGGACGGTTTTCCCGAATGGAGCGCTGAGGGACTTCCAGTTGAGCGATTTACAGCATGAGCCGCCCGCGCTTGCTACTGCTGGTCACAGTTCTCGCCTTGGCTGTGCTGCCAATCGTGTCCCTCAAGGCCGCCACCGGCCAATGGGTGTCCGAGCCTGGGGTGCATGTTCGTCTGATCGCCGTGACGGACACCGTCGGACAAAGCAATGACCTTCGCGCTGGAGTGCAGGTCTCCCTGGAATACGGCTGGGACACATACTGGCGGTCACCAGGCGATGCCGGAGCGGCTCCGACCGTGGACTGGTCCGGCTCGACGAATGTCGCCTCGGTAGACTGGCGCTGGCCCGCACCGAGACGCCTGACACTCGTCGGGATTGAGAGCTTCGGCTACCTCGATGATGTTGTCTTCCCGCTCACCGTTCACCCCATCCGTCCGGGGGAGCCAGTGACGCTGCGGGCCAGTCTCGACATCCTTGTTTGCAGCACCCTCTGCGTCCCAAGGCACCTGGATGTGTCACTGGACCTGCCTGCGGGTGCTGGTGCGGCTGACCCGCAGACGGCGAACCTGATCGCCCGCTACGAGGCGCAGGTTCCCAATGACGCTAGCCGATCTGGCCTTGCCGTCGAGGCTGTCGGAGCCATTCAGGACAACCCGGCCGGCCTCCAGGTCCGGATCACCTCCCAGGAGCCCTTGTCTCCACAGACCGATGTGATCGTGGAGAGCCCGCGGTGGAGCTTTGGGCCACCTGCGCTCTCCATCGCGCCCGATGGCAGGACGGCTATGGCCAGGTTGCCGGTCACCGGTGGGCCGGATGTCATCGCCCTCCCGGGCGACAGTGTCATTGTGACTTTGGTAGATGGGATGCGCGCGTCGGAAACCGCAATCCTTGTCGGTGCCGCAGCGGTTGAGAGCATGGACTGGCTCCGCAGCCTTGTACCATTCATCGGGGTGGCCCTGCTTGGCGGGCTAGTTCTGAACCTGATGCCCTGCGTGCTGCCGGTGCTCGGCCTCAAGCTGATGGCCGTCCTACGCCACCAGGGCGCGGAGCGTCAGCGCATCAGGCTTGGTTTCCTGGCTACTGCGGCGGGCATCATCGCGTCGATGCTGACCTTCGCGGCGGTCCTCGCCGGGCTCAAGGCGACAGGACTGTCCGTGGGATGGGGCATGCAGTTCCAGCAACCAGCCTTCCTGGTGTTGACGGCGGGTGCCCTGATTGTCTTCGCGGTCAACCTCATGGGTCTGTGGGAGGTGGCGCTCCCCCCTCGGCTGGCGACATTCTTTGGGACCGCGGGCGGAAAGGGTCTCGGCGGCGATTTCCTCGCAGGTGCCTTCACGACGGCACTGGCGACACCATGCTCGGCGCCTTTCGTGGGGACCGCAGTCGCCTTTGCCCTGGCGCGTGGCCCAGCCGAGACTCTTGCCATCTTTGCCGCCCTCGGTGTTGGCCTGGCCGCACCTCATGTGCTCGTTGCCGCATTTCCCGGACTGGTGCGGTTGCTGCCGCGGCCTGGGCGGTGGATGAACCGCGTCCGGCAGGTGTTGGCCATGGCACTGTTGGGCACGGCGACTTGGCTTCTAGCCGTGTTGTCCGNTCGCCGCATCTCTTGGCTTGCTGGCCGTAACCCCGGCGCTGCGGAACCGCCTGGGCGCCCCCGCCGCACTGGCACTGGCTCTTGCGGCCCTAAGCGGAGCAGTCGCGGCACCCACGATATTCCGGCGGCAGGCGGCCACAGTGGCGTCCTCCTTTTGGGAACCGTTCGACGAGGCGGCCATCAAGCGGCTTGTAGCCGAGGGAAAGACGGTCTTCGTAGATGTCACCGCCGAGTGGTGTGCCAACTGCAAGGTCAATGAGGCGCTCGTTCTTGACCGCCCTGAGACGGCTGCGGCGCTGCAAGAGCCGCACATCGTCGCCATGCGGGCAGACTGGACTAGGCCGGACCAGCGTATCTCCGACTACTTGGCAAAGAACGACCGCTTCGGGATCCCCTTCAACGCGGTCTACGGCCCCGGTGCACCACGCGGCATTCCCTTGTCCGAGGTGCTGACCAGGGAGGCGGTTCTTGGGGCGCTCCAGCAAGCGAGTACGACGGCGCCGAGGTAAGCCGCGATTGAAGGACACGTAGCCCAGCAATCTGGTCGGCAGGTAGGTGCGCGGCTTAGCCGATTATCTCCAACAGGAATGAGGACGGAAGTGATGGGACAGCGTTTCATGCGGCGCCGAGCGGCACTGCTTGGTGGCTTGGGCGCGGTCGCTGCGATGGGCGTGGCTGGCAGCCAGTGGCTTGCCCATGCCCAGGGTAGTCCGCGCGCCGGAACACAGGTCAACCCCAACACCATATTCCGTGATCCTGGCGACCCGGTGCTGGGAAACCCCAATGGATCACTGACGATCGCAGAGTTCTTTGACTATCGTTGCCCCTTCTGCGTCCGCATGCATCCGCTGCTCAACCGGCTGTTGCAGGAGGACCGTGACATCCGATTGGTCATCAAGGAATGGCCGGTCTTTGGCGGAGCGTCGGTAACCGCTGCGAAAGTCGCACTTGCGGCCAACTGGCAGGGCAGGTTCGTGCCGGTGCACGAAGCGCTGTTTGAGCACGGTCGCGCGCTTGATGAGGCTAAGGTACGTGCTGCCGCGGAAAAGGCCGGGATGGACATGGCCAGGCTGGACTCCGACCTGTCGGGACGAGCCACCGATCTACAGGCCAGCCTCGGGCGGGTATCGATGCAGGCGAATGCTCTCGGTCTGCAGGGCACCCCCGCTTATGTCGTCGGGCCGTATCTGGTGCCAGGGGCGATGACCTACGACACCTTGCTCCAGGTCGTGGCG
>NZ_JAUFPN010000152.1 GCF_030409335.1 Paeniroseomonas aquatica
TCGGGCGCCGGCGGCTCCGGCCGGGGGGGCTGCGGCACCGCCGCCGGCGCGGCCACCGGCGCGGCGCGTTCGCCCTGGGCCTGCTGCGGCGCCAGCGCGGCGACCAGCTCGACCGCGATCGCCTGCTCCTTCGGCTCCTCCAGCGGCCGCGGCAGGCCGAAGAGCAGACCGAGCACCAGGGCCGCGACGTGCAATGCCGCCGAGATCAGCCCCCAGAATCGCAACCCCCGTCCCTGCATGTCCGCGCCCCCGCGCGTCCCCCTTGATGCTAGCGCGTCGGGTTGCGCGGTGCCGCCGGCGGCGAGGCCGGACGCGGCGCCGTGGTCGGCGCCCGGCCGGCCGGCTGCTCGGCCAGCAGGGCCACCTTGCTGAAGCCGCCGGCGCTGATGGTCCCCATGACCTCCATCACCCGGCCGTAGCTGATCGCCTTGTCGCCGCGGACGAAGATGCGGCGCTCCTGCGCGTTGGGGCCCTGCGCCGCCTCGCCGGCGATCGCCTGCAGCTGCGCCACCAGGCCCTCCAGCGGCACCTCGGTCTCCTGCAGGAAGATCTTGCCCTCGGGGTTCACCGAGATGGTGATCGGCTCGTTGTCCTGGTTCAGTGCGCTCGCCTGGGTCTTCGGCAGGTCGACCGGCACGCCCACCGTCATCAGCGGCGCCGCGACCATGAAGATGATCAGCAGCACCAGCATCACGTCGACCAGCGGCGTGACGTTGATCTCGGCCATCGGCCGGTAGCGGCGGCCGCGGCCGCCGCGGGCACCGTTCAGGGAGGCGGCCATCGGCCTATTCCGCGACCGGCGCGGCGGTGCGGGCTTCCGCGCCCGTCACCGCGCTTTCCGACTGCCGCGACAGGATGGCGCCGAACTCGGCGGCGAAGCCTTCCAGCCGCCCGGCGAAGCGGGCGAGGTCGGAGCTGATTTTGTTGTAGGCCAGCACCGCCGGGATGGCCGCGACCAGGCCGATGGCGGTGGCGAAGAGCGCCTCCGCGATGCCGGGCGCCACCACGGCGAGATTGGTGTTCTGCATGCCGGCGATGGCGGCGAAGCTGTTCATGATGCCCCAGACCGTGCCGAACAGCCCGATGAAGGGCCCGACCGAGCCGACCGAGGCGAGGAAGATCATCCAGCGCTCCATCCGGTCCATCTCGCGCTGCACCGTCACGTTCATGGTGCGGTCGATCCGTTCCTTCAGCCCGGCGGCGACCAGGTCGGAGCCGGCCAGGCGCTGGGCGCTGCGGCGCCACTCGCGCATGGCGGCGGCGAAGACCGCGGCCATCGGATGCGAGGGCTGGTCGCCTTCCTTGCGATAGAGGTCGTCGAGGCTGCCGCCGGACCAGAAGGCATCCTCGAAGGCATCGGCCGCGCGGTTGGCGCGGCGGATGCTCGTCAGCTTTTCGAAGACGATGGCCCAGACCCAGACCGAGGCGAGCAGCAGCCCGATCATCACCAGCTTGACCACCCAGTCCGCCTGGAGGAACAGGCCCCAGAGCGAGAGGTCGTGCAATGCGCCACCCAGGTCGGTCGCCGTAACGCTGCGGTCCACCGCTATTCTCCTTTGTCCAGCGAACCGGGCGCGCCGTTGAGGGCGCTGCGCCAGGGTTCGGGTATCCGCTTCGGCCGCAATCCGTGCCGATCCACGCAGGCCAGTTCCACCCGCAGCGCCGCCAGCGTCGCGTCGCCCTGAACCATGCGCTGGTCCAGCACGAGGGTGACGCCTTTCACCGCGATGACCCGCGTCTCGACGACCAAGGCGTCGTCGAGCCGGGCGGGGCGCCAATACTCTACTTCGATGCGCCGCACCACGAGTATCGAATCATGACGCTCCATCATCAGGGAATGCGGCAAGCCCATGTCCCGCAAGGATTCCGTCCGGGCCCGCTCGGCCCAGCGCAGATAGGTGGCGTGATAGGCCATCCCCCCCGCGTCGGTGTCCTCGAAGTAGACGCGGATCGGGAAGGCGTGCGCCGGGGATTGCGGGGGCGTTCTCAAGGCAGCAACAGGTCCGGCTGGATGGCGAAGCCCGCCGGCGGCGTCATGCCGAGATGCCGCCAGCCCGGCTCGCCCAGCATCCGCCCGCGCGGCGTGCGCAGGATGAGGCCTTCCTGGATCAGGAAGGGCTCGATGACGTCCTCGATGGTGTCGCGGCTTTCGGCCAGCGCCGCGGCCAGGGTCTCGACCCCGACCGGGCCGCCGTTGTGGTGCTCGGCGATGCGCCGGAGGTAGCGGCGATCCATGGCGTCGAGGCCCATGCGGTCCACCTCCAGCCGGGCCAGCGCGCCATCCACCATGGCCCGGTCGGCGAGGACCTTGCCCACCAGCGCGAAGTCCCTGACGCGGCGCAGCAGCCGGCCCGCGATGCGCGGGGTCCCGCGCGAGCGGTTGGCGATCTCGAGCGCCCCCGCCTCGGCCAGCTCGAAGCCAAGCTTCTGCGCGCCGCGGCGGACGATCAGCAGCAGCTCCTCCGGCGTGTAGAACTGCAGCCGCAGCGGGATGCCGAAGCGGTCCCGCAGCGGCGTCGCCAGCAGCCCGGCCCGCGTCGTGGCGCCGACCAGGGTGAAGGGCGGCAGGTCGATCCGCACGGTGCGGGCCGCCGGCCCCTCGCCGATGATGAGGTCGAGCTGGAAATCCTCCATCGCGGGATAGAGGGTCTCCTCCAGCGCCGGCTGCAGCCGGTGGATCTCGTCGACGAAGAGCACGTCGCGCGGCTGCAGGTTGGTCAGGATGGCGGCCAGGTCGCCGGCGCGCTGCAGGATCGGCCCCGAGGTCGCCCGGAAGCCGACGCCCAGCTCCCGCGCCACGATCTGCGCCAGGGTGGTCTTGCCGAGGCCGGGCGGGCCATGCAGCAGCACGTGGTCCAGCGCCTCGCCGCGGGTGCGGGCGGCCTCGATGAAGACGGCGAGGTTCTCGCGCAGCGCCGGCTGGCCGGTGAAGTCGGCGAGCACCTGCGGCCGCAGCGTCGCCTCGGCGGCATCCTCGTCGGTGCGGATCGGCGTGGTGATGCGGTCATCCGCCTCCATCTCGGGCGGCGGTGGCGGTGGCGGTGGCGTGCCCCGCTTGCGGCTGCCGCTCATCGGGCCAGCTCCTTCAGGCTGTCGCGGATCAGCCCCTCAAGGCCCGCATCCTCGCCCAGCCGCGCCTTGGCCCGGTTCACCGCCGCCTGCGCCTCGGGCCGCTTCCAGCCGAGGTTGATCAGGGCGGAGACCGCATCCGCCGCGGCGCCCGGCAGCGGCAGCACGCTATCCGATACCGCGATGCCGCTCGGCGCCTGGATGCCCCCCGCCCAGTCGCGCAGCTCGGTCACCAGCCGGTCGGCCAGCTTGGCGCCGACGCCATTGGCCTGGCGCAGCCCGGTCCGGTCGGCGCGGCGCACCGCCTCGGCCAGGTCCTCCGGCGCGAAGGCCGAGAGGATGTCGAGCGCCAGCTTGGTGCCGACGCCCTGCACCGTGCCCAGTCGGCGGAAGGTGTCGCGTTCCCCGGTGGTGGCGAAGCCGACCAGCACGATGGCGTCCTGGCGCACCTGGGTCTCGACCAGCACCTTCGCGGGCCCCTGCACGTCGCGCAGCCGGTCGAGGGTCTTGGTCGAGCAGGACAGGAGGTAACCCACGCCATTCACGTCGAGGATGCAGCCGCCGTCGTGTACCCCGTCGAGCTTGCCGGTTAGTTTCCCGATCATGCTTCACCCCCCCCGGTCGCGGGACGGCGGCAGGACCGCATCGGCCGCCGCCTCATGCCGGCACGTAGCCCCGGGCCAGGGCGAGGCGGGTGCCGCGGTGATGGGCGTGGCAGATGGCGATGGCCAGCGCATCCGCCGCATCCGACCGCCGCATGACCGCGCCCGGCAGCAGCCGCTTCACCATGGCCTCCACCTGGGTCTTGTCGGCATGGCCGGTGCCGACCACCGCGCGCTTGACCTCCATCGCCTGGTATTCGGCGACGGGAATGCCGCCCAGCGCCGGGGTCAGCAGCACCACGCCGCGGGCCTGGCCCAGCTTCAGCGCCGCCTGCGGGTTCTTGTTGACATAGGTATGCTCGACCGCCGCCTCGTCGGGCTGCCACTGCTCCAGCAGCAGCAGGATGCCGCGATGCAGCGTGCAGAGCCGGTCGGCCAGGGGCTGCGAGGCATCGGTCGAGATCACCCCGTCGCCCAGGTGCCGCAGCCGGCTGCCGGCACTTTCCACCATCCCCCAGCCGGTATGCTGGAGGCCGGGGTCGAGTCCCAGCAGGCGGACCGACTGGTACAAGCTACTGCTCCGACAGCCGCTGCATGACCGCCTCGGAGACCTCGAAATTGGCGAAGACGTTCTGTACGTCGTCGTTGTCGTCGAGGATGTCGACCAGCTTCAGCACGTCCCGCGCCTTGTCCTCGTCGAGGTCGATCGTGACCGAGGGCACCCATTCCAGCTTGGCGGTCTCGGACGCGCCGAAAGCGGCCTCCAGCGCGTCCCGCACCGCGAAGAAATCCTCGATGGTGGTGGTGACCTCATGCCCCTCGTCGTCGCTCTCGACATCCTGGGCGCCGGCCTCGATCGCCGCCTCCAGCATGGCATCGGCGCTGGCCGCCGCTGCGGGATAGGCGATGACGCCCTTCCGCTCGAACTGGAAGGCGACCGAATTGGTCTCGCCGAGCGCCCCGCCGTGCTTGGCGAAGGCCGAGCGCAGGTCGCCCGCGGTGCGGTTGCGGTTGTCGGTCAGCGCCTCGACGATGATGGCGACGCCGTAGGGGCCGTAGCCCTCGTAGCGCACCTCCTGGTAGTCCTCGCCCTGCCCGGCCGTCGAGGCGCGCTTGATGGCGCGGTCGACCGTGTCCCGCGTCATGTTCGCGGCGAGCGCGGCCTTCACCGCGGCGCGCAGCCGCGGGTTCATCGCCGGGTCGGGCAAGCCCTGCTTGGCCGAGACGGTGATCTCACGGATCAGCTTGCCGAAGGCCCGGGCCTTCTTGGCGCCCTGGGCCGCCTTGCGGTGCATGATGTTCTTCGCGTGCGAGTGGCCCGCCATGGCCCCAGCCTTCTCCCGACTCTGAGATTCCGCTTGAAGGCCGGCTTATAGCGGCATGAGCGAGGCAGCGCCACGGGGTTCCACACAGAGGTTTTCCTGGGCGGCCCCCGGCAGGCGAGGCATCGGCAGGCTTGCGACCGGGACCATCCGGCTGGCACGCTCGCCGCCCATGGACGCCATGACCCCCGCCGACCCCTTCGCCGTCGCCACCCTCGAGCAGCTGGCAGCGATCTATGAGCCGCCGCGCGAGCTGGTGCTGAAGAAGGTGATCCCCCAGCTCGAGTCCAAGGCGCTGGCCTTCATCGCCGCCAGCCCCTTCGCCATCCTGGCGACGGTCGGGCCGCAGGGCGTCCATGCCACGCCGCGCGGCGATGCGCCCGGCTTCATCCGCCCGCTGGACGAGCGGACGCTGGCCCTGCCGGACCGCCGCGGCAACAACCGGCTGGACGGGCTGCGCGACATCATCGCCAATCCCGCCGTCGCCCTGCTCTTCTTCGTCCCCGGCGCCGGCGAGACCTTGCGGGTGAACGGCAAGGCCCGGATCACCGCCGACCCCGGCCTGCGGGAAGGCTTCGCCATCCAGGGCAAGGTCCCGGCGACGGTGGTGCTGATCGCGGTCGAGGAGGTCTACATGCAATGCGCCAAGGCCATCAGCCGCTCGCGGCTCTGGGGCGAGCGGGCGCGGCCGGCGGCGGTGCCGAGCATGGGCGAACTCATCGCCGCCCATACCCGCGGGCTGGTGGATCCGGTCAGCTACGACCGGGACGCGCCGCAGCGGCTGCTAGACACCATGTACTAGCGGGCCGGGCCATCCGGGGCCCCGCGCACCCTACCCCATCTGCCGGCGCTTCGCCCCGTTGGCCTCGCGGGACGGGACCGCCCCCGGAAGCTGGGACTGGACCTGGGGCGGCGCCACCTGCCGGGTGCGGCCCGCATCCCGCCGCCGCTGGATCTCGTCCCGCGCCACGGCGTCGCGCAGCGCCCCTTCGTAGCTGAGGCCGCCCGCGGCACCGCCGAGGATCGAGCCGCCAGGGGCGAAGGCAGGCGGGTCGGGGCGTTCCATCGAAAGCTCCTGCGGCAGGTCGCAGGACTGTGCACGCCTATGGCGGCCGCTGCGATGACGAATCGGTGAAGAGGCGGCAGGTCAGGCCTTGACGATGTGGGGCCCCGCCAGGCCGAGCCGGGCGCAGACGTTCCGCGTATCCACCACCAGCGGCACCGCCGCGGCGAGGCCGGCGTAGTCCACCCCATCGTGGTCGGCGACGACCAGCGCGGCGTGACATTCGGCCAGCGTCGCCGCCGACCAGGCCAGGCCATGCCGACCCGCCAGCGCCGGATGCTCCGCCAGGGGCGGGATCACCGGCACCAGCGGGTCGAAGTAGCAGGCCGCGGCGCCGCGTGCCTCCAGCATCTCCATCAGCCTCAGGCCGGGGCTTTCCCGCAGATCCTCGAGGTTGCGCTTGTAGCCGATGCCCAGCACCAGCACCCGGGCGCCACGCAGCCCGCGGCCCTGCAGCCGGTCCAGCGCCAGCGCCAGCCGGTCCAGCACGTGCTGCGGCATGGCCGCGTTGATCTCGCCGGCCAGGTCGATGAAGCGGGTCGGCACCCCGTGCGCCCTGGCCTGCCAGCTGAGGTACTGCGGGTCGACCGGGATGCAGTGCCCGCCCAGCCCCGGCCCCGGGAAGAAGGGCATGTAGCCGAAGGGCTTGGTCCGCGCCGCCTCGATCACCTCCCAGACGTCGATCCCCATGGCGCCGAAGACCAGCTTCAGCTCGTTCACCAGGGCCATGTTGACGGCCCGGAAGATGTTCTCCGTGAGCTTGGCCGCCTCCGCCACGTCGGCCGAGGCGACCGGCACCACCTGCTCGAGGAAGGCGCCGTAGAGCGCGCTGGCCAATGCGAGCGAGGGCGCGTCGACCCCTCCGACCACCCGTGGGATGGTCGCGGTGCGGAAGCCGCCGTTGCCGGGGTCCTCCCGCTCCGGCGCATGCGCCAGGAAGAATCCAGTCCCGCACCGCAGGCCGGTCGCCTCCAGGATCGGCAGCATTACCTGCCGGGTGGTGCCGGGGAAGCTGGTCGATTCGAGGACGATCAGCTGGCCGGGCCGGAGCTGCCGGGCGATGCGCCAGCTCGCCGCCTCCACCGCTGTCAGGTCGGGTTCCCGGTGCCGTCCCAGGGGCGTCGGCACGCAGACCAGCACCGCATCGGCCTCCGCCAGCCGGTGCCAGGCCGCGCTGACCCGCAGGCGGCCGCTGCGCAGCGCCCCCTGCACCGTCTCCGCCGGGACCTGCCGCAGCGGGCTCTGGCCGGCCGCCAGATGCCGCACGCGCTGCGGGTCCTGGTCGAGCGCCAGCACGTCGAACCCCGCCGCGACCAGGGCCAGGGCCAGCGGCAGCCCGACATAGCCCAGCCCGATGACCGCGATGGTCCCCTGCCGGGCGCGGAACCGCGCGGCGAGCGCCGCGACCGGCATGGTTTCCGCCGGGGCAGGACAAGGCCGCAGGGGCAGGGAATCCGGCATGGACAAATCAATGCGATATCGTTTCTTTTGCGTCAAGGCCAATCACCGGGGGCAGGATCGCCGGCCGCGCCGCGAAAGCTTCCCTCCCTCCGCCCAACTGCTCTAGGACACCGGGGAACCCAGGCTGATCGGCACCATCCCATGAAGATTCTGGTCACCGGCAGCGCCGGTTTCATCGGCTTCCACCTCGCGCAGCGGCTGCTCGCCGAGGGCCATGCCGTCACCGGCATCGATGCCATGGTCCCCTACTACGACGTCAGGCTGAAGGAGGCCCGGCACGCCCTGCTGGAACGCCAGCCCGGCTTCACCCCGCTGCTCTTCGACCTGGCCGAGCCCGGGCGGATCGCCGCAACGATGGCGGCCATGCGGCCGGATGTGGTGGTCCACCTCGCGGCCCAGGCCGGGGTGCGCTACGCGCTGGAACATCCCGAGAGCTACATCCACAACAACGTGCTGGCGACCTACGCCCTGCTCGAGGCCTGCAAGGCGCAGCCGGTGCAGCACCTGCTCATGGCCTCGACCAGTTCCGCCTACGGCGCCAACCAGTCGATGCCCTTCCGCGAGACGGATGCGGTGGCCACGCCGCTGAACATCTACGCCGCGACCAAGATGGCGACCGAGAGCATCGGCCACAGCTACGCGCATCTCTGGCACCAGCCGGTGACCATGTTCCGCTTCTTTACGGTCTATGGGCCCTGGGGTCGGCCGGACATGGCCTTCTTCAAGTTCACCGACGCCATCCTGCGCGGCCGGCCGATCGACATCTACAACCATGGCCGGATGGAGCGGGACTTCACCTACGTGGACGATCTGGTGGAGGCGATCACCCGGCTGATCCCCTGCGTCCCAGTCGCCGGCCAGGCGGTCGCGCCCTGCGACTCGATCAGCCCGGTGGCGCCCTTCCGGGTGGTCAACATCGGCAATGCCCAGCCGGTCCAGCTGCTGGACTTCATCGCCGCCATCGAGCAGGCCTGCGGCCGTCCCGCCATCCGCAACCCGATGGACATGCAGCCCGGGGAGGTGCTGAAGACCTGGGCCGATGCCAGCCTGCTGCAGGCCTTGACCGGCTACCGCCCGAGCACCGGCATCGCCGCCGGCATCGACGCCTTCGTCACCTGGTTCAGGGCCTATCACCGGCTCTGATCGCCACCGGAGCCCGAGCCCGCATGAGCCGCAAGCTGCAGAGCGTCGCCAGCTACGAACAATGGGTTGCCCACCTGCTGGCGAATTACCCCGAGGAGGAAGCGCTCTCGATCGCGGTCGGCGGCGACTACGAGGATATCGGGATCTACGAGCATGCCCTGCTCCGCAGCCACGGGCTGCAGCCGGACCAGGTGGTGATCGACGTCGGCTGCGGCTCCGGCCGGCTCGCCTGGCAGCTGCGGCGCTACCCGGAGCTGCGCTACACCGGCACGGACCCGGTTCCGGCCCTGGTCGACTACGCCCGACGCAAGGTCGGGCGGCCGGATTTCCGATTCGTGGTCGAGCGGGAGAACCGGCTGCCGGCCGCCCCGGGCAGCGCCGACCTGGTTGTCTTCTTCTCCGTCCTCACCCATCTGCTGCACGAGGAATCCTATGCCTACCTCGAGGCCGCGCGGGAGGCGCTGCGACCCGGCGGGCGGGTGATATTCTCTTTCCTCGAATTCGCGGTGCCGGTGAACTGGCCGATCTTCCAGAATTGCGTCGCCTGGGCGCGAAGTTCGGGCAATGCCGGGCATCTCAACGTCTTCCTGCACCGGTCCGACCTGCGGATCTGGGCACAGCAGCTCGGCTTCAACGTCGTCGCCATGCTCTATGGCGACGCGCCCATCGTCGAGGTGGATGCGGCGGCGGCAACCGCCCGGGTGCCGGTCGGGCGCTATCCGCTCGGCCAGTCGCTCTGCGTCCTGCGCAAGCCCCTGCCCGGGGAGGCGGTGGAGCCGGCGCTTATCCCGCGCGAGGCCTGAGCCCTCGCCACGAAAAAGGGCCGGGCATTGCTGCCCGGCCCCTGCCGTCTCCGGGGGAGATCCTCCCCCGGGGTCCGGATCAGTAGAAGATGACGTCGTTGGCGAAGCTGAAGCCGGTCGCATCGGCGATGAAGGTGATGCTGGCACCGGCGGTGGTGAAGCTCAGATCGCCGCCCACCAGGGTGAAGTCCGCCGCCGTCACCGAACCGGTGGCGAAGGAGAGCTTGTCGGTCCCGACCTCGAAGTCGACGATGATGTCGTCGCCCGCGGCCGCGCCGAAGAGGAACACATCCGCGCCTGCGCCACCGGTGAGGGCATCGTCGCCCGCGCCGCCGACGATGGTGTCGTTGCCGGCCCCGCCGTCGAGCTCGTCGCCGCCACCGCCGCCGTCCAGCAGGTTGGCGACGTCGTTGCCCACGAGGACATCGGCGCCGTCACCGGTCTTGATGGCCTCGATCGACGTCAGGCGGAGATCGAGCGCCGGGCTGTCGGGCACCGAAAGGTCGATGCTGACCCCGGCCGAGGAGAGGCTGAGGTCGAGGGTGTCGAAGCCGCCGCCGCCATCGATGATCCCCTCGGACAGGGTGAAGGTCTCGTCGAGATCGGTGCCGTAGAACATGACGTCCTTGGCGAAGCTGAAGCCGGCCGCATCGCTGAGGAAGGTGATGCTGGCACCGGCGGTGGAGAAGCTCAGCTCGCCACCCGCCAGGCTGAAGTCCGCCGCCGTCACCGACCCGTAGGCGAAGGAGAGCTTGTCCAGCCCGACTTCGAGGTCGGTGATGATGTCCGCGCCGGATCCGGCCGCGAATTTGAAGATGTCCGAGCCCGCTCCGCCGGTGAGGACATCGTCGCCCTCGCCGCCGATGATGGTGTCGTTGCCGGCCCCGCCATCGAGCGCGTCGCCGTTGTTGCCGCCGTCCAGCAGGTTGCTGGCAGCGTCGCCGGTGAGGACGTCGGCGCCGTAGCCGGTCCTGATGCCCTCGATCGAAGTCAGGCGGAGATCGAGCGCCGGGCTGTCGGGCGCCGAGAGGTCGATGCTGAACCCGATCTGGAAGAAGCCGAGGTCCAGCGTGTCGAAGCCGGCGCCGCCGTCGATGACGCCCGTGGTGAGGGTGAAGGTATCGCCGAAGGCGGTGCCGACCAGCGCCTCGATGCCGCCGAAGTAGGTGGCGCCGGCGATGGCGCTGCTGGTGGCGGAGTAGGCGTTGACGACCACGCCGGCGGTGAGGCCGGCGAAGCTGAGGGTATCGATGCCGTCGCCGCCCAGGACCGTGTCCGTGCCGGTCGACAGGATCAGGTCGTCGCCGCTGCCGGCCACGATGTAGTTGGCGCCCGCGCCGCCATCGATCGTGTCGGCGCCCTCGCTGCCGACGACGACGTCGTCGCCGAGGCCGCTGGACAGGCTGCTGTTGGCGCCGCTGCCCAGGATGACGTCGTTGCCGGCGCCGCCGTCGACGGTATCGGCGCCGCCGTAGCCGAAGATGTAGTCGTCGCCGGTGCCGCCCGAGATGCTGTCGCCCGCGCCGCCGCCGATGAGCTGGTCGTTGCCCTCGCCGCCGAGCAGCGTGCTGGCCGAGGCGAAGACGCCGATGAGGGTGTCGTCGCCGCCGCCGCCGTCGAGGAGGCTGCCGACGTAGCCGATGGAATCGCCGGCGCTGGTGCCGATGATGGTCTCGACGCCGGAGAAGTAGGTCGTGCCCGCCAGGCCGGGCCCCGTGGCGCTGATCGCGTCCACGGTGACGGGGCCGGAGACGCCGGCGAAGCTGAGGGTGTCGACGCCGTCGCCGCCCTGGATGTTGTCGGTGCCGCCGCCGGAGATGAAGAGGTCGTCGCCGAGGCCGCCGACGAGGAAGTTGAGCCCGAGGCCGCCCGCCAGGGTATCGTTCCCACCGAGGCCGCTCAGCTGGTCGTTGCCGGCGCCGCCGGTGATGGAATCGTTGCCGCCGGCCGCGAGCACGGTGTCGTTGCCGTCGCCGCCTTCGAGGGTATTGGCGCCCGAGCCGCCGACCCGGATGTCGATGTAGTCATCGCCGCCGAGACCGCTGAGCGAGACGCTGTCGGTCGTGGTGCCGAAGAAATCCTGGCTGGCGGTCCCGACCCGGACCTTGTTGCCGCTGCTTGCAATGAAAACTGCCATCGAGACGCTCCCGCGGATCCGAAGCGAACGGAAGCCGCCCGCATACGGGCACCCCATTCAACCCATACCATAGAACTCATACTTGGTTCACAACCGCTGGTGAAGCGGGCAGGTCGTCTCAATTTGTACCGGTCCTCGCCTGGGCGGCCGGGAACCCGGTATCAAGGGTTGCACGGTCCGCTGGCGCTGCGCCCAGTTGAGGCAGGCATTGGTTGCGGATTGGTTGCGCAGGGCCATCAGCCCGACAGGCGCGGCGGCCAGCCCCTCCCGCGGCATGTCCTCGGATTGGGCACGGCGGCTTCCTCGCCAATGGGTGTAATGACTTGTCTCGGGCATTGCCTCCAGATTGACCAGATCGCAACCACTGGTTAAAGATCGCCCCTATTGGAAGGCGCCTTGTTGGTGCCCGAGCCGTCGACGGGGTGTAGGCCATGGCAGATTTCGCTTCGATTGCAGGGGGGTCGCCCATCCTCCTTTCCGCCGTTCCATCCAACCTGGATGCCTTTTACCATATCGAGACGGGTGGCCTTTTCGTCGATCGCAGCGGCGCAAGCGCCAATACGCAGGTTGACGCCAGCGCGGCGACCGGCGGCATCGCCTACAAGGGCAGCGACGCCGACGACGGCGCCGGCTTCAGCTTCCAGGGCAGCGCCTTCGGCGACACCGTGAACGGCGGCGCCGGCGCCGACAGCATCTCCACCGGCGAGGGCAACAATTACGCCCTGGGCGGCGACGGCGCCGACTCCATCACCGCCGGCGGCGGAGCCGACACGATCATCGGCGGCGCCGGCGACGACGCCATCTCCGGCGGCAACGGCGCCAACAACCTGCAGGGCGGCGACGGCAACGACACCATCCTCGGCGGCGCCGACAACGACAGCATCTCCGGCGGCTCGGGCAACGACAACCTCTGGGGCGGGGCCGGCAACGACACCATCCTGGGCGGCGACGGCAACGACAGCATCGTCGGCGGCGCCGGCGACGACATGCTCATCGGCGGTGCGGGCAGCGACGTCTTCGCCTACGGCGACGGCTTCGGCGGCAACGACACCATCGTCGGCTTCAGCTACGGCCAGGACTTCGTGGCCATCAAGGCCGGCATGGGCGGCCTCACCTCGCTCAGCGGCTTCGACGGCGTCACCAACAAGATCGAAGTGGTCGGCAGCAGCGTGAAGGTGACGATCGGCACCGACACCATCCTGATCAAGGGCATCGCCGGGGCCAGCACCAGCGACCTGCTGAGCAACCCCGAGAACTGGATCAAGATCGTCTAAGCCGCATCGATAAAGACACCGGAAACCTTTGCCGGTTACCCGTGTCGCATGAAGGCGGGGGTAAAGGTTCTGGATACCTTCGGGCACGCACCGGCGATATCGCAAGATATCGCCGGAACCGCTTCTGCAACATTTCTGGTGCTGGCCCCCGGCATCGTCCTGCTGGGACTGCAGGGCGGGCTGGCCGGCATCGATGCCGGCAGCATCTCCCTCGCCTCGGAGCACGGCCCGCTCGATGCGCCGATGTCCTGGCTGCAGGTGCCTGCCTCCGACCCGCCCCTGTCGTTGCTGATCGCCCGGGCCCAGCCCGGCCTCGCCGCCGATGCCATCCTCACCGTGACCGATGAGCTGGGCGGCTCGGCGCTGCTCGCCCTCCGCCCGGTCACCGATATCCGCGAGTTGCTCGCCGGGCAGCCGGCCCCGGCCATCCTGCGCATCGCCGGCTTCATCGCCGCCCGCGCCCTCGGCATGTTCCGCCGCCCGGATGATGCGGCGCTGGCCGGCCTCTGCCGCAACCTCGCCTCGCTCGGCCGGTCGCCCGACCGCGTCGCCGTGCCCGTCGCCCGCTGCGGCGACGACACCCTGGCCTGGTCCCTGCCCGGCGGCCTCGGCGGCGGCGCCGCCACCTCGCTCGTCGTCGGCCGGCACCGGATCCGCCAGGCCGGCCACGCCGGTGGCATCATGCTGCTGGCGGACCGGCGGTTCGAGGATGGCTACCTGCTGCCCGGCGGCGGCGACGGGCCCATCCACCTGGCCCCCCACCGCGGCCCGCTGCCGACGCTCGCGGAGCTGGCCCGCCGGCCCGATGCCGCCGCCAAGGCGCTCTACCGCAGCGCCGCCCAGGAACTTGCCCGCCGCGCGGCCGGGGACGAGAGCTGCCGGCGCCTGCTGCGCGACCACCAGCTGCTGGCGCCGGCCCGGGCCTTCAGCCAGGTCGCCGAGCCGGAGGGGCCTTTCGGCGGTGCCCTGGAACTCGCGCTCGACGACCATGACGGCGGCCTCTTCCTGCGCGGCTGGCTGCGCGACCCGCTGGGGCTGGTCAGCCAGCTGTCGCTGGTCGGCAATTTCGGCGAGCAGCCGCTGCCCGCCGCTGCGCTGACCCGATTCCCGCGGCCCGATCTGGTGAAGAAATACGCCGATGCGCCGCACGGCAGCCCCGGCCTCCGCGCCGGCTTCGTCGGCCATCTGCCGCAGGGTGCGGTGCAGCCCTCGGCCCAGTGGCGCCTGCGCATCCGGCTGACCACCGGGGACCAGGTCACCCTGGTCGCGCCCGCCGCCATCACCAGCCCGCTGCTCGCGCGCGACCGCATCCTCGGCGCCATCGCCCCGACCCATGTCACGCCCGAGATCCTGACCAGCTGCATCGCCCTGCCGGTCGAGCGGCTGCACCGGCGCGTCATGGCCGCCCGCCTCCCGCCCGAGGTGATCCGCATCGGCGTCCCGGTGGCGGCGCCGGTCATCAGCCTGATCGTGCCGATCTACCGCAACGTGCACTACCTGCGGCACCAGCTCTCCGCCTTCGCCCGCGACCCCGCCCTGCGCGAGGCGGAGCTGATCTACGTGCTCGACAGCCCCGAGCAGCGGGAGGAGCTGGAGCACATGCTGCGCGGCTACCACGGCATCAACCGCGTGCCGGTGACGCTGGTGGTGCAGCCGACCAACTACGGCTACGGCAGCGCCTGCAACGCCGGCGCCGCCGAGGCCCGGGCCCCGGTGCTGCTGCTGCTGAACTCGGATGTGGTGCCGGCCGGGCGCGGCTGGCTGCTGCCCCTGCTGCAGGCCCTGGCCGCGGCACCGGGATTGGCTGCGGTGGGGCCGAAGCTGCTCTTCGCCAGCGGCGCCCTGCAGCATGCCGGGCTCTACTTCGAGCGGCCCGAGCAGGGGGATTGGCACAACAGCCACTACTACAAGGGCATGCCCCGCCACTTCCCGGCGGCGCAGCAGGCGCGCGAGGTCCCGGGCATCACCGGCGCCGCCTTCTGCGTCCGCCGCGCCGCCTATCAGGCGGTCGGCGGCATCTCCACCGACTACGTCGTCGGCGACTACGAGGATTCCGACCTCTGCCTCCGCCTGCGGGCCGATGGCGGCGGCATCGGCTACGTGCCGGCCGCCGAGCTGTACCATTTCGAGCGGCAGTCGATCAGCCTGCATGCCGGCTATACCCGCACCCTGGCCGCCACCTACAACCGCGGCCTGCACCACCGGCGCTGGGCGGCGGACATGGAACGGCTGATGGCCCGCCCCTGGCCGGCCGGCCCGGCCCCCGCCGGGCGGAGCTGACCGAGATGCGCGTGCTGTTCCTCTGCCACAACCACCCCTCCCTGCAGGCCGGCGGGACCGAGGTCTTCGCCCGCAACCTGTTCCGCGAGCTGCGCGACCGGCATGGGGTGGAAGGCCTCTTCCTCGCCGCCGTCACCAGCACCCACCGCGAATGGCTGCCCGGCACGATGGTGCAGTCCATCGGCGAGGCGACGGACGAGCTGCTGCTCTGGCTCGACCACTTCGACCGCTTCTTCCTGTCCCAGCCCGACACCTACGGCCTTGCCTCGCTGGTGCCGCTGATCGAGCAGCTGGCCCCCGACATCGTGCATGTGCACCACACCCTGCAGCTGGGCGTCGAGACGCTGGACCTGCTGCGCCGGCTGCTGCCGCGGGCGCAGTTCATCTTCACCGCGCATGACTTCTTCCCGCTCTGCGCCCAGGAGGGCCAGCTGCTCACTACCGATGGCCGGCTCTGCACCGGCCCCTCGCTGGACGGCTGCCTGCGCTGCTTCCCCGGCCGGCCGGCCGGCGACTTGGTGATGCGCGACCTGCAGATGCGCGACGTGCTGGCCGATTTCGCCCGCATCCTGGTGCCGAGCGACTTCGCCCGCGGCCGCTACCTCGCCGCCGGCTGGTCGCCCGACCGCTTCAGCGTCATGCCGAACGGCGTGCCCGACCTGCCGGCGGCGCCGCATCGCCGGGTGGCCGACGGCCGGCGGGACCGCTTCGGCTTCTTCGGCCACATCAACCGCTTCAAGGGCAGCCTCATGCTGCTGCGCGCCTCCCGCCTGCTGACGGGCACGGGGGTCGCGCACGGCGTCGCTCTGCATGGCGGGGCGGCCTATCAGTCCGAGGCCTTCATGGCCGAATTCGACGCCGATCTCGCCGCCGCCCCGGATGCCAGCTTCCGCGGCGCCTATGCGCCCGAGGATCTGGCCGGGCTGATGGAGCAGGTCGACTGGGTCGTCATCCCCTCCATCTGGTGGGAGAACGCGCCGTTGGTGGTGCAGGAAGCCTTCCGCCACCGCCGCCCGGTGATCTGCAGCGGCGTCGGCGGCACCGCCGAGATGGTGCGCGACGGCATCGACGGGCTGCATGCCCCGATCAAGGACCCCGCAGGCCTCGCCGCGGTCATGCGCCGGGCGATCGAGACGCCGGGGCTGTGGGACAGCCTGGTCGCCGGCATCGTCCCGCCGACCACGGTGGGTGCGGCGGCGCGGGACCACCTGATGCTCTATCAGGCGGCATTGGCGGAGGCGGCGGTCTGACATGAAGCCCTTGGCCAGGAAACCGATCCCGATGCCCGCCGACACCCTGCTCTCCGAGGCCACCGAGCTGCTGGCCCCGAATGCCGCCGCCTCCGAGGTGCGCGGGCTGATCGACAATGCCACCGCCGACCGGCTCTACGGCTGGGCCTGGGACGCCGCCCATCCGGGCCACCGGGTGAAGGTGGAGCTGCGCCTCGCCGGGGAGGTGGTGGCGACCACCATCGCCGACTACGCTCGCCCCGACCTCGCCAAGCACGGCGTCGGGGACGGCAGCCATGCCTTCGAGTTCCCCCTGCTGCGGCAGTGGTTCCGCCAGTTGCGCGACCTCAGCGTCGTCGCCTTCGGCAGGGACGGCAGCGAGTTCCTGATCCCGGTGCATGCCCGAGGCCAGGAGGAGATGCTGGTGCCGGCCCAGGCCACCGCCCAGCTGCAAAGCGCGGCCGAGGCGCTGCTGGTGGAGCACCAGAGCGTCCGCCGCGAGATCGAGGTCCTGCGCCAGCGCAGCGCCGAGCTGCCGGAAGCCACGGCCGTCGCGGCCATCGCCAAGGCCGGGCAGGACCTGCAGCGCCGGCTGGATTCGCTCGAGCTCTGGATCACCCGCCTCGATGGCCGACTGGCCGAGATCGCCCGGCCGGCGGCCCCGCGGGACCGAGGCCGGGTGGACATCTGGCAGGCGGTGCTGATCGCCCTGATCTTCGCCGCGATCAGCGCGGCGGCGGCCGTCGTCGTCGTCCGGCGCGGGTTCTAACCCCCGGTGGCACAGGCCCCCCTGGAGCGCCCCGCCGAAGCCCTGCTGCGGGAAGCGATCGAGACGGTCATGAAGACCGCCAACGGCTGGATCAAGCTGCTGGTGGCGCTCGGCCTGGTCAGCACGCTGGCGAGCTTCGCCATGCTGTTCAGCCGGATGGAGCTGATCCGCCGGGTGCCGATCACCCAGAGCTATGATTCGATCGAGTCGATCCTGGTCTTCTGGGCCGCGATCCTGGCGGTCATCGCGGTGCTCGGCTTCCTCCAGGGCATCGCCTTCACCCACCTGTCCCGCTTCATCTCCAGCCGCCTGGGCGTGCCGGCGGTGCTGGCCACCGCCCAGCGTGCCGGCCGGCCGGAGGCCATTTCCAGCGCCGTGCTGGCGGATCTCGAGATGGTCCGCACCACGCTGGCCGGCGCCGCCAGCCACACCTGCGTCGCGCTGATCGCCAGCCCGCTGCTGGTGCCGCTGCTGATGCTGGTGCATTTCTACTACGCCGTCGTCGCCCTGCTGTTCTGCTTCGCCGCGCTGCTGATCAGCCTGGCGCTGGCGCGGGCCGCCAACCAGGCGGCGGCGCTGACGACGAACAGCACCGCCCAGGCCTATGGCCTCGCGGCGGATGCGATGCGCTCGGGCGAAGCGGTATTGGCCATGGGCATGCTGCCGCGCCTGGTGCGGCTCTGGACCAGCGTCAGCACCGACACCGCCGGGGAGGCCTGGCTGGCCCAGCGGAAGGCCGCGCGCCTCACCCTCGCGCTCGACGTGCTGATGGGCAGCTTCCGCGGCACCATCGTCTTCCTCGGCACGGTCCTCGCCTTCTCCGGCGCCCGGCTCGATCCCGCCTGGGCGGGTGCCGTGCTGGTGGTCTTCCAGCTGATCAAGCCCTTCACCGAATTCGGGGAGACCCGCATGACCCTGGGTGAGGGCTTGGCCGCCTGGCGCCGCCTGCGGGCGCTGGTGAGGGACACCACGCCGGTCGCGGATGGCATCCCCTTCCCCTGCCCGCATGGCCGGCTGGTGGTCGAGCACATGAGCTTCGCCTTCCGCGGCCCGGTGCCGCCGCTGCTGCGGAACATCGAGCTGACGGTCGAGCCCGGCAGCATCGTCGCCATCGTCGGCGCCTCGGGCGGCGGCAAGTCCACCCTGCTGCGGCTGCTGGTGGGGCTGTTCCGGCCGACCGCGGGCGGCGTCTACCTGGATGGCCACGCCACCCACCAATGGGACCGCCGGGACTTCGCCCGGCACGTCGGCTTCCTGCCGCAGGAGCCTCTGCTCTCGCGCGGCACCGCTGCCGAGGTGATCGCCCGGCTCGAGGAGCCGGACATGGAATTGGTCCTCGAGGCCTCCCGCCGGGCCGGGGCGCATGACATCATTGCCGGCCTGCCGCAGGGCTATGCGACCGAGATCAGCGGCAACTACCAGCTCTCCATGGGCCAGCGCCACCGCATCGCCCTGGCCCGCGCCCTCTATGGCCGGCCCAAGCTGCTGCTGCTGGACGAGCTCGCCGGCTCGATGGACCAGGAGGGCGAGGCCCAGGTGGCGGCGCTGCTCGGCCTGCTCCGGCAGGAAGGCACCTCGGTCGTCTTCTCGACCCATCGCCCCGGCCTCGTCGCCGTGGCGGACCGGGTGCTGGCGCTGCGCAACGGCACACTGGTGCCGGCCGGCGAGGAATTGCCGCGCCTGCTGGGCACCGGCCGCGGCGGCCGGCCGGGGCGCCAGGCGCCCGAGCCGGTCGCCATCGGCCAGGCGCCCGCCCAGCTCACCGGCCGCGGGGCCGCCGCGGCATGACGCCCGCAGCGCACCCGCCCGGCACCGGCAGCTGGCTCCGCCCCCGCGAGATCGGCATCACGCCGCTCTTCGTGCTGACCATCCTCCTGCTCACCTTCGGCGGGCTGATGGGCATCTTCGTCTTCATCCTGAGCAGCGCCCACATCAGCGACGGCGTGATGGAGACCCGCAACTCCGACACCGTCATCGGCCTGGCGCTGGTCTTCGTCTTCTGCACCGTCGCCTCGCACTACTACGGCCACCGCCGGTCGCTCATGCTGCAGGCGGTCGCCGAGCGGTTCGGCCTGCGGCTGCGGGCCGAGGCGATGCAGGCGGCGATCCGCAATTCGGTCCGCCGCGACCTGGCCTCCGGGGTCACGGTCCTGCAGGACATCTCCGCGGTGCAGCGCTTCGTCAGCGGCGGGGCGGTGACCGGCACGCTCGACATGTCGGCCGCCTTGGTCTCGCTGGCCTTCCTCTTCTACCTGGACGCCGGCTCAGGCTGGATCACCCTAACCGGCATCGCCATCATCATGCTGGTGGCCTACGTGATGAAGCGCACCGTCGCCCATCTCGCCCGCGATACCGACACCAAGCTGGACGAGGCCTCCGCCCAGCTCTCGGGCCAGCTGCTGCATCCCGACGTGGTGCGCGGCCTCGGCCAGCTGCCGGCCACCATGTTCCGCTGGCAGCGGCGCTACGACCGGGCGCTGGACAGCGCCAGCAAGGCGCAGAGCCGCGGCAACGCCATCCGCGAGATCGAAAGCATCGTCTCGAGCCTCTGCCTCATGGCACTGATGCTGCACGGGCTGCTGCTGATCATCGAGAACAACGGCACCATCGGCCTGCTCATCAGCACCTACTTCCTCGCCAGCCATGCCATGAGCCCCTTCTCCGGCCTGCTCACGCAGTGGGAGAGCTGGAACAGCGGCGCGCGGTCCTGGCGCCGGCTGAAGCAGGTGATGACCCTGGATGGCGAGGCCCCGGCCCGTCCGCCCGAGCCCGATGCCCCGCCCGGCCTGCTGATCGATGCGGTCAGCTTCTGGCCCGAGGGGCGCGAGCGGCCGATCATCAGCGGCCTCACCCTGGCGCTGCGCCCCGGCGCCGTCGTCACGGTCGAGGGCCGCAACGGCGTCGGGAAAAGCACCCTGCTGCGGCTGGTGCTCGGGCTGCTGGAGCCGACCGCGGGCCGCATCCTGCTCAATGGCCAGGACACCTTCTTCTGCGACCGCGGGACGCTCGGCGCCCGCATCGGCTACCTGCCGCAGGACGTCCAGCTGCTGGAGGCCGACATCTACACCAATATCGGCCGCGGGCCGGATGCGCCGCCCGACCTGGTGGTCGCCGCCGCCCGCGCCGCCGGGGCGCATGAGATGATCGGCCGCATGCCGCTGGGCTACCAGACCCCCTCCGGCACCACCGCCGGCCTCTCCGCCGGCCAGCGCCGCCTGGTGGCCCTCGCCCGGGCGCTCTACCGCGATCCGGAGCTGCTGGTGCTGGACGAGCCCGAGGTCGGGCTGGACGGCCCCGCCCGCAACGCCCTCCGCGCCGCGGTGGAACGCACCCGCCTCGCCGGCGGCGTGGTCCTGGTGGTGACGCACGAACCCCATACCTGGAACGACGTCACCGACTACCGGCTGAAGCTCGGTGCCGACGGCATCTGGGAACTCGCCGCCGCCCAGCGCGAGGAAGGCAAGGAGCCGCATTTTGCAACAATTGGTTGAGCGCAGCCGGTCGACGGCGCTGCCCCCGCCGGTTCCGCTGGAATCCCTCCAGAAGCAGCTGGAACTCTCGATCAAGAGCCCGCCCGTCAGCCGGGTCGTCCGCACCTCGCTGCTGGCGATCGGGCTCACCCTGGTGCCCTTCTTCGCCTGGGGCACCCTGACGGTGATCGAGCGGGCGGTGATCGCCGGCGGCCAGCTGGTGCCCGAGGGCCGGCGCAAGACCGTCAACCTCGCCGAGGCCGGCATCCTGCGCCGGCTGCTGGTGCAGGAAGGCTCCCTGGTCGCAGCCGGCCAGCCCTTGCTGCAGCTCGACGTCACCCAGGCCGAGGCCAGCGCCGACCAGGCCAAGGCCGCCTTCTGGGGCGGCCGGGCCCGGGCTACCCGGCTGCGGGCCGAGCAGGACGAGCTGCGGGAGCTGACCTTCCCGGCCAACCTGCTGGCCGCCGCCGCTGCCGATCCGGGCATCCAGGTCTTCGTCACCGCCGAGCGGTCGCTGTTCAAGGCCCGCTGGGATGCCTACGACAGCACCGCCGGGGTGCAGGAACGCGCCATCAGCCAGCTGCGCGAACAGGCGGCCGGCGCCCGGGCGCAGCGCGAGGGTGCCAGCCTGCAGGTACGCACCATCCGCGAGCAGATCGCCGGCTACAACCGGTTGCTGACCCAGGGCTATGCCTCCCGCTTCACCGTGCTCAACCTGCAGCAGTCCGAAGCCGGCTTCGTCGCCAGCATCGGCCAGGCCCTGGCGCAGGAAGGCCAGCTGCGGGAGGGCATCATCCAGGCCGAGCGCCAGCTCGCCGGCCTGCGGCTGACCCGGCTGTCCGAGATCGCCAACGACCTCCAGGCCACCGAGACCGCCATCGCCAGCGCCGCCCAGCAGCTCCGCGCGGCGCAGGACATCCTGAGCCGGCGGGAGGTGCTGGCGCCGGAGGCCGGCAAGGTCACCAACATCCTCGCCTTCACCCCGGGCGCCAGCATCCAGCCGGGGCAGCCGGTGCTCGACCTGGTCCCGCAGCAGGACCGGCTGGTGGCCGAGGGCCAGGTCCTGCCGGTCGACATCGAGCAGGTGGCGGTCGGCCAGCGGGTCAATATCCGGCTCAGCTCCTACCGCACCCGCAGCGTGCCGCTGCTGCATGGCCACGTGACCACGGTCGGCGCGGATGTGCAGACCTCCCAGTCAGGCGAGAAGTACTTCCTGGTCCGCGCCGAATTCGACGCCGCTGCGCTGGCCGACAACCCGGAGGTCGTGCCGCAGGCCGGCATGCCGACCGAGATCTACATCCTCGGCGAGAAGCGGACCCCGCTGAGCTACCTGATGGGCCCGCTGCTCCGTTCCGCCCGCCGCGCCTTCCGGGATTGACGGGGGCGTCGCCGCCCCCGTCCCCTCAGCGCCGCGCCGCCACCTGCGCGAGGTAGCTGTCGAAGGACAGCTCCGCCACCCGGAACCAGGCCCGCATGTCGTCGCGGGACTTGGCCCAGGGCTCGTGGATCTTGCGGAACTCGGGGCTCTTCGCCGCCAGTTCCTGCTCCAGCGCCATGGCCTCGCGGTAGCAGGCGTCCATCACCTCGCGCGGGAAGGCGCGCAGCTGGGTGCCCTGGGCCAGCAGCCGGCGCAGCGCCTCCGGGTTGCGGGTGTCGTAGCGGGCGACCATCCAGCTCGTCGCATCCGCCGCGGCGACGCGGACCGCCGCCTTGTAGCTGGCCGGCAGCGCATTCCACTGGTCGAGGTTGACCATCAGCGAGGTATTCGCCGCGCCCTCCCACCAGGCCGGGTAGTAGTAGTAGGGCGCCACCTTGTGGAAGCCGAGCTTCTCGTCGTCGTAGGGGCCGAGCCATTCGACCGCGTCGATCGTGCCCCGCTCCAGCGCCGGGTAGAGGTCGCCGCCGGCAAGCTGCTGCGGCACGCCACCAACGCGGGACAGCACCGTGCCGCCGAGCCCGGCGATCCGCATCTTCAGCCCCTGCAGATCCGCCAGGGCCTTGATCTCCTTGCGGAACCAGCCGCCCATCTGGGCGCCCGTCGTGCCCAGCGGCAGGCCGTAGCAATTGTAGCCGCGGAACAGCTCGTTCAGCAGGTCGATCCCGCCGCCCTCGTACATCCATGCGCTCTGCTGCCGGGTGTTCATGCCGAAGGGCAGGCCGGTGGCGAAGGCGAAGGCCGGGTTCTTGCCGGTGTAGAAGGAACAGGTGGTGTGGCAGGCCTCCACCGTCCCGGCCTGCACCGCATCCAGCGCCTGCAGCGCCGGGACCACCTCGCCCGGGCCGAAGACGCGGATCTGGAAGCGGTCGTCGGTCAGCTCCGCCACCGTCCGGGCGAAGACATGCCCGGCGCCATGGATGGCATCGAGGCTGGTCGGGTAGCTGCTGGTCAGCCGCCAGCGGATGGCAGGCGCCGATTGCGCCAGGGCCGGGCTGGACAGGATGGGCGCGGCGAGCCCCGCCGCCGTCGCGGCCAGTGCGCCGCGGCCGAGTATGGCTCTGCGATCCATGGATATCTCCTCCGGAAGCTTACGGAGGCGGCAGGAACCACGGAAGCGCCCGGCGGGGAACCCCCAAACCCCGCTAGCCCTCCCCGCCCAGCGGTATAAGCTCCCCGCCAAAGGGCGCCCGACGCCCGACGGAGGAACCACGATGTCCGCAGCCCTCGACGACCAGGTCCGCGTCTACTGGATGACCGGCTGCACGAGCTGCCTGCGCACCAAGGAATTCCTCGCCCGCCGCCGCGTCCCCTTCCTCTCGCGCAACGTGCTGGTCGACGACGGCGCCTATGCCGAGCTCGAGCGCTTCGGCCTCCGCCAGGTCCCCATCGTCACCCGCGGCGAGGCCTGGGCGAATGGCCAGGTGCTGCGCGACGTGGCCGACCTCGTCGGCATCGACCTCGGCGCGCCGCAGATCCTGCCCGTCGCGGAACTGCGCCGCCGCCAGGACGCCATCCTCGCCGGCGCCGCCCGCTTCATCGCGCAGCTGCCGGAGGCGACGCTGGCGACGCAGCTGCCGGACCGGCCGCGCAGCCATGCCGACCTCGCCTACCACATCGTCAACATCGTCGATGCCTTCCTCGAGCATGAGGCCGGCATCCCGCTGACCTACGAGGCCTATTTCCGCCTGCCCCCCAGCGCCGACCGCGCCGCCCTGCTGACCTATGCCGAGGATGTCCGTGCCCGCCTGAAAGCTTGGTTCGATGGCCCCGGCCGGACCCGCGACTGGACCAGCACGGCCGAGGTCTACTACGGCGCCCAGTCGCTGCACGAATTCCTCGAGCGCACCACCTGGCACAGCGGCCAGCACACCCGCCAGCTCATGTGGGTGCTGGAGGGCATGGGGATCGAGCCCGACGGCAAGCTCGACGACGCGCTCTGGGCCGGGCTGCCCATGCCCGAGGAAGTCTGGGGCTGAGGCCATGGCGCTGACCACCCGCCTCTGCGGCCTGCTCGGCATCCGCCATCCCATCCTGCTTGCCGGGATGGGAAGGGCCAGCACGCCGGAACTCGCCGCCGCCGTCTCCAATGCCGGCGGCCTCGGCGTGCTCGGCGCCGCCGCCTGCGGCCCCAACCAGCTGCGCGACTGGATCCGCCACACCCGGGCGCTGACCGACCGGCCCTTCGGCGTCGATACCCTGCTCCCCGCCTCGGTCCGCCGCGGCGCCAAGCCGGGCAACAGCGGCGGCCCGACGGCGGAGGAGATGCTGCCGCAGCACCGCGCCTTCGCCGCCGCCTTCCTCGCCCGCGAAGGCCTCGAAGCCCCGGACCAGGCGACCATCGACCACTGGCAGGACCGCGACCCCGCCGACCGCGACGGCCCCCGCCCGCTCTCCCAGGCCTTCTTCGAAGCGCAGATGGAGGTGGTGATCGAGGAGAAGGTCGCGGTCTATGCCGCCGGCCTCGGCAACCCTGGCCCCTGGATGGAAAGGCTGAAGGCCAACGGCACCCTGGTCATGGCGGTCGTCGGCGCCACCCGCCACGCCCTGCAGGTGGCCGAAGCGGGCGTCGACGTCATCGTGGCCCAGGGCCATGACGGCGGCGGCCACAACTCCCCCATCGGCACCATGGCGCTGATCCCGCAGGTGGTGGATGCGCTCGGCGGCCGGGTCCCGGTGGTCGGCGCCGGCGGCATCGGCGACGGGCGCGGCCTCGCCGCCGCGCTCATGCTCGGCGCCGAGGGCGCCTGGATCGGCACCGCCTTCCTCGCCACGGATGAATCCGGCATCAGCCCGGCGCAGAAGCAGGCGCTGGTGGAGGGCCTGGACGAGGGCACCACCGTCTCCCGCTCGGTCACGGGCAAGCCGGCCCGCATGGTCAGGAACCGCTGGGCCGCCGCCTATGCCGAGGCCGGGCTGGAGCCGCTGCCGATGCCCTTCCAGGGCGCCGTCTCCACCGCGGTCACCGTCGCCGGCATGGCCGCCGGCCGGGCCGAGATCTGGGGCGGCTTCGCCGGCCAGGGGCTCGGGATGATCCACGGCATCCGCCCGGCGGCCGAGGTCATGGCCGGGATCGTCGCCGGCGCCGAGCAGGCGCTGCGCCGCACCGGCACCATCGTCAGCTAAGGACTCCCGCATGACCGAAGCCGTCCTCTTCGAGATCGCCGAGCCGCATGTCGCCCTCGTCACCATCAACCGGCCGGAGGCGCGCAACGCGGTCAACGGCGCCGTCGCCGCCGGGCTGGAGGCCGCGGTGGACCGGGTCGAGGCCGACCCCGAGCTCTGGGCGGTGGTGCTGACCGGCGCCGGGCCGCATGCCTTCTGCGCCGGTGCGGACCTCAAAGCCGTCTCGGCCGGGCAGAGCGCCAGCCTCGCCACCGAGCGAGGCGGCTTCGGCGGCTTCACCCGCGCCAGGCGGACCAAGCTCTGGATCGCCGCGGCGCAGGGCCATGCCCTGGCCGGCGGGTTGGAGCTGCTGCTGGCCTGCGACCTCGCCATCGCCGCGGAGGGCGCCACCTTCGGCCTGCCGGAGGTGAAGCGCAGCCTGGTCGCTGCCGCCGGCGGGGTCTTCCGTCTGCCGCGCGCCCTGCCCAAGGCGGTCGCCCTGCACATGATCGCCACCGGCGAGCCGATCAGCGCGGCGACCGCCCTGCAGCACGGCCTGGTCAATGCCGTCGTCCCGGCGGCGGAGGTGCTCGAGGCCGCCCGGGCCCTGGCCCGCAAGGTCACCGCCAACGCCCCGATCGCCGTGCGCGAGAGCCTCGCCATCGCCCGCCAGGCGGCGGAGCTGGACGAGGAGACGCTCTGGCGCCTCAGCCGCGCCGCCAGCGAGCGGATGAAGCTGACCGAGGATTTCCAGGAAGGCCCCCGCGCCTTCGTCGAGAAGCGGGCGCCCCGCTGGACCGGGCGCTAGCCCGCCGGGGCGGCGGGACCGGCTTGCCGCGGCGACGGATCGAAACGGCCGCTCCGGCGGAACCAAGCAACGGGAGGTCACGACAACCATGCATCGCCGGACCCTGCTGGGGGGCCTCGCCCTCGCCACGCCCGCCCTCCACCCCGCCACCGCCCAGGACCGCTGGCCGAGCCGCGAGATCAGCCTGGTCACCGGCTTCGGTCCCGGCGGCGGCACCGACGTGGTGGCCCGCGCCATCGCCGCGCATATGGAGAAGACCCTCGGCGTCTCCATCCCGGTGCGGAACACGCCCGGGGCCGGCGGCACCCTCGGCCCCGGCCGCATCGCCCAGTCGAAGCCCGATGGCTATACCTTCGGACTGACCGGGCTTTCGGTGCTGGTGGTGGCGCCGCTGACCATGGACCTGCCCTTCAAGCCGATGGAGGCCTTCGACTTCCTCGGCTGCACCTCGGAGCTACGCATCGGGGTGCCGGTCGGCCCCTCGCTGCCCCAGGTCCGCACCCTGGCGGAGTTCATCGCCGAGGGCCGCCGCCGCCCCATCACCCTGGCGACCACCAACCCCGGCTCGGCCGTCAGCTTCTTCGAGCTGGCGCGGCTGACCGGCATGCAGCTCAGCTACGTCCCCTTCGGCAGCATCACCGACGCCGCCAGCCAAGTCGCCGGCGGCCATGTCGATACCTATACCGGAACCTCGGAGATGATCGGGCTGGTGAAGGGCGGCAACCTGCGGATGCTGGCCAGCGCCAGCGTCGACCGCTGGCCGGAATTCCCGGAGGTGCCGACCCTGATCGAGCAGGGCTACGACACCGCCACCCGCCAGCCCATCATCTGGGCTGCCCCCGCCGGGCTGCCGGCGCCGATCCGGGAAAGGCTGGAGGCGGCGCTGATGGCCGCCGCCCGGGACCCGGAGGTGCTGGCCCGCCAGAACGCCGCCAGCATCGCCAGCCGCCCGCTGAACCGCGCCGAGACCATGGCGCTGATCCATGACGTGAAGCCGGGGGTGGAAGCCGCCCTGCTCGCCTCCGGCATGGCCCGCAAGCGCGGCTAGCCCTATCAATCCCTCCGCAGCACCAGACAGGCAAGGCAACCCATGTTCTACGAACCCCGGCTCGGCCACGGCCTGCCGCATGATCCCTTCAAGGCGATCATCGCCCCGCGGCCGATCGGCTGGATCTCCACCGTCGATACCCAAGGCCGGCCCAACCTGGCGCCCTACAGCTTCTTCAACGCGGTGCATTCCAGCCCGCCGATGCTGGCCTTCACCTCCGAGAGCATGAAGCACAGCGCCGCCAATGCCATCGCGACAGGCGAGTTCGTCTTCAACCTCTCGACCCGGCCGCTGTTCGAGGCGATGAACATCTCCTCCGGCGCGCTGGCCGATGGCGAGGATGAATTCGTGGCGGCGGGGCTGGCGCCGGCACCGTGCCGGATCGTCAAGGCCCCGCGCGTCGCCGTCGCCCCGGCCGCAATGGAATGCAAGGTTGTGCATTCCATGCAATTGCACGACGTGAACGGGGAGGCGCTGGCCGGCTGGATCATCATCGGCCAGGTCGTCGGCGTGCATATCGACGAGGCCTTCCTCCGCGACGGCCGCTTCGACACCGCCGCCGCGCAATCCCTCGCCCGCTGCGGCTACCGCGACTACACCGCGGTGGGCGAGCTGTTCGAGGCGCTGCGCCCGACCGACGGCGGCGCCTTCGTCGCCGGGCAGCGGGACCGCTGACCGGCGCTACCCGCGGGCGAAGCCTGCCACGCGGTTGCGCTGCCAGATCGACCAGTTCAGCACCCCGGCGAAGGTGACCCAGGCGAGATAGGGCGCCAGCAGCCAGGCCGCCGTGGCGCTGATCGGGGCGAAGACCAGGATGGTCGCCAGGATCGAGAGCCAGAAGACCACCAGCTCGGCGAAGGCGAGGTCCGGCCGCTTCAGCCCGAAGAAGATGGCGGACCAGCCGGCGTTCAGCAGCAGGTGCACCCCATAGACCGCCAGCGGCAGGCCGAAGCCCACCTGCCGCCAGACCAGCCAGCCGGCGATGGCGATCAGCGTGAAGAACACCGCCCAGGCCGGCGGGAACAGCCAGTTCGGCGGGTTCCACGGCGGCTTGGCCAGGTTCTCGTACCAGTCGCCCGGCTTGAACACGGCACCGGAGGAGGCGGTGGCGAAGCAGGCCCCGAAGAAGCCCAGCAGCATCAGGGTGTCGGACAGTGTCATGCCGCCAGCATAGCGCATTCGGCGCCGGCAGGTTGCGACCGGCCTTTGCCGCAGCCATTCTCCCGCCCCTGATCACGCGGAGGACACCAAGGGTGGCCGAATTCGACCCGGCGAAGCTGGATGCCTTCCTGCGCGCCACCATCCCCGGACTGGCCGGCACGATGGAATTGCAGCGCATCTCCGGCGGCCAGTCCAACCCGACCTTCTTCGTCAGCTACGGCAATCGCCGGCTGGTCCTGCGCAAGAAGCCGCCCGGCGTCACCCTGCCCTCCGCCCATGCGGTGGACCGGGAGGCCCGCATCCTCCAGGCCCTGGCCCCGACGCCGGTCCCGGTGCCGCCGGTGGTGGTCTTCCATGCCGAGCCCGACGTGGTCGGCACGCCCTTCTACGTCATGGACCGCGTCGAGGGCCGGGTCTTCGCCAGCTGCGACCTGCCCGGCGCGGCGGTCGCCGAACGCCGCGCCATGTACCTTTCCTTCGCCGAGACCCTGGCGAAGCTGCACGACGTGGACTGGCAGGCCGCCGGCCTGGAGGGCTTCGGCCGCCCCGGCAACTACTTCGAGCGCCAGGTCGGCCGCTGGACCAGGCAATGGGAGAGCCAGCGCTTCCGCGACATCCCGGAGCTGACCGAGCTCGCCGCCTGGGTCGCAGCCCACCTCCCGCCCGATGACGGCGAATCCTCCATCGTCCATGGCGACTACCGCCCCGGCAACGTCATGTTCGGCACCCAGTCGCCCGGCATCGTCGCCGTGCTGGACTGGGAGCTCTCGACCATCGGCCATCCGCTGGCCGACCTTGCCTTCAGCGTCATCGCCTGGCGCAGCGCGCCCAATGAGTACGGCGGCATGCTCGGCCTCGACATCGAAGCGCTCGGCATCCCGACCGAGGCGGAATACGTCGCCCACTACTACGCCTGCCGGCAGCGCCCGGCGCCGCGGCTCGCGCCCTTCCACGTCGCCTTCTCGATGTTCCGCTTCGCGGTGATCTTCGAGGGCATCGCCGCCCGGGCGCGGGCCGGCAATGCCGCCTCCGCCGATGCCGCCGCGGTCGGCGAGCTCTCCATCGCCTTCGCCCGCCGCGGCCTCGCCAATACCGGAGCCTGACCCATGGATTTCGCCTATTCGGACAAGGTCCGCGCGCTGCAGCAGCTGCTGCTGGACTTCATGGACCAGCACATCCTGCCCGCCGATCCCGAATTCCGCCGCATCGCCGAGGGCGGCGAATTCCCGCTGGCCATCATCGACGACCTGAAGGCCAAGGCGCGCGAGCAGGGGCTCTGGAACCTCTTCCTCCCCGGGCTGAAGGCCGATGAGCCGGGCACCGCGCTGACCAACCTCGAATATGCCCCGCTGGCCGAGATCATGGGCCGGGTCCCCTGGGCCTCCGAGGTCTTCAATTGCAACGCGCCGGATACCGGCAACATGGAGGTGCTGCACCTCTTCGCCACGCCGGCCCAGCGTGCGCGCTACCTCGAGCCGCTGATGCGCGGCGAGATGCGCTCCTGCGTCGCCATGACCGAACCCGATACCGCCAGCAGCGACCCGACCAACATCGCCACCACCATCCGCAAGGAGGGCGAGGGCTACGTCATCAACGGCCGCAAGTGGTTCACCACCGGCGCCATGCACCCCAATGCCGGCGTCTTCCTGCTGATGGGTCTGCAACAGGACCGCGCGTCGCTCGGCCCGCATGAGCGCCACACCATCCTGCTGGTGCCCTACGGCACGCCGGGCGTCACCGTGGTCCGCAACGTCCCGATCATGGGCCACCATGCGCCGGAGGGGCATTGCGAGGTGCTGTTCCGCGACGTCCATGTCCCGGCCGATGCCCTGCTCGGCACCGAGGGCACCGCCTTCGCCCTGATGCAGGCGAGGCTCGGCCCCGGCCGCATCCACCACTGCATGCGCACCATCGGCCAATGCGAGGTGGCGCTGGAGCTGATGGTCGACCGCGCCCAATCCCGCATCGCCTTCGGCCGCCACCTGTCCGAGTTCAGCAACGTGCAGGACTGGATCGCCGAGAGCCGCATCGAGATCGACCAGGTGCGGCTGCTGGTGCTGCGCGCCGCTTGGCTGATGGACCGCGAGGGCAACAAGGCCTCCCGCGTCGATGTCTCCGCCATCAAGCTGGCGGCCGCGCGGCTGCAGACGCGGGTGACCGACCGGGCGATCCAGGTCTTCGGCGCCATGGGGCTGACGCCGGATACGCCGCTCGCCTTCCTCTATAGCTGGGGCCGGGCGCTGCGCTTCATCGACGGGCCGGACGAGGTGCATCTGCGGACGGTGGCGCGGGCCGAGCTGAAGGCGCGGAAGGCGGCGCAGGGCGTCTCGCGCGGCGGCTACTTTCCACGCTGAGCCTTGCATCCACGCGCCGGGCCGCAATATAGTGAATTACACTACTTTCCCGGTGCCGCCATGAAGACCCTGACCGCCGCCGAGGCCAACCGCTCCTTCTCCGCCCTGCTCCGCCAGGCCGCGGCGGGGGAGCGCGTGGTCATCACGTCCCACGGCCGCCCGGTCGCCGAGATCGGCCCGGTGCGAGAGGATACCGCGGCGAAGGAGGCGGCCTGGGAGGCGCTGCTGGCGCGGCTGGACACCCAGGAACCCACCCTCATCGAGCCCTGGACGCGCGAGGAGCTCTACGAGCGCAAATCCTGGTCGCGGGAGTGATCGCGCTCGATACGAATATCCTGCTCTATGCCGAAGCGCTGTTGTTGGTCCCGGCCGATGTCCACAAGCATCGCGTCACCCGATCCCTGATCCCGGGGATCCGTAAAGCTGGGTTAGTCCTGCCCGCCCAGGTCCTCGGCGAGATGTTCACCGTGCTGGTCCGGCGCGGCCGGCGCTCTCCGGACCTTGCCCAGCAAGCCGCCCTGCGATGGTCCGCGGCGGCCGCCGTGGTTCCCGAGACCGACCAGGCCACAATGCTGCAGGCCATCGCCCTGGCAACCGAGCACGACCTGCAGATCTGGGATGCCGTCATTCTCGCCGCGGCGGCCGAGGCGAGCGCCACCCTGCTGCTCAGCGAGGACATGCAGGACGGCTTCACCTGGCGTAGCGTGACGGTGGCGAACCCCTTCGCCGCCACGCCGCATCCGCTGCTTCGCCCCTACATCCCGCCGATATAACTTGACCCGCCGCCGCCCATTCCTTGCCAGAGGCCGGGCGGCGGCATCACCACTTACATCCCGCCGATGTAGTTCGGCCCGCCGCCGCCCTCCGGCGTCTTCCAGTCGATGTTCTGCATCGGGTCCTTGATGTCGCAGGTTTTGCAATGCACGCAGTTCTGCGCATTGATCACCAGCCGCGCCCTGGCATCTCCGGCCTCGACCGAAGCGCCCTCGCCGGTCGCCTCGGCATCCGGCGTCCCGCGCAGCTCCCGCTCAGCCTCCGGCCCCACCGCCTCATAGACCGCGGCCGGGCAGTACCGGCTTTCCGGGCTGCGGAACTGGTCCCAGTTCACGCCCTTCCACTTGTCCGGGTCGCGCAGCTGCAGATGCGCCGGCTGGTCTTCCTCGTGGTTGGTGTTCGAGAGGAACACCGAGGACAGCCGGTCGAAGGTCAGCTTGCCGTCCGGCTTCGGATACTCGATCCGCTTGGCGCTATTGGCCGGCTTCAAGGTTTCATGGTCGGCATGGTGGCTCCAGGTCCAGGGGGCCTTGCCGCGGAAGACGAAGGTATCGAGCGCGGCATTCGCCAGCCCGCCCCAGAAGCCCATCTTGGCGAAGCCCGGACGGATGTTCCGCACGCCCTTCAGCTCCTCCCAGACCCAGCTCTTCTCGAGCGCGGCGGGGTAGCTGTCGAGCATCGACGAGCGCTCCTCCTCGGCCAGCGCCGCCGCCGCCGCCTCGGCCGCCAGCATGCCGGTCTTCATGCTGGTATGCGTGCCCTTGATCTTCGGCACGTTGAGGAAGCCCGCGGTATCGCCGATCAGCGCGCCGCCGGGGAAGATCAGCTTCGGGATGGCCTGGAAGCCGCCCTCGTTCAGCGCCCGGGCACCATAGGAGATGCGCTTGCCGCCCTCGAGCATCTTCCGCACCTCCGGGTGCGTCTTGAAGCGCTGGAACTCGTCGAAGGGCGAGAGCCAGGGGTTGGAGTAATCGAGGCCCACCACGAAGCCGATCGAGACCAGGTTCTCGCCCAGCATGTAGAGCCAGGACCCGCCATAGGTATCGGAGGGCAGCGGCCAGCCGGTGCTATGCCACACCAGGCCCGGCGTGTGCTTCTCCTTCGGGATCTCCCACAGCTCCTTGATGCCGAGCGCGAAGCTCTGCGGCGCCACGCCGTCCCGCAGCTTGTAGCGCTCGAACAGCTGCTTGGTCAGCGACCCGCGGCAGCCCTCGGCGAACAGCGTGTAGGTGGCACGCAGTTCCATCCCCGGCTGGTAGTCGGCGCCCTTCTGGCCATCCTTCTTGATGCCCATGACGCCGGCGACGACGCCCTTCACCTGGCCGTTCTCGATGATCGTCTCGGAGGCGGCGAAGCCCGGGTAGATCTCGACCCCCAGCGCCTCGGCCTTGGTGCCGAGCCAGCGGCAGACGTTGCCCAGCGACACGATGTAATTGCCGTGGTTGTTCATCTGCGGCGGCGTCGGCAGCTTGAAGGCGCGGGTCTCCGTCAGCAGCATGAACTTGTCGTCCGTCGCCGGCGTCGCCAGGGCCGGCGGGTCGTCGCGCCAGTCCGGCAGCAGCTCGTCCAGCGCGCGGGGCTCCAGCACCGCGCCGGACAAGGTATGCGCCCCGATCTCGCCGCCCTTCTCGACCAGGCACACGGTGACATCCGGCGCGACCTGTTTGAGGCGGATCGCGGCGGCGAGCCCGGCCGGCCCACCCCCCACGATCAGCACATCGAATTCCATAGCTTCGCGCTCTTCGGCCCCGGACATGCCTTGGCTCCCTTCTGTTCCTGCTGGATGTAGCGTGGGGTTGGCTTGCACGAAACCCCGTGGCCGGGGAATAGATGCCTCGGCGACGAGACTGGTGCCTGGATAGGGCCGAGGAGCAGGCGATGGAGGCGGATACCCATGCGGCGCTGATCGCCGCCCTCCGGCTCCAGCTCGATTGGGGCGTGGACGAGGCCCTGGCGGAGCTGCCGCTGGACCGCAGCGCCCGTGCGCCCGCCGCCACCCCGGGCCAAGCCGCGGCCGAGGCGGAGCCTTCGCCGTCGGACCCGGACCGCTCCCGTCCCGCCACCCCCACCCCGCTCCGTCGCCCGGCGCAGCCCGCCCGCCTGCCCACCCCGGCCGCAACCCGCGCCGCCGCGCTCGCCGCCGGCGCCACCAGCCTGGCCGGGCTGCGCGAGGCCATGGCCGCCTTCGACGGCAGCCCGCTGCGGGAGACGGCGACCAACCTGGTCTTCGCCGACGGCGTCCCCGATTCGGGCCTCATGCTGATCGGCGAGGCCCCGGGCGGCGACGAGGACCGCCTCGGCCGCCCCTTCGTCGGCGTCTCCGGCCGGCTGCTGGACCGGATGCTGGCGTCAGTCGGGCTGAATCGGGACGACAATTTCTACATCACCAACATCCTGCCCTTCCGTCCGCCCGGCAACCGCACCCCGACCGATGCCGAGATCGCCCTCTTCCTGCCTTTCGTGCTGCGCCATATCGCCCTGGCCCGGCCCCGCCGGCTGGTGCTGCTGGGCGGCGTCGCGGCCAAGGCGCTGCTGCGCTCGCGCGAGGGCATCACCCGCCTGCGGGGCCGTTGGCACCAAGTAACGACCGAGGACGAGACCCCGCTCCCGGCCCTGGCCACCCTGCATCCGGCCTATCTGCTGCGCACCCCCTCGGCCAAGCGCGAGGCTTGGTCCGACCTGCTGCTGTTGCGCCGAACGCTGGACGAGCATCAGTAGCGAGGGACGCCGATTCTATACCTGCCGGAGGCCCGGCACGGGGCCGGATGCTGCGCCACCTTTCGCCCTATGGTAGAATTGTTCTGCCACAGCCGGTGAAACTGAGGGGTTGCGCCGTCGGGCCATAGGCCGCTAACGGAAACGGGTCATGCGAGCGATCGGTCCCATGGCCCGTGCCGCCCTTCGCCCCCTGCTTCGCGGGGTCCTGTGGGGCGCGGCGCTCGCGGCATGGGCTTCGGTCCCGGCCCAGGCGCAAAGGGCCACCAGCCTCCCCAGCGGCCTGAGCGGCACGCCCGCCATCGCTCCCACCGGCCCCGCCCCGCGCGCGGCCGGCCGTCCCGCCGGCGCCGGCCCGGGCGTCACCCAGACCGCCATGGCCCTCGGCCGCCCCGCGGCCCCGGGCGGCGTGGCCGGGCTGCCGCAGGTGCTGGCCCCCTCGGATGCCGCCCGGCTCCGCCGCATCTTCGAGGCCCAGGCCCGCGGCGACCTGGCCGGCGCCCGGGCCGAGACCGCCCGGCTGGTGGATCCCCGGCTGCTCGGCCATGTGCTGGCGGATCGCTGGCAGCGCCCCCAGGCGGCCTCCGGCCAGGACGCCCCCACCCCGGCCGAGCTCCAGGCCTGGCTCGGCCATTACGCCGACCATCCCGATGCCCCCGGGCTGCATGCGATGCTGGCCGAACTGCTGCCGCGCGGCAGCGCCCTGCCCGCCCCGCCGCCGGCGCCCGATGCCCTGGCACCCGACCAGTCCCTGGCACCGGAGGAGCGCGACAGCGCCGCCGTCCTTCGCAACCCCGCGCTGGAACGCACGCTCCGCGACCAGGCCCGGGCCGGCAACGCCCCGGCCGCCCTGGCGCTGATCGGCCGCACCCGCGGCATGACCCCGGCCTATGCCGCCCTGCTGCGCGGCGAGCTGGCCATCGGCCTGTTCCGGGCCGGCCGGGACGAGGATGCCTTCCGCATCGCCGCCGATACCGCCCAGCCGGAACCCGGCCCGAAGGCGAAGGCGGCAGCCGATACCGGCCTCGCCGCCTTCGCCGCCGGCCTGGCGGCCTGGGGCCTCGAGCACTACGACGTCGCCCTGCCCTGGTTCGAGCGCGCCGCCCGCACCGAGACCGCCGCCCCGGCGCTGCGGTCCGCCGCCGCCTTCTGGACCGCCCGCGCCGCGGTCCGGGCCCGCCGGCCGCAGCTCTATGTCAGCTGGATGCTGCAGGCGGCGCAGGAGCCGCGCACCTTCTATGGCCTGGTGGCCCGACGCGCCCTCGGCCTGCCGACCAATTTCGCCTGGGACGGCGAACTGGGCGGCGAGGCGGAGACCGCCGCCGTGGCCGAAACCGCCGGCGGCTGGCGGGCGCTGGCGCTGCTGCAGGTCGGCCAGGGCCGCCGGGCCGAGGCCGAGCTCCGGCAGCTCTGGGCGCGGGCCCGCAACAACCCGGGCCTGACCCGGGCGATGCTCTCGGTCGCCTCGCTGGCCGGGATGAACGGCCTGGCCTCCCAGCTCGCCGCCGCCAGCCAGGCGGAGGACGGCCGTCCCCGCGACTACGCCCGCTTCCCGCTGCCCCCGCTGCAGCCCCAGGGCGGCTTCCGCATCGACCCCTCGCTGCTCTACGCCCTGACGCTGCAGGAGAGCCGCTTCGATGCCGCGGCCGTCTCCCCGGCCGGCGCCCGCGGACTGATGCAGCTGATGCCGGCGACCGCCAGCTACGTCGCCGGCGACCCTTCGCTGGCGGCCGAGAGCGCGCACCGGCTGCACGAGCCGGCCTTGTCGCTCGAGCTCGGCCAGCGCTACCTCCACTACCTCGCCCGGCACGAGGGGGTGGAGGGCAACCTGATCCGCCTGCTGGCCGCCTACAACGCCGGGCCGGGCAACCTGTTGAAATGGCTGCCGGCCAGCGGCCATCGGGATGACCCATTCTTATTCATTGAATCCATCCCGATCGACGAGACCCGCGGCTTCGTCCAGCGGGTGATGGCCTATTCCTGGATCTATGCCAGTCGCCTCGGCCTGCCCGCCCCCAGCCTCGACCAGCTCGCCGCCGGCAGCTTCCCGAAATTCGCCCGGCCGGAGGAGGTGACGGCGCTGCTTCGGGCCCGCGGCCGGGCGCTGCGCTAGGCCGCCCTGCAATAACCGGCGTCCAGGCGCTACATAGGGACCGATTGCGGGAGATCGCGCCATGCCCATCGACGAATCGCTGCCCTTCGTGCCCGTCAACATCGCCGTGCTGACCGTCTCCGACACCCGGGACCTGGCCTCCGACCGCTCCGGCCAGACCCTGCAGGACCGCATCGAGGCCGCCGGCCACCGCTGCGTCGCCCGCGAGATCGTCAAGGACGAGACCGCCGCGATCGAGGCCATCCTGCGCCGCTGGATCGCCGATCCCAGCATCGACTGCGCCATCACCACCGGCGGCACCGGCATCACCGGCCGCGACGTGACGCCGGAGGCCTTCAAGCGGGTGCTGGAGAAGGAGATCGAGGGCTTCGGCGAGTTGTTCCGCATGCTCAGCTACCGCAAGATCGGCACCTCCACGATGCAGTCCCGCGCCATCGGCGGGGTGGCGGACGGCACCTACCTCTTTGCCCTGCCCGGCAGCACCGGCGCCTGCAAGGACGCCTGGGACGACATCCTGCTGTTCCAGCTCGATGCCCGGCACCGGCCCTGCAACCTGGTGGAGCTGATGCCCCGGCTGAAGGAGCATTTGCGGGCCGCCTGATGCATTTGGTTGCAACCGCGGCCCTGCTTTCCCTTGCCTTCGCACCCGCGAAGGCGCATGTAGCCTTCGCCGGCGGTTGCATGCCCCGGTGGTGCCCGGCCGCGTGAGCGGCCACCCCGTCCAGTGTCAGTCCGCGCGCGGCCAGAATGGCTGCCTTTGCTGGGCGATGCTGGACCCGGTCGAACTGCCGGCGCACAGGAAGCCCTCTTCCGGATCGACCCAGCCACGCGGGGTCTCCACCTGAAACCCGCGGCGACCCCGGACCGGGTCCGCGTCAGGCGCCGCGCGACGACTGGGATATCGTATCCACGTGACAAGCTTTTCCGAACTCGGCCTCGCCGCGCCCCTGCTGCGCGCGCTCGACGAAGCCGGCTACACCACCCCGACCCCGATCCAGGCCCAGGCCATCCCGCTCGTGCTCGAGGGGCGCGACCTGCTCGGCATCGCCCAGACCGGCACCGGCAAGACCGCGGCCTTCGCCCTGCCCATCCTGCACCAGCTCGCCGCCAAGGGCGGCCGGCCGCCGCGCGGCGGCTGCCGCGTGCTCATCCTGTCGCCGACCCGCGAGCTCGCCTCGCAGATCGCTGATGCGGTGAAGACCTACGGCGGCCACCTCGGCTTCTCCGTCGCCACCGTCTTCGGCGGCGTGCCGCATGGCCCGCAGCGCCGGGCGCTCAGCGCCGGCGTCGACGTGGTGGTGGCGACGCCGGGCCGGCTGCTCGATCATCTCGCCGCCGGCACCGCCCGGCTCGACCGGGTCGAGACGCTGGTGCTCGATGAGGCCGACCAGATGCTGGACAAGGGCTTCCTGCCCGCCATCCGCAAGCTGATCCCGACCCTGCCGAGGCAGCGCCAGACCCTGTTCTTCTCGGCGACCATGCCGCAGGAGATCGGCCGCCTCGCCGGCGACCTGCTGAACAACCCGGCCCGCGTCGAGGTGGCGCCCGTCGCCACCACGGCGGAGCGGGTCAACCAGCGCATCCTGCATGTCGAAACCGGCCGCAAGCGCGCCCTGCTGGCCCGGCTGCTGCAGGGCGAAGGCGTCGGCCGCACCCTGGTCTTCGCCCGCACCAAGCACGGCGCCGACCGCGTGGTGAAGCAGCTCGAGCAGGACGGCCTCTCGGCCAATGCCATCCACGGCAACAAGTCGCAGGGCCAGCGCGAGCGCGCCCTGCAGGAGTTCCGCGACGGCATCGCGCCGATCCTGGTGGCGACCGACATCGCCGCGCGCGGGATCGACGTCGACAACGTGACGCACGTCATCCAGTACGACCTGCCGGACGTGCCCGAGAGCTACGTCCACCGCATCGGCCGCACCGCGCGCGCCGGCGCCTCGGGCGAGGCCGTGGCCCTCGTCGCGGCCGAGGAGCTGGACAAGCTCTGGGCCGTCGAGAAGCTGGTCCGCACGCCGATCCCGGCCGAGGACCATCGCCAGGACCAGTCCGTGCCGGTGGCCCGCGCCCCGGCGAACGGCAAGTCCGCCGGCCGGCCGCAGCAGCATCGCGGCGGCGGTGGCCAGGGCCGTGGCCGCGGCGATCCGGGCGGCGGCGCGCCGCGCTCCGGCGCCCCGCGTC
>NZ_JAUFPN010000153.1 GCF_030409335.1 Paeniroseomonas aquatica
GGGAATCCCAAACGAGTCACGCTCTCGGAGACTTGGTATAAGGCGAGGCCGAAAGAAAGGAAACACCATGGCAAATAACACCAGCGGTAATCCCGGTAACTTCGCCAATGAACCTGAGAAGGCGCGTGAAGCCGGCCGTGTCGGTGGGACGCACCAGGGACAGGAGAACAACCCGGCCAATTTCGCCAACGACCGCGAGAAGGCGGCCGAGGCCGGAAGCAAGGGCGGCCAAGCCAGCCAGGGCGGCGGCAGCGGCGGCGGTCAGCAAGCCAGCCAGGGCAGCGGCAGCGGCGGAAATTTCGCCAATGACCGGGAGAAGGCCAGCGAAGCCGGCCGTAAGGGCGGCCAAGCCAGCCACGGTGGCGGCCGCAGCTAAGCCCCCGATCGACTAACGGGCGCGCGCCCCGGGCCAGCGATGGTCTGGGGCGTTGCCATGCCGACTGGTCCGTCGGGCCAGCCCGGCGTCACGGATTGCGCCGGGCGAAGGCCACCGCATAGACCGCGTCGCGGGCGGCGAAGAACGGATCGTCGCCGCGCGCCAGCCCCGGCAATTCCTTGCCAGGCAGGAAGCCGATCGGCTTCTCCGCCTCGGCCGAATTTGGCACCTCCCCGGTTACCAGGATGCGGCCGAGATTGACCACGCGGCGCTCCTCCGGCCAGGCGATGGTGGGGTCGTTGGTGGGGTCGCCGGGCTCGGCGATCTGGGCCTCCAGGCGGAAGGCGACGGGGCCGGCCTTGGTGCGGGCCTCCAACTCATCGAACAGCGCGTTCGGCGGGCTGGCGGCGGCTTCCTCGGCGCTGCGGGCGGCGTAGCCGGCCTCGGGCAGGATGCGCCAGCGGATGGCGCGGGTTTCGCCCGCCGCATTGGTCAGGCGATAGGCGTGGATCGCGAAGTAGCTGTCGGTGGCGAAGCTCTGCGGCATCGGCTTCAGCCCGGCGACGAAGCGCTGCGCCGCCGGATGGCTGCCGATGAAGCGTTGCAGCGCGGTCGGCTGCGGGCTGTTCGGCGGGCTGGCCTGGGCGGCCTTGTTGAAGGCGATAAACTCCTCCGGCGTCGGCGAGACGAAGACCGGCATGTTGATGCACATGAGGTCGGTCGAGCGGCCGTCGGGCAGCTGGAAGCTCATGGCCATGCCATGCACCGGTACCGCCTTGTCCGGCACGGCGATGACGCCGCCGCCGAGCGAGAAGCGGATCACCATCGGCACCGGCTGGCCCTGGAGGTGCGGGGCGGTGCTGAGCATCGCGGCATCCGGCGTGGCGGTGAAGGTGCCGGCATAGACCGCGCCCTTGGCGTGGTTGACCCGGCGGCCCGGCAGTACCTCGGGATTGTTGCGCGCCATCACGTCGAACAGGCGTTGGCCGAGCGCTGCATCGGCCTCCTGTGCCAGCGCCGGGTCCGCGAGGGACAGGGCGGCGACCAGGGCGGCGAACAGCAGGGATCGGGTCTGCATGGCAGGGCTCCGGAGAGTGAGGCCCCCCGCTAGGCCAGCAGGGCGCGCTTGGCCACTCACCCGTCTGTGCGCGCCCGCATGGGCGGCCACCGGCGTCGCCGCAGTGGGTCCGGGGCTGCGCCTGGCCCGAACAATGCCGGTGGCGAGGCCGGCCAGACGCAGCCACTGGGCAAGGCGGATGGCCCCTGGCGCGGCGCCGTCCGCCACCCATCCGCCAGGACCTTCAGGCGATGGCGGCGGCGCTTTCGCGGGAGAGCCGACGCCAGCGCGCCAGCATCAGCCCCGCGACGATGCCCAGGCCCGCGGCAAGCCCGACCCAAAGCCCGGCCGGTCCGAGGCCGGCCCAGAATGCGAGGCCGACGCCGATCGGCATGCCGAGGCCCCAGTAGCCGAGCGCGGCAAAGAGCATCGGCACGCTGGTATCCTTCAGCCCGCGCAGCGCGCCGGCCGCGACCGCCTGCACGCCATCGGCCAGCTGGAAGATGCCGGCGATGGTCAGCAGCACCGCGCCGAGTGTCGCGGCGGCGGCGGCCTGCGGCTCGGCCGGGTTGAGGAAGGCCCCGGTGATCGTCCGGCCGGCGAGGATCAGCAGCGTCGCCGTCGCCAGCATGAAGCCTGCCCCGAGCCCGATGGCGACCCAGCCGGCCCGCCGCGCCCCGGCGAGATCCCCAGCGCCGGCCAGCAGCCCGACCCGCGTCGTCGCGGCCTGGCCGATGCCCATGGGCACCATGAAGGTCAGCGCCGCGGTCTGCAGCGCGATGGCATGGGCCGCGACGGCGACCGCGCCGAAGCCGCCCATGGCCAGGGCGGCCGCGCTGAAGACGCCGATCTCGAGCAGCATCTGGCCGCTGATCGGCAGGCCGATGCGGAAGACCTCGCGCAGCCGGGCCGGGTCGTTGCGCCAGAACCGGCCGAGCAGGCGGAAGCGGCCGAGCCGGCGGTCGCGCGCCACCACCAGCAGCAGGCCGCCCAGCATCAGGAGGTTGGCCAGCGTGCTGGCCAGGCCGGCGCCGAGGATGCCGAAGCCGTGCCAGCCGCCGACGCCGAAGACCAGCAGCCAGCCGAAGACCGCGTTGGCCACCACCGCGACGCCGGTGACGAACAGCGCCGGTCCGGGCCGCTCCATCGCCGCGAGGAAGCCGCGCAGCACGATGAAGCCACAGAAGGGGATCAGCCCCCACATCATGGCCCGCACATAGGTGCCGGCGGCGGCGGCCAGTCCCGGGTCCTGGCCGAGCAGGCGGAGGAGGTCCCCGGCATGCCAGAGGATGAGCAGCGAGGGGACCAGCAGGATGAGCGAGGCGACCAGGGCACTGCGGGCGCCCCGCCGCATCTGCCGGACCCAGCCGCGGCCATGCCCGGCCCGCTGCCCATGGCCACGGGCCTGGGCCAGGATCGGCCCGGCCGCCAGGGCGGTGCCGAGGGAGGGCGCCATCAACGCCCAATAGAGGTTGGCGCCGAGCGTCGCCGCGGCCAGCGCCTCGGTCGAAAGCCAGCCGAGGATGATGGCATCGGTGACGGCCAGGGCGTGCTGGCTGAGGTTGGTGAGGGCGAGCGGCCAGGCGAGGCCGAGCGTGACCCGGGCTTCCGCCCGCCACCCGGTGCCGTGTTTGCGTTCCATCCGCGGGGTGTAGCCCAGGGGGTGATGACAGGCCTATGACGTCTGTCGCGGGGCAGGGTGGACCGTGGCGGCTGCCGCGGCAGGTTGCCCTCGGGCCACAGTTGCCCCCAAGGTTCCCTGTCCAAGGTTTGAACCGGAGTGCCCCCATGCAACGCCGCGCGCTGCTCGCCGCCCCCCCAGCCGCCGCCCTGGCGGCCGCCAGCCTGATCCCCGCCGCGGCCGAGGCCCAGGGCGCGCCCCCCATCGTCACCGAGGAGTTCATGGTGCCCTCGGGCACGCCGGGGATCGAGCTCTTCGTCCGCAACAAACGACCCGAGGGTGTGGCGGCCCGGCCCGACCGGACCCTGCTCTTCGTGCATGGCGCGACCTATCCGGCGCATACCGCCTTCGACCTGCCGCTCGGCGGGCTGTCCTGGATGGACTACATCGCCGGACGCGGCTTCGACGTCTGGTGCATGGACCTGCGCGGCTATGGCCGCAGCACCCGGCCACCGGAGATGGCGCAGCCGCCGGAGGCCAACCCGCCGCTGGTACGGGGCGAGCAGGCCGTCGCGGATATCGGCGCCGTCAATGCCTTCATCCGCCAGCGTCGGTCACTGGCCAAGATCATCCACATGGGATGGTCCTGGGGGACCGGGCTGCAGGGGCGCTTCACCGCCGACAACCCGGCAGTGGTCGAGCGTCTGGTTTTGTTCGCACCGCAATGGCTGCGGGAGGGGCCGAGCCTCGCCGCCGCCAGTGCCGGCGGCACGCTTGGAGCCTATCGCTACGTCACCCAGGCACAGGCGCGGGAGCGCTGGCTGACCGGGGTGCCGGAGGCCAAGCGCGCGACGCTGATCCCGCCCGGCTGGTTCGAGCATTGGGCGGGTGTCACCTGGGCGACCGACCCGGAAGGGCTGCGGCGCAACCCGCCGGCGCTGCGGGCGCCGAACGGCGTGGTGCAGGACAGCCGGGAGTTCTGGCAGGCCGGCAAGCCCTTCTACGACCCGGCCAAGATCACCGCCCCGACCCTGCTCGTGGTGGCGGAATGGGACCGGGACACCCCGCCGGCGCTCGCCAATGCGCTGTTCCCGCTGCTGACCAACAGCCCCGGCAAGCGGCTGGTGCAGCTGGCGGAGGGGACGCATACGATCCTGATGGAGCGCAATCGCGGGGCCCTGTTCCAGGCGGTGCAGGTCTTCCTGGAGGAGGCCATCGCCTAGCGCCACGGGGCGCCCCTTAACCCGGACGCCGCGCCCATCCGGACGCAGCCGGATTAGCCGGCAGCCCCGACGACTCGGCTGCCCCCCCCCTGGGCGGGCTTCGCCATGTGGGGGTGGGGCATCGGGGCGGGTGACGCGCCGGCGCAGGGGATCGCCGGCTCCTGCAAAGCGTCCGCCTGCCCATCACGAGAGCGTTGACACCCCGCCCGGGCCGACCCAGCCTTGTGCCAGCGGGAGTGAATGCCATGGCCGGATCAGACCAGACCAAGAAATCCTTCAAGCTGCGCAGCCAGCGCTGGTTCGACGACCCGGAGGACCCGGGGATGACGGCGCTCTATGTCGAACGCTTCCTTAACTTCGGAATGACCCGGGGCGAACTGCAATCGGGCAAGCCGATCATCGGCATCGCCCAGACCGGCAGCGACATCGCCCCCTGCAACCGGCACCACCTGGCGCTGGCGGACCGGATCAAGGCGGGCATCCGCGATGCCGGCGGCATCCCGCTGGAATTCCCGATCCACCCGGTGCAGGAGACGGGCAAGCGGCCTACCGCGGCGCTGGACCGCAACCTAGCGTATCTCTCGCTCGTCGAGGTGCTGCACGGCTATCCGCTGGATGGCGTGGTGCTGACGGCCGGCTGCGACAAGACGACGCCGGCGGTGCTGATGGGCGCGGCGACGGTCAACATCCCGGCCATCGTCTTCTCCGGCGGGCCGATGCTCGACGGGCATTGGAAGGGGCGGCTGACGGGCAGCGGCACCATCGTCTGGGAAGCCCGCAAGCTGCTGGCCGAGGGCAAGATCGACTACAACGGCTTCATGGAGCTGGTGGCCTCCAGCAGCACCAGCGTCGGCCATTGCAATACCATGGGCACGGCGCTGTCGATGAACTCGCTGGCCGAGGCGCTGGGCATGTCGCTGCCGGGCTGCGCCGCCATCCCCGGCCCCTACCGCGAACGGGGGCAGATGGCGCATGCGACGGGCCAGCGCATCGTGCAGATGGTGCATGAGAACCTGCGGCCCTCGGATGTGCTGACGCGGCAGGCCTTCGAGAATGCAATCGTCGCCGCCAGCGCGCTGGGGGCCAGCACGAACTGCCCGCCGCATATCATCGCCATCGCCCGGCACATGGGCGTCGAGCTGAAGATCGAGGATTGGGACCGGCTCGGTCACGACATCCCGTTGCTGGTCGATTGCCAGCCGGCGGGGCGGTTTCTCGGCGAGGCCTTCCACCGGGCGGGCGGCGTGCCGGCTGTCATGCGTGAATTGCTGGAGGCCGGGAAGATCCATGGGGGGGCGATGACGGTGACCGGCCGCAGCATGGCCTCGAACCTCGAGACCCTGCCGGAGACCGACCGCGAGGTGATCCGCGCCTATGCCACGCCGCTGAAGGAGAAGGCGGGCTTCGCCATCCTGTCGGGCAACATCTTCGACAGCGCGGTGATGAAGATCAGCGTCATCGACAAGGCCTTTAGGAACCGCTTCCTGTCCGACCCGCCGGATGTCTTCAACGGCAAGGTCGTGGTCTTCGAGGGGCCGGAGGACTACCACGACCGGATCGAGGATCCCTCGCTGGGGATCGACGACCACACCGTGCTGGTGATCCGCAACTGCGGCCCGGTCGGCTACCCCGGCAGCGCCGAGGTGGTGAACATGCAGCCGCCGGCGGCGCTGATCAAGGCGGGGATCGACAGCCTGCCGACCATGGGCGACGGGCGGCAGAGCGGCACCTCGGCCAGCCCCTCCATCCTCAACATCTCCCCGGAATCGGTGGTGGGCGGGGGCTTGGCGCTGCTGAAGTCGGGTGACCCGATCCGCATCGATCTCAACACCCGCAAGGTGGACCTGATGATCCCGGAGGCGGAGCTGGCGGCGCGGCGGGCGGCCTGGGTGCCGCCCAAGCTGCCGAACAAGACCCCCTGGGAGGAGATCCAGCGCAGCATGGTCGGGCAACTCGGCACCGGCGGCTGCCTGGAGCCGGCGACGCTCTACCTCGATGTGCTGACGACGCGGGGGGAGAGCCGGCACAACCACTAGGACAGCGCCGCCCCGCCTGTCGCCCCCGGCTGCCGAACCCTGCGGCATCCCGGGTGTTATCCCGGGGCAGGGCATGCCGATCCTTGCGGCCTGGCGCCGGGCGTCGCTCCGGCGGCGCCTCTCGTGTGTGCGGGCAAGATGCGGGGGCCGGCAGCGATTGCCTTTCCGGGAGCAACGACATGATCCGTACCGCCATCTTCGCCCTCGCCTTGACCCTGGCACTGCCGGGCGTCGCCCTGGCGCAGCTCTACGACAGCGGCTGGAGCCGGATCGCGGTCGGCGACCTCGAGCAGCTTGAACTGAACGGCGGCGGCATTCGGGTGAACAACTTCCTGGTGCACCCGGAACAGCGGTCCGGCCGTCAGGCGCCGCCGGAGGAAGCGTTGCGCAGCTTCCTGTTCACCGCCTCCACGATCCGCCAGCAGGAGAAGGCGCGCGAGGTCTTCATCCAGCTGATCGGCATGCGGGAGAACGGGAGCCCGACGCTGTCGACCGCCGGCCGGGCGACCTTCAATTCAACGGGCGGGCGTCAGGCGCAGCAGGTCCAGAGCCGCACGCCGGCCAGCGCGGCCGAGATGGCGGAGACGCGGAGCTACTTCGTCCGCATCATCGTCCAGTAGCCGGTGCGGCATCCGCGCGGCGGATGGGCGCCATAGATGTTCTGGATTGGTACCACGGCACCGGCCATCCATCTGCTGCGGTGATGCCGGCCGGGCCGGTACCAGAATCGGAACCGCCATGCTGAAAGCCGCATCCCTGACCACGGCCTTGCTGCTGGGCTTCGCCGCCATGCCCGCGCTTGCCGAGCCTGCTGCGAGGGAGCCGGCCGCTTCGGCAGCCATGCACCGGACCCTGGAGCAAAATCAAAGGGTCTTGGTCGGTCTGCCGCCCGCCGCCCCGCCGCCGCTGGTTGGAAGTCGGGTGACGCCGCCCGCCCGCCGGCTGGCCTCGGCCCGGTAGCACCACCAACCCGTGTCTCTGCCGCAGCCCGTGGCGGCTGCGCGCCGCCTGCCGGTTGACGGAACCCGCAGGGCCGTGATCATGGCACCCCATCAGGGGTGGGGATGCGGCCATGGTGGGCAGGCTGGCGGGTAAGCGGTGCTTCGTGACGGCGGCCGGGCAGGGCATCGGCCGGGCGACCGCGCTGGCCTATGCGGCGGAAGGTGCCAGCGTGGTGGCGACCGACCGCGAAGCGGCGAAGCTGGCGGGGCTCGAGGCCTCGGGCATCGAATGCCTGGCGCTCGACGTGCTGGATGATGCGGCGGTGGCCGCGGCGATCGCCAACGCAGGGCCGCTCGACGTGCTTTTCAACTGCGCCGGCTTCGTCCACCAGAACACCATCGAGACCTGCACCGACGCGGACTGGAACTTCGGCTTCGCGCTGAACGTCCGGTCCATGTGGCAGACCATCCGCGCGGCGCTGCCGGCGATGGTCGCCAAGGGCGGCGGCTCCATCGTCAACATGTCCTCGGCCTGTTCCTCGGTGAAGGGGGCGCCGAACCGCTTCTTGTATGGCACCACCAAGGCGGCGGTGATCGGGCTGACGAAATCGGTCGCAACCGAGTATGTGACCCGGGGCGTGCGCTGCAATTGCCTCTGCCCCGGCACGGTCGATACGCCGAGCCTGGGCGAGCGGGTCGCAGCCAATGCCGCGGCCGCCGGGTCGCTGGAGGCGGCGCGCGCGGCCTTCGTCGCGCGCCAGGCGATGGGGCGGCTGGCGACGGCCGAGGAGATGGCGGCGCTGGTGGTCTATCTCTCGGCGCCGGAAAGCACCTTCGTGACCGGGCAGGCCATCGTCATCGACGGTGGCTGGACCCTCTAGTTTTCCCGTCGGCGCAACGCCGGCGCATTCAGGTAGGAGACGATCCATGAAGCTTTTGCGCTACGGCCCCGATGGCCAGGAAAAGCCCGGCATGCTCGATGCCTCGGGCACCCTTCGTGACCTCTCGGGCGTGATCCCCGATCTCGCCGGGGAGGCGCTGTCGGCCGCCGGGCTGGCGAAGCTCGCCGCGCTCGATCCGGCTTCGCTGCCGGCCGTCTCCGGCAGCCCGCGCATCGGGCCGCCGACGACGGGGATGAAGAACCTCATCTGCATCGGGCTGAACTATGCCGACCATGCGGCCGAGACCGGCTCGCCGGTGCCGAAGGAGCCGATCGTCTTCCTGAAGTCGCTCGGCGCGCTGTGCGGCCCGAACGACGACGTCATCATCCCGAAGAACTCGGTGAAGTCCGACTGGGAAGTCGAGCTCTGCATCGTCATCGGCACCAAGGCGAAGTGCGTCAGCGAGGATGCGGCGCTGGACCATGTGGCGGGCTATGCGCTGGGCAACGACGTCTCCGAGCGCGAGTGGCAGATCGAGCGCGGCGGCGCCTGGGACAAGGGCAAGGGCTGCGACACCTTCGGCCCGGTCGGCCCCTGGCTGGTGACCAAGGATGAGGTGCCGGATCCGCAGAACCTGACGATGTTCTGCGACGTCGATGGCGTGCGGATGCAGGATGGCAGCACGCGGACGATGATCTTCGGGGTGAAGACCATCGTCTCCTATGTCTCGCACATGATCACGCTGCATCCGGGCGACGTGATCTTCACCGGCACGCCGCCGGGCGTAGGCCTCGGCAAAAAGCCGGCGCCGATCTTCCTGAAGGCGGGGCAGACCATGCACCTCGGCATCCAGGGGCTGGGCGAGCAGACCCAGCGGACCGTCGCCTACGAGGGCTGAGCAGACGGGCGCCGGCCGTGCGGCCGGCGCCTGCGTTCACGCCAGCTCGGGGATGATCCAGAGCGGCTTCTCGCCGCGCGCCACCCGCTGGCAGTTGTCGAAGGCGTTGCGGAAGCGGGCCTGCTGGTTGTCCCAGGTGGGGCCGGCGAAATGCGGGGTCAGGATGACGTTCGGCAGCCTGAACAGCGGGTTGTCGGCCGGAGGCGGCTCCTGGTCAAAGACATCGAGGCCGGCGCCGGCGATGCCGCCGGATTCGAGCGCCGCGGTCAGCGCCACCTCGTCGATCACCGGGCCGCGGCAGGTGTTGATGACATAGGCGCTGGGCTTCATCTGGGCGAGCTCGGCGGCGCCGATCATGTGCTTGCTGGCGGGCGTCAGCGGTACGTGCAGCGAGACAATGTCCGAGTTGCGCAGGATCTCGTTCAGCAGCTTGAAGCGGACGTCGAGCGCATCCTCCTCCGCCTCGGAGACGCGACGGATGTCGTAGTAGTGGACGGTCATGCCGAAGGCATTGGCCAGCCTCGCGACCTTCTTTCCGATGGCGCCGAGACCCACGATGCCCAGCACCTTGTCGCGCAGCTCGAAGAGCTTGGTGCTGCCGGGGTTGTTGCCGCGCCAGCGGCCGGCGACCACGCTCTCATGCTGCCAGACCAGGCGGCGGCAGGTTGCCAGCATGAGCATCAGCGCGTGTTCGGCAACCGCGGTGCTGTTCGCCCCGCCGTTGTTGCACACGGGGATGCCGGCGCCGCGGGCGGCCTCGATATCCACCGTGTCGTAGCCGGCCGACAGCAGCTGGAAGAGCTTCAGCTTCGGCGCAGTGGCGAAGAAGCCGGCATCGATCGCCTTGTTGCCGAAGCCGACGAGGAAATCGGCGCCCGGTGCGGCGGCCTTGAACTCGGGGCCGCCGAAGGGGGCGATCACCAGCTCCATGCCGGCGGGAGCCAGCTCGCGGGCAATCTCGGCCGCGCTCAGCGCGCTGTCCATCATGACGATACGCGGGGCCATTGGGGGTGCTCCTGGACGTTGTTGCGGCCAGGATAGCCCGCCTCAGAATTCCAGCAAATTGTCGCGGAATTGAGCATGCGCATAGGCGCGGCGGGTCAGGCCGCGGGCCTGCAGCGCGGGCACCAGACCGTCCGCCACCTCGGCGATGGTGCGGCGGCTGACGTCGGTCATGGAGAAGAGGAAGCCGTCGCCGCCGACCTCCTCCATCGCCTCCGCCATTTGCCCGGCGATGGCATCCGGCGTGCCGACCAATTCGATCGAGCCGGAGGTGCCGCGGTAGCTCAGCATGGCCTGGCGCAGCGACTTGCTGCCGGCGGTGCGCTTGAAGTCGTCCAGGCTCTGCTGATGGCCGTTGGTGCGCAGGTCGAGCGTGTTCACCGGCGTGTCCAGGTCGTACTGGGCGAAGTCGATGTTGGTGATCTTGCCGAAAAAGGCCAGCAGCTGTGGGATCTGCGCCTCGGCGCGGGCGCGGCGCTGGGCCAGGCGTTCCTCGGCCTCGGCCTGGGTATGGCCGATGACGGGGTTCACCAGGAAGAGCACCTTCACCCGGTCCGGGTCGCGGCCCTGCGCCGCGGCGCGGGCGCGGACGTCGTCGCGGTAGGCCTTCATGCCGGCGGTGCCCTTGACGCCGGCGACGATGGTATCGGCATTGGCGCTGGCGAATTGGCGGCCGCGGTTGCTGCCGCCCGCTTGGGCGATGACCGGGCGGCCCTGCGGGCAGGGCCCGGAATTCAGCGGGCCATGGGTCTTGTACCAGCGGCCCTCGAAATCGACGGCATGGACCTTGGTGTGGTCGATCATCACGCCGCTGGCGCGGTCGGCGATCAGCGCGCCGGGTTCCCAGCTGTCCCAGAGGCCGTTCACCGCCTGCATGTATTCATCGGCCATGTCGTATCGGACATCGTGCTCCGGCAGGGCGGGCAGGCCGTAGTTGCGGGCGGCAACGTCCGAGCTGCCGGTGACCATGTTCCAGCCGATGCGGCCGCTGCTGATCTGGTCGAGCGAGGCGATCATCCGCGCCAGCAGGTAGGGCGGATGGGTGAAGGTGGCGAAGGTGGGGACGATGCCGATGCGCTTCGTCGCCGCCGCCATCAGCGTCGCGGTGATGGCCGGGTCCTGGCGAGGGACGGCCAGCGCGTGCTTGAGGTACAGCTCGCGCGAATTGCCGTAGCTTTCGCCGACGTAGCTGCTGTCCTCGATCAGGATGTAGTCGAAGCAGGCGCGCTCGAGGTGGCGGGCCATGTCGCAGAACAGGTCGGGCGCCATCCAGTCGGTGCCGATGGTGCCGGTGAAGGGCTCGCCCCAGGCCTGGGCGGAGGAGCCCTGGAGGAACCAGCCGAGGTGGAAGGGTTTGGGCATGGGGAAGCTCCGCGGGATGCTGGGTCCCAGCATGCAGGGTTCATGCCGCGGACGGCAGCCCCGCGGGGCTCAGCCCGGCGAAGGCCCCCTGCGGCCTTCCCTGGGATCTGGGCAGCCGTGTCCGTTCCGTGACCCTGGCCAGTTCGGCGAGCAAGGAGTCCATGATCAGGGGCAGGACGGCAGCTAGGCCAGGACCCCGGCAAGGCGGATCGGCAGATGCGGCCGTCGCCTGCCGAAACGCTGCGCCCCGGCCCGGAAGCATCCGAAGGCCAGCGCCAGGGCCGAGTTTGCGCCGTCGATGGCAAGCCATTGGGGCAGTCGGCCGAGGGTGCTGCGGATGAGGGCGGCCACCGCGATGAGCAGGCAGCCGATGCCCCAATCCTTCAATCCAGTTGCAGCCGATCCTGCCGCCACAGTAGGCCGAGGAGCCAGCTGAAGACCACGGCGAGCATGAAGGCCATGGCCAGGCGGGAAGCCGGGGGAAGCCCATCCGTAGCGGCGCCGGGTGCGGGGATGCGACTCGCTGCGGCGCTGCGGCATGGTCGGCGTGGCGACTGCAGGCATAGCGTATGGCCCCTGGCGCTACGGCAAGCCGTGCTTGGCACCAATAAGGCAAATCGCGCTGAAGTTACAGCTGCCTAGAGTAGTTTCGATCCTTGCCGGCCGGCCGGCGGTGCCCTCAGGGGCGCGGACGGTCCGGCCAGAAACGCACCCCATCCCGCGCCAGGCCGCCACCGAGGCCGATGGCGGTGCCATCCGCCCGCCAGCAGGCGGCGCCCTCCAACCCGCCATCGGCATGGAAGCGGATGCCGCACATGCCGCCCGCCACGTGCGGCAGCACGACGACCTCATGACCCAGGGCCGAGAGCTCCATCCGCACCTCCGGCGCGATGCCGCCTTCCACCTCCAGCGCTTGTCCCTGGGTCCAGACCCGCGGCGCCTCGACCGCTTCCTGCAGCGACATGCCATGGTCGATCAGGGCGATGAGGCCCTGCATGGCCGAGCCGAAGATGCGGAGACCGCCGGGCAGGCCGAGGGCGGCGAAAGGCTTGCCATCCTTCAGCGCGATCAACGGGGCCTGGCTGGTGGTGATGCGCTTGCCCGGGGCGATCGACAGGGCATGGCCGGGACGGGGGTCGAACAGCGCCATGTAGTTGTTGGGGATCAGGCCGGCCTCGGGGATCAGGAAGCGGGCGCCAAAGAGGCTGTTGATGGTATGGGTCGCGCAGACGATGTGGCCCTCGTCGTCGGCGACCGTCAGGTGGGTCGTGTTCGGTGATTCGCCGGCCGCGACCCCGGCGTGCCAGTCCCGCGCCTGGTCGCGGTCGAGCAGCGCGCGGCGTTCGGCCGCATAGGCCTTGGCCAGCAGGCGGTCGACCGGGACGGTGACGAAGGCAGGGTCGGCGGTCGCCGCGGCCCGGTCGGCGAAGGCGATCTTCAGCGCCTCGGCGATCAGGTGAGTGGTCGCCGCCGTGCCGAAGCCCAGCGCGCGGAGGTCGAAGCCCTCCAGGATGTTCAACATCTGGATGACATGGACGCCGCCGGAGGAGGGCGGCGGCGGGCCGACGACCTCGTAGCCGCGATAGCTGCCGCGGACGGCGGCGCGTTCCTCCAGCCTGAAGTCGCGCAGGTCGGCGGCGGTGAGGATGCCGCCCAGGCGCTGGACATGGGCGGCGTCGGCGGCGCCGATGGCGCCGCCATGCAGGGCGCCGGGGCCCTCGGCGGCGATGGTGCGGAGCGTTTCGGCCGCGGCGCCCTGGACCAGGCGATCGCCGGGGCGGAGCGGGCTGCCGCCGGGCAGCAGCAGGGCGCTGATGGCGGAGTCGCGCGCCAGGTCCGGCGCCGCTTCCTGGATGCACTCGCCGAGGTAGGGGGTGATGGCATAGCCGCGCGCCGCCAGGCGGATGGCGGGCTGCATGACATCGGCCAGCGGCAGGCGGCCGTGACGGCGCAGCCCCTCCGCCCAGGCGAGCAGGTTGCCCGGGACGGCGACCGCCGTGGGCCCGAGGGAGTTGGCCCGCCCCTCGGTCTCCAGCGCGGCGGGCCAGTCCTGGGAGAGGGGGGTATACATGCCGGGGGTACCAGCGGCGGGGACGGTGGAGAGGCCGTCCAGCACGGTATGGCGGCCGTCGGGCAGGCGGAGATGCATCATGCCGCCGCCGAGCAGGCCGACCATCATCGGCTCGACCACGGTCAGGGCGAAGAGTGCGGCGACGGCCGCATCGACGGCGTTGCCGCCGGCGGCCAGCATCTCCGCCCCGGCGGCGGAGGCGAGCGGGTGGTTGGTGACGACCATGCCGCGGCGGCCGCGGGCGGGGTGCTTTTCGGGGGTGAAGGGGCTGCCGGCGCGGGCGCGCCAATCGTCGGATGGCATCGGATGGTCCTCGGGGTTGCCGGAGCCTCGCGCCGGGCGGCCCGGTGCGCAAGCCATGGCGGTTGCAGCCGCTTCGGCAACGTCGGACACTCGGCCGAGGCACGGCCACCAAAGGCTGGCCGGAGGGAGGAAACGATGAAGGCATCGCACTGGCTGCTGGCCCTGGTGCCGGCGGCGGGGCTGGCGCTGGGCGCCGTGGCGCAGCCGAATACCATGGGCTTCTTCGTCACCAGCAGCGGCCCTGGCCAGGGCGCCGACCTCGGCGGGCTGGCCGGGGCGGACGCACGCTGCCAGTCGCTGGCCCAGGCGGCGGGCGCCGGCGGGCGCACCTGGCGGGCCTACCTCAGCACCAGCGGCGCCGGCGGGGTGAATGCGCGGGACCGCATCGGCCGCGGCCCCTGGCGCAATGCCAAGGGCGAGGTCGTGGCCAACAGCGTGGCGGAACTGCACGGCACCAATGCTCTGACCCTGCAGACGGCGCTGACCGAGAAGGGGGAGCCGATCAACGGCCGGCGGTCCACGCCCAATACCCATGACATCCTCACCGGCTCCCAGCCGGACGGCACCGCCTTCGCCGGGGCGGAGGACCGGACCTGCCGCAACTGGACCTATTCCGGCGCCGAGGGCGCGGCGATGGTCGGGCACCACGACCGCGAGGGGCTGCGGGACGACGATGCCTCGAGGTCCTGGAACTCCTCCCACCCGAGCCGCGGCTGCGGCCAGGAGGCGCTGAAGACAACGGGCGGGGCCGGATTGTTCTACTGTTTCGCGGCGGATTGAATCTGTCACGTGGCCTGCGCTTGACGCCTGCGCGGGCCTGTCCTACATGGCTGGCACTCCTCCGGGGGGAGTGCTAGCGGGCCGCTGGGCGGTATCCGCGGGTCACCACGACCGGAGGAGGGAACCCTTGATAGAAAGACAGGAGAGGACCGCATGAGCTTCCGTCCCCTGCATGACCGCGTTCTCGTCCGTCGCGTGACGGCCGAAGAGAAGACCCGCGGCGGCATCATCATCCCCGACACCGCCAAGGAGAAGCCGCAGGAGGGTGAAGTCATCTCCGTCGGCTCCGGCACCCTGAACGACAAGGGCGAGCTCCGCGCGCTCGACGTGAAGGCCGGCGACCGCATCCTGTTCGGCAAGTGGTCGGGCACGGAAGTGAAGCTCGATGGCGAGGAGCTCCTGATCATGAAGGAGTCCGACATCATGGGCATTCTCGACACCCCCGCCGTCGCCAAGGCCGCCTGAGCTTCACAGCTCCCGCCTTCGACGATCATCAACACCGGCGGTCCGGACCGCGTCGTGGGCAGCAATGTCCCGGCAGCGACGGACGGCCACATCCAATGAGGTACGCACATGGCTGCGAAGGACGTTAAGTTCGGTGCCAGCGCCCGTGACCGCATGCTGCGCGGCGTGGACATTCTCGCCGACGCCGTGAAGGTGACGCTGGGCCCCAAGGGCCGCAATGTCGTCATCGACAAGAGCTTCGGCGCGCCGCGGATCACCAAGGACGGCGTGACCGTCGCCAAGGAGATCGAGCTCTCCGACAAGTTCGAGAACATGGGCGCGCAGATGGTGCGCGAAGTGGCCTCGAAGACCAACGACCTAGCTGGCGACGGCACCACCACCGCGACCGTCCTGGCCCAGGCGATCGTCCGTGAGGGCGTGAAGGCGGTTGCCGCCGGCATGAACCCGATGGACCTGAAGCGCGGCATCGACAAGGCCGTGGCCTCGGTCGTCGCCGAGCTGGAAGCCAAGACCCGCAAGATCTCGACCTCGGCCGAAGTGGCGCAGGTCGGCTCGATCTCCGCCAACGGCGAGACCGAGATCGGCGAGATGATCGCCCAGGCGATGGAGAAGGTCGGCAACGAGGGTGTCATCACTGTCGAGGAAGCCAAGGGCATCCAGACCGAACTCGACGTCGTCGAAGGCATGCAGTTCGATCGCGGCTACGTCTCCCCGTATTTCATCACGAATGCGGAGAAGATGATCGTCGAGATGGAGAACCCCTACATCCTCATCTTCGAGAAGAAGCTCTCGGGCCTCCAGCCCATGCTTCCCCTCCTCGAGGCCGTGGTGCAGTCGGGCCGTCCGCTGATCATCGTCGCCGAGGATGTCGAGGGCGAGGCCCTGGCCACCCTGGTGGTGAACAAGCTGCGCGGCGGCCTGAAGGTCGCGGCCGTGAAGGCGCCGGGCTTCGGCGATCGCCGCAAGGCGATGCTCGAGGACATCGCCATCCTGACCGGTGGTGAGGTCATCTCCGAAGACCTCGGCATCAAGCTCGAGAGCGTGACCCTCGCGCAGCTCGGCAAGGCGAAGATGGTCCGCATCGAGAAGGAAAACACCACCATCGTCGATGGTGCGGGTTCCAAGGATGCGATCAACGGCCGCGTGGAGCAGATCAAGGCGCAGATCGAGGAGACCACCTCGGACTACGACCGTGAGAAGCTGCAGGAGCGCCTGGCGAAGCTCGCCGGTGGCGTCGCCGTCATCCGCGTCGGTGGCAGCACCGAAGTGGAAGTGAAGGAGCGCAAGGATCGCGTCGACGACGCGCTGCATGCGACCCGCGCCGCGGTTCAGGAAGGCATTGTCCCCGGCGGCGGCGTCGCCCTGGTGCGCGCCTCGCAGAACCTGGCGAACGTCAAGGCCGACAACCACGACCAGCAGGTCGGCATCGACATCATCAAGCGCGCCATCCAGACGCCGCTGAAGCAGATCGCCGAGAATGCCGGCCAGGACGGCGCCGTGGTCGCGGGTGAGGTGCTCCGCACCGCTACCTACGAGTATGGCTACGACGCCCAGACCGATACCTACAAGGATCTGGTCGCCGCCGGCATCATCGACCCGACCAAGGTCGTGCGCACGGCGCTGCAGGATGCGGCCTCGGTGGCGTCGCTGCTGATCACCACCGAAGCCATGGTGGCCGAGCGTCCGGAGCGCAAGGCTCCGGCCGGCGGCCCCCCGGGCGGCGGCGGCATGGGCGGCATGGGCGACATGGACTTCTGAGCTCCGGGCAACCGGGCTTCGGAACCAGGGGGGCGGGCCGCAAGGCCCGCCCCTTTTTCGTTGAGACAACTCACGGAATCGCGTGCGCGCGATCGTTGACTTCCCTGTTCCGTTTCGTGTCCACTGATTGTCGCCAGCCGTTCTTGGCCCGCCTTGCCGTGCCCTCCCGGGGCGAAATCCCGGGCGCCTTCAAGCCGATCAAGCCCGGTTGTTCCGCGTAGGCGATCGGCGTCCGCGCTTCAGGAGAGGAGGGTGCATCGCATGGCGATCGGCACCGTGAAGTGGTTCAACGCGACGAAGGGTTTCGGCTTCATCGTCCCGCAGGATGGCGGCAAGGACGTCTTCGTCCACATCACCGCCGTCCAGAAGGCGGGGCTTCAGGGCCTCAACGAGAACCAGAAGGTCAGCTACGACGTCGTGATGGAGCGCGGCAAGGCCGCCGCCGCCAACCTCAAACCGCTCTAGGCTACGCCCACCCGTCACATGGGTGGGCTCTGAGGCCCAGGCCCCCCATGGTGCCACTTGCGGGAGTCAATCCAGCCGCGCACCACTGCGGCGGACGATTTCGGCATGGCGGCGCAGCTCGTCGGCAAGATGGGCTGCCAAGCGTTCGGGCTGGCCGCCGTAGATCTCCATCCCGGCGTCCTGCAACCGCTGGCGCGCGGCAGGGTTGCCCAGTACCTCATTCGCCACGGCGTTGATGCGGCTGACCACCGCCGGAGCGGTCCCGCGTGGAGCGAAAATTCCGAACCATGTGCCGAAGACCAGTCCGGGCAGGCCAAGCTCCGCGGTGGTGGGCACCTCCGGCAACTGCGGTACGCGACGGTCGGACAGCACCGCGATCGGCAGGACCTCGCCGCCGCGGATCTGCGGCATGGCGCCGGTCACCAAGTTGAACATCAGCTGGATGCGGCCGGAAAGCAGGTCGGTCGTCGCAGGGGCAGGACCGCTGTAGGGCACATGCACGAGGTCGGTGCCGGTGGTCTGGCGATAGAGCTCGCCGGCCAGATGCATCGAACTGCCGTTGCCGGTGGAGCCGAAGTGCAACCGGCCCGGCTCGGCCCGGGCCAATGCGGTGAAGCCCTCGAGCGTGGTCGGACCGAGACCCTTGTTCACGACCAGGATGTTCGGGACATTGCCGACCAGTACGACCGGCTCGAAATCCTGCACCGGATCGAAGGGCAGATCGCGGTATAGAGCCGGATTGGTCGCCAGGGTCCCGGCCCAGCCCCAGAGGAGAGTCGAGCCGTCGGGCGGACTCCGAGCAGCGGCGGTCGCGCCGATGTTGCCGTTAGCCCCCGCCCGATTTTCCACGACGACCCGTTGGCCAAGTCGCCTTTCCAACTCCTGCGCCAGGATGCGGGCGAGGGTATCGGCGGTCCCGGCGCCGCCGAGGGTCGGGACGATCAGCCGCATCGGCCGGTCGGTCCAGGCCGGCTGGGCCTGCGCCGTGGCCGGAAGCAACAGGGCGATGGCAGCGCGGCGGGACAGCATTCCAGTCTCCAGCTTCAGCCACCGGAGTGTGGGCGCTGCCGCGACCGGCCGGCAAGACCGGCCTGCTGCCGAAGCTCAGCCGGCGGGTTGCCGCCAGACCCGGGCCGCACCGGCCGCCTTCAGAACCTCTTCGGCCTTGGCCTGCTTCTCCGGAGTATCTGCATGCACCATCAGGATCGAGCCGGTGATCCCGGCCTGATCGGTGACACCATCCGGGGTGGCCGCGGCGCCAGCGGCTTCGCCCATGGCTGCCGTCGCGCCTCCGGCGGAGGCGGCGGCGACCACCGCGGGCAAGGCGGCGCCACCGGTGGCGATCACCACGCCGGCGGCCGCCATCGCGGTGGCGGCGGCTGCGGTGCCGACGCCGAGCTGGCGCAGGTTCCGTGCGTCGTCCTCCCGGACTGGGTTCTCCTGCGCGGACTGGCTGGCGGTATCCTCCTGGCCCGGCACACGGACCGAAAGATCCGCGCGCTGGAACAGGCTGCCCTCCAGCTTCGACAGCGCGGTATCCAACTGCGTCTGGTCGTGGAATTCGCCGCAAACCTGGGTGGGCTGCGCATCGGACCCGGCATTGCCGGTCCATTCTGCACTACTGACTTCGATGGCCATGGCGGGTCACTCCGCTATCCTTGGCCCCAACCAACGCCGGCCTCCCGCAGGCGTTCCGAAAGGCAACCGTGCCGATGTTCGACCTTGCCGGTCTCGAAGCCGCCGCGCGGCTGATCCATGGCGTCTTCCCGGGGACGCCGCAATTTGCCTGGCCGCTGCTGGCCGCCCGCACCGGGGCAGAGGTCTGGGTCAAGCACGAGAACCACACCCCGACCGGGGCCTTCAAGCTGCGCGGCGGGATCGTCTACCTGGAACGGCTGAAGCGGGAACGGCCTGAGGTCCGGGGCGTGGTATCCGCCACCCGGGGCAACCATGGCCAGAGCCTGGCCTATGCCGGGGCCCGCTTCGAGGTCCCCGTCACCATCGTCGTACCGGTCGGCAACAGCGTCGAGAAGAACGCCGCCATGCGGGCGCAGGGTGCGCGGCTGGTGGAGGCGGGGGCGGATTTCGACGCCGCTCGCGCGGTGGCCGCCGAGATGGCCGCCGCCGACGGCCTCGAATTCGCACCGAGCTTCGCCCCTGACTTGGTCCGCGGCGTGGCGACCTATGCGCTCGAGCTGTTCCGCGGGGCGCCGACACTGGATGCGCTGTATGTCCCGATCGGCCTCGGCAGCGGCATCTGCGGCTGCATCCTGGCGCGGGACCTGCTGGGGCTCGAGACCGAGATCATCGGGGTGCAAAGCACCGGTGCTGCGGCCTACGCGCTGTCCTTCGCCGCGGGGCGGGTGGTCACCACCGATGCTGCCGTAACCCGGGCGGATGGGATGGCGACCCGCATCCCCGACCCCGGCGCCTTCGAGATCATCCGGCATGGCGCGGCGCGGGTGGTGACGGTGACGGACGACGAGGTGGCCGCCGCGATCCGCGCCTATTGGCAGGACACTCACAACCTCGCGGAAGGGGCCGGGGCGGCCCCCTTGGCAGCGCTGCTGCAGGAGCGTGAGCGGATGGCGGGAAAGCGGGTGGCGACCATCCTCTGCGGCGGCAACATCGACCTCCCCCTGTTCCGAGACTGGGTGCTGGCCGCATAGGGTCCCCGCGGCCGGCCTGGCGCCGGCCTGGGATCGATCCGGGCTTGGCAGCCCCCCGGGGTTCCGTGCGAGGCTGCGCTCCACCGGCGACCAAGCCGGGCCACGGGGGGAAGCAGGCATGGCCGGCTCGGGTCGGGTGACGCGGCGCAGCGCACTGGTCGCTGCATGGGCGGGAGCGGCGGCCGGGGGCCTGTCTGTGCCTGTCCTGGCGCAGTCCGGGGCTTGGCCGCTGGGCCCGGTCCGATTCATCGGCATCTTTCCGCCCGGCGGCGGGACCGACATCCTCTCCCGCATCTGGTGCCAGAAGATGGCCGAGCTCACCGGCGAGCAATTCATCGTCGAGAACCGGAGCGGCTCGGCGGGCAACATCGGCACCGAGGCCATTGCCCGCAGCGCGCCGGATGGGCGGACGCTTGGCCTGGCCAGCGTCGCGCCCCTGAGCATCGGCCCGACCCTCTACCGGCGGCTGCCCTTCGACGTGACGAAGGACTTCACCTACGTCTCCGGCCTCTGGCAGCTGCCGAATTTCCTGGCGATCCACAATGATCTGCCGGCGCGGACGGTGCCGGAGCTCATCGCGCTGGTGAAGGCAAATCCGGGGAAATACGCCTATGCCTCCTCCGGCTCGGGCACCACGGTGCATCTCTCGGGCGCCATGTTCGCCGCCATGGCGGGGCTTGAGATGGTGCATGTGCCCTATCGCGGCGGGGCGCCGGCGCATATCGACCTGCTGGCCGGCCGCGTCCACATGATGTTCGACAACATTCCCCAGGCGCTCGGGCTGGTGCGCGAAGGCCGGCTGTGCGGGCTCGCGGTGACAGGGGCGAAGCGCAGCCCCTTCGCGCCGGAATTCCCGACCATGGCCGAATTCCTGCCGGGCTTCGAGATCGACAGCTGGGGCGGGGTGATGGGGCCGGCTGGATTGCCGCCCGCGGTGGTCCAACGCATCGGTGCCCTGACCAGGCAGGCGCTCGAAAGCCCGGAGGTGATCGCTCGCTTCCGCGAGAACGGGGCGACCACCTGGTTCACCACGCCGGAGGAGTTCAGCCGCTTCCGGGCCGAGAACGAGGCCGCCTTCGCCCCGGTGATCCGCGCCTCCGGCGCCCAGGTCGAGTGATCCGCCGAAGGCGCCTGCATAGTTCCAGACAAAGATCCGGCCCTGAAGCCGGTGACCGGAGGATGACGAATGACCGAGACACCGCGGCCCCTGTCGCGCCGCATGGCGCTTGGCCTGCTGGCCGTGCCTGCCCTGGGGAAGGGCGCCGGGGCGCAGTCCGGCGAATGGCCGAACCGGCCGGTCCGCTACATCAACCCCTACCCGCCGGGCGGGCCGACCGACACCCTCTCGCGCCTTTACTGCGCACGAATGTCGGAGGTTTCCGGCCAGCAATTCGTGGTGGAGAACCGCAGCGGCTCCGGCGGCAATGTCGGGGCGGATGCGATCGCGAAATCCACGCCGGATGGCTACACCATCGGGCTCGGCGGCGTCGCCTCGCATGCCATCGCGCCAACCCTGTACCGCAGCCTGCCCTTCGATCCGGAGAAGGATTTCACCCTGGTCTCCGGCCTGTGGCAGCTGCCGAACCTGCTGGCGGTGCACCTCGACCTGCCGGCGCGGACCGTGCCGGAACTGATCGCGCTGGTGAAGGCGAACCCGGGGAAATACACCTTCGGCTCCGCCGGGTCGGGCACGACACTGCATCTGGCCGGGGAATTGTTCAAGCAGCTGGCGAAGGTCGACATGGTGCATGTTCCCTACCGCGGCAGCGCCCCGGCACAGCTGGACCTGGTGGCCGGACGCATTTCGATGATGTTCGACAATATCCCCGGCACCTTGTCGCTCGCCCGCCAGGGGCAGGTGCGGCCCCTGGCGGTGACCTCGCTGGCCCGCAGCCCGGTGGCGCCGGAAATCCCGGCCATCAGTGAATTTTTGGCCGGTTTCGATGTGGTGTCCTGGACCTGCGTCTGCGGACCGGCGGGGATGCCGGCCCCGGCCATCGCCCGACTGTCGGCGCTGACGAAGCGGGTGCTGGCCATGCCGGAACTGATCAAGGCCTACGAGGATCTCGGCGCCAGCGCCTGGTGGACCAGCATGGAGGATATCGCCAGCTACCGGACCGCGCAGAAGGAGAGGTTGGCGCCCTTGATCCGCGCTTCCGGGGCGCAGGTGGACTGACCCCTGCGGCAGGGTGCAGGTCCCGCTTGTCCCCGCCCCCTGCCGCGCCGCACAATGGGAGGATGGCGTCCGCACTCCCCATCACCCCGACCGATCCCGACCCGAGCTTCGCCGAATTGCTGGCGGGCCGCCCACATCTATCTATGCATGCCCTGGATGGGCTGATGGTCGAGGGGGTCCCGCTGCACCGCGTCGCCGCCCTGGCCGGGACGCCGACCTGGGTGACCTCGGCAGGCGCGCTGCGGCGGCGGGCCCGGGCGCTCAAGGCGGCCTTGGCTGCGGCCGGGCTGCAGGCAGGCATCCATTATGCGGTGAAGGCCAATACCGGCCTCGCGGTGCTGCGGGTACTGGCGGCCGAAGGGCTGGGCGCCGACGTGGTCAGCGAGGGCGAGTTGCGGGCGGCGCGGGCGGCGGGCATCCCGGCCGCGGCCATCGTCTTCTCGGGCGTCGGCAAGACCGAGCGGGAGCTGCGCCTCGCGCTCGCCGAGGATATCGCCCAGATCAACGTGGAAAGCGCCGAGGAGGTCGAGATGCTCTCGGCCCTGGCGACCACGCTCGGGCGGGTGGCGCGGGTGGCGTTGCGGGTGAACCCCGACGTGGATGCCAAGACCCATGCCAAGATCACCACGGGCCGATCGGAGAACAAATTCGGCGTGGCGATCGACGACGCGCCCGCCCTCTATGCCCGCATGGCCGCCCTGCCGGGGCTGGAGCCGGTGGGCGTCGCCACCCACATCGGCAGCCAGATCACCAGCGGCATGGCCGCCTATCGCGCCGCTTATGTCCGGCTGGCGGAGCTGGTGCAGGCGTTGCGCCTGGCCGGACTGCCGGTGAAGCACGTCGACTGCGGCGGTGGCCTCGGCATTCCCTACCGGGATGAGCCGGCCCCGAGCCCCGAGGCGCTGGCCGGCGCGATCAAGGCCACCTTGGGTGGCCTCGGCCTGCCGGTGATGCTTGAGCCGGGGCGCTGGATCGCCGGGCCGCCGGGACTGCTGCTGGCCTCGGTGGTGCTGCAGAAGCAGGGTGCCGCCAGGCGCTTCCTGGTGCTCGACGCGGCGATGAACGATCTGGTCCGCCCGGCGATGTATGAGGCGTGGCACGGGATCCTGCCGGTTTCGCCGGTGGATTTCGTTGCGCCGGTCGGGCCCGCCGACGTGGTCGGCCCGGTCTGCGAAACCGGGGATACCTTTGCGCGGGGCCGGGCGATGCCATCTCTCTCCCCGGGCGCCCTGGTCGCCTTCCTCGATGCGGGAGCTTACGGCGCGGCGATGAGCAGCACCTACAACATGCGTCCCCTGGCGGCGGAGGTCCTGGTCGATGGCGACCGCTTCGCCGTGGTGCGGGAGCGCCAGAGCTACGCGGCCCTGCTCGGGGACCAACGGCTGCCGGACTGGCTCACCGAATGATGCCCGGCCTCCCGCCATCGGAGGGCGCGCCCGGACCTCGGCTGGCGGCCCTCGACCGCCGGCGCCGCTTGGCCCGGCTGGCGTTGTGGTGGGAGGATGTGTGGCCACGGCTCTGGCCGGCGCTTGCGGTGCTGGGGCTGTTCCTGATCGTCGCGATGGTGGACCTGCTGCCCCGGCTGCCCGGTCCGGCGCATGCGCTGGTGCTCGGCGGCTTCGCGGTGGCCCTGGGGTTGGTGGCCTGGCGGGCCTTCCGCGGCTTCGCACCACCGGGTGCGGCGGCCGCGGAGCGCCGGCTGGAGAAGGCCTCGGGACTGCGACACCGGCCGCTGGCGGCCCTGGCGGACACGCCGTCGGGCGACGATCCGGCGGCGCTGGCGCTGTGGCGGGTGCATCAGCAGCGGGCCGCGGCCCAGATCGAGCGGCTGAAGGTCGGCATGCCGCGGCCGGGGCTGCCGGCCCGGGACCCGCGGGCCCTGCGTGGGGCGCTGGTGCTCGGCGTGCTGGCAGCCCTGACCTTGGCCGGGGGCGAAGTGGCCGAGCGGCTTCGGCGCTCGGTGCTGCCCGACTTCGCCAGCGCGGCGCCGGGGCCGGGCCTGCGGCTCGAGGCCTGGGTGACGCCGCCGGCCTATACCGGGGCGGCGCCGGTCTTCCTCGACCCGGCCGGCGGTACCGCGACGGTCCCGGCAGGCAGCCGCTTGCAGGTCGCGTTGTCGGGTGGTGGCGGTGCTGTCCCCGAATTGGTGGTGGAGGGAGCGGCAAGCCCTTTCCGCGCCCTGGATGGCGCCAGCTTCACGGCCGACATCCTGCTGGAGCAGGGCAGCCGCTTGGCGGTCCGCCGCAACGGGATGGAACTGGCTCACTGGGCGCTCACCGTGCAGGCTGATGCGCCGCCGACCGTCGCCTTCGCCGAGCCGCCCGGCCGGGCGGCGCGCGGGCTTGCCACCCGCCTGCCCTGGCGCGCCGAGGATGACTGGGGGCTGGCCTCGCTGCGGGCCGAGGTGCGCCTCAAGGCACGGCCTGGGGCCGCGCCCCTGACGCTCGACCTGTCCCTGCCGGGCGGCGGGCCGAAATCGGCGCGGGGGACCGCGCAGCCCGACCTGTCGGCGCATCCCTGGGCCGGGCTGGAGGCGGATGTGCTGCTGCTGGCGCGCGACGGCGCGGGGCAGGAGGGCCGTTCCGAGGCAGCAAGTCTTACCCTGCCGGAACGCAGCTTCAACCACCCGGTCGCCAAGCTGCTGATCGGGGTGCGCCGGGAGCTTTCGGTCGAGCCCGAGCGCCGGACACCGGCGCGGCGGGCGCTGGAGGACATCGGCCGGGCGCCCGAGGCCTTCGAGCATGACCTGGCGACCTATCTGGCGATCCGGGTCGCGCGGTCCCGCCTGATGACCGACCGGCGGGCGGAAGCGGTGGGCGAGGTGCAGGACCTGCTCTGGGAGGTGGCGCTGGCGCTGGAGGAAGGGCGCGACGGGCGAACCCTGCGTGCCCTGCAGCAGGCCCGCGAGGCCCTGCGCAAGGCGTTGGAGCAGGCGGAGCGGCAGCAGCAGGAACACCCTCAGGCGGCACAGGATCAGGCGCAGCAGGAACAACGCGCCGAACTGCAGCGCCGCATCCAGGAGTTGCGCGACGCCATCCGCCAGCATCTCGAAGCCCTGGCCGAGCGGCTGCAGCGGGAGAATGCCGAGCAGATGCCTGAGGGCGCCCAAAACCGCCTGATGGACCAGCGCGACATGGACCGTCGTACCCGCCGCATGGAGGATGCGGCGCGCGAGGGCCGCACCGAAGACGCGAAGAAGGAACTCGCCGAACTCGAGGAGATGTTGAAGGCTCTGGAGGAAGGTCGCGCCCAGCGGGCCGAAAGCCCGGAGCGTCAGCAGCGGCGCGAGCGCGGCCAGCAGCAGATGGGCGTGGTGCAGGACATGGTGAAGCGGCAGAGTGACATGCTCGACCGCAGCCATCAGCGGGCCGAACAGGGCGAGCGGGACCGCACCCAGCGGAGCCGGCAGCAGCGCAGCCAGCCCCAGACCCGCTGGCCGCAGGAGCCACCAGCGGCAGCCGCGCCTGAGCAGGGCGCCCCCGATCCCCAGGCCCAGCAGGATGGCCGCAGCCAGCGCGCCCTGCGACGGGCGCTCGGGGAGCTGATGCAGCAATTCGGCGACCTGACCGGGGAAATCCCGGAGGGTCTGGGCCGGGCCGATCAAGCGATGCGCGAAGCGCAGGAGGCGCTCGGCAAAGGCGAGGGACGGGGCGACCCGCGCGACGCGCAGCAGAGAGCCTTGCGTGCCCTGCAGGAGGGAGGACGGCAAATGGCCCAGTCCATGCAGCGGCAGTTCGGCATGGGCATGGACGGCGAGGAGGATGGCGACCCGCAGGACATGGCCGGCGAGAACCAGCCGGGCGGGGAAGGCCAGGATCAGGCCCAGGGCCAGGGGGAGGGCCGTGATCCGCTCGGCCGCCGGTCCCGCGACGTCAACGGCAACGCCGACAACGGTGCCGACACGCGGGTGCCGGAGGAAGCGGAAATTCTGCGGACCCGCCGGCTGCAGGAGGAGCTTCGGCGCCGCGGTGCCGAGAAAGAGCGGCCGCCGGAGGAATTGGATTACATCGACCGGCTGCTGAAGCGTTTCTGACATAGACGCCGCCTCCGGCCAGGACCGCGACGGGGCGGGGCGGCGTGGCCCGAGACTGAACGACTGGGCAAAGCCGGCGAACTGCCGAAAGGACCTGCCCGATGCCGCATGATCACCACATGGGGCACCACCCCCAGCATGGGCATGCGTCCCATGGCCATCACCATGGGCCGGCGCAGGCGGAGCGGGGCTTCGCGCTCGGGGTGTCGCTCAACGCCGGCTTCGTGGTCCTGGAGGTGGCGGCGGGGCTGATCGGCGGGTCCATGGCGCTGCTGGCGGACGCCGGGCACAACCTCTCGGACGTACTCGGGCTGGTACTGGCCTGGGTCGCGGTGCGGCTGGCGCGGCGCTTGCCCAGCGGGCGGCGGACCTATGGCTGGCACCGCGGCACAATTCTGGCTGCCCTGGGCAATGCCATGCTGCTGCTGGTGGCCGTCGGTGCGATCGCGCTTGAATCGGTGCAGCGGCTGCTCGATCCGTCGCCGGTCGCGACCGGACTGATGCTATGGGTGGCGGCGGCTGGCATTGTGGTGAATGGCGGCACGGCCCTGCTCTTTGCCCGCGGCCGTGCGGCGGATATCAACCGGCGTGGCGCCTATCTGCACATGCTGGCGGATGCCGCGGTGTCAGCGGGCGTGGTGGCCGGAGCCCTGATGATCCAGGCGACCGGATGGGCCTGGATCGATCCGGTGCTGGGCCTGGGGATCGCCGGCGTCATCCTGGCCGGCACCTGGGGGCTGCTGCGGGAATCGATCGACTTGGCGATGGATGCCGTGCCGGCCAACATTGACCTGGAGGCGGTCTCCGCCTGGCTGCTGCAACAGCCGGGAGTGGCCGAAGTGCACGACCTGCATATCTGGGCCATCTCAACGACCGAAACCGCCCTGACCGCCCATCTGGTGCGGCCCGGGGCGGCGATGGATGACGGGTTCCTGACGGGCCTGAGCGGCGGCCTGCGAAGCCGCTTCGGCATCGGTCACGCGACCCTGCAGGTCGAGGCCGGCGATCCGGCGCATCCCTGCGCCCTGGCGCCAGCGGAAGTGGTCTAGCCTCTCCCCATCCTGGCGGCGCCTTGAAGGCGGCCGTGCCATCCTTCCCAGCCGTTTCGCATGATGGTTACAACCCTGCGCCACGGCTTGCGTTCGGCACCCGAGGCGCCGGATCCATGGCGCCTCCGAGGAGGCTTCCATGCGCGCACTGTGCTGGCACGGTAAACAGGATATCCGTTGCGATACTGTTCCTGACCCGAAGATCGAGCATCCGCGTGATGCCATCATCCGTGTGACTGCCTGCGCCATCTGCGGCTCGGACCTGCATCTCTACGACGGCTTCATGCCGACGATGGAGAGCGGCGACATCATGGGCCATGAGTTCATGGGCGTGGTCGAGGAGGTCGGTTCGGAGAACAAGGCCCTGAAGAAGGGCGACCGGATCGTGGTCCCCTTCACCATCACCTGCGGCCAGTGCGAACAGTGCCGGCGCGGCAATTTCTCGGTTTGCGAGCGGTCGAACCGCAACAAGGCGATGGCGGACAAGGTCTTCGGACACAGCACCGCGGGACTGTTCGGCTATTCCCACCTCACCGGCGGCTATGCCGGCGGCCAGGCGGAATACGTCCGCATCCCCTTCGCCGACACCACCCATGTGAAGGTTCCCGATGGCGTCACGGATGAGCAGGTGCTCTTCCTCGGCGATATCTTCCCGACGGGTTGGCAGGCCGCCGTCCAGTGCGACATCCAGCCGACCGATACCGTGGCGATCTGGGGCTGCGGCCCGGTCGGGCAATTCGCCATCCGCTCCGCCGTGCTGCTTGGCGCGAAGCAGGTGATCGCCATCGACCGCGTGCCGGAACGCCTGGCCATGGCCGAAGCCGGCGGCGCCACGGTGATCGACTTCTCGAAGGAGAGCGTGGTCGAGCGGCTGAACGACCTGACCCAGGGCAAGGGGCCAGAGAAGTGCATCGATGCCGTGGGCATGGAGGCGCATGCGACCGCCACGCTCGACAGCGTCTATGACCGGGTGAAGCAGGCGGTGATGCTGGAATCGGACCGGCCGCATGTGCTGCGGGAGATGATGTATGTCTGCCGCCCGGCCGGCACGCTGTCGATCCCCGGCGTCTACGGCGGTCTCATCGACAAGGTCCCCTTCGGGATGGCCATGAACAAGGGCCTGACCTTCCGTATGGGGCAGACCCATGTGGCCCGCTGGACCGACGACCTGTTGAAGCGGATCGTCGAGGGGCAGATCGACCCCAGCTTCGTCATCACCCACACGGTCGGGATGGAGCAGGGCCCCGAGATGTACAAGACGTTCCGCGACAAGCAGGACGGCTGCATCAAGGTGGTGATCAAGCCATGAGCCGGACCCGGGGTTCGGATCAGGCGCTGGCCCTGGCGCAGGGGCTCGGCTGGTTCAGCATCGCGCTTGGCGTGGCCCAGGTGCTGGCGCCGCACCGGGTCACCCGTGCCACCGGCCTGCAAGGGCAGGAGAGGCTCATCTCCAGCTACGGGATGCGGGAGATCGCCACCGGCATCGGTCTGCTGACCGCCAAGGACCCGACGCCCTGGGTCTGGGGGCGGGTCGGCGGCGACGCTTTGGACATCGGCACGCTGGCGGCCGGGATCGCCGGGCCGGAGCGGGAGCGCTCAGGCATGGCGATGCTGGTGACCCTCGGCATCGCGGCCCTGGACGTGGGCTGTGCCCTGGCGCTGCGACGGCCGTTGCCGGCCGCCATGGCCGGCTTCCGCAAGCGGAGCGGCCTGCCGAAACCGGCGGGCACCATGCGCGGGGCCGCGCAGGACTTCGTGGTGCCGGCGGACATGCGTACGCCGGAAGCGCTGCGGCCGTGGCAGTAGCGGTACGCAAGCAGGCTACAATGACCGCCTGTGCCCGGCTTCCGCTCGCCGGGGCACAGTGCGGTTCGTCAGGCGACCCATGCCCAGGATCGGCCGCCGGGGGTGTCCTTGCGCGCTAAATGAACTGGCCTCGCAGGAATCCCAAGGCCGGCAAGGGCGTCCATTTCCGCGGCAAGTCGGCACGGGTGATGGGTGCCACGCTGTAGTGCGGCACCGGTTGGCGGGAGCGGCGGAGGAAGTCCTCGTATGCCTTCACCTGCTGCGCCCGCCATTCCCGGTCCGCCAGGGCGGCCGCGCGGCTGCGGTAGACGTCGGCCACGCGATTGACGCGCCCGACCGTGGCATAAACGGCCCAAAGCTGATCGTCGTCGCCGCGGGCGACGGGGATGAGGTCCCTCACTCCGTCATGCTTCCCGGTGCCGCGTGCGGCGTCAAGCGTCGCGTCAGCCCAGCTCCCGCCGGGCGCCCTCGAGAGCGACCCGTTCCTCCGCGGTGATCTCCGGGTAGTGCAGGCCCAGGTCCTCGAGCGCCTCCGCCAGGGCCTCGGCCACCACCAGCCGGGTGAACCACTTGTTGTCGGCCGGCACGACGAACCAAGGCGCCGCAGGAGTAGCGGTGGCGCGGATCGCCTTCTCGTAGGCGGATTGATAGGCATCCCAGTGATGCCGCTCGGCGACGTCGCCAAGGCTGAATTTCCAGTTCTTCTCCGGCTCCTCGATCCGCTTGAGGAAGCGGCGGCGCTGCTCCTCCTTGCTGACGTGCAGGAAGAACTTCAGCGCCACCAGCCCCTGACGGCCAAGATAGGATTCGAAGGCGGCGATGTCCTTCAACCGGTCGTCCCAGATGTGCCTGCCGCGGCGGGCGGCGGGCAGCTTCTGGCGGTCCAGGATTTCGGTATGGACCCGGGCGACCAGCACCTCCTCGTACCAGGACCGGTTGTGGATCCCGATCATGCCCCGGGTGGGCAGGGCGACGACGTGGCGCCAGAGGAAGTCATGGTCCAACTCGACCGGGCCGGGCGCCTTGAAGCTGGTGACGTGGCAGCCCTGGGGATTCACCCCGCTGAAGACATGCTTGATGGCGCCGTCCTTCCCGGCGGCATCCATCGCCTGGAAGATGCAGAGCACGCCCCAGCGGTCTTGGGCATAGAGCTTGTCCTGCAGGGTCGAGAGGCGGTCGACACCTTCGGCCAGCAGGGCGGCGGCGGCGCCCTTGTCGGCATCGATCCCTGCGGTATCGCCGGGGTCATGGTCCTTCAGGTGGAAGCCCTTGCCCGATTCAATCCGGTAATGCGCCATCAGCTTGCGACGCCGCTTCAGTTCCATGGGCAGGTCTCCTGTCAGGTTGCGGGACGCATTGCGGGCGAAGGCATGGCGCCAGCCGAAACCATCCACCGTCACCATCTGGCCGGCCAGGGTCAAGTCCGGCGCTCCGGAACAGCCCCCTGGTCCTGGCCACCGGCCAGGTTGCGTGGCCAGAGGTCCGGGATGACGCCGATCTGGGAAGGCGAGTACCTGCTTGCTGCCATCCAGCTCGACGGTAAAGCAGCTCGTCAGCGCCGGCGGCAATCGCTGCGCCAGTACCGCACAGAGGACCGGACTGGCGGGGCTGACGCTGGCGAAACCGAACCACCGCAACGACAGCAGGTTGGCGTGTCAGTCCGGCCGAGTCCCAATGCCATCACCGGCCGGACCATCGCCATCGCGGTGCAGAGGCCCATTTGATGACGCGGACGGCGGTCAGCGGCAGGCTGGCGCGCACCTGCTATTCCGGCTGGAAGTTGGCGAATCGGAGCAGGGCGGCGTTCTTCTCCACGTCGGCGGCGATATAGCGGTTTGTCTCGGCGATAGATTCGGTGATTGCTTCCAGGGCGAGGCCGGCCAGGCGCTGGCTGGTCGCCGGCTCCCGCAGCCCGGCCTGGATGATGGCGTTCATCCGCTCGACCTGGTCCTGGGCCATGCCGCGGGCGGCCCAGACGCCATACCAGCTGGCGAATTCGAATCCGGGCAGGCCCTGCTCGATGGCCGTCGGCACCTCCGGCGCCAGGGCGGAACGGACCCGGGCGGTGATGGCCAGGGCGCGGACATTGCCGCTGCGGACGGTGGGCAGCAGCGCGGCGGCGCTGTCGAACAGTAGCTGGATATTGCCGGCCTGGACATCGACCAACGCCGGGGCGGTGCCGCGGTAGGGGATGATCTCGATCCCGGCGCCGGTCGCCTGGTTGAAGGCGACGGCGGCGAGGTGGCCGGACGCGCCGAGCGAGGAGGTGGCGAAGCTCCAGGCGCGCGGGTCGGCCTTGGCAGCGGCGACGACCTCGGCGAGGCTCCGCTGCGGTCGCTTCGGGTCCATCACCAGCAGGGCAGGCGCCCGGCCGGTGCGGGCGATGGGCTGGAAATCCGCGATCGGGTCGTAGCCCGGGGCCTTCAGCACGAGGTGCTGCAGCACATGGGTCGAGGCGGAGCCGAGGATGGTATAGCCATCTGCTGGGGCTTGCAGCACTGCCTGAGTGCCGATGACGCCGTTGCCGCCCGGACGGTTCTCGACCACCACGGTCTGGCCGAGGCCTTCGCCGAGCTTCTGCGCGGCGAGCCGGGCCATGGCATCGGTGGCGCCGCCCGGGGTGTAGGGGATGATCACCCGCAGCGGGCGGCTGGGCCAGGCGCCCTGGGCGTGAACGGTGGGTGCAGCCAGGGCCGCCAGACCCGTGGTCATGATGATGCGCCGCCGCATGGGTGCCTCCCGATCGGGCGGTGATGGTCGCACCGGCGCCTGCACGGTGGAAGCCATCATGGCAGGCGCAGGCGCAGGCTGATCGGGCAATGGTCGGACAGGCGAACGCGGTATCCCGGATCACGTTCGGCATAGACCAGCACGCGAAAACTATCGGGCACCAGCCAGTCGCGTGCCGGTCCGCCCAACAGGATATGATCGATGAAGGACCGGCCGCCGCGCGCGCCTGACCAACAGGGGTTGGATACCCCTTCGGTCGCCCGCAGCAGGGGAGCGTTGGCGGTCAGGCTGCGCCAAAGCTCGTCGTTCGAATTGGTCATGGTGCGGTTGAAGTCGCCGAGCAGGGCAAAGGGAATGCCCTCGGCCCGGCGGGAGGCGATCCAGCGGGCCAAAATCTCGCCCTGGCGGGCAAGCTGCTCGCAGTCGTTCTCGTCACGGCCGGATGAGCCGGAGGCGCAGCCGCTTTTCAGGTGCAAAGAGAGCAGGCGGATGCGGGCATTGCCGGAGTCGACCGTGATGTCGGTGCCGCGGCGGAGCGAGAAGCGGGCCTGGGGATTAAGGTCCAGGGCTTCGAGGTCGCGGTTCTGGGTCACCCGGAGACCGTGGCGAACGGCGAAGCCCGAGCGTTGCAAATCCTCCTCGGCGGGAAAGTAGAAAGCATAGCGGCGGGGGTCGACGACCCGGGCGGCCGCCTCCGGCCCGTCGACCTCCTGCAGGGCGAGGATATCGGCATCCAGCCGGCGGGCGTAGCCGGCGAGCAGGTCGAGGTCGGACGGGCGGCGCTGGGTCCGGTCGCGTGGCAGCAGATGGTCGCGGCTGGTGAGCCAGGCGATATTCCAGGTGGCGAGCTTGAGTTCGCCGGCTGGGGTCCGTGTCTCGGCCGGGGCTTGGCCGCGGCCGGCAGCTTGATGCGGTGGGGCGGGCTGGCTGGGCGGCAGCTTCCAGTACAGGCCGAGGGCGAGAAGCAGGGAGACAAGAAGGGCGATCAGGCGCATGCGGCCGACCTTGCCGGTTGGGGGCGAGGGTGCCTAGCCTGGAGCATGAAGCGTTGCATGCTCGTCCTGTCGCTGCTGACGGCGCCGGCCCTGGCGGGCCCTGTTGCGGCCCAGTCGTTGGCACCGGGGTTCAAGCAGCCCGAAACACCCCTGCAGATGGTTGCAGCGCTGCCCGAGGTGGCGGCCGGCTGGCGGCGTGGGGCGGTGACGGACTTCGAGGCACGCCCGAATGGCGCCGGGCTGGGGGCAGGGGCGGAGTATCGCCCGGCGGCGGGTGGGCCAGGGGTCGCCACCGTCTATCGCTACGACCGCGGGCTGGCGCCGGCGGTCGCGCTGGCCAGCCTGGACGCCGAGATGGACCAGGCGATGCGGGAGGTGGAACTGCTGGGACCGCAGCGACGATACCGGGTGGAGGGGCGGCAGCCCGCCGAGCCGGTGACCGGGCCGGATGGCCGCCCGGTATTGCGCTGCGAGGCGCTGGTGCTGACCTTCGAGGGTGGCCCCCGGGCGGAAGGCTCCTTCTGCCTCGGCCTGGTGCGCGGGCGATTCCTCAAGCTGCGGATGACCCTGCCGCCGGGCGCGCCGGGTGCCGCGGCGGCGGCGGTGCAGGCCTTCGGGCGCGAGATCGTGGCGGTGGCGCAGTAGAGCGGCGAAGCAGGGAGAAGCGAGGATGATTCAAGCGAATACGGCACCGCTGCCCGTGCGGCTGGACGGGCTGCGCGTGGCCATCACCGCCGGGGCGGGTGGGATCGGCCGGGTGCTGGCGGATGGCTTCGCCGCTTGCGGCGCGCGGGTCTTCGTCTGCGACGTGGATCCGGACGCCTTGGCGGCTTGCCCCTATCCATCGATGCGCGCCGACATGGAGACGGTGGAAGGCTGCGAGGGCTTCGTCGATGCGGCCATCGCGCAGCTGGGCGGGCTGGATGCGCTGGTGAACAATGCAGGCATAGCCGGGCCGACTGCGCGGGTCGAGGATGTGACGCCGGAAGCGCTGAGCCGGACCATGAAGATCGACCTGGAAGCCATGTTCCACTGCGCTCGGCGGGCGGTGCCGGCGCTGCGGGCGGCAGGCGGCGGGTCCATCATCAATTTGTCCTCGGCCGCCGGACGCTTCGGCTTCCCCCTGCGCAGCCCCTATGCGGCGGCCAAATGGGGCGTCATCGGCTTCACCAAGTCGCTGGCGATCGAGCTTGGGACGGATGGCATCCGGGTGAACGCGATCCTGCCCGGGCTCGTCGCCGGCGACCGCATCCGCCGGGTGCTGGAAGCCAAGGCCCAGGCGAATGGGCGAAGTTTCGCCGAGCAGGAGGCGGATGCGCTGAAGAACGTCTCCCTGCGCTGCTACGTGACGCCACACGACATCACCAACATGGCGCTCTACCTCTGCAGCCCCTTCGGCGCGACCATCAGCGGCCAGTCCATGGCAGTCGATGGCGACATGCAATCCCTGATGTGAGCTTCCATGGATATCATCGAATCGTTTGACGCGCTCACGGTCGGCCAGGAATTCGATTTCGGTTCGCTGGTTATGACGCGTGAGGAGATTCTTGACTTCGGCCATCGCTTCGACCCACAGCCGATGCACGTGGATGAGGCCGCGGCCGCTGCGGGGCCCTTCGGCGGGTTGATCGCCAGCGGACTGCATACGCTCTCGGCCTGTTTCTCGCTGATGATCCGTACGGGGGTGATCGCCAAGACCTCGCTGGGCGGGGCAGGCATGGAGGTGGCTTGGCCGGCGCCGGTGCGGCCGGGGGATGTGTTGCAGGTCACCGGCCGGGTGGAACAGCTGACCCCGAGCCGCAGCAAGCCGGACCGCGGGATTGCGAAGCTGCGCTTCACCGGCACGCGGCGGGGCGATGCGGTGGTGGTGCTGGATGTGCTGACGACCGTGATACTGCGGCGCTAGGGATCCTGTCGTCGCTTTGGCGGCAGTGCCAGACGGATGGCCACATCGCCTTACCGGAGATGCCTGGCCAGAGCTATTTCCGGGAGGCTTCGACCTTGTCGATGACCCGCGTGGTGGAGCGGCCAGGCAGCAGGTCGATCAGCGCCACCACGCCGCCTGCCGCCTGAACCTCCGTGGCGCCAACCACTTGGCTTAGCGTGTAGTCGGCACCCTTGATGAGCACATCGGGCAGCAGGCTTCGAATCAGCTCGAGCGGGGTCGGCTCGTCGAATGCGACGACCGCATCGACCGAAGCGAGCGCGGCGATCACGGCGGCGCGGTCGGCAAGGGGATTGACCGGGCGGCTCGGACCTTTGAGGCGTGCCACCGAGGCATCCGTATTGAGCGCGACCACCAACCGGTCGCAGCGACGGCGGGCGGCCCGCAGCAGGGCGACGTGGCCGGCGTGGAGGATATCGAAGCAGCCATTGGTGAAGCCGACGCGAAGGCCATGCGCCTTCCAGTCCGCCACCAGCCGCGCGGCGCCCGCGTGGTCGAGCAGCATGCCTTCCTCCGGGCTCTCGCCGCTCTCGGCACGCAGCGCATGCGCCAACTCGTCGGCGCCGACGGTGGCGGTGCCAAGCTTGCCGACGACAATCCCTGCGGCGGCATTGGCGATCCGCATGGCTTCCGCCAGGGGCCGGCATGCGGCATGGGCCAGGGCGAGGGTCGCAATGACGGTGTCGCCGGCGCCGGAGACGTCAAAGACCTCGCGCGCAACCGCGGGCACGCTTTCGGCAGAATTCGCCTCGATGAGGGTCATGCCCTTCTCCGCCCGGGTGCACAGCAGCGCGGGCACTCCGGCATCGGCCATGACGGCGCGGGCAGCGGCGACCACCTCCTCCTCGGTGCCGGTCGGCAGGCGGGCGGCGCGGGCCAGCTCCCGGGCATTCGGCGTCAGGCAATCCGCCCCGCGGTAGCGGCTGAAATCGTCGGACTTCGGGTCGGCGAAGACCGGGATGCCCTGGGTTCGGGCGGCGGTGATGGCGGCTTCGATCACCTTCGGAGCCAGCACACCCTTGGCATAATCGGACAGGATCAGGGCGTTGCAGCCCGGCAGCGCGGCTGCCACGGCAGCGACGAGGGCGGCAGCTTCGGCCGGCTCCGCCAGGTGGCTCGTTTCCTCGTCCAGCCGGGCGAGCTGCTGGGTGCCGGCGATCAGCCGGGTCTTGCAGATGGTCGGGCGGGCGCCGCTCAGGACGCAGGCATCGGTGATGCGGAGGTCCTCGGCCAGCAGGGCACGGAACTCGCTGGCGGCAGAGTCCTGGCCCAACAGGCCGATGAGCACGGCCTGCCCCCCGAGGGCCGAGATGTTGCGGGCGACATTGCCGGCACCGCCGGGCATGGCGATGGTTCGGCGCAGCCGTACCACCGGCACCGGCGCTTCCGGCGAGATTCGGTCGACATCGCCGTAGAGGAAGCGATCGAGCATGACGTCGCCGAGGACAAGGATGCGGCAGCCGGTGAAGTTCAGCATGGAATCGCAATAAACCTGTTCGGGCCGGAATTGCAAACGGCGCGGGGGTAGTCCCCGCGCCGTCGCCGCTCAACCGATGTCCGTACGGATCAGGCGGACTTCGCCATGATCTCGTCCGCGATGTTCCGCGGCACCGGGTCATAGTGGTGGAACTGCATCGAGAAGGAGGCGCGCCCCTTGGTCATGCCGCGCAGGTTGGAGATGTAGCCGAACATCTCCTTCAGCGGGACATGTGCCCGGACGATGACCGAGGTGCCGGCCATGTCCTGCGACTGGATGACGCCACGGCGGCGGTTCAAGTCGCCCACCACGTCGCCGACATGGTCCTGCGGGGTGGTGACCTCCACGTCCATGATCGGTTCCAGGATGACCGGGCCGGCCTTCTTCATGCCTTCGCGGAAGCACGCCTTGGCGGCGATCTCGAAGGCGAGCGCCGACGAGTCGACGTCGTGGTACTTGCCGTCGACCAGGGTGTAGCGGAAGTCGACTGTCGGGAAGCCGGCGAGCACGCCGGTATCGGCCTGCACCTTGATGCCCTTCTCCACCGCCGGGATATATTCGCGCGGCACCGAACCGCCGGTGGTGCCGTTGACGAACTCGATGCCCTCGTTCCGCTCGCGCGGCTCGAAGACGATCTTCACCTCGGCGTACTGGCCCGAGCCGCCCGACTGCTTCTTGTGGGTATAGGTCTCGGTGTGGGACTTCGAGATCGTCTCACGGTAGGCGACCTGCGGGGCGCCGATATGCGCGTCCACGCCGTATTCGCGCTTCAGCCGGTCGATGATAATCTCGAGGTGCAACTCGCCCATGCCGGACAGGATGGTCTGGCCGGTCTCCTGGTCGGTCTTGAGGCGCAGCGACGGGTCCTCGCCGGCCAGCTTCTGCAGGCCGAGCGTCATCTTCTCGACGCCGTCCTTGGTCTTCGGCTCGACCGAGATGTCGATGACCGGGATCGGGAAGGCCATGCGCTCGAGCACCACCGGGTCCGACTGGTCGGCGAGGGTATCGCCGGTGCCGGTGTCCTTCAGCCCGACGAAGGCGGCGATGTCGCCGGCGGAGACTTCCTTGATTTCCTCACGCTTGTCGGCGTGCATCTGGAACATCCGGCCGATGCGTTCCTTGTGGCCCTTGGTCGTGTTCATGACCATGTCGCCCTGCTTGAGGACGCCGGCATAGACGCGGACGAAGGTCAGGTTGCCGTACTTGTCGTTGATGATCTTGAAGGCCAGGCCGGCGAAGGGCAGGGACTCGTCGGCCGGGATGATGCGGCGGTCGACGCTCTCGTCCTCGCCTTCCTCGGCGGCGACCTTGATGCCGGCGATGTCGATCGGGCTCGGCAGGTAGTCGATCACGCCGTCCAGCAGCGGTTGCACGCCCTTGTTCTTGAAGGCGGTGCCGCACATCACCGGGCGGAAGGTGCCGTCGATCGTGCCGCGCTTGATGGCACGCTTCAGGGTCTCGACCGAGACGTCGCCCTTCTCGAAGTATTCCTCCATGCCGGCGTCGTCGACGCTCAGCGCGGTGTCGAGCAGGAGCTGGCGGTACTCGGCCGCCTTCTCCTTCAGGTCCTCGGGGATGTCCTCGTAGTGGTAGGCGGCGCCGAGCTCGTCGCCTTCCCAGATGATCGCCTTCATCTCGATCAGGTCGACGACGCCCTTGAAAGTGTCCTCGATACCGATCGGCAGCTGCAGCGCGATCCAGGTGATGCCGAGCTTCTCGGTCAGCGTGGCCGCGGCGCGGTAGAAATCGGCGCCGGTGCGGTCGAGCTTGTTGATGAAGATCAGGCGGGGGACGTTGTAGCGGTCCGCCAAGCGCCAGTTGGTCTCGGACTGCGGCTGCACGCCGGCCACGCCCTCGATGATGAAGACGGCGCCGTCAAGCACGCGCAGCGAGCGGTTCACTTCGATGTTGAAATCGATGTGGCCGGGGGTGTCGATGACGTTGATCCGGTAGTCCTTCCACACGGCGGTCACGGCCGCGGAGGTGATGGTGATCCCCCGCTCGCGCTCCTGGTCCATGTAGTCGGTGGTGGTGTTGCCGTCATGGACCTCACCGATGCGATGGGACTTGCCGGTGTAGTAGAGAATCCGCTCGGTCGTCGTGGTCTTGCCCGCGTCGATATGCGCGGTGATGCCGATATTGCGGATTCGGTCGAGCGGGGTGCGCGCCACGGGTGGGCCTCCAAAGGCAAAAGCGGGCCCGGCCGCGGATCTGCTCCGCACCGCCCGCCGAGGTCTGACTGGTTCAGTCTGGTATCGCGGGGGAATTGCCCCCTCCAGCCGGGATTTGCAAGCGGGTTTCGCGGCGGCGGGTCCAGCGCCCGGGGATTCGGCCGGCATGTTCACGGAATCGAAATCGGAACGGTGCTTCGTTCAACCCCTGCCGCCCGTGGACAGGCCGGCCGAGGAAACCAACAGCTATGCTGACCGCATTCCGGGACCTTCGCATATCGTTCAAGCTCCTCCTGCCCCTCATTGCCCTGGCCCTGGTCGGCGGCGGCATCGGCGCCTACATCAGCCAAGCCCTCATGCGGGCGGATAGCGAGTATTCGAGGCTGCTGGAGGGAGAGGTGGCAGCGGCCAGCGCGTCCGACCGCCTCAACCTCATATTGGTCGACATGGCGCGCGCGGTCTGGCGTGGCATGGCCTTGTCCGAGGCTGCAGAGCTCGATGGCGCGATCCGGGACCTGGAGCAGATGGCGGCTGCGGTCAGCACCTATGGCGCGTCCGGCCGCGGGGCCCTGCGGGCTGCGGGCGACATCACCGCCCTGAATGACATCGAACGGGAACTCATCGTCCGGCAGGAGGTGGCGCTGCGGGGCCTGCGGCAGATGCGCGCCGGCGATCCGACTGGCGGGCGGCAGTTGATCATGGCGGAGTTCGCCGGGCAGGTTCCCGTCCTGCGGGCCAAGACCCGGCAATTCACCGAAAAGCTTAAGAAGATGGCGACGGAACGGTCGGAAGCGCTGACCCGGGAGGCGGAGGCGTCGGTCAGGCTGGCCATCCTGGTGCTCGGCCTGGGTCTCACCCTGGGCCTCGGCGCCGGCATCTGGCTGATGCTGGCGACCGTCGTCCGCCCCTTCGGCCGGCTGCATCGCAGCATGCAGGGCCTGGCCGGTGGCGACCTGGGCATACAGGTCGTCGATACCGACCGTGGGGACGAAATCGGCGCCATGGCGCAGGCCTTGCAGGCCTTCGGCAAAGGCCTGCGGGAAAGTGAGGTGCTGCGGCAGGACCAGGAGGTGCTCAAGGTCCGGGCTGAGGCGGATCGCAAGGCCGCGCTGGCCAGCATGGCCACGGCGCTGGAGGAACGGGTGGGCGGCGTAGTCGAGGGCATCGCCGCCGCCGCCTCGGAGCTGAATGCCGCCGCCACCTCCATGGTCGGCATCGCCGACGCCACCAGCGGCCGTGCCGTGACCGTCAGCAACGCGACCGCGGAGGCCAGCGCCAATGTCAATACGGTGGCCGCCGCGACCGAGCAGCTTGCCGCTTCCGTCGCCGAAATCAGCCGGCAGGTCGCCGACAGCGCCCGCATGGCCAATGGCGCGGTGGATCAGGCCAACCGGACGAATGCGACCGTGGCCAACCTGACCGAGGCGGCCTCCCGCATCGGCGAGGTGACGCGGCTGATCGGCGACATCGCCGGGCAAACCAACCTGCTGGCGCTGAACGCCACGATCGAGGCGGCCCGTGCCGGGGAGGCCGGCAAGGGCTTTGCCGTCGTGGCGAGCGAGGTCAAGGCGCTGGCCAACCAGACGGCGCAGGCGACCGGCAACATCGCCAGCCAGATCCAGGCAATGCAGGCCGCCACGCGCGAGGCCGCCGCCGATATCGGCGCCATTCGCGGCAGCATCGATCAGATCAACGACGTGACAGCGGCAATCGCGGCGGCGGTGGAGGAGCAAGGTGCCGCCACGCGGGATATCGCCCAGAACGTCCAGCGGGCCGCCGCAGGCACCAACGAGATCTCTGGCGCGATCGAGGGGGTGACGGCGGCAGCGGCGGAGACGGGCGGGGCGGCGAACCAGGTACAATCCACTTCCGGCACCCTCGCCGAACAGGCGGAAACGCTCAAGCGGGAGGTCTCGAGCTTCCTGAGCCGGGTGCGGGCGGCCTGATCAGATGCGAAGCCGGTGCAGGGGTTGCACCGGCAGGCCGGCAAATGGCTAGCTTCCATCAACCGCCAGCACGGCGGAGGGAGGGAAGCGATGCGCCTTGCCATTCTCGGCTTGCTGCTGCTCACGCCTTGGGCGGTCGCCCGGGGAGCGGAGCCGGAGGCGGCCAATATGCGTCTGCTCGGCCATGACGGCCTGCAGGGCCGCAGCGCCTACCAGCCGACGATCCACCGCCAGGGCGACCGCTGGATCCTGTACGTCGGGCACCACGGCGGCAGCCAGGCCGAGCCGAAGCCGCTGAACCCGCTGACCGGACAGGCCGAGTTCAACGGCACCTCCATCCTCGACGTCACCGATCCGGCCAGCCCGCGCTACCTCGCGCATATCCCGGGGGAGCCGGGCTTCGACGAGGATGGCGGGGCGCAGATGGTGCGGGTCTGCGACAACCGAGGATTGCGAAACGCGGCCAATCCGGCCGGCTTCACCATGCTGCGGACCCAGGGCAATGCCGGGCACCAGCTCTTCGACGTGACCGACCCGGCGAAGCCGAAGCTGCTCGCCAGCATCCCGGCCGGGCATACCCACAAGAACTGGTGGGAATGCGATACCGGCATCGCCTTCCTCGTCTCTGGCCTCAGGCCGCCCTGGCGCGTCCGGCGGATGACCCAGGTGTTCGACCTGAACGACCCGGCGAAGCCGGTGCATATCCGCGACTTCGGCCTGCCGGGGCAGCAGATCCGGGACGGCGCGGCGATGCAGGATGCCCATGCCGAACACGGCACCCTGCCGACCGAGCTGCATGGCGGCATCTCGACCGGGCCGCAGGGCAACCGGATCTACTTCGGCTATGGCACCAATGCCGGCGGGATCGTGCAGATCATCGACCGGGCGAAGCTGCTGGAGGGGCCGCGGGAGCCGACCGATGCCAACCTGCGGGCGCCGGAAGTCGGGCGGCTGGTGATGATGCCCTGGGTCGGGGCGCATACCGCCTATCCGCTGCTGGGCATGCCGATCGCCGAATTCGGCCGGGATGCGCGCGGGGCGACGCGGGACTTCGTCATGATCGTCAACGAGTCGCTGCGCAACGAGTGCCGGGAGGAGGCGCGGCAGATGGTCTGGTTCGCCGATATCTCGGTGGAGAGCCAGCCGATGGTGGTTTCCTCCTGGACGGTGCCGGAGGCCTCGGGGAATTTCTGCGCCCGCGGCGGGCGGTTCGGCTCGCATTCCTCGAACGAGAGCATGGCGCCGGTCTTCCACAAGAAGCTGGCCTTCATCGCCTTCTTCAATGCCGGGGTGCGGGCGCTGGACATCCGCGACCCCTACCATCCGCGAGAAGTCGGGCATTTCATCCCGCCGATCACGGAGCGCACGGCGGAACGCTGCGTGCCGGTCGACGGCACGCCGCGCTGCAAGCGCGCCATCCAGACCAAAAACGTCGAAACCGACGAGCGTGGCCTGGTCTATATCGTCGACCGCGCCAACACCGGGGTCCACATCCTAGAAGTCACCGGCGAACCCCGCAGCATCGCAGGCCTCCCCTGACCCCCGGGTTCCAAGGGTCCTTCGACCCTTGGCGGGAGAGTTCGAGAGGGCAGTGCCCTCTCGGGCCCAGCCTCAGCCGAACAGCTTCGCCGTTATCTCCGCCACGTGCTTGCCCTGGAATCGGGCCAGCTCCAGCTCATTCTCGCTGGGCTGCCGCTCACCTTTGCCACCGGCGATGGTCGTGGCGCCATAGGGGGTGCCGCCGCTGACCTCGTCCAGCCGCACCAAGCCGGCGGCGCTGTAGGGCAGGCCGACCTGCACCATGCCGTGGTGGAACATCATGGTATGCATCGCCATCAGGGTCGTCTCCTGCCCGCCGTGCTGGCTGGCGGTGGAGGAGAAGGCGCTGCCGACCTTGCCGATCAGCGCGCCGCGCGCCCAGAGCCCGCCGGTCTGGTCCCAGAACTGCGCCATCTGCGAGGGCATCCGGCCATACCGGGTTGGGCAGCCAAGAATGATGCCGTCGTACTGGTCCAGCTCCTGCGGGCTGGCCTCGGGCGCTGCCTGGTCCAGCTTGGCATGGGCCTGCTCCAGCACCTCGCGCGGGGCGATCTCCGCGACGCGCTTCACCGTGACCGTGGCGCCCGCCGAGCGGGCACCCTCGGCGACGGCACCGGCCATCGTCTCGACATGGCCATACATGGAATAATAGAGCACCAGAATCCGCGCCATCGAAGCCTCCCTCAGGTGCGGGGCATACGCGCGGGACCGTGCTATGTTGCCTCAGCGCACAATCCGTTCCGCTTCGGCATCCGTGGCGAGGCGCCGGGCCAGGTCGGCATGGCCGGCTTCCGTCGCATGATCAGCGGCGGTGCGCCCGACGGGGTCGCGCAAAGCCGGATCGGCGCCATGCTCCAGCAGCAGCGCCACGGCCTCCTGCTGGCCGGCGCCGGCCGCAGCCATCAAGGCGGTGGGGGCCTCGCGCGGGTCGCCCTCGGCAGCCCCCATCGCCCCACGGTCCAGCAGGAGGCGCAGCACGGCAAGGTGGCCGTGGCAGGCGGCGAGGGCGACCGGGTCGGCCGCTTCGCCGGGCCGGGGCGCGGCCAGATGCGGATCCGCGGCCAGCATCTCGGCCACCGCCGACGCATCGCCCTGGCCCACTGCCGCCAGGAATTCCTGATGGTTCATGTCCCGATTCCTCCGTTGCTTTGGAAAAGTAACGCTCAGGACCCGCGATAGGTTGTGTAGCTGAAGGGTGAGCAGAGCAGCGGCACATGGTAGTGTCCCTGGCCGGTGGCCAAGCGGATGCGGACCGGCACCACTTCCAGGAAGCCCTCGGCCGGGGTCAGGCCGCGGCGGTGGAAATAGGCGCCGACGGCGAAGCGCAGCTCGTGCAGGCCGGGAACCAGATCGGCCTCCGCCATCAGGATCGCCTCGTTGCGCCCATCCGCCGTCGTGACCGTGCTGGCCAGCAGCACCGGCTCCGGCTCCAGCCGCCAGAGTTCGATGCCGACGCCTTCGGCCGGGCGGCCCTCGGCGGTATTGAGCATATGGGTGCTGAGGTAGCTGTCATGCTGCGCCATCGGCCACGCCTTCCTGAACTGGAACGAACGGCCAGGGTGGGGCCGCTTGACGCCGGTCGGCAAGGCGCGGTTTAGCGCTGCAGCTGCGAAGGTAAGGGCCCCCTGTCATGACCGAGACATCGATCACCCCGAATGCCGTCGCCGCCGTGAGCGAGGCCCGACAGTGGGACCGGCTGATGCAGATGGCCAGGCTTGGGGCCTTCCGCGGGGGGGATGGATCGGAAGGCGTGAACCGCGCCTGCCTGACACCACTCGACCGCGAGGCGCGGCGCTTGCTGATCGGCTGGGGCCAGGCCATCGGCCTCACGCCCTCCATCGATGCCCTGGGCAACCTGTTCCTGCGGTCCGAGGGGACGGTGCCCGGCCTCGCCCCGGTACTGGCCGGCAGCCACATGGACAGCCAGCCGGCGGGCGGGCGCTTCGACGGCATCTGGGGCGTGCTCGCCGCGCTCGAGGCGGTGCAGGCGCTGCATGAGGCAGGCGTGTCGCTGGCCCGGCCTATCGAGGTGGTGGCCTGGACCAACGAGGAAGGCGGCCGCTTCGCCCCGGGCTGCATGGGCAGCATGGCCTATGCCGGGCATAGCGCCGCGGACAGCTGGGATGCGGTGACCGACAGCCACGGCGTCAGCTTCGGTGAGGCGCTGCGGGAGCACTTGGCAAAGGAGGCCGACCTGCCGCGCCGGCCCCTGGGCGGCGCGCCGCATGCCTATGTGGAGGCGCATATCGAGCAGGGGCCGCAGCTGGAGGCGGCAGGGCTCGACATCGGCATCGTCACCGGAATCCAGGGCAGCCGATGGTTCCTGGTGGAGCTGCTGGGCGCCAGCGCCCATGCGGGCACGGCGCCGGTATCGATGCGGCGGGATGCGGTGCAGGACATGGTGCGGGCCATCACCGCGCTGAATGCGCTGATGGCGGACCCGACCGATGTGCTGCGCTTCACCGTGGCGAAGATCGAGGTGGAGCCGAATTCATCGAACAGCGTGGCGGAGCGGGTGCGCTTCACCATCGACTTCCGCCACCCGGATGCGGCGGTGCTGACCGCCCGCGGCGACGCGATCGAGGCGACCATCCGCGGCGCGGTGCGACATTGCGACGTCACCGTGACCGAGCGCTTCCACGCCCTGCCTGTCGAATTCCATCCGGCCGTGACCGGCGCGGTGGAGCGGGCGGCGGCGGCACAGGGGCTGAAGGCGGTGCGGATGCCGTCCGGTGCCTTCCACGATGCGCAATTCATGGTGCCGCTCTGTCCCAGCGGCATGATCTTCATCCCCAGCTATCGGGGCATCAGCCATAATCCGGCGGAATATTCCTCCCCGGAGCAACTGGTCAGGGGCGCCCGGGTCCTGGCTCAGGTGCTGGCGGAGCTGGCGCGGGACTGACCTCGGGGCGGCCCGGGGCATGATGCCCTGGTCACCTGGGCCGCGATGGCGTTCCAGTCGACCGGCGCCTCCGGCGCGGCCGCGTCCGGCTGCTCCACCTGGCCGAGCAGGAACTTCCTGAGCTCGGCCTGATCGGTGTAGCTGCGGCCGCTACCGGCGATGCTGTGGCCCGCCGCATCGAACACGCTGTCCACCCGGGTTGCCAGGTTCAGCACCTGGTCCGCACCGGCGCCGGTTGCGAAGGGCGGCACGAGCTGGTTCGAGTGGCCTTTGCCGAACCACTGGTACTCCGGCACGCCGTCGCCGTTGCGATCCTCCTGCACGCGCTGGAAGGGGATGGTCTCGCATTCCGGGCCGAACGGCAGGTGGTCGTGGTCGGCGGTGACGATCAGCAGGGTGTCCTCGAAGGTCGCCTTGCTCCCGGGCGAGTTCACGTAGTCGATGACGCTCTGCACGGCGGCGTTGAACTCGATGTAGTCCTCGATGGTGCGGCCGAGGTTGTTGGCATGCTCGGCGCGGTCCACCGCACGGCCCTCGATCATGAGGTATAGCCCGTCCGGATCGGCGTTCAGCTTGTTGAGCGCCGCCAGCGACATCTCGGTCAAGGTCGGCGAGGTCTGCAGCCGCGGCACGGTGAAGGGGCTCGCTGGCCGGGTCGGCCCCGCTGCGGTAGAAGCTGGTGCCGGTGAAGGCCTCGGCGATCATCGCCAGGCGGGCGTCGGTGGGCGTGCCGCTGGCCGCGGCCTGGATATCCGCACGGCTCTGCAGCAGGTCTCAGCCCAAGCCGTCCGGCGACTTGTACGTACCCGCCTTGAGGCTGTTCCAGAGATCCTGGCCGATCCAGTCGTAGTTCGCGGCCGTCGCCGGCTGGCCGTTGTCGTTGACATCGGGGTTGCCGGTGCCGGCGATGACATCGAGCACGCCGCTGTGGAACACTTCCGTGGCGATCTCGCCGTGGCTGGCGCGCGAGACGTTATGCGCCCCGCCGCCGGCCGCCGGGGTCGCATCGCTGATCTGCACGGTCGAGACCACGCCGGTCGCCTTGCCGCCCTGATGCACGACTTCGGCGAGGCTGAGCAGCGCGGTGCCGTTGCCGTCGACGTTGATGGCGTTGTTGTAGCTCTTCTCGCCGGTCATCTTCGCCGACATGGTATTGGCGGAATCCGGCGCGGTGGCGCGGTTCCATTCATAACCGGCGAAGCCACGCTCGAAGCCGGCGGAGGTCGTGCCGGGCACCGGGGGGAAGTCATAGTTGCGGGCCGGGTCTTAGACGTCGATCGCCACCTGGGCGAGGCCGGCCGGCCCGGCGACGGACGCGTTGCGGGGGTCGAGCGCATAGACCGGTTGCGCAGCATGGATGAAGTCCGGCCCATCCACCGTGAGCTCGCCGGGCAGGCCGCCACGGACATCCCCGAGATATTGGCGCGTCGCTTCGAGGGCATTGAACCGGCCCCGTCGGCGATCATGACGATGACGTTCTTGGGTGCCGCCGACATGGCGGCCTCCGTCGCTACGGTTGAGGATTCTATGCTGTATACTTCCGGGCTGGTGGCCGGTGCAGGGAAGCCTGAAGCGGCACCGGCCGCCAACGGCGGCTCGTGTCAGTTTGGCGATGTTTGGCGTCGGCATCCTTCCGCCAACGGTTGGCCTCAGTCGGCCGGCAGGTCCAGCGTGGCGCCGAAGGCCAGGGTGGTGAATGCCTCCGGCGGCAGGCCGGCGGCGGTGCGGGCCTTGGCCAGCCAAGCTTCCGGGCCGTCGATCGCCTCGTCGGTCAGGCCGGCGAAGGTGCCGAAATGCATGCCGATGCTCTGCCGGGCGCCGAGCGCCTGGTGGGCGCGGACCGCCTCGCCCGGGTCCATGTGCTGGGTGTGCATGAACCAGCGCGGCTCATAGGCGCCGATCGGCAGCAGGGCGAGGTCGATGCGGGGGAAGGCGCGGGCGATCTCGGCGAAATGCGGGCACCAGCCGCTGTCGGCGGCGAAATAGACTGTGGCCTCGCCCGCCTGGATGACGAAGCCGCCCCAGAGGCTGCGGTTGCGGTCGAAGGGGGTGCGGGCGGAGAAGTGCTGTGCCGGGACATAGGTGATGCGAAGCCCGGCGACCTCGGTCGATTGCCACCAGTCGAGTTCCGGCACGCCCTGGAAGCCCGCCTTGGCGAGGTGGCGAGCATTGCCGAGGCCGGTGACGGCGGGCGGCGACCAGCGCCGGCGCACCGCGCGCAGGGTCGCCAGGTCCAGGTGGTCGTAGTGGTTGTGGCTGACCAGCAGCAGGTCGACGCCGGGCAGGGCCGCCAGCGGCTGGCCCGGGGCGCGGACCCGCCTCGGGCCGGCGAAGCTCAGCGGGCTGGCGCGGGGCGACCAAACCGGGTCGACCAGGATGCAGCGCCCGCCGATCTGCAGCAGAAAACTGGCATGGCCGATGAAGGTGGCGGCGATGCGATCCGCAGCCAGGCGGAGGGGCAGCGGCTGCGGTGGATCCTCGATCCAGGCCGGCCAGGGCATCCGCTGCGACTTCCGCCGCCATGCCCAGACATCGGCCAGGGTCTTTTCGGTGCGATCATGGACATTGTGGAAGGCCCGGCCATCCCAGTGGTCCGAGCGGTCCGGCGTCACTTGCAGTCGATCACCCGCAGGTCATAGACCGGATGCTCCAGCATGCTGACGCCGGGGGCATTGGCGAACATCCAGCCGCGAAAGACCTCTTGGAAGCCACTGGCGCGGCGGCTGTCGCTGACTTCCAGGAAGGCGCTGGCATCCGGCACCTCATCGGGCGGCCGGGCGTTGCAGGCGGTGACGCGGATGGTGAGGGTGCCGACCTGCGTCCCCTGGCCCACCGGGGCCCGCAGGGTGGAGATGCGGGCGGTCACCTTGTCGAGCAACTGCAGCTCGGCCACCGATTTCGGCACCCAATCGGCACTCTGCGCCAGGGCGGCACAGGGCAGCAGCGCCAGCGCCAGCGCCCGCCTCATCGGTCCGGACGCTTCGGGCTGGGTAGGGCGGCCACTAGGTCACTCAGGATCCGGCGCATGGCAGTCTCGTCGACGCCCATGAGGATGGCGTCCTCGAAGGCATCGCGCATGACCTGGGTGAGCTCGGCGTGGTTTTCCGCCAGTACCTTCAGCTTTTCCCGGCAGGATACCGGGCTGCCATCGGCGCCCGGCCATGCCTCGGGCTGGGCGCTCATCGCGGTGCGGCGGGGGCCGGCGTGGGGGTGGCGGTCTCGCCGCCGGCACTGGGCTGGGAACTGTTCATCTGCGTGACCGAAAAGATGAAACGGCCGAGCAGCGATTCAAGGCTGACGGAGCCCTGCGTCTCGACGATGCGGCCGTTGTCGGCGAGGAACTGCTCGCTGCCGCCAGGCACTAGGGAGACATATTTGCCGCCGAGCAGGCCTTCCGAGGTGATTTCGGCCGACGTGTCGCTGGGCAGCTTGAGGCCGCGATCCACCCGCAGGGTGAGGACCGCCGAAAAGCTGGTCGGGTCGATGCGGCTGTCGGTCACGCTGCCGACCTTGACGCCGGCGATGCGGACATCCGCCCCGTTGGAAAGGCCGTCGATCTTGTCGAACTGGGCCGTGAGCAGCAGGCCGTCGGTATTCGAGGCACCGCGGCCGCTGTGGAGCACGGCATAGGCCAGGAAGCTGGCGGCGACGAGGAGCACGATGCCGCCGGTGGCGACCTCGGCGAGGCTGCGTCCTTTCACGGCGTCAGGAGCCAGGGGTCCAGGCTTCGTAGTCGCCCCCGGTGACCCGCCGCGTACCCCCGACGTAGTCGTGCCCGGCCGGGCGGTAGGCGTGCGCCGTGCCGGTCAGGTTGGGCTGGTGGTCGAGCTGCCAGGGATACCGCTTGGTCTCCGACAGGGGCTCGGACACAGTATGGTGCAGCCAGGCATGCCACTCCGGCGGAACCACGGTTGGGTCGGTCCCCTTGGCGAAGATCGCCCAGCGGCGGGTGCGGTTGTAGATCGCCTGTTTCGCGCGGCTCTCGTAATAGACGGTGCCGAAGCGGTCGGTCCCGACCTGGCGGCCAGACAGCGGGGAGGTGAGACGAAGCAGGAAGGACATGAGGCCGGGACTACTCCAGGGGGCGCCGCAAGGCCAGAGGTTTGCGGACGGACCATCGCACAGCGGATGCTGCGGCGCAAAGCTGGCGCCTGGGGCGGCTTGTCCACAGGATGTAGTGATGAATCTGGTCTCCTGCCACCAAATACGGCTTCCCGGGCCCGCCCGGGCGCCGTAGCATCAGGGCATGGCACATATCGATCGCACGCTGTGGGACGGGGTGGCCTTGCGCCGCATGCGCGCGGGGGCCGACCCCGATGCCGCTCCACGTTCGGTGGCCTTGCCGCGCGGCTGGGATGCGGAGGCCGGTGTGGCCCTGGCCGCATTGGTCCCGGGCTCCGGGCCGGTGGCGCTGCCACGCGCGGCCGAGGCCTGGATCGGTCGGGCAGTCCGCGGCGGCCTGAAGGCCGGCATCCTGGATGAGGCCGCGGCTGCCAGCCTGGCCGAGGGGTTGCGGACCCTGCTGCTGACCCGGCGCGGCGCCCCCGGTGCCGAAGTCTGGCGGAACGACGGCAAGGCCGTGCAAGCCGAGCCGCGCTTCGTCCTGAACCTGCCCGCCTTCCTGGAGGCGGAGGGCGGCTTCGATACCCAAGGCTATGCAGAGGCCTGTGCCCTGGCCGTGACGGCACTGGATTCGTTGAGCGGCGCCAAGGCCACCCGGCTGCGGCTTGGCTTCGCCGACCTGGCCGGGCTGCTGGCCACGCTGGGCCTGGCCTATGACAGCGCCGAAGGCCGCGCCACTGCAGGCGCCATTGCCGCGCTGACCCGTGGCGCCGCGGAGGCCGAATCGGGCCGCATCGCCGGCCGCCTGGGCGCGCGCGAACCGGTGGCGCTGGTATGGCCAGCGCCACCGATGGCGACCCCGGTCTCCGGCCTGGCCGCCGCCGCGAGAGCTGCCCTGGACGCCGCGGCGCAGTCCCCGGGGGTGCGCCATCAGGCCTTGCTGGCCCTGGCCAGGCCGGATGCGGTCGAGGCGATGCTGGGTGTCGAGACCGGCGGCATCGCTCCCATGGCCGGCGCCACCCGGGCCCGGCTGACCGCCGCGGGCGAGGTCGCCGAGGTTCCGACCCGGGCGGCGCAGCGGGTGATGCAGGACTTCCCCAGCCAGGCCGGAACCTTGCTGGCCCCGGTGTCCGAACTGGCGCGGGCGGCGATGCGGGAAGCGGTCACCCACTTCCTGCATGCGGCGCCGCCGGCGCCGCTGGCCCTGCCGGCTCCGGCCCAGGCGGTGCCGAAGGTGGCGCCGACGATGCGCCGTCATGCCGGCACGACGCTGCACGTGACGGTAGGTGGCCACCGGGTGGCGCTGCGGACCGCGGAAGACGCCGAGGGCAGGCTGCTGGAGATCGCCTTCACGCTGTCCAAGGAAGGCGCGGCCTACCGCAGCCTGATGGATGGCTTCGCCCAATCCGTATCGCTGGGCCTGCAGCGGGGCGTGCCGCTGGCGGAGTATGTCGAGGCCTTCGCCTATACCCGCTTCGGCCCTGCTGGGCTGGTCGAGGGCGATCCGGCCATCCCACGGGCGACCAGCGCGCTGGACTGGGCCTTCCGTCGCCTGGCGCTGGACTACCTCGGGCGCCAGGACCTGCCGCAGCCGAGCGAGGAAGACTGCCTCCCGGACAGCGTCGGTAGCGCCGCCCAGCAGACTCCTCTGCTACCGCTGGACCTGCCGCCGCAAAGCGCCCCGGGTCGGGATACGGCAGCGAGCCCCCGTGGCCGCCGCCGTGGATTGCGCCTGGTCGGCTGATGCCCGGACATGGGTGAATGGCCCGGGGCGGCGTTCCCCGGGCCTTGGCATTTCTGGAGATGATGATGGGTAAGATCGAGGCCCGCCTGGCGGAATTGGGTATCGCGCTGCCGACCCCGGCGGCGCCGATCGCCAACTATATTCCCTTCAACGTGGTCGGAAAGCTGGTGGTCATCTCCGGCCAGATCCCGCTGAAGGACGGCAAGATCGCCTTTACCGGGAAGCTCGGTGCCGGGGTGCCCTTGTCCGAGGGCGTGGCAGCCGCGCGGCTCTGCTTCATCAACCTGGTGGCGCAGCTGAAGGCCGCGGCAGGGGACCTGGACAAGGTGGTGCGGATCGTGCGCCTCGGTGGATTCATTGCCGCGCCGGCCGAGTTCACCCAGCATGCCGTGGTCATGAACGGCGCGTCCGATTTGGCGGTGGAGATCTTCGGCGATGCCGGGCGGCATGCGCGGACCACCATCGGCGTGCCATCCCTGCCCGGGGATGCGGCGGTCGAGGTGGAGGGGATGTTCGAGCTGGCCTGATCAGGCGGGTCTTGCCCTGCCGCGTCGCAGCAGCACATGCTGCCGGTGATGCCAGACACTGCCCCGGCCCTGACCCTCAGCCTGCACCGGACGATCGCGGACCTGCCGGCAACCGACTGGGACGCCTGCGCGGGCGGCGACAACCCCTTCGTCAGCCATGCCTTCCTCGCCGCCCTCGAGGCCAGCGGCAGCGCCACCGACCGCACTGGCTGGCTGCCGCAGCATGCGGCGCTGCGGGATGCGGCCGGCGAGCTGGTGGCCTGTGCGCCCTGCTATGCCAAGACCCATAGCCAGGGCGAATACGTCTTCGACTATGGCTGGGCCGATGCCTTCGAGCGGGCGGGGGGGCAGTATTATCCCAAGCTGCAGGTCTGCGCGCCCTTCAGCCCGGTGCCCGGTCCGCGGCTGCTGGTGCGGCCGGGGTCCGGCGTCGGGCCCGGGGCATTGGGCCAGGGCCTGGTGCAGGTCTGCGAGCAGCTCGAGCTGTCCTCCGTGCATGTCACCTTCTGCGAGGCGGCGGAGTGGGAGGCCCTGGGCGAGGCGGGCTGGCTGCAGCGGATCGGCACGCAATTCCACTGGCACAACCAGGGCTACGCCAGCTTCGACGATTTCCTCGGCGCCCTGGCCTCGCGCAAGCGCAAGGCGATCCGGCGGGAACGGCGCGATGCGGCGGCCTCAGGCTTCGTGCTGAAGACCCTGCGCGGGCATGAGATCACCCCGAAGCACTGGAAGGCCTTCCACCGCTTCTACCAATCCACCACGGACAAGAAATGGGGCCGCAGCGCCTATCTCACCTCCCGCTTCTGGCCGCTGATGGGCGAGGCGCTGGGCGACCGCGTGGTGCTGATGGTGGCGGAGCAGGATGGCGAGCCGGTGGCCGGCGCCCTGAACCTGCTGGGCACCGAGGCGCTGTACGGCCGCAACTGGGGCAGCATCGTCGATGCGCCCTTCCTGCATTTCGAGCTCTGCTACTACCGCGCCATCGATTTCGCCATCGAGCACAAGCTGCCGCGGGTCGAGGCGGGCGCCCAGGGCGAGCACAAGATCCAGCGCGGCTACCTGCCCAGCCCGACCTATAGCGCGCATTGGATCGCCCATCCGGGACTGCGCCGGGCGGTCGGCGATTTCCTCGACCGCGAACGCCCGGCGATGCTGCGCGAGATGGAGGCGCTGGCGACGCTCTCGCCGTTCCGGAAGGACGGCGAGGACGCCTAGCCAATGGCTATTTAGGCCCGCTTCACGCCCCAGAAGGCCACCACCTCGGAGATCGGCTCGGTGATCGACTTCCGCCAGGCGGTGGAGGCGAAATACTGCCCGGTCGGCAGGTAGGGCGCCTCGTCGAAAACCACCTGTTGGATCTCGCCGGCGATCTTCTGCTGGGCGGCAAGGTCCGGGGCGTCGAACCAGGACAGCCGCAGCGCATCCAGCCTGGGGACCGAGGGCCAGCCGAACCAGGCCTGGGCGCCGTTGGCGCGGATGAACTGCATGACGCCGGGGTTGATGCCGTCTAGCCCGTTCCAGGTGGTGTGGAACATCGACCAGCCGCCCTTGTCCGGCGGCTCCTTGCTGGCGCGGCGCTGGACCACGGTGCCCCAGTCGGCGACGCGGAAGTCGACGGTCATGCCGAGCCGCCGCAGCAGGTCGTGGCCGACCTCCCCCAGGGCGGCCAGCGCCGGCTGGTCGCTGGCGCTCATCAGCACCACCGTCTCGCCGGCATAGCCGGCGTCGCGGATCTCCTTGGCGGAGCGCTCGATGTCGCGCGGGCCGGTGATGGCCTCCATGCCGACGGTATTGGCCAGCGGCGTGCCGGGGGTGAAGACGCCGGCCTTGTCGTTCCACAGCGAAGGGTCGGCGCCCGCCGTCGCGGTCATGAAATCGGCCTGGGACATGGCGCGCAGCACGGCGCGGCGGACTGCCGGCTTGTCGAAGGGCGGATGCAGCGTGTTGAAGATGCCGGTGCCGATGGTGCCGAGCGGGCTGCCGCGCTTGAGCTGGATGTCGCGCGAACGGCGCAGCACTGGGGCGAGGTCGTTCGGAGGGTTCTCCCACCAGTCCACCTCGTTGTTGCGGAGTGCCGCGGCGGCGGTGCCGGGGTCCGGCATGACGGTCCATTCGACCCGGTCGAAATGCGCCTGCTTCGGCCCTGCGGCCCAGTCCGCCGTGCCGCCTTCCCGCGGCCGGTAGGCGGCGTTCCGCTCATAGACCACGCGGGCGCCGACCACCCGCTCACCCCCGACGAAGCGGAAGGGGCCGGAGCCGATGGTCTCGCGGATCTGGGTATTGGCGTCGCCGGCGGCAATCCGTTCCGGCATGATGAACAGCGCGGGCGGGCCGATCTTCGCCAGCGTCTCCAGCATTGGGCCGAAGGGCTTCTGCAGCCAAATGGTGAAGCTGCGGTCGTCCGGAGCGGCCATCTCGGCGGTGCGGGCGAGCAGCACCTGGCCGAGCGCGTCGCGCTGCGCCCAGCGCCTGATTGAGGCGATGCAGTCGCGGCCGCGCACCGGCTCGCCATCGTGGAAGGCGAGGCCCTCCCGCAGCCGGAAGCGCCAGAGCAAGCCATCGGCGTCCAGCGTATGGCCCTCGACCATCTGCGGCTGCGGCTGCAGCTTGCTGTCGAGGCCATAGAGCTGGTCGTAGATCATCAGCGCGTGGTGGCGGGTGATGTAGGCGGTGGTGAAGACCGGATCGAGCACGGTCAAATCCGCCTGCGGCACGAAGCGCAGGCTGCGGGCATGGGCGGGCTGGGCGAGGGCAGGGCGCGCCAAAGGGGCGGCCATCGCCGCGGCGGCGCCGGTGAATAGGGTTCGTCGCAGCATTCGATCGGTCTCCCGGCTAGGGTATTCGACCGGCGTTCTCCGCCGGGTAAGGAAGCAGCGCGGGCTGCGGGGCGCAAGCGGCATGGTAGGGTCGGGGTTCCCCGGGAAGGACCCCTGCTGCCGTGTTGCTGGCCTATGCCCAATTATCCGCGGCGATGGCGCTGGTCGGCGCCAATGTCGCGGTCGGCAAGCTGCTGGCCGAGGCGCTGCCGGTGCCGCTCATCCTGGCACTGCGCTGCCTGCTGGCCTGCCTGGTGCTGTGGCCGCTGGCGCGGCTGATCGAGGGCCGGGTCAGGGTGGCGCCCGGGGTGCTGCGGAACCTGGCCTTGCAGGCGCTGGTGGGAACCGTGCTGTACAACGCCGGTCTGCTGGCCGGGCTGCGGCTGACCACCGCGCTCGAGGCAGGGCTGGTGCTGGCGACCCTGCCGGCGGTGGTGGCGCTGGGCAGCGCCGCCTGGCTGCGGGAGCGGCTGAGCGCCCGGCAATGGCTGGCGGCCTGCCTCGCCGCGGGGGGCATGGCGGCGCTGACCCTGGCTCGCCTCGGCGGTGGCGGCGGGGTGGGGAACCTGCTCGGCAATGCCCTGGTCTTCGGCGGGGTGCTGGGGGAGGCGGCCTATGTGCTGCTGGCCAAGCGCATCGTCGGGCGGGTGCCGGTGGTGACTGCCAGCCTGTGGATGCAGGCCTTCAGTGCGGCGATGCTGCTGCCGCTGGCGCTACTCGGACTTGGTGCATTGCCGGTGCTGGCGGATCCGGCGCTGGCGGGGCTGCTAGTCTTTCATTCCTTGACCGCAAGCGTGTTGTGCCTGCTGCTGTGGTACGCCGGGCTGCGGCGGGTGCCGGCGGGGGTGGCCGGGGTCTTCACCGCGCTGCTGCCGGCGAGTGCGGCGGCCGTGGCGGTGCTGGTGCTGGGGGAGGCATTCTCGGCGGTGCATGGGGTGGGATTCGTGCTGATGGGGGGCAGCCTGCTGCTGGCGACCTGGCCGCGGCGGGAGCGGGCGGCGTGAGGGCGTGGTTCGCCTGCTCCGGCGCCGCGCTGCTGGCCCGCGACCGCGCCGATACCGTCGGTCGCCTCGCCTCCGCGCAACAGGCGCTCGGCTTCACCGCCTCCCCGGGGCAGGAGGAAGCGTGGCAGGCCGAGGTCGCCGCCTTGCAGGAGGCGGTGCGGGAGCAGGCTGGCCAGGACTGGACCATCGCTCTGGAATTCGACCTGCTGCGGCTGGAAAAGCGCATCGATGCGGTGGTGCTGACCGACCGCGCCATCCTTTGCCTGGAGTTCAAGGCCGGCGCGCCGAGCCTCGCCATGCTGGCTGAGGCGGAGGATTACGCGCTCGACCTGCGGGACTTCCACGCCGGCAGCCGCCACCACGCGATCGTTCCCGTCTTGGTCGCCGGTACGGGCGGCTTCACGCCGCCGGCGCAGCCATGGCTCCTGCCGAAGCACCCGACCGATCCGCTGGTCTGCGGCCCCACGGCTCTGGGCGCGCTGATCGCCTGGGTGCAGGCGACGATCCCGTCGCCATCACTGCCCATCGACGGCGACGCCTGGTTGGCGGCGCCCTACAGGCCGGTGCCAAGTATCATCGAGGCGGCGACGATGCTCTATGCCCGTAACGGCGTGGCGGACATCGCCGCGGCGCGGGCCGATGCCACCAACCTGACGCGGACCGCGGCGGCGATCGCCGCGCATGTTGCGGCGGCGCGGGCAGAGGCAGCGAAGACCGTCATCTTCGTCACCGGCGTGCCGGGTGCGGGCAAGACGCTGTGCGGGCTGAACGCGGTCTTCGGCCCGGCACGGCAGGAGGGTGCGGCCTTCCTCACCGGCAACATGCCGCTGGTGGCGGTGCTGCGGGCGGCGCTGGCGCGGGATGCGGTGGCGCGCGGCGATTGCGGCCGCGACGAGGCGGAGCGGCGGGCCAGGGCCAAGCTGCAGAACGTGCATCGCTTCCTCGAGGATTGCGCGCTCGACCCGTACCGCGTGCCGCCCGAGCGGCTGATCGTCTTCGACGAGGCGCAGCGTGCCTGGGACGAGGCCAAGGCGAAGGTCGGCACGCAGAACAAGCCCTCCCGCCTGACGATGAGCGAGCCGGCGCATACGCTCGAGATCATGGGCCGGCATCAGGGCTGGGCGGTGGTCATCGCGCTGATCGGCAATGGCCAGGAAATCAATACCGGCGAGGCCGGTCTCGCCGAATGGGGCGCGGTACTGGACCGCCTGCCCGGCTGGCGGGCGGCGGCGGCGCCCCGCGTGCTGACGGCAACCGAGCCGACGCAGCGCCTCGCGCCGGCCGCGCGGGACTGGCTGCGGCTGGATGAGGGCCTCGACCTGGCCGTGCCGATGCGGAGCGTGCGCGAGAGCGTCGGCGCGGATTGGGTCGATGCGGTGCTGGCCCACGATGCCGCAGCGGCGCGCGCGGTGGCGGCGCGGGCCGGCGCCTTGCCCTACCTGGTGACGCGGGACCTGGAGGCGCTGCGGGCGGCGCTGCGGCATTACGCGCGCGGCCAGCGCCGGGCCGGGATCGTGCGCAGCGCCGGGGCACGGCGGCTGCGGGCGGAAGGCCTCGGCGTCGAGGTGCATACCAAGGATGTGCCGGACTGGTTCCTCAACCGCTGGCCAGATATCCGCGCCTCCGACGCGCTGGAGACGGCGGCGACGGAATATGCCTGCCAGGGGCTGGAGCTGGATGTGGTGGGCCTCGCCTGGGGCGGTGACTTCCTGCGGCGCGATGCGGCCTGGGCCGCCCGCAGCTTCGTCGGGCACAGGTGGCAGAACGCCAACAAGGACTACGACTTCATCCGCAACACCTACCGCGTGCTGCTGACCCGCGCCCGCTACGAGACCGTGATCTGGGTCCCCCGCGGCTCGGCGCCGGACGATGCCTTCCATGACGCCACCCGCCCGGCCGCCGAGATGGATGCGGTGGCCGCCTACCTGCTGTCCTGCGGCGCGCGGGCATTGGCGCCTTTGCCCGCACCCGTGGCGGTGCCATCGGCGCTGCTGCTGTAGCGGCACCCCGCTTGCATGCGCTGGGCCGCGCCCGCACTCTGGCGGCGCGGCAGGAGCCAAGCCCATGCAACGTCGAAACCTGATGCTGGCCGCGGGCGCGGTGCTGGCGGCGCCCGCCGCGGTACGGGCGCAATCGGCCACCACCCTGCGCTTCACCCCGCAACAGGACCTGGTGACGCTCGATCCGGTGACGACCACGGCCTATATCAGCCGCAACCACGGCTACATGGTCTTCGACACGCTCTACGGCATGGATGGCGCCTATCAGGCGACGCCGCAGATGGTCGCGGGCCATACCATCGGCGACGACGGCAAGCTCTGGACCCTGACCCTGCGCGAGGGTCTGCTGTGGCACGACGGCGAACGCGTGCTGGCGCGGGACTGCGTCGCCAGCATCCGCCGCTGGGCGAAGCGCGACCCCTTCGGCGCGACGCTGATGGAGGTGACGGACGAGCTCTCGGCACCGGATGACCAGACCATCCGCTTCCGGCTGAAGCGGCCTTTCCCGCTGCTGCCGATCGCCCTCGGCAAGGCCTCGGTCCCGGTCTGCGCGATGATGCCGGAGCGGCTGGCGAATACCGATCCCTTCCGTCAGGTGCCGGAAATGATCGGCAGCGGCCCCTTCCGCTTCGTGGCGGATGAGCGGGTGCCGGGCTCGCAGAACGTCTACCGGAAGTTCGAGCGCTACGTGCCGCGCCAGGATGGCGCGCTGTCCTGGACCTCGGGGCCGAAGGTGGTGCATTTCGACCGCGTCGAGTGGAAGACTATGCCGGACAGCGGCACCGCGACCAATGCCTTGCTGGCCGGCGAGCAGGACTGGCAGGAATATGCCTACCATAACCTGCTGCCGCTGCTGCGGCGCGCCCGCAACCTGCGGCTCCAGGTGCTGGATGCCTCTGGCTTCGTCAGCATGGTGCGGGTGAACCATCAGCAGGCCCCCTTCAACAACCCGGCCATCCGCCGCGCGCTCTGGGGCGCGATCGACCAGACCTCGATCATGCAGGCGCTGGTCGGCCCGGCCGAGACCAGCCTGTTCAACGTGCCGCTCGGCGTCTTTGGGCATGGCACGCCGATGGCCTCGGACGCCGGTCTGGAGCTGCTGACCGGGCCGCGCGACTACGCCAAGGTCAAGGCCGATCTCCAGGCCGCTGGCTACAAGGGCGAGCCGGTGCTGCTGATGATCCCCTCCACCTCCGAGCCCAATGCCGTCGCCGGCGCGGTGGTGGAGGATCAGTTCCGCCGGGCCGGGTTGAACGTCGAGAATTACACCGTCGAGTTCAATGCCATGCTGCAGCGGCGCAACCGCCGCGGCCCGGTCGCCGATGGCGGCTGGAGCGCCTTCGTCACCAACTGGGCCGGCACCGACTGGCTGAACCCGGCCGGGCATATCGCGCTGCGCGGCAACGGCGACGCGGGCTATGCCGGCTGGGCCAGCATGCCGAGGATCGAGGCGCTGCGGGAGGACTGGTTCGCCGCGCCCGACCTCGCGGCGCAGCAGGCGATCTGCCGCGACATCCAGCGCGAGGCGATGCGGGAGGTGCCCTACTACCCGCTCGGCCATTACCTGCAGCCGACCGCCTATCGCAGCAACCTGACCGGCATCCTCGACGGCTTCGCCACTTTCTGGAACGTGAGACGCACATGACCAATATCGCGCAGCGCGACACCGCGCTGGCCTGGATCGCCGCCAACGAGGGCCGGCTCTCCGCCTTCAATGCCCGCATCTGGGCGCATGCCGAGCCGGCCTGGCGGGAGTATCGTTCGGCCCGCGACTACGTGGACCTGCTGCAGGCCGAGGGCTTCACGGTCGAGGCAGGCTCGGGCGGCATGCCCACGGCCTTCGTCGCGCATTGGAGCAACGGCGCCGGGCCGACCCTCGCCGGCTTCGCCGAATACGACGCGGTGCCGGGCAACTCGCAGCAGGTGGTGCCCTATCAGGCGCCGCGCGAGGGTCTGCATCCCTATGCGGCGGGGCATACCGACCCGCATTCGGTGCTGGGCACCGCGGCGCTGGCCGCCATGCTCGGCGCCAAGGCGGCGATGCAGGCGCATGGCACCCCCGGCACGCTGAAGCTGTTCGGCGAGCCGGCGGAGAAGGTTTGCGGCTCGAAGCCCATCCATGCCGCCAAGGGCTATTACGACGGGCTGGATGCGGCGGTGGTCTGGCACCCCTGGCCCTCGAACACCGTCACCAGCGATACCCATTTCGGTGCCTATTGGAGCGCGGTGATCTCCTTCGAGGCGACCTCGCCCGAGACCTGGATCGACCCGACGCTGGTGCCAATCGAGGGCGCCCATGCCGCGGCGCGCTGCCCCGGCGCGCTCGATGCGCTGTGCCTGATGTACACCACGACGAAATATACCAAGGAGGCGATGTTCCCGCATGCCGGCTCCTGGACGCTGAACGAGTTCGTCCTCGGCGACGGCGGCGCCACCTCGGACAACCTCGCGCCGCGCTTCGCGCAGATCCAGTATTCCTGGCGGTCCTCCTCGCTCGGCATCCAGGAGCAGATCTGGCGGGTGCTGGCGAACAATGCCCGCCACGTCGCGGCGATGACCGGCTGCCGCGCCTTCGTCCGCTGGGTGACCAAGACGCGGGTCGGCGTGCCGAACCAGGCCATGACCGACCTGACCTGGAAGAACCTGCAGGCGGTCGGCGCGCCGCGCTTCCCTGAGGAGGCGCTCGAATTCGGCCGCGCCATGCAGCGGGAGTTGGGGCTGGCGCCGATGGCCGACCCCTTCATCGCCAGCGTCAGCGAACTCACCCCGCCGGAAGCCTTCGAGGCGAAGCTGCGCGCCGGCCTGCCGTCCTGGCAGAAGCATCTCAGCGCCGACGACTACGTCGAGTTCTGCTGGCATGCGCCGACGGTGCGGCTGCTGGCCGGGCGGCCGCGGCTTCGCCCGCCGACGCCGGGCTTCGCCTATCCCAACTGGACCTACAACGCCCTCGGCGGGCTGCCGGCGGCGGTCGACCCTGGGATGTTCGTCGCGGCGAAGACCATGGCGCTCACCCTGGTCGATCTGGCGACGCTGCCGGAGGTGCTGGCGGCAGCGCAGGCGGAGTTCCGGGCGCGGACCGGCGGCATCGGCGGCGAGGGCTGGGTCGGGCCGCTATTGCCGGCGGACTTCGACCCACCGGTCGACCTGCGCTGGCCGGAATACGTCAGCACCCCGCGCGGCGAGGAATGGTGCATCCCGACGCCACACCACGGGACCGGCGCCGGGGAGGCGCTGTGACCGGCAGTCCCTCCGGGGTGCGCTGTTACATCCCGGCGAAAAGCTCCGTCGAAAGATAGCGTTCGGCGAAGGAAGGCGCGATCCCGACCACCAGCCCGCCGCGCAGGGCCGGGTCGCGGGCTTCGGCCAGCGCCGCGTGCAGCATGGCGCCGGAGGAGATGCCGACCGGCAGCCCCTCCATTTGGGCGCAGCGGCGGGCGGCGGCGATCGCTTCCCGTTCCCCGACCCGCACCACGCCGTCCAGCAGGTCGAGGTCGAGCACGTTCGGCTTGAAGCCGGCGCCGATGCCCTGGATGCGGTGGGGCCCCGCCTCGTCGCCCGACAGCACCGCGCTTTCGGCCGGCTCCACGCCGATGATGCGCAGGCCGGGGCGGCGGGGCTTCAGGGCCCGGGCGATGCCGGTGAGGGTGCCGCCGGTGCCGATGCCGCCGATGATCACATCGACCTGCCCGGCGGTATCCACCCAGATCTCCTCGGCGGTGGTGGCGGCGTGGACATCCGGGTTGGCGGCGTTGTCGAACTGCTTCGGGCTCCAGGCCTCCGGCGTCGCCGCGACGATCGCCTCGGCCCGGGCGATGGCGCCGGCCATGCCGCGGCGGGAGGGGGTGAGCTCGACCTCGGCGCCCATCAGCCGGATCATCTTGCGCCGCTCGATGCTGGCGCCATCGGGCATGACGACGATCAGCCGGTAGCCCTTGGCGGCGGCGACGAAGGCCAGGGCGATGCCGGTATTGCCGGAGGTCGGCTCCACCAGGGTGGAGGTGCCGGGACGGATCAGCCCCTCGCGCTCCGCCGCCTCGACCATGGCCAGGCCGATGCGATCCTTCACCGAGCCCAGTGGGTTGAAGAACTCGAGTTTGATGGCGAGGTCGGCGACCAGGCCATCCGCCGCCTTCAGCCGTGGCAGGCGGACCAGCGGGGTCGCCCCGATCAACTCCAGCACGCTGGCGTAGATCCGGCCGCGCGGCGGCAGGGGGGCGGTCGACCCGGCGGCGTCCAGCGAGGCTGGGTCGGTGGGGGGGCTGGCGGCGCGGCGCGGGGTACGGCGGGCTCGGTTGGGGGCACCATCGGGCATGGCGCATGGGCTAACATGATTCGCCGCGCCGGATCAGGGCTGATTTCGGCCCGGGACTTGGCGCCGGCCCCGCAAATCGGCTTGGCGGCGGCGGGTTCCCCGGTCCACCCTGCGGGGTATGGACCCGGGACTGTCGAGCTTCGAGGAATTCTGGCCCAGCTACCTGCGGGAGCATGCCCGGCCGGCGACGCGCGCCGTGCATATCGGCGGCACCTGGGTCGCTGCGGCGGTGTTGCTGGCGGGCCTGGCCTTGGGTCCATGGTGGCTGCTCCTGCTGGCGCCCGTGGTCGGCTATGGCTGCGCCTGGCTGTCGCATATGCTCATCGAGCGGAACCGGCCGGCGACCTTCACCTATCCGCTCTGGTCCCTGCGCGGCGACCTGCGATTGGCCTGGATGGCGGCCACGGGTCGGCTGGGCACCGAGCTCCGCCGTCACGGGATCGCGGCAAGCCCGAACCGCCTGTGAGACTCAGCCGTCCGCGGCTTCCCCGGCGTCAGCCTCATCCCGTAGCGCCCGCCGCAGGTTGCGCTTGATGGCGGTGAGCACCTGGTCGGCGACGGCCAGCTGCTCCGGCGCCAGTCCGGCGAGCACGAGGCCGTTCAGCCGCCGCCCGACCTCGACCATGTCGCCCAGGATGCCCTGCCCTTTGGCGGTGACGAAGATGCGGTTGATCCGCCGGTCGAGCGGATCGGGCCGGCGCTCCACCAGCCCGGCCGCTTCCAGCCGGTCGAGCATGCTGCCGGTCGCCACCTTGCCCTGGCCCAGCAGCCGGGCCAGCTCCGCCTGCGCCATGCCGCCCTGGCCGTTGCGGGAGAGCTGCGCCAGCAGCCACCACTGCGCCCGGGTGACCCCCTTCGGCCGCATCTCCTGATCGAACAGGATCTGCCGCAGCCGGGACACGTCATGTACCAGGAAGCCGATGCGGAATTCGCTGCTCATGGCAGCCGGCGGCGGCATCAGCCCGCGCTGCCCCGGACCGGGCCCAGGACGCCGGCGGCGCGCAGGGCGGCGACCTCGGCCGGGGCATAGCCGTAGCTGGCCAGGACCTCGGCCGAGTGTTCGCCGAGCCGTGGCGGCGGCGTGCCCACCCGGCGTGGCCTGGCATCGAACTGGATCGGCTGAGCCATGGTCTTCAGCGGGCCGAGCGTCGGATGCTCGTAATCCAGCACGATGCCGCGGGCGGCGGTATGCGGATGGGCGAGCATCTCGGCCAGGGTATTCACCGCGGCGCAGGGGATGCCGATGTCGCCGCAGAAGGCGACCCAGGCGGCGGCGGTGCGGGTGGCGACGATCGCCTGGACCAGGGCGACGGTCTCGGCGAAGCGGGCGACGCGGTCGGCATTGGTGCGGAAGCGCGGGTCTTCCGCCAGATCGGGCCGGTCGAGGCCGGTGCAGAATTTGCGCCAGAGGTTGTCGTTGGCGATGCCGATCAGCACCGGGCCATCCACCGCCTCGAAGGCCTGGTAGGGACAGAGGGATTCATGGCCGGAGCCGAACTTCTCCGGCACCGCGCCCTTCTCCCAGAAGATCTGCGCGTTGTAGCCGAGCAGGGCGGCGGCGGTCTCGAACAGGGATACTTCAAGGCGGCAGCCCTGGCCGGTGCGGTGCCGCTCGAGCAGCGCGGCGAGGATGCCGGAGTAGGCGTTCATGCCGGTTGACTGGTCGATCGGCGAGAAGGGGCTGCGGACCGGGCCGCCGCCGCGCTCACCGGTCATCGCCATGATGCCACTGAAGGCCTGCAGGATCACGTCGTAGCCGAGCCCGCCCTGCAGCGGCCCGGTGCGGCCGAAGCCGGAGATGCTGCAATAGATCAGGCGCGGACTGGCGGCGCGCAGCGGCCCGGCGCCGATGCCAAGGCGTTCGGCCACGCCGGTCGCGTAGCTCTCGATCAGCACGTCGGCCTGGGCCGCCATGCGCTGTGCGACGGCCTGGCCCTCGGCGGTTTTCAGGTCCAACGCCAGGCTGCGCTTGTTGCGGTTGGCGCTGAGGTAGACGGCGCCTTCCTGGCCGCCCACGAAGGGAGGCCAGCCACGGGTGTCGTCGCCGCCATCCGGCGATTCGATCTTCACCACCTCGGCGCCCATGTCGCCCAGCCACTGGCCGCAGAGCGGGCCGGCGAGAACCTTCGAGAAGTCGAGGACGCGGAGGCCGGTCAGTGGCTGCATCAGCGGCGCTGCCCAAGTGCTGGAGCGAAATCCATGCTTGTCCTCCCCCGGGTTTTGCGGCACGGTCGTACACAAGCGTACCATAAGCAAGCGCATAAAATGGGAGGAAGCGGCATGTTCGACCGGCCGCGGTCCGTGTTCACCGAGGATCACGAGATCTTCCGGCAATCGGTCAGGCGCTTCGTCGAAGCCGAGCTGGTGCCGCACCACGCCGCCTGGGAGGATGCCGGGATCGTGCCGCGGTCTGCCTGGCGGGCGGCCGGCGAGGCCGGGCTGCTCTGCTGCGACGTGCCGGCCGAGTACGGCGGGCCCGGCGGCGACTATGGCCATTGCGCCGTGGTGACCGAGGAACTGGCCCGCGCCAACCTCTCCGGCCCAGGCTTCGTCATACATTCCGATATGGTGACCACCTACCTCTCGCGCTTCGGCGACGAGGAGCAGAAGCGGCGCTGGCTGCCCGGCATGTGCGACGGCACGCTGGTCGGCGCCATCGCCATGACCGAGCCGGATGCCGGCAGCGACCTGAAGGGGATCAAGACCCGGGCCGACCGCGACGGCAACGGCTACGTCCTGCGCGGGCAGAAAACCTATATCTCGAACGGCCAGAATGCCGATGTCATCATCGTCGCCGCCAAGACCGATGCGGCGGCCGGCGCGCATGGGATCAGCCTGCTGGTGGTCGAGGCCGACAGCGCCGGCTTCCGCCGCGGGCGCAACCTGAAGAAGCTCGGGATGCATGCGCAGGATACCTCGGAGCTGTTCTTCGACGAGGTGCATGTCCCGGCCGGGCACCGGCTCGGCGCCGAGGGCCAGGGCTTTCCGATGCTGATGACCAACCTGGCGCGGGAGCGGCTGGTGCAGGCGGTGCGCAGCAGCATGGTCTGCGAGACGGTGATCGGCTGGACGGTGCAGCATACCCGCGACCGCAAGGCCTTCGGCCGCACCATCGCGGATTTCCAGAACACCCGCTTCGTGCTGGCGGAGCTGGCGGCCCGGACCGCTGCGGCGCGCGCCATGACCGATGGCTACATCGCGCTGCAGATGCAGGGCAAGCTCGACCCGATCGAGGCCGGCATGGCCAAGCTGTTCTGCACCGACCTGCACTGGGACGTGGTCGATTGCTGCCTGCAGCTGTTCGGCGGTTCCGGCTACATGCAGGAGATGCCGATCGCCCGGGCCTGGGCGGATGCGCGGATCACCCGCATCGCCGGCGGCGCCGCCGAAGTGATGAAGGACATCATCGGCCGCCGCCTCTACGCGAACTGAACAACCAGAGGGGGGATCACGCGCGGATGACCGAGCGCACATTGCGGGGCAAGGTCGCCATCGCCGGGGTAGGCGAGACCACCTACTACAAGCACGGCCGATCGCCCGACGCCGAGTTCAAGCTGGCGCTGCAGGCGATCATCGCGGCCTGCCGGGATGCCGGCGTCGACCCGCAGGATGTCGACGGCTTCGCCTCCTACGGCAATGACCGCTCCGATGCGCCGCGGCTGGCGGCGGCGCTGGGGATCCGGGAGCTGCGCTTCTCCAACATGCATTGGGGCGGTGGCGGTGGCGGCGTGGCGGCGGCGGTGGCCAATGCCGGCGCGGCGGTGCATTCCGGCATGGCGCACTGCGTGATCGCCTTCCGCTCGCTCGCGCAGGGCCAGTTCGCCCGCTACGGCCGTGGGGCGCAGCAGGCGGCCGCCGCCGGCGACGATGCCTTCCTCGCGCCCTACGGGCTGATGTCACCAGCCCAGCGCTTCGCCATGAAAATCACCCGCTACATGACCGAGCACGGCATCCGCCATGAGGCGCTGCGGGCGATCGCCCTGACCTCCTATGCCCATGCACAGACCAATCCGCGCGCGGTCATGGCCGGCCGCCCGCTGGATGCGGCGAAGTACGATGCCTCCCGCTGGATCATCGAGCCGTTCCACCGGCTGTTCGACTGCTGCATGGAGAACGACGGCGCCGGGGCGGTGCTGGTGGTGCCGGCGGAGCGGGCCAGGGACATGCCGCACAAGCCCACCTATTTGCTGGGCGCGGCGCAGGGCGGGCACCACCGCAGCGCGGCGCCGGTGCACAATGCGCCGGACTATGCCTCGGCGCATTTCCCGACCGTGGCGCGCAACCTCTGGGACATGGCGCAGCTCGGCCCGAAGGACGTGGACGTGCTGCAGGCCTACGAGAATTTCACCGGTGGCGTGCTGCTCGGGATGCTGGAGCACGGCATGGTCAGGCCGGAGGAGGCTAATGAATTTCTTGTCCCGGAGAACCTGCGCTTCGACGGCGGCAAGCTGCCGCTCAACACCAGCGGCGGCAACCTGGCCGAATGCTACATGCACGGCCTCGAGATGGTGAACGAGGCGGTGCGGCAGCTCCGCGGCGATGCCTGCAACCAGGTGAAGGACCCGCAGGTGGCGATGGTCATCGGCGGGCCGATGGTGACGCCGGTCAGCAGCCTGATCCTTGGCACGGAGGCAACCCTGTGAGCAAGCCCGCCTACGCCCTGCCGGAAGGCCTGCCCACCCCGGCCCAGGAACCCGTGGCCCTGCCCTATTGGGAAGGCACCCGGGCCGGCAAGCTGGTGATCCAGAAATGCCGCGGCTGCGGCAAGCATCAGTGGGGGCCGGAATGGGTCTGCCATGCCTGCCATTCCTTCGACCTGGGCTGGGAGGAGGTGGCGCCGCGCGGCCGCATCTACAGCTGGCAGCGCCCGCACCATCCGGTCCATCCGGCGCTGGAGGGGCATGGGCCCTACATCATCGTCCTGGTCGAATTGCCCGGTGCGGGGAACGTCCGCATGGTCGGCAACCTGCTGGGCGATCCCGCGCAGGCGGTGACGATCGGCGCCGAGGTGGAGGCGGTGTTCGAGCCGCACGACACCGCGACGCCGCCCTATACCCTGGTGCAATGGCGCGTGGTGGGCTGAGGCGATGTCAGGACTGTACTTCGAGGAATTCGAGATCGGCCAGCTGTTCCAGCACCGGATGCGGCGGACCATCACCGAGGCGGACAACGTCTTCTTCTCGGCGCTGACCCATAACCCGGCGGCGCTGCACCTTGACGAGGAATATTGCCGGACCGAGACCGAGTTCGGCCAGCGCATCGTGAATAGCGCCTTCACCCTGGGGCTGATGGTCGGCATCACCGTGGGCGACACGACGCTTGGCACCACGGTCGCCAACCTCGGCTGGGACGAGGTGCGCTTCCCCAAGCCGCTGTTCCACGGCGACACCATCCGGGTCGAGACCGAGGTGCTGTCGAAGCGGCCGAGCAAATCGCGGCCAGGGCAGGGGATCGTCGAATTCCTGCACCGGGCCTTCAACCAGAAGGGCGAGCTGGTGGCGCATTGCAAGCGTTCCGGCCTCATGCTGGGAAAGCCGGCATGAGCCTGCCGATCCGGTCCTGGCTCTTCGTGCCGGGCGACAGCGAACGCAAGCTGGCCAAGGGCCGCGACAGCGGCGCCGACGCGCTGATCCTCGACCTCGAGGATTCGGTGGCCCCCGCGCGCAAGCCGGCGGCGCGGGAGATGGTACCTGACTACCTGCGCGCCCATGCGGAACGGCGGCCGCAGCTCTGGGTGCGGATCAACCCGATCGACGAGGGCGGCCTCGCCGATGCCGCGGCGGTGGTGCGCGCGGCACCCGATGGGCTGGTGGTGCCCAAGGTGAACGGGCCGGACGACCTGCTGCGGGTCTCCCACTGGCTGGATGCGCTGGAGGCGCGGGACGGCCTGCCGCCGGGGCGCATCCGCCTCCTGGCGGTGGCGACCGAGACCGCCGCCGCCGTGTTGCGGCTGCCGGAGTATGCGCGCACGCCGGTGCCGCGGCTGGCGGCCCTGACCTGGGGGCAGGAGGATCTGCCGGCGGCGATCGGCGCGACCGGCAACCTCGATGCCTCCGGCGGCTTCGCGCTGACCTATCGCTACGCGCGCTCCGCCTGCCTGCTTGCCGCCGTCGCGGCGGGCGCCCAGCCGGTGGATACGCTGGAGCAGGATTTCCGCGACGATGCGGCCCTGCGCCTGGCCTGCACGGCGGCCCGACGGGAGGGGTTCACCGGCAAGATCGCCATCCATCCGGCCCAGGTCGCCGCCATCAACGAAGGCTTCCGGCCGACTGCCGAGGAAGTCGCCTTCGCCCGCCGTGTGGTCGATGCCTTCGCCGCCAACCCAGGCATCGGCACGGTGGGGATGGAGGGACGGATGCTCGACATGCCGCACCTGCGCCAAGCGCAACGGGTGCTGGCGGCCGATGCCGCCTTCGGCGGTCATGGCATGCCGTCCGCCTGAGCCCCTTCAGCGACGTGCAGCTTGCCGCGCAATCCCCCCCCCCGACCGGGATCGGGCCATGCCGCGGCAGGCTGGCCGGATCAGCCGTCCTCAGTTCGGCAGGGCGCCGGAGGCGCGTACCAGTTCCGCGACGCGCGGCAGTTCCGCCGCCTGGAAGGTGGCGAACTCCTCCGCCGTGCTGCCGACCGGTTCATAGCCGAGCTGGATCAGCTTCTCGCGGGTGTCCGGCTGGGCCACGGCGGTGGCGATCTCGGTCGAAAGGCGGGCGATGACCGGGGCCGGGGTGCCGGCCGGGGCGAAGACGCCGAGCCAGCTGCCGAAGGCGTAGCCGGGCAGTTCCTGTCCGATGGTCGGCGTATCCGGCATCTGTGGCGACCGCTCCGGCCGGCTGAGGCCGAGCGCCCGCACCTGGCCGGCCCGAACCTGCTGCAGCGCCTCAACCACCGGGGAGAAGATCAGGTCGATGCGCCCGGCCACGAGTTCCGACATGGCCGGTGCCCCGCCGCGGAAGGCGACCTGGGTGAAGCGGACCCCGGCCTGCTGCTCGAACAGCACCGCGGCGAAGTGCTGCGAGGTGCCGGAGCCCCCCGTGCCGCAATTCAGGCCGCCGGGCCGGGACTTCGCCAGGGCGATCAGCTCCGCCACGCTGCGGGCCGGGACGGCCGGATGCACCACCAGCAGCACTGGGCTGAGCACCACCAGTGAGACCGGGGCGAAGTCCCGCGCGACGTGGAAGGGCAGGTTGCTGAACAGCGCCTGGTTGACCGCATGGGTGCCCATCGAGCCCATGACCAGCGTATAGCCATCGGGCTGGGCCCGCGCCGCGGCTTCCGAGGCGATGTTGCCGCCGGCACCGGTGCGGTTCTCCACCAGCACGGATTGGCCGAGCGCGGGGGTGATCGCCTGGGCGATGATCCGGGCGGTGGTATCCGTGCTGCCGCCGGCGGCAAAGCCGACGAGCAAGCGGACCGGCCGATCCGGGGACCAGGGCGGGGTCTGGGCGCGGGTGGCGAAGGGCAGCGCGAGAAGCGCCGGCAGCAGGCTGCGGCGATACATCCTGGATCCTCCCTTTGGCCAGGGCGTGCGCTGCCTCCGGCCTTGTTGTCGCGGTCGCTGTCGCGCCGCGAGGGGGCATCCTCGGCCGGTGGCGCGGCCGGTGTCGAGCAAAACGCGTCGGCTCAGAAATCCGCCTTGATGCCGGCCTGTTTGATGATGGCACCCCACTTCGCCTGTTCCCGGGCGAGGTAGGCGTCGCCCTCGGCCGGGGTGTTCACCACCAGGGCGAAGCCGAGCTCGGCGAGGCGCGGCTGCAGCGCCGGCTCCCGCGCCGCCTTGGCCAGGGCGTCGCGCAGCCGGGCGATGGGGGCGTCGGGCGTCGCCTTGGGAGCCGAGAGCATGGTCCAGGTATAGACGTCGTAGTCCTTCAGCCGCGGGTCGCTCTCGGCCATGGTCGGCACCTCGGGAAAGGCGGCGAGGCGGTCCTGCACCAGGGAAGCAAGCGGGCGGACGGTGCCGGCGCGGATATGCGGCGCGGCGCCGGGCAGGTCGGCGAAGACCATCTGGACATTGCCGGCGAGCAGGTCCGCCATGGCCGGGCCGGTGCCGCGATAGGCGACATGGGTCATGCCTGTGCCGGTCATCAGCCGGTAGAGCTCCCCGCCCAGGTGCAGCGGCGTGCCGTTGCCGGCCGAGCCGTAGTTCAGCTTCCCCGCATGGGCGGCGGCATAGGCGTGGAATTCGGCGATGGTCCGGGCCGGGAAATCAGCGCGGACCACGAGGATATAGGGGACGGTCGCCAGCAACGAGACGACGCGGAAGGAGGCGGCGCTGTCGAAGGGCACCGGGTCCATGGTCAGCGGCGCCATCATGAAGCTGATGCTGCCCATGAGCACGGTATAGCCATCCGGCTTCGCGGTCAGGACGCTGCGGGTGCCGATGGTGCTGCCGGCGCCGGCCCGGTTCTCGACCACCACGGTCTGGCCGAGCGCGGCCGACATGCCCGGGGCGATGAGCCGGGCGGCGATATCCGGCGAGCCGCCGGGCGCGAAAGGCACCACCATGGTCACGGGCCGGTCGGGGTAGGTTCCGCCCTGGGCGCGGGCGAAGCTCGGCAACAGCAAGGGCGCGGCAAGAAGGGCGCGGCGTGTCGGAGCGGCGTGGGCGGCGGCCATGGGCGTTTCCTCGGCTTTGGCGGAAGCATGCCATGCGGTGCCGCTCCTCCCCAAGCCTGAGTGGCCCCAACCGAGGGTGGATGATACACTGGAGTCATGTCCGAAGCCCTCGCTGCCTCGCCCGGAGATGCGTCCCTGCTGCACCGTCTCGGTGCGCTGCGCGATGCGGCGGGGCGGGCGCTGATGGGCCTGTCGCTCCAGCCGGTGGCGGCCAATCTGCGCGGCTTCATCGAAACCGTGGCGGTCGACAGCTCCGGCGTCGTCTGGGTCTGCGGCTGGCTGGCGAAAGACCAGCCGCTGGAATTCCCGGCGATCCTGTTCGACGGCAGGAAGCACGCGGCGGCGGTTTCGCTGACCAGCTTTCCCCGCGCCGACCTGCCGGTGCAGGCGCATGCGGTCTTCGGTGCCATCCTGACGGATTGGCGGCCGGGTCCCGGCGAGCTCGAGCTTTACCTTTTCTTCGGCAAGGACCTGGCTTTCTTCCAACGCGGCCTGAAGCCGGTGCGGGTGCTGGAGACCAGGGCGGCGCTGGAGCAGTTCGAGCAGATTCGTGCCACCTGCGACCGTGCCACGGCCCTGCCCTTGCAGCGGATGATCACCTCGGCCGAAAGCTGGCTGCCGGATACCGCGCGGGCCGGGGGCAATGCCCAGGCGAGCGTCGACCGTATCCTGCTGCTGGGCGGCTTTGGCTGCCTGGTGGAGGGCTGGGCGCTGAGCCCGACCAAGCGCATCGAAAGCTTCGCCTTGAGATTCGGCGATGTGGTGCTGCGCTCGGAGCCTCTGGCCACCTACCACAAGGCCCGGCCGGACCTGGCCGTAACATTCCCGGATTTCGGGCCGCTGCTGGAGCGCGCCGGCTTCGTCGCGGCCTTCCGCGGCGTCATCGACATCGACGACATCAGCGAGCCGATCCTGAAGCTGGTCTTCACCGATGGCACCTCGGCCAACCAGGTTGTCCCGGCCGGGGCGATGCGGCGGATCGGTCATTCGGTGGCACCGGAGGCGGCGCTGGCGCTGTTCCCCTCGCTGCGGCACGAGCGCTTCTTCGGGGATTTCGCCCGCGCCCTGCAACGCGATGCGCGGGCACGGCTGGGCAGCTGCGAGCCCTGGCGGCTGGCGCCGGCGGAACGGGTGGTGGTGCTTGCGGTCCCGGCGGACCGCAGCGATGCCTTCCTGCTGGCCGAGCAGCTGCGTCAGGCCGGCCTGGCGAACGTCGGGCTGGTCCTCCTGGCCGAACGGGGCGGGATCAGGCCGGAGATCCTGGCGATCTTCGCCGGCCTCGAGGCCAGCCTAGGGCTCCCGTGCAGCCTGCTGTTCGTGGAGGACATACGCTACGCCTTCTACCTGCTGGCAGAGGCGTTACGGGCGGTGGGGGCAAGACGCTTCGTCTTCCTCGGCCAGGGCGTGTTCCTGGCGCCCGAGGGCTGGCGCACCGCGCTGGCGGCGTTGGCCGGCGGCGATGAGGGGCTGCATGTCTTCGTCCTGGCGGCGGAGGGTCAGGCGCCGGCCTCAATGTCGGACTGCTTCGCCTGGACAGCGGCGGGTTTCGCCGCGTTGCTGCCGCAGGTACCCATGGTCCTCGGCGGGCAACCTGACGACCATGGCCTGGGCCGGGCAGGGGCCGCGGCCCGGCGGCATCCCGTCGCCGGCTGGCGGCTCGGCGAGGTGACGGTCGGCTCGGTGCTGACCGGTTGGGTCAACCAGGTGCTGGAGGCCGGACATGGGTGAGTTGACGCCCGGCGATCCTGGCCGCATCGCGGTGTTGTCGCATGTGCATCCCTCCCTCTCGCGGGGTGGGGCGGAGATCGCGGCGCATACGCTCTTCACCGGGCTGCGGGAGATCGGCGTCGATGCGATCTTCATCGCCGCCTGCCCGGAGCAGGACCGGGCGCGCTTGCACCTGGGCTCCGCGCATGAGCGCGCGGTGCATGTGGATGCGGGAGGCTACGATCCCTTTTACCACCTCGCCGCGCCGGATGTGGTGGCGCAGCTGGGGCGCATCGTCGTGGCGGATGGCATCCGGCTGGCGAACTTCCATCACTTCCTGAACTTCGGGGTGAATGCGCTGCGGGTGCTGGAAGTGCCGGTGGTGCTGACGCTGCACGAGTTCCTGGCCGCCTGCCACCACTCGGGCCAGATGGTGACACGGCCAGCGCGCCACCTCTGCGGAGCGGCAACGCCGGAGGCTTGCGCCACCTGCTTCCCCGAACGCGGTGCCGCCCGCTTCGCAATGCGCCAGCGCCACCTGCTCGAGACCTTGGGTGGACTGCGCGGTTTCGTCTCGCCGAGCCATTTCCTGGCGGATCGGATGGCCGGCTGGGGGCTGCCACGGTCCCGGATCGCGGTCGTCGAGAATGGTCTGCGCGATGCCTCGCCCCCAGCGCCGGCCAAGGCGCCGGGGGATGACCAATGGGTCTTCGGATTCTTCGGTCAGATCAACCCTTTCAAGGGCGTGGATCTGCTGCTGGAGGCGGCAACGCTGATCGAGGCGGACGCCGCGCTGGCTGGGCGGGTGCGCATCCGCATCCATGGGGTGATGATCGGCCAGCCGCCGGAGTTCGTGGCACGGTTCCAGGCCGCGGTGGCACGCCACGCCTGCCTCGAGTTCGTCGGGGCCTACGACAATGCCTCGGTCGGTCGGCTGATGCGGGACTGCGACTATGTCGTGGTGCCGAGCACCTGGTGGGAGAATTCCCCGATGGTGATCCAGGAAGCCTTCCAGGCCGGGCGGCCGGTGCTCTGCAGCGACATCGGCGGCATGGCGGAGAAGGTGGTGGATGGGGTATCTGGTCTCCACTTCCGCATCGGCAACCGGCTGGACCTGCTGCGGGCGATGCGGACCGCGATGCAGCCGGGGGTCCAGGCGGGGCTCTGCGCCGGGCTGCCGGTGGTGAACGACCGTGTGGCGATGGCGCGGGCCTATCTGGAGGCCTTCGCCGGCTTCGCGGCTAGCCCGCCCGCCAGCGCGGTGCCATCCAGGCCCTAGCCCGCACCGGCCCCTGCCGCGTCGACACCCTGACCGGAACAAGGCGGTAGTCGGCACCTTCATAGGCAGCCAATCGTGCGAGGGCACTCTCTCCGACGCGGAGGATGGCGCCATCGGTCGCCATCCCCGGTCGTGCCACCAAGGTGGGATAGGGCGTGCCGCGCAGCCCGACCTTGGCGTAGCCGGGAAGGCGGGCCGGACGCAGCCGGCGGGGCAGACGGGCCTTCCCGCTCCGGCGGACCAGGACCTGGGGATCGAGCAAGGTGCCGTAGAGGAAGAGCAGCACCGGGCTACTCGACCTTCATCTGCAGCTCCGCCACCAGCGGCCGGATCTGGGCTATCTGGGCGCGGACGGCTGCACCGAAGATCTCGGGCGAATCGCCACCCGGTTCCGCACCGAGCTCGGTGATGCGCCGGACCACCTCCGGATGCTGGGCCGCGGCGGCGATGTTCCGGTGCAGCCGGGCGATCACCGGCCCTGGCGTGCCGGCCGGGGCGAAGAAACCGTTCCAGCCCAGCAGTTCGACGCCGGGGAAGCCCTGTTCGCGCACCGTCGGCACGTCCGGCAGTGCCTTGGCGCGGGTGGCGGCGAGGGTGGCGATGGGGCGCAGGGCGCCCGCGCGGATATTCCCGAGCGAGGAGGAGAGCTGGTCGCCGCCGAAGTGGATGCGTCCCGCCAGCATGTCCTGCACCAGCGGCGCCGCGCCGCGGAAGGGGATATGGTCCATGGGGATGGCACCGTCGCGCTTCAGCACCTCACCCACTAGGTTGATCGTGCTGCCCGGCCCGGTGGAGCCATAGAAGACATCCGAGCGCGGCTTGGCCCAGGCGATGAATTCCTTGAGGTCCCTGGCTGGCACCTGGGGACTCACCAGCAGCATCATCGGCACGTTGGCGCCCATGGAAATGGGGGCGAAGTCGCGCTCGATGGAATGCGGCGCACGGCCAGCGAATTCGAGGGCGGCTGTCGTGCTGCAGAAGGTCAGGTTGTGGAACAGGAGGGTATGGTTGTCGGTGGCCTTGGCAACCACGTCGGCGCCGATCGAGCCGCCGCCTCCGCCGCGATTCTCGACGACGACGGATTGGCCCAGTGTCTCGGTCAGCCGCTGGGCATAGAGCCGGGCGAGCAGGTCCGTCGTGCCGCCGGCGGGGAAGGGCACGATGATGCGGATGGGACGGCTCGGCCAAGCCTCCTGCGCGCCGATCCCGGGGCTGGCCAGCAGGCCGGCGGCGAGGGCCGCCACATGGCGTCTGGTGATGGGCATCCCGGTCGTTCCTTTCCCTGATTGCATTCAGGATGGGGAAGCGCTGGCCCCTGCGTCAATCGGCAGCGCCCGGGCAGCGGGCAGGAGGATCGTCATCCGGGTTCCCTGGCCGGGGGCGGAGGCGACCTCCAGCGTGCCGCCATGGGCCTCGACGAAGGCCTTGGCGAGCGGCAGGCCCAGCCCGGCACCCCCGGTGCGGCGACGCAGCCCCTCATCCAGCTGACGAAAGGGCTCGAAGGCGCGCGGCAGGTCTTCGGTGGCCATGCCGGGCCCCTGGTCGGCAATCCAGATGCGGAAGCCCTCGGCCGCATCAAAGCTGGTGCCGAGCTCCACCCGCCCGCCATCGGCGGAGAATTCACCGCATTGGCGGCAAGGTTGGCGATGGCTTGGCGGAGCCTGCCGGCATCGGCCCGCAACGGCGGCACGGCCGGCGACGGCGTTTGCCGATCCAGCCTGATGCCGCGGGAACCGGCGTCCGGCAGCACCAGCCCGGCCGCCTCGTCGAGCAAGGTCGGCAAGTCGACCTGCGCCTCCGCCAGGGTCAGTGCGCCGGATTCGATCCGGGCCTGGTCCAGCATGGCGTTGAAGACCCCGAGCAGATGGCGGCCGGCGGCAATCACATGCTCGGCGAATTCCAGCCTTTCCGCCTGAGGCAGCGCCTCCTGCCGAAGCAGTTCGGCAAAGCCGATGATCGCGTTCAGCGGGGTGCGCAATTCATGCCCCATGGTGCCCAGCAACAGGCTTTTCGCCCGGCTGCCCGCTTCGGCGCGATCCTTCTCGGCGGCGAGCCGGGCCATCGCCTGGGCGCGGCGGCCGGCTTCCAGCGCAACCGCCGCAAGATCCGCCAGCGAGGCCAGGAAGCCCTGGTCCTCGGCGGTCCAGGGGCGCGGCTCTCCCGGGCTGCAGGCGGATAGCAGGCCGAGGACCTCCTGCCCGGTCCGGATCGGCGCGGCGAGCATGGCCCCGATGCCGAAGGGGCGGATATAGACCTCCCGCAAATGAGCGACACGGGGATCGGACATTGCATCCTCGGCCGCGATCTGCCGGTCCGCCATCAGGGCGGTGCTGTAGCTGAGCGGGTACTGCAGCCGTTCCAGGCGATGCCGCTTGGCGCTGTCTGCCGGCAGCGGCGTTCCCGAGGCATCGACCAGAACCGAAAGCGCCAGATCCTGCTGCGCCGAGTCGAACAGCCAGACCCCGACATCGCAGCCGCCCAGCCCCCGGGTGGCGGCAACCGCTATGTCGCCCATCGCGGCGCTGAGGTCTTGCCCTGCCGCGGGCATGGCCGCGGCGATCCGGCCGAGCAGTGCCGCCTGATTGTCCCGGTGGGCGGTCCGGTCGGCGATCTCCCGCTCGGTCCGGCGGCGTTCCGAGATGTCTTCGACGATGACCACGGCGCCGTCCGGCCGGCCTTCGGCGTCGCGCAGCGGAGCGGTCGAGATCGCCACCGGCAGCCGGCTGCCGTCACGGCGCATCCGCTCGCTCTCGACCCCCACCAGCCGCTTGCCGTCCATCGCCCGGAGCTGCCGCGCCGCGCCGATGAATTCGGGTGGAACATGGGGACCGAAGCGGCCGCGCGCCTCTGCCGCGCTCCAGCCGAAGACCTGTTCTGCCGCCGGGTTCCAGTCGGTGATGATGCCGGCAGGATCGATGGTCATGAGCGGCAAGGGGATCGCTTCCACCAAGGCACGGAGCCGTGCGGCCAGGCGGGCGTGCCGGTCGGCTAGGCGGTCGATCTCGAGGGTCTGCCGCAGGCTCTCGGCTGCCATCGCGGCCAGATCGCCCAAAGCCGCAAGGTCGGCCGGATCTACGCCGACGGGACGGGCGAGGGTATCAAGGCAGCACAGGCTGCCGATCGGGTCACCCGAGGCATCGTGCAAGGGGACGCCGACATAAAAGCGCAGTCCGGTTGCGCTGGTCACCGCCTCCGATTGGCGGAAGCGGGGATCGTCACGGGCATCCGGTACGACCAGCGGGGCCCGGGCCGCAACCACCGCCTCACAGAAGGAGCCTTGCCGCGAGCATCGGCCGGCGGACAGGCCGACCGGCGCATGAACACGGATGGTATCTCCCTCGAGCAGGGTGATCGCGGCCATGGGCGCGCCGAGCAGCCTGGCCGCTACCCGCGTCAGCCTGTCGTCCGGGTGGCCAACATTGCCAGCACCCGGCGCGTCCTCATGCGCACGCGTCGGTCCGGCTCGGCCTTCCGCACCCATGACGCATCCTTGCTCTCTGCTGCCAGAGTTAACGATGCGCGTGATGGTTGCAAGCGTCGTGACATCCTGACGCTCGAGGCTTGCTTCAGTGCCCTGCGTTGGCGCCGGAAAAATCGGGCGCCGCCAGGCCGCTGGCCAGCAGCTGCTCGACGAGCTGGGCCTTCAGCCGCTCCAGCCCGGCTTCGGAGCTGGCTTCGCAACGCGCCACCAGCACGGCCTGGGTATTGGAGGCGCGGAGCAGCCACCAGCCGTCCTCGGTCAGGACGCGGACGCCATCCACCGCCTGGACCTTGGCGCCGCTGGCGGCGAGCCGATCCTTCACCTCGGTGACCACGGCGAATTTACGGTCCTCGGCGCAGTCGAAGCGAAGCTCAGGCGTGTTGATGACCTGCGGCAAGGCTGCTCGCACCTGCGAGACGGTCTCGTTCATACGGGCGACGATGCCGAGCAGCCGTACCGCGGAATAAGGCGCGTCGTCGAAGCCGTACCATTTGTCGGCGAAGAAGATGTGGCCAGACATCTCGCCGGCCAGCGGGCTGCCGGTCTCGGCCATCTTGGACTTGATGAGGGAATGGCCGGTCTTCCACATCAGCGGCGTGCCGCCAGCCTTGGTAATCTCGTCGAACAGGACCTGGGAGGCCTTCACGTCGGCGATTATGGTGGCGCCGGGATGGGATTTCAGGACGTCGCGCGCCAGGATCACCAGAAGCTGGTCGCCGAACAGCACATGCCCCTCGTTGTCCACGATCCCGATGCGGTCGGCGTCGCCATCGAAGGCGATGCCGAGGTCGGCGCCGGTCCGGGCCACCTCGGTGATCAGCTGCTCGAGGTTCTTGGCCACCGTCGGGTCGGGGTGGTGATTGGGAAAGGTGCCGTCCACGTCCCCGTTGATCACGGTGTGCTCGCCCGGCAAGCGGCCGGCCAGCACCTTGGTGATGTCGCAGCCCGAGCCGTTGCCCGGGTCCCAGACCACCTTCAGCTTGCGGTCGCCGCCGTCGTAGTCCTGCATCACCCGCGCGGCGTAATCCTCGGCCACGTCCACCTGCCGGTCGCTGCCTTCGGTGGAGACCGGGACCACGTCGCCCTCGGCCGCCATGCGGCCGATCTCCTGGATCTGCGTGCCGAAGAAGGGCTTCTTGCCGAGCATCATCTTGAAGCCGTTGTAGTCCGGCGGGTTGTGGCTGCCGGTGACCATGACGGCGCCATCGGCTTCCAGCTTGTAGCCGGCGTAGTAGAGCATCGGCGTCGCCACCAGGCCGACGCGCAGGACCTCGAGGCCGCAGGCGCGGAGGCCGGCGACCAGCTGCGGCTCCAGATCCGGGGAGGAGAGCCGCCCGTCATAGCCCACCGCCACCTTGGTGCCGCCGCCCCGCGCCACGATCGAGCCGAAGCAGCGACCGATGGCGAAGGCATCCTCCGGCTGGAGGGTCTGGCCGATGATGCCGCGGATGTCGTATTCCCGCAGCACGGTGCCGTGGAACTGATGGTTGAAGACGGACATCGGGGAATCCTGCGCGGAGGATGGCCGGGGCGGGCCCGGCCATGACGATTGGTAGGGACGATATAGCGTCGGGTCAGGCGTATCGTTTCATGATATCCCGCATCGCCGGCGCCATGTCCGGCCGGGCCAGGGCGAAGGCGACCTGCGCCTCGAGGTAGCCGGCCTTGTCGCCGCAGTCGAAGCGCTTGCCCTGGTAGCGGACGCCATGGAAAGGCTGGTGGCCGATCAGCTTGGCCATGCTGTCGGTCAGCTGGATCTCATTGCCGGCGCCGCGCTCCATCTTGGCGAGGTGGCCGATCACCTCCGGCATCAGCACGTAGCGGCCGATGACGGTCAGGTTGGAGGGTGCCTGGTCGATCGGCGGCTTCTCGACCAAGCCCTTGACCTCGACCAGGTTGCCGGTACTGGCGCCGGGGTCGATCACGCCGTAGCGGTTGACGATCTCGCGCGGGACCTCCTCGATGGCGACCACGTTGCCGCCGGTTGCGGCATAGGCATCGGCCAGCTGCTTGGTGCAGGACACATCGCATTGCATGAGGTCGTCGGGCAGCAGGATGGCGAAGGGTTCGTCGCCGATGAAGGCCCGGGCGCACCAGATGGCATGGCCAAGGCCCAGCGGGACCTGCTGGCGGGTGGTGACGATGGAGCCGGGAGGCAGCGCCTGGGCGTGGAGCATGTCCAGCTCCTTCTGCTTGCCGCGCTCGACAAGTGTGCGCTCCAACTCGAAGGCGACGTCGAATTGATCGACCAGCATTACCTTGCCGCGGCCCGTCACGAAGCAGAATTCCTCGATCCCGGCGGCGCGCGCCTCCTCGACCGCATACTGGATCAATGGCTTGTCCACCACCGGCAGCATTTCCTTCGCCATGTTCTTGGTGGCGGGCAGGAAGCGGGTGCCGAGACCAGCAACCGGGAAAACAGCCTTCTTGAGCGGCTTCTGAGCGGGCAAGGGCCTCTCCTGGTGTAGCTGAAGGGTGAAGCGCTACGACTGCGCGAAATGCGTGTGAGACATGCCACGCGCCCCGGCCCCGGGCAATGGCCATGCAGGGCAGGGCCTGAGCAGGGCGAGCGCACTGCCCGGTCAGGCCAGGAGCAGGTCCCGGGCCTGATTGATCCGTGCCGCCAGCCAGTCGCTGCCGCCATGGTCCGGGTGGGCGCTCAGCATCAGGCGGCGGTGGGCGGCGCGGATGGCCTCCGGTCCGGCGCCCTCGGTCAGGCCCAGCACCGCCAGGGCCTCGGCGCGGCTCATCGGGCCTCCGGCTGCGGCCGCGGGTGCCGCCTCGCGCCAGTCGGGCTGGGCAAGGTCGAGCCATGCTTCCAGCAGCGGAACGCTTTCCGCGTCGGTCGCGCGGCATTCCGCCAGCAGGTCCAGCAACTCGGCCAAGGTCAGCTCGGCCAGTTCCCGCCCGGCATGGCCACCGCGCAGCACGCGGCCGGACATCCGGCCGGTGGCATGGTCGAGCCGCATGGCGAGGGTCGCGGTTGAGACCGCGCTCGCGTCCTCCGGCGTCTCCTGCCGGCCGAAGCGGCGGGCGGCGAGCCAGCCTTGGACCCGGCGCCAGGCCAGCGGGGCGACGAAGGCCAGGGTCCAGATGGATTGCAGGCCCCGTCCCGTCACCAGCATCAGCAGCAGGGCCGCGCCACCGAACAGCGCCAGGAGCCAAAGGCCGGCCTTGCGAACGGTCGCCGGCGTGGCGGTGGCGAAGACCCGCAGCAACCAGATGACGAAAAGCAGCCCCCCCGTGCCGAGCGCCAGCCAGACCATTTCTCTGCCCTAACCGGCCTGGGGTGCGGGCAACTGCCCGGCAATGCCGCGGGCTGCCGGTCCCGGCAGCCGGGCCAGCGCCAAACGTCCGCCGGCGGCATAGACCGCGACGGCCCGCAGCAAGTCCCGCAGGGCGGCAGCACTGGCGGCATCGAACGGGACGTAGGCGCCCCTGGATACCTTGGCGATCTGCCGGAAACACTGGGCTGCGGCAGGATTGCCCCCTTCGTGGAAGGTGAAGACCGGAGTGCCGTGCAGGCCAAGCTGTCCGGCAGCATGGCAGAGCGGATCCACCGGCTCCTCCACCGCATCGCCGACCAGCACCAAGGCATGGATGCGGTCCTGCTTCGTTGCGGCCAGGGCGTGATCCAGCACCCGCTGGATCTGGGTCTGGCCGCCGAGGCATTGGACGCCGGTCATCCGCCGGGTCAGCTCGCCGGCATCCGTCAGGAAGGGCGTCGCGGCGAACTCCTGAAAGCCGCGGAAATAGGCGAGCTGCACGGCGAGACCGCCGAGGTCCCGAGTGGCGGCGAACATCTCCCCCTGCAGCTGGCAGGCGTGGTCCCAGGTCGGTTGGCGGGAAGCGGTGGCATCGATGGCGAAGAGGAGCCGGCCGCGCCGGCCGCTCGCCGGGCGCACCTGCGGCAGGCTTTCCACCCGGCGGAGGAATTCGGAGACGGCGGTGGGACCCGGCTTGGCAGGCAGGTTGCTCATGCCTGGGGAGATGGGCGGGCAAGACGCGGGACGCCAGGGGCAGGACGGCGGGAATGGTCCGAAGCGGCATGGGTTGCGGAAAAAGCCGCGCGGCGCAGGATGCGGCATGCCACACAGGGGCTGGGACAGGTGACGGAGGCAAGGATGCGGTGGCTCCGCAAGATCGGACTGCTTGGCGCGTGGACAGGGCTGCTGGGCGTCGGCCTGGCCCTGGCCCAGGTGACGCCTGTCCAGACCAAGCCGCCGGTATTGGCACCAGCCCCGGCGCCCGGCGGCAAGTTCGCCCCCGGTCCGGCACCCGACCCCGTGGTGCCGCCACGGCTCGATAAATTCGCCACCCCGCCGGTCATACCTCCGCCCCAGGCACAGGCTCCGGTGCCGCCCGTCGACAAGTTCAGCGCCCCGCCTCCGGGCGCCTCACCGCCTTCGGCCGCTGTGCCGCAACCGCCACCCCGCTCCCCCCGTACGGCCGCCCCGGCCGAGCCGCCGCCGGCCCTGCCGGTCCCCACCAACGAGCCGCCGGCGCTGGGCCAGCTGCGGGCTTTGCTCGGCCCCGGGGTGACGCTCACCTATGGCAGTGCCGTGGTCACCAACCCGGCCACGGGGGCGCTGCGCCTGGCCGATGTGCTGCTGCGCCAGCGGGGCGAGCAGATCGCGGCGGCGGAACTCCTGCTCGACGGCCTGCGCCCGGACGGCATCACCAGCGCCACGGCCCAGGGCATGACCCTGACGGCCGAGGACGGCACGGCGACCCTGATCGGCAAGGTCGAGTTGCGCGACCTAGCGGTCACCCGGCCGGCGCCGGGTGCTCAGCTGCGGCCCGACCAAGTTGCGCTCGGCTATCTGCGGGTGGAGGCCCTGGCGGTCCAGGGCGCCCGGCCGGTGGCGATCACCGAGGCGGTGGTACAGGACTACCTGCCGGGGCGGGTGGGCCGCGTCAGCTTCGCGGGCCTGGACGTGCTGGTGCCCGAGGCCGGCGTGCTCGACCGGGTCAAGATCGCCCGCATTGCCCTGGAAGGGGTCGAACTGCACGCGGTCCTGGCGGCGCTCGCGGCCGGCGACGTGCCGCCACGACCGAATGCCGACTACTCCCTGGCGATCGAGGGCATCACCGTCACCCAGGGCGATGCCCGGGTCGGCGCCCTCGGCGCCCTGCGGATGGCCGGGGTCCAGGGCCAGGGCCGGCCGGACACGGGGCGGGTGACCCTGGAAGGCCTGCGGGTCGAACCCTTCCCGCTGATCGAGGACTGGCTGCGGAAGCTGGGCTATGCCGCGCTGACCGGCGACCTGTCGGCCGAGACCCGCTTCGATGCGACGGCCGGCCGGCTGGAGCTGATCGGCTTCCTGCTCGGCATCCGGGATGCGGCGGCCATGGGGCTGTCCTTCACCCTGGAAGGGGTGGGGGCGGAAGCGGCCTCCCGCATGGATTTCCAGGATGCGCGGCTGGCGGCCTTCAGCCTCCGCTACCTCGATCAGTCCTTGCTGGGACGGCTGGCAGCGGCGGAAGCGGCTACCACGCGGCGGACGGAACGGCAGATCCGCGACGGCTGGGCTACCCAGGCGGCGGGGGCGATGGCCGGTGGTGGCGCCGTCGCACCGGTGCTCGCCGCGGTGCAGCGTCTGCTGCGGGGCCAGGCGACCGAGGTGACGATCACCGCCGCCCCGCCCAAGCCGGTGCCGGTGAGCGAGTTGCCGCCCCTGGCCCTTGGGGGGCCGCCGGCGATGCAGCGGGCCCTCGGGATCACCGCGACGGCCCGATAGCCCTCCGCCCGAGGCGCGACACCAGACCATGGCACGCGCGGGTCGCCGCGCCTGCCAGGGTGACTCAGGGTCCTGCCAGTGCCGCCCGGCGCCTCCGCCTCAGGCGGTGGGGCCTGAGACGGTGTCAGCAGGTGCCGCTTCGCTGGCGAGCCCATTCGCCTGATGCACCGCCAGCGCCGTCAAATTCACGATCCCCCGCGCGGTGACGCTGGGGACGAGGACATGGATAGGCTTGCGCATCCCGAGCAGCATGGGGCCGAGCTGAAGCCCGTCCGCCGCCGCCTTCAGCAGGTTGAAGCTGATGTTGGCCGCATCCAGCCCGGGGAAGACCAGCAGATTGGCCGTGTCGGTCAGGCGGCTGTCCGGCACGGCCCGGGCGCGGATGGCCGGCACCAGCGCGGCGTCGGCGTGCATCTCGCCGTCGACCTCGAGCTCGGGGGCCCGGGCCCGGATCAGCGGCAAGGCCTGGCGCATGATCCGGGCGGACGGCGCATTGGAGGCACCGAAGGACGAATGCGACAGCAGTGCCACCTTGGGCACGATGCCGAAGGCCTCCACCTGTTCGGCCGCCAGCAGAGTCATTTCGGCGATCTGCTCGGCGGTGGGCTCGACGATCAGGTGGGTGTCGACGAAGAACAGCGTGACGCCGGAGACGATGACGGCCGAAAGGGCATAGACCCGGTTCACGTCGGGCCGCTTGCCGATGACGTCGTAGGCATAGTGCCATTGCCGCATCCAGGTGCCGGTGCCGCCGGCCAGCACCGCATCCACCTGGCCGGATTCGAGCAGCAGCGCGGCGGCGACGGTCGGGCGGTTGCCGACGCGGCGCGCGGCGGCGTCGGGCGGCACGCCGCGGCGGCCGATCCGCTGCTGGTACAGCGGGATCAGCGGGTCGAAGACCGCGCTGTCCACCGCGGGGTCCAGCACCTGGACGGATTCCGAGAAATCCATCCGCAGGCCCATGGCCTTGGCCTTGGCCTCGATGACCGCGCGGCGGCCGATCAGCACCGGCTCGGCGATCCCGTCGTCCAGCACGGTCTGCACCGCGCGCAGCACCCGCTCGTCCTCGCCCTCGGCATAGGCGACCCGGCGGGGGCTGCCCTTGGCCGCCTCGAACATCGGCCGCATCAGGTTGCCGGAGCGGAAGACGAAGCGCTCCAACTCCCGGCGATAGGCGGTGAAGTCGGCGATGGGACGGCGGGCGACGCCGCTCGCCATCGCGGCCCGGGCGACCGCCGGGGCGACCTCCAGGATCAGCCGGGGGTCGAAGGGCTTCGGGATGATGTAGTCCTGGCCGAAGACCGGTGCCGCCCCGCCATAGGCGGCAGCGACGACCTCCGAGGCCTCGACCCGGGCCAGGGCGGCGATGGCATCCGCCGCGGCGACCTTCATCGCCTCGTTGATGGTGGTCGCCCCCACGTCCAGCGCGCCGCGGAAGATGAAGGGGAAGCAGAGGACGTTGTTGACCTGGTTGGGGTAGTCAGTGCGGCCGGTGGCGACGATGGCGTCGGGGCGGACGGCGCGGACGGCCTCAGGATGGATCTCGGGCTCCGGATTGGCCAGGGCCAGGATCAGCGGCCGGGGGCCGAGCTTGTTCAGCCATTCCGCCTTGAGGACGCGCGGGGCCGAGAGGCCGAGGAAGACATCGGCGCCATCCAGCACCTCCTCGAGCATGCGGGCATCGGTGTGGCGTGCGTAGCGGGCCTTGTAGGGATCCATCGCCTCGGTGCGGCCCTCGTAGACCACGCCGGCGATGTCGCAGACGGTGATGTTCTCCTTCTTCAGGCCCATGGTCACCAGCAGGTCGAGGCAGGCGAGCGCCGCGGCGCCGCCGCCGGTATTGACCAGCTTGATGTCCTCAATCCGCTTGCCCTGCAGCACCAGCCCGTTGCGGACGGCGGCGGCGACGATGATGGCGGTGCCGTGCTGGTCGTCGTGGAAGACCGGGATCCGCATCCTCTCACGGAGCCGGGCCTCGACCTCGAAGCACTCGGGGGCCTTGATGTCCTCGAGGTTGATGGCGCCGAAGGAGGGCTCGAGCGCGGCGATGACCTCGATGAGCTTCTGGGGGTCGCGTTCCTCGATCTCGATGTCGATGGAATCGATGCCGGCGAATTTCTTGAAGAGGACCGCCTTGCCCTCCATCACCGGCTTCGAGGCCAGGGCGCCGATGGCACCCAGGCCAAGCACGGCGGTGCCATTGGTGATGACCGCCACCATATTGCCGCGGGCAGTATAGTCCCAGGCGGCGTCGGGGTTGGCGGCAATTTCCTCGCAGGCGGCGGCGACGCCGGGGGAATAGGCGAGGCCGAGGTCGCGCTGGGTCGCCATGCGCTTGGTCGGCTCGATGGCCAGCTTCCCGGGCCGCGGGTAGCGGTGGTAGTCGAGCGCGGCCTTGCGGAAATCCTCGTCCATGCTTCGGTCCCCTTCTGGCGCTACCCTAGCGGAAAGCGGCGGAGGGCCCAAAGCGGCGCGGCAGACGGCGGCGCATCGGCGTCAGGAGGATTTGGGAAAGTGGTGCGGTCGAGAAGATTCGAACTTCCAAGGGGTTTCCCCCACCAGCACCTCAAGCTGGCGTGTCTACCATTCCACCACGACCGCAAACCGGGCAGAGGCGGGGCGTATAGCCGATGAATGCGCCGGGTTCAACGGGCCAAGTGGCGCCCGGCCAGCCGCAATGGGAATTCGCCGCGGCGCCGGTTCCCTATGCCGAGGCGCTGGCCCGGATGGAGGCGCGGGTCGCGGCGATCCGGGCCGGGACGGCGCCGGAGCTGGTCTGGCTGGTGGAGCATCCCCCGACCTATACGGCCGGGACCTCGGCCACGCCGGAGGGGCTGGTCGATGCCCGATTCCCGGTCTTCCGCGCCGGGCGGGGCGGGCAATGGACCTACCACGGGCCCGGCCAGGTGACCGGCTATGTCATGCTGGACCTGGCCGAGCGGGGGCGGGACATCCGCGCCTATGTCCACAGCCTCGAGGATTGGGTGATCCGCACCCTCTGGCGCTTCAGCGTGGTCGGCGAGCGGCGCGAGGGGCGGGTCGGCATCTGGGTGGCCGACAAGGCGCGGGGAACGGAGGCGAAGATCGGCGCCATCGGGGTGCGGGTGACCCGCTGGGTGAGTTGGCACGGGGTGGCGCTGAACGTGGACCCGGACCTGTCGCATTTCGGCGGCATCGTGCCCTGCGGCATCAGCCAGCACGGCGTCACCAGCCTGCACGACCAGGGCGTGCTGGCGACGATGGAGGAGGTGCAGGCGGCGATGCAGGCCTGCTGGGCCGAGGTTTTCGGCTAGTCAGGCGGTGCGGCGGATGAAGCCGCCGCCGAGGACGCGGTCGCCGTCATAAAGGACGCAGGCCTGGCCGGGGGCGGCGATGGCCGGGACCGCGGGCGCCACGCGCAGCAGGCCGCCGGCGACATCCCAATGGGCGGTGGCCGGCTGCGGGACCTCGCGGGCGCGGAGCTTCACTTGGCAGGCCAGCGGCCCGCTGGGCGGTGGGCTGAGCCAGTTCACCTCGGCAACCTCGATCTGCGCCTGCGGCAGGGCGGCACGGGGGCCGACCACGACGCGGCGGCGGCCGGGCTCGACGGCCGCGACATAGAGCGGCTGGTCGCCGTCGCGGGAGGCCTGGCCGAGCCCCCGCCCCTGGCCGACGGTGAAGCGGGCGATGCCGGCATGCTGGCCGAGGACGCGGCCATCGAGGTGGACGATCTCCCCGGCCTCGGCGGCATCGGGGCGGAACTTCGCCACCACGTCGGAATAGCGGCCCTCCGGGACGAAGCAGATGTCCTGGCTGTCCGGCTTCTCCGCGACCGCGAGGCCGAGGCGCAAGGCCTCGGCGCGGACGGCGGCCTTGTCGGGATAGCCGCCGAGGGGGAAGCGGCAGAATGCGAGCTGCGCGGCGGTGGTGGCGAAGAGGAAGTAGCTCTGATCGCGGGCCGGATCGGCGGCGCGGTGCAGCTCGACGCCGGCCGGGCCCTCGACGCGGCGGGCATAGTGGCCGGTGGCGAGGGCCTCCACGCCGAGGTCGCGGGCGAGGAGGACCAGGTCCTGGAACTTCACCGACTGGTTGCAGCGGACGCAGGGGATGGGGGTCTCGCCGCGGGCGTAGCTATCGGCGAAATCCTGCACCACGGCGTCGCGGAAGCGGGCCTCGCGGTCCAGCACGTAGTGGGGGATGTCGAGGGTATCGGCCACCCGGCGGGCATCGTGGATGTCCTGGCCGGCGCAGCATGCGCCGCGCCGAGCGGTAGCGGCGCCGTGGTCGTAGAGCTGCAGGGTGGCGCCGATGACCTCATGGCCTTCGGCCTTGAGCAGGCCGGCGACCACGCTGCTGTCCACGCCGCCGGACATGGCGACAAGTATGCGCATCAGACTGCGTCCAGGCCCTGCTGCCAGAACCGCTGTTCCAGCCGCGCCGCTTCGGAGAAGGTGGCGCTCAGCAGGGCGAAGCGGGCCTCGCCGCCATGGCTGACGCCGAGCGCGTCGATCCGCGCCGCAGCGGCGCGGGCCATCGCCTGATAGGCCGGCGCGGCATAGGCATCGATCCAGCTCTGGTAGGCATTGTCCACCACCTGGCGGCGCGGGTCGGCCATGATGCGCAGCGCCACCTCACCATAGCCCACGGTGCAGGGGGCCAGCGCCACTTCCAGGTCGAGGATGTCGCCGGCCAGGCCGCGGTCGATGACGTAGCGGGTATAGCTGACGGTCTCCGCGGATTCCGCCGTGCCGCGGACCTCGGCCTCGGGGATCCCCCACTCCTCGCAGTACTTCAGGTGCAGCAGCGTCTCCGACAGGATGGCACTGATCGAGGCGGTCTTGTCGCGCATCGCCTCGATGCTCTCGGCCTTGAAGACCGCCAGAGCCTTGGCCCGGGCGAAATGGATCAGGAACAGATAGTCCTGGATCAGGTAGCGGCGGAAGGCGGGCAGGGGCAGCGAGCCGTCGGACAGGCCCTGGCAGAAGGGGTGCCAGGTATAGGCTGCCCAATCCGCGGCGCAGGCATCCCGCAGCCTTCGGTACAGGCCGCCCTCGCTGCCGAAGTCGTCCCAGGCGTCAGCCACCGGCGTTCCGGGTGCCGGCCGGCAGCTTCACCACCAGCCCGTCCAGTTCGTTGGTCATGATGATCTGGCAGCCGAGGCGGCTGGTCTCCTGCAGGTCGAAGGCGAGGTCGAGCATGTCTTCCTCGTCCTCGGTCGGCGCGGCCAGCTGCTTGAACCAGCTGCCGTCGACGACGACGTGGCAGGTGGAGCAGGCGAGCGAGCCCTCGCAGGCGCCCTCGATATCGACGCCATGCTTGTGGGCGATCTCGAGCACCGAAAGGCCGAGCGGCGCATCCACCTCGCGCTTCGTGCCGTCACGCTCGACGAAGGTCATCTTGGGCATGGTGTCTTACTGCTCCGGACGGGCGGCGTGGCGCCAGCCGGCGGCAAGCGCTGCCGCGGCCCGGTCCACATCCTGCGGCGAGGTAAAGCGGCCGATCCCGATCCGCAAGGTGGCGCGTGCTTCATGCTCCGGCATTCCAAGCGCCTGCAGCACATAGGAAGGCTCGACCGCGGCCGAGGAACAGGCCGAGCCGCTGGAGACGCAGACATCCGGGCTCGCCGCCATGATGGCCTGGGCATCGACCGGGCCGGGGAAGGTCAGGTTCAGGTTGCCGGAGACCCGCTGGTCCAGGCTGCCGTTCACCCGGACCTCCGGGACCTCGGCCCGCAAGGCGGCGAGGAAACGGTCCCGCTGGCCGGCGATGCGGCCGCCGTCGAGCATCAGCTCGGTCGCGGCCACCCGGGCGGCCTCCCCCAGGCCCACCACCAGCGGCGCCGCCAGGGTGCCGGAGCGGAAGCCGCGCTCCTGGCCGCCGCCGGAGAACAGCGGACTGAGCCGGACCCGCGGGCGGCGGCGGACGTACAGCGCGCCGATGCCCTTCGGGCCGTAGATCTTGTGGCCTGAGAGCGAGAGGAGGTCGGCCTGGATCTCCTCGACGTCCAGCGGGATGCGGCCGGCCGCCTGGGCGGCATCGGTATGGAACAGCGCGCCGGCCGCCTTGGCGATGGCGCCGATGGCCTCCAGGTCCTGCACCACGCCGATCTCGTTGTTCACCGCCATGACCGAAACCAGCAGGGTACGGTCATCGAGTGCCTTCCGCAGCAGGTCGAGGTCGGCCAAGCCATCGGGCCGCACCGGCAGCACCACCGGCTCGAAGCCCTCGGCGGCCAGGTCGCGAACCGATTCGAGCACGCATTTATGCTCGGTCGCCAGGGTGACGATGCGACGGCGGTCGCTGCCCTGGGCGGCGGCAAAGCGGGCGGCGCCCTTGATGGCAAGGTTGTTTGCCTCGGTGGCGCCGGAGGTGAGGATGACCTCGCGCGCCTCGGCGCCGATCAGCCCGGCGACCTCGGCGCGGGCGGCCTCCACCGCTTCCTCGGCGGCCCGCCCCATCGCGTGCTCGACGCTATGGGGATTGGCGAAATTCTCCTCCCACCAGGGCCGCATGGCGGCGAGCACGCGGGGGTCGACCGGCGTGGTCGCATGATTGTCGAGATAGACCGGGCGGTTCGGGCGCATCCCTGCTGTGTGGCCCTTCAGGCCGCGGATTTCGAGAGCCGAGCGCGCATGGCTGCCCAGGCGGCGAGGAAACGCTCGGCGGCATCCTCGGGCGCATTCCAGGGCAGCGAGACCCGGATACCGCAGCCGGCCAAGGGGCCGAAGCCCATGGCCGCGAGCACCGGGCTGCGCGCCACCTTGCCCGAGGAGCAGGCGGCCCCGGCCGAAACCCGGATACCGGCGAGGTCGAGGGCGATGACCTGGGTCTCGGCGGGGACACCCGGCAGGATGAGACAGGTCGTATTGGGCAGGCGCGGCGCCCCGGCGCCGGCGACGATGGTGTCGGCGCCGGCCTCGATCCGGTCGCGCAGGGCCGCCAGCCGGGCCGGATCCACCGGCGCCGAGGCGGCGGCGGCCAGCCCGGCGAGGGCCGGCAGCGGCTCCGTCCCCCCGCGGCGGCCGCGTTCCTGGCCACCGCCGGCGATCAGCGGCGGCAGTTGCAGTCCCGGGCGGAGCAGCACTGCCCCGGCACCCGGTGGTCCCCCCAGCTTATGACCGGACAGCGCCATCGAATCGAAATCGGTGGGCAGGGGGACCCGGCCTGCAGCCTGAACCGCGTCCACGTGCAGCAGGGCGCCCCGCTGGCGGCACAAGGCCGCAGCCGCGCTCAAGGGATGCAGCACGCCGGTTTCGTTGTTCGCGGCCATCAGGCAGACCAGGGCGGGCCCGCCCTGCAGCAGCGTCGCCAGGACGTCGAGGTCCAGCGTGCCGTCGGCCAGCACCGGGATGACCTCGGCCTCGGGACCGGCGGCGGCCAGGACGGCCGGATGTTCCGTGCTCCCGACCAGCAGGCGGCGGCCCGGGCGCAGGCCGTGGATTGCCAGCGCATTGGCCTCGGTGCCGCCGCTGGTGAAGATCACCTCGCCGCTGCGGGCGCCGAAGCGACGGGCCACGGCCTCCCGCGCGTCTTCGAGCCGCCGCCGCGCCGCGCGGCCCTGGCCGTGCACCGACGACGGGTTGCCCCCCGCGTCCAAAGCCGCCAGGACGGCCGCCCGCGCTTCCGGCCGCAACGGCTCGGTCGCATTGGCATCGAGATAGAGGGCGGTCATGGGCCGAGGCCGGGCCCGGCAGGCTCCACCACCGGGCAGTCCCGGCTGGGAACCGCTGCCCGGCCGCGAACATTGCCGGATACCACATCGGCCAGGGAAACATGCGCCAGGAAGAGCCGGATCTGCTCGCCCAGCTCGGACCAGAGGTCATGGGTCAGGCAGCGGTGACCGGCCAAGCATCCTGGCGCGCCCTCCTCGCAACGGGTTGCTCGCAGCGGCTCATCGACCGCGTCCACGATCGCGGAAACGGTGATCGCATCGGCCGCGCGGGCCAACCGATAGCCACCGCCGGGACCCCGCGCGGACGCAACGAGGCCGGCCCGACGCAAATGGCCGAACAACTGTTCGAGATAAGCGACCGAGAGTTGTTGGGCTTGCGCGATATCCGCAAGCGACACCGGCCTGGATGCTGGTTTTTCCTGGCGGACCGCGGCGCAGCCAGCGTCTTGCCGGGCCGCCAATTCGACCATCGCCATGACGGCATAACGACCACGGGTGGAAAGTCTCATGCCTTGGACCTCTACCATCAGGCGCGCTGGAGGCGGCTTTCGTGGCCTTGATCAAGGAACATGGGGGCCATGCCTTGAATCCGTTATGAAACTCGGAGTCAGATGCCTATATTCCCGTCATCCTCGGATCCGGGAGCCTGTCCGGGGATATCGACCATGAACCGGAGCCAAAGCTGCGCGATGTATCCATCCCTGCAAGGGGGCATCGCATCAGTCAGGCTATTTTGTCCGACCATCCTAGTCAACCATTCGGCGGCTGGTGGACAGAACCGGATATGGACGGTGGCTGGTGCGGTGCCAGCCAGGACTTCCCCACCAAGCGTCAGTGCGCGCTTGGCCTGTCGGCGGAGCCAGCATTCCCGTCGGCAGCCCAGACGCGCGCGGCACAACCGGAATTGGACCCACGGGACGATGCCTGAGGTCATGTTCGCCGGCCCCGACGGCCGGCTTGAAGGCCGCTACCACCATTCGAAGCAGCCGAACGCCCCGGTCGCGCTCGTGCTGCACCCGCACCCGCTGCATGGCGGGACGATGAACAACCGGGTGACCTACGCCCTCTACCAGCGCTTCCAGTCCATGGGCTTCTCGGTCCTGCGCTTCAATTTCCGTGGGGTCGGGCGTAGCCAGGGGCGTTATGACGGCGGGATCGGGGAAATCTCGGACGCGGCCTCCGCGCTCGACTTCCTGCAGGCGGTGAACCCTAACTCGCATAGCCTCTGGGTCGCCGGCTATTCCTTCGGCTCCTATGTCGGGATGCAGCTGCTGATGCGGCGGCCCGAGATGGGTGGCTTCGTGTCCATCAGCGCGCCCGCCAGCCACTACGACTTCGGCTTCCTCGCCCCATGCCCGTGCAACGGCCTGATTCTGCACGGTGCGGCGGATGAGCTGGTGCCGGAATCCTCGGTGAAGAAGCTGGTCGACAAGCTGAATACCCAGCGTGGCATCACCATCGACTACCGGGTGATGCAGGGCGCCGGCCACGTCTTCACCCCCGAGGAGACCGAGCGGGTGGTGGATATGGCCGAGGACCATGTGAACAGCCGGATGAACCGCAGCCGGATGGCTCTGGCCGCCGATTGAGTTCTACCAGGATTTGCGGGATCAAAGGCCGGCGGGGTGACCCGTCGGCCTTTTCCATGTCTGGGGGAAACTGAGAATGACCACCCGCCGCCTGTTGCTGACCACCCCCGCGCTGCTGCTGCCGGGCACCGCCCGGGCCGAATTCCCGGACAAGCCGCTGACGATGGTGGTCGCCTTCGCGGCGGGGGGCGGGACCGACCTGGCCGCCCGCACCCTGGCCCGTTACATGGAAAAGGACCTGGGCCAGCCCGTGGTGGTGGTGAACCGGCCCGGGGCCGGCGGCGAGATTGGCTTCGCCGAGCTGGCACGCGCCAAGCCGGACGGGCTGACCATCGGCTTTATCAACACCCCGCATATCGTCACCCTGCCGATCGAACGGCGCACGCGCTTCCGGCTGGAGGACTTCAGCCCGATCGCCAATATCGTCGATGATCCCGGCGCCCTCTACGTCCTGACCGACAGCCCCTATCGCAGCCTCGCCGACCTCATCGCCGCAGCGAAGGCGGCACCGGAGACGATCAGCTACGGCACGACCGGCATCGGCTCGGACGATCACCTCGCGGTCATGGCCTTCGAGCGGCAGGCCGCAGTCAGGCTGCTGCATGTTCCCTATGGCGGCAGCGCCCAGGTGAAGCAGGCGCTGCTGGGCCGGACCATCGCGCTCGGCTCGATGAATGTGGCGGAAGGGGTCCAGGAAAGCCGGCAGGGGCTGATGCGGATGCTCGGCCAGATGGGCGAGCACCGGACCGAGGTGGCCGGCGACGTCCCGACCTTCCGCGAGGCCGGCTTCGACGTGGTCGAAGGCTCGATGCGCGGCATGGCGGCGCCGGCTGGCATGCCGCGTCCGGTGCTGGAGCGGCTCTCGCTCGCGGTGCGGCGGACCGTGGACAATCCGGAGTTCCAGGCCAATGCCGTGCAACAGATGCTGCCGCTGCGCTTCCTTGGCCCGGATGCCTATCTCGCGGAGCTGATGGCGCTGCGGGTGAGGTACCAGGCACTCTGGGCCGAGCATCCCTGGCGGGAGTGAGCGCGATGGCCACGATCAACTGCGACATGGGCGAGGGCTTCGGCCTTTATCGCATCGGCGCCGACGCGGCGCTGATGCCGCTGATCGACGTCGCCAACGTCGCCTGCGGCTTCCATGCCGCCGACCCGGTGCAGATGCGCGCGACGGTGCGGCTGGCCCGCGCGCATGGGGTCGCGGTCGGCGCGCATCCCTCGCTGCCGGACCTGCAGGGCTTCGGCCGGCGGGAGATGGCGATGGGGCGGGAGGAGCTGGCGGCCTGCCTGATCTACCAGATCGGCGCGCTGTCGGGCTTCCTCGCGGCGGAGGGGATGACCCTGCATCACATCAAGCCGCATGGCGCGCTCTATGGCATGGCGGCACGGCTGGAGCATGTCGCGGCGGCGATCTGCGACGCGGCGGACGTGTTCCGGGTGCCGATCTTCGGATTGCCCGGGACCCTGCACGAGACGCTGTACCCGGCCCGCGGCCATCGCTACGTGGCCGAGTTCTATGCCGACCTCGACTACACCGATGCCGGCGGCCTCATCATCACCCGCGAGCATGCGCCGGTGGATCCGGCCGAGGCGGCCCGGCGCTGCCGCCGGGCGGTGCGGGACGGCCGCGGGACGTCGATCGGCGGCGTCGACATCCCGGTCGGGCGCGACAGCGTCTGCATCCATTCGGACACGCCGAATGCGGTCGCGGTTGCCGAGGCGGTGCGGGCGGCGGTGCGTCCCGGCGAATAGGAGGGAAGTCGCCCAGGCTGGCCTTGCTGCGGCTGCCTATTGCCAAAGCCAGGACATCAGCATCCCGCCCTCGGTCCAGGGCCGGTTCAGTCCGCGTTCCATGCCGAGCACCTTGCCCGGCCCGCGGTCGAAGACCTCGCCGTAATTGCCGACCTGCCGCACCACCTCGAAGGCCCAGCCGGCGGGAAGCCCCCAGCCGGTGCCGACGTTCTCGGTGAGGCCGAGGAAGCGGCGGATCTTCGGGTCGGTGGTCGTCGCGCGGATCTCGGCCACGTTGGCCTGGGTCAGCCCCATTTCCTCCGCCTGGATCAGCGCGAAGACCGCCCAGCGGGTCAGCGCCGCCCATTCGGCGTCGCCGTTCCGGACCAACACGCCGTGCGGCTCCTTGAAGACTAACTCCGGCAGCAGCACGAGGTCCGCCGGGTTCGGCGCCGCGGCGCGGTTGCCGGAGAGGTTGATCATGTCGTTGCTGATGGCATCGCAGCGTCCGGCCTGGAAGGCGGCCTGGATGGTCGGCGGCGTGTCGAAGGGGATGGTGGTGATGCGGATGTTCTTCTGCCGCGCCCAGTCCGCCAGGTTGCGCTCGATCTCGCTGGCGAGCATCGCGCAGAAGGTGGCGCCGTCGAGCTGCGCCGCGCTGGTGATGTTCAGCCGGCGATGCACCAGCACGCCCTGGCCGGTGAAGAAATGCGGCACGGTGATGGTCAGGCCGAGCTGGCTGTCGCGGGCCAGGGTCAGCGCCGTGGTGCGCGACAGCAGATCCACCTCGCCGGATTGCAGGGCGGTGAAGCGGGTCGCGGTGGTGGTCGGGATCAGGCGGGCCTTGCCGGCGTCGCCGAACATCGCGGCCGCCACTGCGCGGCAGATGTCCACGTCGAAGCCACGCCAGATGCCCTGGGCATCGGGCTGCGACATGCCGGCAAGGCCGGTGGATACGGCGCAGCGCACTTCGCCGTTGCGCTTCACCGCGTCGAAAGTGCTGCCGGCCTGAGCGGGGGCCGCAAGGCCCAGCAACACCGCTCCCACGATCGCCAGGGGGCTGGATGTCCCTGCCCAACCTGCCAGGATATGCCGCATCACCCGTTCTCCGGTCATGCCGTGACCGTGACGAGCATGGCGCCGCGGCGGCCCGGCCGCCAAGGGGAGGATGCGCATGACCATCCGGATTCGCGCGGTGGAACAGCCGGATCTGCCGCTTCTGCTCGCACTCTACCGGCATCTGAGCACCGAGGCGCCGCCGGAGCCGGAAGCGGCGGCGCGGAGCTGGCAGGCACTGCTGGCCAATCCAGCGATTACCATCTTCCTCGGGCAGCGCACCGGGGAGCCCATTTGCACCTGCACGCTGGTCATCACGCCCACCCTGACCCGGGCGGCGCGGCCCTTTGCCCTGATCGAGACTGTGGTGACCCATGTCGACCGCCAGGGGCATGGTCGGGCGGTGCTGCGCACCGCACTCGACGTCGCCTGGGCGGCGGATTGCTGAAAGGTGATGCTGCTCACCGGCCCGAAGCAGGATTCGACCATGCGCTTCTACGAGGGCGCCGGCTTCCGCCTTGGGGAAAAGACCGGCTTCGTCGCCTGCCCTGTAGGCCTCGCGTGACGCGGCGCCCGCGCTGCCGTTGCAATAGCCGAGCCGTCATGGTCCGATCCCGTCCAAGGAGCCGCACAGAGAAGCGGATACCGGGAGGATCGTCCGATGGACCGACGCACCCTGCTTGCCGGGCTGGTGGGTTTCCCGCTTGCCACCCCCGCGCTCGCCCAGAGCTTTCCCGACCGGCCGCTCAGCATGGTGCTGGCCTTCCCGGCCGGGGGCGGCACCGACGTGGCAGCGCGGCCCCTGGCCCGGATCATGGAGAAGTACCTCGGCCAGCCCGTGGTGGTGACCAATCGCCCCGGCGCCTCGGGCGAGATCGGCTTCACCGAACTCGCCCGTGCCAGGCCGGACGGCTATACGATCGGCTTCATCAACACGCCCACCATCGTCACCATCCCGATCGAGCGCCCCGCGACTCGCTTCCGGCTGGATGACTTCGCCCCGGTGCTGAACATCGTGGACGACCCCGGCGCCATCTGGGTGCTGCCCGACAGCCCGATCCGCACGGTCGCCGACCTTGTGGCGGAAGCGAAGCGGCGCCCCGGCCAAGTCAGCTACGGCACCTCCGGCATTGGCTCGGACGACCACCTGGCGGTACTGGCGCTCGAGCGGGCGACCGGGACGAAGTTCCTGCACATCCCCTTCGCCGGAGGGGCCCCGGTGCGCACCGCCACCCTGTCGAAGCAGATCGACTTGGCGGTGACGAACATCGGCGAGGCAATCGGCGACTTTCGTCAGGGAATGTTCCGGCCGATCGGCCAGATGGGTCCCACCCGCTGGCCGGTGATGGCGGATGTCCCGACCTTTCGGGAGCAGGGCTTCGATGTGGTCGAGGGCTCGATGCGAGGCCTGGCGGCACCGGCCGGTCTGCCGCGCCCGGTGCTGGACCGGATCGTGGACGCCGCCCGCAAAGCGGTGGCGGATCCCGAGTGGCAGGCGGTTGCAACGCAGCTCGCCTTGCCGCTCCGCATCCTCGGCCCGGATGAGTACCGCGCCGAGCTGGTGACCATGAAAACCCATTACGAACAGCTCTGGGCCGTCCATCCCTGGCGGGAATAGTCAAGGCGGCTTCCCAGGATGCCGCCAACGTCCTGGGAAGGGCCAGGCTACAGGAACTTCAACGCGACGAAGCCCAGCACGATGGCGGCGGCGGCGCCGGTGGTGACCAACGTCAGGCGGCGCTCGATGAAGTCGCGGATCGGCGGCCCGAACCGCCGCAGCAGGAAGGCGAGCAGGAAGAAGCGCGCGCCGCGGGTGACGATGCTGGCGACGAGGAAGACGACGAAGCTGAAATGCGCCGCGCCCGAGGCGATGGTGACGATCTTGTAGGGGATCGGCGTAAGCCCCTTGATGAGGATCACCAGCGCGCCCCACTGGTCGTACCAGCCCTGGAAGCGGATCATCGCATCGGCATAGCCGTAGGCCGCCAGCACCGGCGCCGCCAGCGCGTCGAACAGGAAATAGCCGATGATGTAGCCGAGTATGCCGCCGAGCACCGAGGCCACGGTGCAGATCCCGGCATAGCGATAGGCCATCTCCGGCCGGGCGACGCACATCGGGATGAGCATGGCGTCGGGCGGGATGGGGAAGAAGCTGCTCTCGGCGAAGCTGACGCCGGCGAGATAGGCCGGGGCCCGGCGATGGGCCGCCAGCGCCAAGACGCGGTCATAGAGTGCACGCAGCATCAATGGTCCCCTGGGAGCAACGCAGGGGCCTTCGCACGCCCTCGCCTCAGGCGCAATTCACGGGACCATGGCCACGCACCACAAGCATGTGGGCGACAGGTTGCCATGCGCCTCGCGCGGTTGTCGGCAGGTGCCCTGCGATGCTCTCATGTCAGCGGATTGTGAGGAGATGACCCGCCATGGCTGGACCAATCGCGCCCGGCGTCAAGGTCGGAGTCGGGCTGCTGCTGGCCTGTGGCGTGATCACCGCTGCCCTGGCCATGGGCCTGCGCCAGAGCCTCGGGCTGTTCCTGGCGCCGATGACCCAGGCGCAGGGCTGGAGCGCCAGCGGTTTCGCCTTCGCCATTGCCCTGCAGGTGCTGGTCAACGGGCTGACCCAGCCGCTTTGGGGCCAGATGGCGGACCGCATCGGCGGGCGCACCGTCATCATGATCGGCGCCAGCCTGCAGGTGGTGGCGCTGGTCGGCATGGCCTTCTCGGACAGCCTGTTCTGGTTCACCTTCTTCGCCGGGGTGGTCATGGGCTGCGCGGTCTCGGCCGCCGGGATGCCGGTGGTGATGGCCAGCCTGACCCGGCTGCTGCCGGAGCGGCTGCGGGGACGGGCGACCGGGCTCGGGACCGCCGGTTCCTCCTTCGGGCAGTTCCTGGTGGTTCCGCTGGTCGCCTTCGGCATCTCGGGCGCCGGCTGGCAGGTGGCGATGCTGGTCATCGCGGGCGTCTCCCTGCTGATGATCCCGCTGGCACTGCCGTTGAACGACCAGGCGGCGAAGCCCGTGGCAGGTGCCCCGGCCGAGGAGAAGGCGGGCGTGGCGCTGCGCCGGGCCCTTGGCGACCCGACCTTCTGGTTCCTGTCCTTCGGCTTCTTCGTCTGCGGCATGCATGTCAGCTTCATGGCGGTCCACCTGCCGGGCTTCGTCGCCAGCTGCCACCTGCCGCTCGGCGTGGGCGCGGCCGCCATCAGCCTGATCGGGCTGTTCAACGTGGTGGGGTCGCTGACCGCCGGGGAGCTGTCCAGCCGATGGAAGCGGCGGGAGCTGCTGGTCATCATCTATGCCGCGCGCGGGGTGCTGATGGGCGGGTTCCTGATGGTGGACAAGACCACCACCTCGGTCCTGGTCTTCTCCGCGATCATGGGGCTGCTCTGGCTGTCCACGGTGCCGCCGACGGTCGCGCTCTGCGCCCGCAATTTCGGCACCCGCTGGCTGGCGACGATCTTCGGGCTGGTCTTCCTCGGCCACCAGATCGGCGGCTTCACCGGCGCCTGGCTGGGCGGCGTGATCTTCGACCGGACCGGCAGCTACGACCAGATGTGGCTGGTCTCGGTGATCGCCGCCTTCGGTGGGGCCTTCTTCTCCTCGCTCTGCCGGGACGGGCCGGCGGCGCAGGCGCCGGCGCGGCCGATCGGGCGGGTGGCCGAGGCCTGACGCCGGTCTGCTACAGGCTGGCGGCGACGGTGAAGCGCAGGGCCAGGGGCTCCGCCGGGTGGAAGTGGCGATCCTCCACGCCGCCGCCCGGTTCCCCCGGCAGGCGGGAGGCATAGAAGTAGTCGATCTGGCTCGCCTTGCTGTCGAACAGGTTGAAGGCGTCGAGTTGCATCCGCAACCCATTCTCGAAGCGATAGCCGAGGCGGGCATTGACCAGGGCGGTGGCGCGGGACTGCTGGCTGTTGTCCTCGGTCAGCGGCCGGGCACCGAAGTAGCGCAGCCGGGTGGTGCCGAACCAGCCGATGCCCTCGTCCACCGTCATCCCGGCCGCCAGCACGAGGTTGGGGGCGCCCGGGATGTAGCGGCCGGCCGGGTCGTCCTCGGTAAAGCGCGCCCGGGTCGCCGCGACGTCGAGATCGAAAGCCAGCCAGGGCCTCGCCTGATAGCGGTTGGTCCATTCCAGGCCGATGCGGCGGCTGGCGCGGCTTGGCTCGGTGGTGCCGGCATCGCCGAGGAACAGGATCTCGGAGCCAAGGGTCAGGACGAAGGCCGCGAGGCGGGATTCGAGCCCCGGCACCACCCGCGTGGCGAGGCCGATTTCCGCCCCCCTGGCCCGCACCAAAAGGGGCACCCGGGACAGCGGCGTCAGCCGATCCGTGGGATCGACCCGGATGGTGGCGCCGCGCAGGTCGTTGCTGTGGAAGCCGCTGCCGGCATTGACGAAGAATTCGGTGGCGGACCAGGGTCCGAGCACCAGGCCGGCCTTGGGGCTGGCGATCCACTCGCCCGCGGCGCCGGAGTTCAGGGCGGTGTCGCTGCGCACCCGGCCGCCGACCCAGTCGGTCCGCAGCCCGCCGGTCAGTCGCAGCCGATCCGCCAATTGCCAAGTGGTATCGGTGAAGACGCCGAGGCTGTCCTGCTGCACGGCGTCGCTCCGCACGGTGGCGAGCGGCGTGCGCGCCACGGTGCGGACCAGGGCGAGGCGGCTGTCGTCGTGCCGGAGCTGCAGGCCGACGCGGGTGACCGCCGCGCGTCCGGCCAGCGTCCAGGGGACAGTGTGGGACAGCTCGCCGCCGAGGATCCAGCGGCGGTCACGTTGGTTGAACTGGTCGCCATTCTCCGGGTCATCGAGGAAGTAGGTGAAGTTGCTGCCGAGGTCGAGGGTCGAGCGGATGGCATAGGCGCCGACCCGCGTCGTGCCGTGCTCGCCGCTGCGCGCCCAGCGGCCGGAGAGGCTGTAGCGCTCCGCCCGGCCGCCATCGGTCGGGTCCAGGGTGCCGAAGCGGTCGACCAGCCCTGCCGAGACGGCCCGGGCGGGGAGCTGGTCCGTCGCGTGCCAGCGGTTGGCATAGCCCATGGCGGTGAGGGAGAAGCCGTCGTCGGCAGTGCCCTCGGTGTAGCGCAGCATCCCGGTCAGGCGCCGCAGCTGGTCGGGGCGGCGCCAGGGGCCGTCGTAGGTCGCCACCTCGCCCGCAGCCAGCAGCACCCCGTTGCCGAGCGGCCGGGAGCCGGCGACGACGCCGCGCCAATAGCCGAAGCTGCCGGCCGTCGCCTGCAGCAGCGGGCGGTCGAGCTGGTTGGCCAGCTCCAGCCGCAGCGAGCCGGCGGTGGCGAAATCGCCGTCATCGGCGAAGTAGGGGCCCTTGCGGACCTGCAGGCCGCCCAGCAGCTCGGGGATCAGGAAGTTCAGGTCGGCATAGCCCTGGCCATGGGCATGGGTGCGCATGTTGACCGGCATGCCGTCGACGCTGATGGCGATGTCGGTGCCATGGTCCAGGTTGAAGCCGCGCAGGAAATACTGGTTCGCCTTCCCCTCGCCGCTGTGCTGGGTGACGATCAGGCCGGGGGCGGCTTCCAGCGCCTCCCCGATGCGGCCCAGCGGGCGGGCGGCGATGTCGCCCGCGTTGACCCGCACCTCGCTGGCCGTGGCGGACGGCACTACCGGGGCGGTGACGACCAGGGCCGGCAGGCTGCCCTCCTGCGTCTGGGCCACGGCGAGGCCGGAGGCCGCCGCCATCACCCCGGCCGCCAATACGCCTGCACCGATCCAGGGCCGTCCCGCCACGTCGAATCCTCATACAAATCTTGTAAATCGTCACACAATTCTTGCGGGAGCCGCAAGCCCTGGTGCATCCTGCGTGCAGGGCCGGGGGGGCGAGGGCATGGAGCGGGTGACCATCACCATCGACGAGGCGCTGCTCGGCACCATCGACCGGCTGGTCGCCCGGCGCGGCTATGCCAGCCGGTCCGAGGCGGTGCGCGACCTGGTGCGGGAGGCGGTGGACCGGGAGGCCGGGGATGACCCCGCCGCGCCCTGCGTCGCCACGCTGAGCTACGTCTACGACCATGGGGTGCGCGACCTGGCCCGAAGGCTGACCCGCTCGCATCACGACCACCACGACATCGCCGTCGCCAGCATGCATGTGCACCTGGACCATGAGGCCTGCCTGGAAGTCGCGGTGCTGCGCGGCCCGACCGGCGCGGTGCGGCGCTTCGCCGATGCGGTCACCAGCCAGCGCGGCGTCCGCCACCACAGCCTGCATCTGGTCCCGGTGCAGGAGGAGGCGGCAGGCCACGACCATGGGTCCGGGCCGCATGTCCATCCGCATACCCATGCCTGAGGCCGGCCCGAAGCCCGGTGCAAGCGGCCCGCGGCCGCGCTAGCCTGCCGCCACGGCCGCGATCAGGAGACCCGCATGACAGCAGCGATGCACCGATTCCCTGGCCTCGGCCGGCCATGAGCCGCCTGACGCGCGAGGCGCTGCGCGGCCGGGCCCAGACGGTGCTCGGGCCGGTGGATCCGGCGCTGCTGGGGCCGACGCTGATGCACGAGCACCTGATCTGGGACATCCGCAGCCCGGCGATGCGGGCCGATCCCGACCAGGGCGAGGAGATCACGCTCTGCAATTGCTTCGCCATCAACTACGGCCGCAAGCGCAAGGCCCCCGGCAACCTGCGCTTCCGCTGCGAGCCGACCGCGGTCGCCGAGCTGGCCGCGATGCGGACGGCGGGCGGGCGGACCATGGTGGAGCTGACCTGCGGCGGGCTGGACCCGGACCCGGCGGCGCTGGCCCGGCTGGCCGAGGCGGCCGGCATCCATATCGTCATGGGCTGCGGCCACTACGTGCACGAGTACCAGGACCCAGGAAACCAGGACCGCAGCGCCGAGGACTTCGCCCGGGAGATCGTCGACCAGGTGCAGGTCGGCGCCTGGGGCACGGCGGTGCGGGCCGGCATCATCGGCGAGATCGGCTGTCAGGCGCCCTGGACCGCGCAGGAGCAGCGGGTGATGGCCGGGGCGCTGCTCGCCATGGCGGAGACCGGCGCGGCGGTGAACGTGCATCCCGGACGCGACCCGGACCAGCCGCAGGAGGTGGCCGATTTCGTCCGCTCCCATGGCGCGGATCCCGGCCGCGTCATCCTCAGCCACATCGACCGCACGATCTTCGACGAGGCACGGCTGCTGCGCCTGGCGGATTCCGGAGTGGTGGTGGAATTCGACCTGTTCGGGCAGGAGGCGAGCTATTACGGGCTGTCCGATATCGACATGCCGAACGATGCCATCAGGCTGCGGCTGATCCGTGCCCTGATCGCCCGCGGCCATCTGGAGCGCGTCGTGATCAGCCACGACATCTGCTACCGCACCCGGCTGACCCGCTGGGGCGGCCATGGCTATGGCCACATCTTCGAGAACGTCCTGCCGCTGATGGCCGCCCGCGGCTTCACCGAGGCGGAGATCGCCGCCATCACGGTCGGCAACCCGCGCCGGCTGCTGACCTTCGTCTGACCTACGGCATCAGGGCCGGGGCTGGACGCGGCGCCGGCCGGGCCTGACGATGTGCGCCACATCCCGCCGTCGACCGCGGCGCCATCGAACCGGAGCACCCCTGATGCTGCAACCGCCGCCCGCCGCCCCCGGCATGCCCGAGGACGAGATCGACACGCCCGCCCTGGTGCTCGACCTCGACGCCTTCGAGGCCAACCTCGACCGCATGGCCGGCTTCCTGACCAATTCCCCGGTCAAGCTCCGCGCCCATGCCAAGACCCACAAGTCGCCGGTGATCGCCCGGCTGCAGATAGCGCGCGGCGCCATCGGCCAATGCGTGCAGAAGGTGGCGGAGGCCGAGGCCCTGGCCTGGGGCGGCATCCCGGATATCCTGGTCAGCAACCAGGTGGTCGGTGCCGCGAAGCTGGCTCGCCTGGCCGCCTTGCAGGGCATCAGCAAGGTCGCCGTCTGCGTCGACGACGCGGTGCAGGTCGGGGCGCTGGAACAGGCCGCGGCGGCGGCGGGCACCCGGCTGACGGTGCTGATCGAGATCGACTGCGGCGCGTCCCGCTGCGGGGTCCAGCCGGGGCCGGCGGCGGTGGAACTGGCGAAGGTCATCGCCGCCAGCCCGCATCTGATCTTCGGCGGGCTGCAGTCCTACCACGGCAGCGCCCAGCACAAGCGCGGCCCGGAGGAGCGGGCCGCCGCCATCGGCCATGCCGCCGAGGTCACCCGCCGCACGGTCGAGCAGTTGGCGCAGCAGGGGCTGGGCTGCGCCATCGTCGGCGGCGGCGGGACCGGTACCTTCGAGAATGAGGTGGCAAGCGGCGTCTATACCGAGATCCAGGCGGGATCCTATGCCTTCATGGATGCCGACTACGCCCGCAACGAGCAGCCGCCGCCGTTCCGCCAGAGCCTGTTCGTGCTGGCGACCGTCATGAGCCGGGCGATCCCCGGCGTCGCCGTGGTCGATGCAGGGCATAAGGCGGTGGCGATCGACAGCGGGCTGCCGCTGGTACACGGCCGCCCCGGCCTGCACTACGTCGGGGCCTCGGACGAGCATGGCAAGCTGCTGGTCGAGGATGGCGCGGCGCCGCCGCTGGGGGAGAAGCTCCGGCTGGTCCCCGGCCATTGCGACCCGACGGTGGACCGCTACGATTGGTATGTCGGGGTGCGGAAGGGCCGGGTCGAATGCCTGTGGCCCATCACCGCCCGTGGCGGCATGGGCTGACGCCGGCGGCGCCGAGCCTTCGCCGGCCCGATTGGGTCAGCGGCGATTCGGGCCGGTGGCCTTCGGGCGGCCGGGCCGGGCCGACGGAGCCTGGACGGCCCGCGCCGGGGCGCGCACGTAGCCGCGGCCGGAGTCGCCCTGCTCGATGCGGGAGGCAGCAGCCGGCGGACGGGCGTTCCGGGTGGTGACGGTGCGCAACAGCGAGGGCCGGGCAGCCAGGGCCTGGGGAGCCGCGCGCGCGGCGCGGGCCGCGACCTGGGCCTTGGACGGGCTGGCGGCAAGCTGCGGCCGCGGCTGGGCCCGAGCCGCCCGCACCGGCGCGGCCTGGGCCGCCGCCATCATCGGCGGCAGGCTCCGGTGCACGGTCGGTGCCACGCCCATCTGCATGAAGCCTTGATCCAGCAAGGCCATCATGTGGCGATCGCGCTCCCGCCCGGTGCGGCCGCCGAAGACGGCCGCGATCAGGCGCACCCCATCCCGCTGGGTGCTGGCGACCAGGTTGAAGCCGCTGTCGTTCACGTAGCCGGTCTTGATGCCGTCGGTGCCTTCGTATTCCTGCAGCAGCCGGTTGTGGTTCCAATGGGTCCGGCCGCGGAAGACGAAATGCGGCGTCGAGAAGAAGCTGTAGCGGCTGGGATGGTCCTGCATCAGCCGGCGGCCGAGCAAGGCCATGTCGCGCGCGGTGGTGACCTGATCCAGGTCCGGCAGGCCGGAGGCATTGCGGAAGGTGGTGCGCGTCATCCCCAGGGCCCGGGCCCTCAGGGTCATCATCTGGGCGAAGCGTTCCTCGGAGCCGCCGCCGAGGTATTCGCCCAGCGCCGCCGCAGCGTCATTGGCGGATTTGGTGACCAAGGCGAGGATGGCCTCCTCCACCGTCAACATCATGCCGGCGGTGAGGCCGAGCCGGGACGGCGGCATGGAAGCGGCATTGCCCGAGACCCGGATGACGCTGTCGAGGGTGGTGCGACCGTCCCGCAGGGCCTCGAAGGCCAGGTAGACGGTCATCATCTTGGTGAGGGAGGCCGGGTAGCGCTGCTCGTCCGGATTGGCGGCGATAAGTGTATTGCCGCTGCGGGCATCGGTCACGATGGCAGAGTATCGTTCGCTGCCGATCTGGGCTTGCGCTTGCGCAGCGAGCCAAACGGATAGTGCCAGGCCAAGGCCCAGGCGCGACATGGCACGGATCCGCAAGATCGAAGCCCCCCGACACGCAGCCTGCCCCCGCAAGCTGTCGAATCCCAGGCATCCTAGCGACGACGAAGTGGCCTTGTCCACCGGAATGGAAGCGGAACACTGAGACTGCAAAGGGTTAGGGGGGTATACTCGGAAACTAATCTTAAGCAGTTCAATCATTCGTAGTGATTGTGACAAATCCCGAGTGCCGGCGACGGCCAGCGCCCGTGCGTTGCGACGAGCAGAGTCGATGACACCGCTGACGCAGACCCAAAGCTGACGGTTTGCTGCGCTGCAAAAAACTCTTGCAATGTGCGTTATATTCGTCTTAAAGCATGCCATGCTGCAGTGCAGCAAATCGGTCGAGCCTGACGCCGCAGGGTGGGGGCCACGCCCGAGCCAGGGTCTCAGGGCCCCTTTCGAGGAGATAGACCATGACGGCAATGTCCGAGCCCAAAGCGGCTGACGTGAAGAAGCTGGTGAATGATGCGGCTGCCTCGGGCGCCGCCAAGACCCAGAAGCTGATTGGAACGGGCGCCGCGCAGGCGCAGATGACGGTGGAGAAGAGCATGGACCAGGCGAGCAAGGCGACCGACGGCATGATGAAGGCGGCCGAGCAGGCGGCGGAATTCAGCCGCGGCAATGCCGAGGCCTTCACCAAGGCGACGCAGGTCTATTTCGCCGGCGTGCAGGACCTCAGCAAGCAGACTATGGCGCTGATGCAGGGTCTGAGCGAGCACGCGATCGCCAGCGCCAAGGCGCTGTCCACGGTGAAGAGCCTGAAGGAGGCCACCGAGATCCAGACCTCCTATACCCGTACCGCGATCGAGAAGACGATGTCCGAGGCGACCAAGCTGCAGGAAGCCTCCCTGAAGCTGGTCGAGGCGTCCTTCGCGCCGATCTCCGCCCGCATGACGCTGGCGGTCGAGACCATGTCTAAGCCGATCGCGGCCTAAGCCAAACGTCTCGCCCGTCGGTCAGAAGACCGGCGGGCCAGGCTTCGGGGCCCGGCTCCGGCATTCTCCGCGTTGCGGGGCGTGCCGGGCCGGGCCCTTCTCGTTAGGGCAAATCGCCCTGCCTGGCTCGACTAGCTTCTGGTAACCCTTCCCCTGCTAGGGTGGGGCAACCATATCTTCCCCAGATCCCCGCTGGGCACTTCACCTTGCGCCTTCGGGGGCGATATCCTGTCCGGCAGGCCGGGTCATTCCGGCGTACCAGGATACCCGCAGGCGGGTGCAGGCCTGCCCACCAGGAACTTCATGAGCGATCAGGACAAGCGGATTATCGGAGCGGAACAGGGCGGATCGGGTCCCGACGGGGCGAATCCCCCTGGCGGGACGACGCCTGGGGACACCACGCCCAATACCGGCGTGGTCGTGAAAACCCGGACACGCACCAAAAAGCCGGCCATGTACAAGGTGTTGATGCTGAACGACGATTACACGCCGATGGAATTCGTCGTCCACGTCCTCGAACGGTTTTTCCAGAAGAACCGGGAGGAAGCCACCCGGATCATGTTGCACGTGCACCGGCGTGGGGTCGGGGTCTGCGGCGTCTACACCTATGAGGTGGCCGAGACCAAGGTGACCCAGGTGATGGACCTGGCCCGCCAGAACCAGCACCCCTTGCAGTGCACGATCGAAAAGGAATGATCGCACAAGGCGTCCTGCCCGGTGCATCCTGACGGGCAGGGCCGAAGGTGCTGGTGGTGGCGTGAGGGGCTGTTACCAAAAGGTGTTGGCACCCCGCCGAATGGGGGGCTCGCCCAGCGGAGGGGGAAGACCCAGCTTTCGGTCCAGCTTGGTTCTATCCGACGGTGTTTATTTGTCCGACGGTTTTTTAGGGGAAACCCGCCCTCGTGTCCGGATGTTCCTGGCATGTTGGGTTCCAACGGGGAGCGTCTTGAGCATGTTGTCCCGCAATCTCGAGCAGACGCTCCATCGCGCCCTCGGCCTCGCCAATGAGCGTCGGCATGAATACGCGACATTGGAGCACCTGCTTCTCGCCCTGACCGACGACACCGATGCGGCCACCGTGCTGCGGGCCTGCGGTGTCGACAACGAGAAGTTGAAGCGCGACCTGACCGAATTCTTGGACAAGGATCTGGCCGGGCTGGTGACGGAGCGGGCCGGGGATCCGAAGCCCACCGCCGGCTTCCAGCGGGTGGTCCAGCGGGCCGCGATCCATGTTCAATCATCGGGCCGGGATGAGGTGACGGGCGCCAATGTCCTGGTCGCCCTCTTCTCCGAGCGCGAGAGCCATGCGGTTTATTTCCTGCAGCTGCAGGACATGACCCGGCTAGATGCGGTGAACTTCATCAGCCATGGCATTGCCAAGGCTCCGGGCCGCACCACGAACCGGCCGGTGCAGGGCACGCCGACCGCCTCCTCCAACCCGTCCGGTCCCTCCGAGGAGCCAGAGAAGGAGGAGAAGCCGCGGGGTGGTCGCAGCCAGGATGCGCTCTCCAATTACTGCGTGAACCTGAACAAGAAGGCTGCGGCCGGGAAGATCGATCCGCTGATCGGCCGTGATCAGGAGATCGAACGGACCATCCAGATCCTCTGCCGCCGGACCAAGAACAACCCGCTCTATGTGGGTGATCCGGGCGTGGGCAAGACCGCCATCGCCGAGGGTCTGGCCAAGCGCATCATCGAGGGCGACGTCCCCGAGGTGCTGGCGAAGTCGACCATCTACGCGCTGGACATGGGCAGCCTGCTGGCCGGTACCCGCTACCGCGGCGATTTCGAGGAGCGGCTGAAGGCCGTAGTGAACGAGCTGGAGCAGCAGCCCGGCTCGATCCTGTTCATCGACGAGATTCATACCGTCATCGGTGCCGGCGCGACCAGCGGCGGCGCGATGGATGCCTCCAACCTGCTGAAGCCGGCCCTGGCCCAGGGCACGCTGCGTTGCGTGGGGTCCACGACCTATAAGGAATACCGCAACTACTTCGAGAAGGACCGCGCCCTGGTGCGGCGCTTCCAGAAGATCGACGTGAACGAGCCGTCGGTCGAGGATGCGGTCAAGATCCTGACCGGGCTCAAGACCAACTACGAAAAGCACCACAAGGTCCGCTACACCCCCGAGGCCATCCGGGCGGCGGTGGAGCTGTCGGCCAAGTACATTCATGACCGCAAGCTGCCGGACAAGGCGATCGACGTGATCGACGAGGTCGGTGCCTCCCGCATGCTGCAGCCCGAGGGCAAGCGGCGGAAGACTGTCACGTTGAAGGATGTCGAGGAGATCGTAGCGAAGATCGCCCGCATCCCACCCAAGTCGGTTTCCAACGACGACAAGGAGACGCTCCGCACCCTGGAGCGCGACCTGAAGTCCATGGTCTTCGGCCAGGAGAAGGCGATCGAGGCGCTGTCTTCGGCCATCAAGCTGTCCCGGGCCGGGCTGCGCGATGCCGAGAAGCCGATCGGCAACTACCTGTTCAGCGGCCCGACCGGCGTCGGCAAGACCGAGGTGGCCAAGCAGTTGGCGAAAACCCTCGGCATCGAGCTGATCCGCTTTGACATGTCGGAATACATGGAGCGGCATTCGATCAGCCGGCTGATCGGCGCCCCGCCGGGTTATGTGGGCTTCGACCAGGGCGGGCTGCTGACGGACAGCATCGACCAGCATCCGCATGCAGTGCTGTTGCTCGACGAGATCGAGAAGGCGCATCAGGACCTTTACAACATCCTGTTGCAGGTGATGGACCACGGCAAGCTGACCGACCACAATGGCAAGACGGTCGATTTCCGCAACGTGATCCTCATCATGACCACCAATGCGGGGGCCTCCGACATGGCCAAGCCGGCGATCGGCTTCGGCCGGGAGGCGCGCAGCGGCGAGGATACTGATGCGATCCAGCGGATGTTCACGCCTGAGTTCCGCAACCGTCTGGATGCGGTGGTGCCCTTCGCCGGGCTGACGCCGGAGATCGTCGGTCAGGTGGTCGAGAAGTTCGTTATGCAGCTGGAGGCCCAGCTGGCCGACCGGAATGTCACGATCGAGCTGTCCTCGGCGGCCAAGGAGTGGCTGGCGGAGCGTGGCTACGACCCGCTGAACGGCGCCCGGCCACTGGCGCGCGTCATCCAGGAGTACATCAAGAAGCCCCTGGCCGAAGAGCTGCTGTTCGGCAAGCTGGTCAAGGGTGGCTCGGTCAAGGTCAACCTGCGGGATGGCTCCCTGGCCTTCGATTACCTGGAAGCGGCCGCCCCCGCCCTGCCGAAGCCTGAGGAAGGCCCCGGCGATGGCGAGGCGGAGAAGGAGCCGGAGGCGGTGGAGTAGGCATTCCGCCGCACCCGACGGATACTATGGGCGCAGGGGGCATCCCCCTGCGCCCATTGCAATTCGGGGGAGCGAACATGACTGGGATCAAGGACTGGGACGCCTACAACACCACCACCCGTGCGCGGGGTAAGGAGTTGAGCGGGCTCCATCCGGAGCTGGTGAAGGGTTTCGGCGCCTTGGCACGTGGCGCTGCCACGACCCAACACCTCGATGCCAAGACGCGGGAGCTGATCGCCCTGGCTGTCGCCGTCACCACCCGCTGCGACGGCTGCATCGACGCGCATGTGCGGAAGGCCAAGGTCGCCGGCGCCAGCAAAGCGGAGATGGCGGAGGCGCTGGGCGTGGCGATCGCCCTGAATGCGGGTGCCGCCTTCACCTATTCGCTGCATGTCCTGGATGCGGCAGGCGACGAGACCGCTGCCGAATAGCAACCGGTAGCCAGGTCCTGTCAGGCTTCCGCTTCTTCAGGCAGCCGTGATTGCCCTTGCGGGATGAAGGCGCGCAGCTCCGACATCCCGATGGCATCGGGCCGGAGCCGACGCACCGCGGCGATGGCGATACCTGGCGCCATGCTCCAACTCCGCTACTGGTTGGCGATGGAGGTGTCGGTGCGGCCAAGCCCGCTGGCGGGCGCCTCGACCAGTGGCGGTGGTCCAGCACTGGCCCAGGCCACCAGGAAGCAGGTCCCGGTGGCTGCATGCGGAGATGGCGACACGGGGACACTGTCTCGACCGCATCCAGAGGCATCGGCGTAAGGGTCGCGCCCCGTTTCAGGGCGGCCGTCAGGTCGCGGCCGGGGCCCCCAGGCGTCGTGCGTCGATGATCAGGGTGACGGTGCCGAAAGCTGGAGCATCAGCGTGACCAGCCCACCTTCTTCCACGGCCATGGCCGCTTCGGATAGGGTGAACCAGCGCCGTTCCCGCTGCGACTTCTCCGGCCAGTCCTCCAGCAACCGATCGACCGCCAAGGGAAACACCTCGACGTCGCAGGTGACGGTGACACCGTTGTCCAGCCGCTTGGGATAGGTGTAGGCACCGATCGACGCCGTGCCAATCCGGCCGATGATGCCGGCCTCCTCGAAGGCCTCCTGCGCCGCCTGCTCCGAGCCTCGTCCGGGCTTTTCCGTCCAGCCCTTCGGCAACACCCAACGCTTCGTCTCGCGGCTGGTCACCAGCAGCACGTGCGTCTCGCCGTCCCGTTCCTGGAAAGGAAAGGCGGCACACTGGCAGCCTCGCTGCAATGAACGGGCTTTGGCAGGCTTACGCTTATTGGGCATGATTGCGTGGGTATTCAACCTCTTGGATCTGCAACCCCTATCTGTGACAGAAACAATCCGAGTCGTCCAGACATCTGGCTCCATCGAGACTATTTGGTGCCGAACATCCGGTCGCCTGCGTCGCCGAGCCCTGGGACGATGTAGCCATGGCTATCAAGATGGCTGTCGATGGAGGCGGTCCAGATCGGCACCTCCGGATGGACGCCGTGGAAGCGCTCGATCCCCTCGGGGGCCGCGAGCAGGCAGACCAGCCGCAACTCGTGGCAACCACGCTCCTTCAGCCGGTCCACCGCGGCCACCGCGCTGTTCGCCGTGGCCAGCATTGGGTCCAGCACGATGACGAGGCGTTCGGCCACATCGGGCGGCGCCTTGAAGTAGTATTCAACCGCCTGCAGGGTCTTTGGGTCGCGATAGAGCCCAATATGGGCGATCCGGGCCGATGGGACCAACTCCAGCATGCCATCGACGAAGCCCATGCCGGCGCGGAGGATGGGGGCGAAGACCAGTTTCTTGCCCGCCAGGATCGGTGTCTTCATCGTGGCCAGCGGGGTGGCGATCTCCACCTCCTCAAGCGGCAGGTCGCGTGTCACCTCATAGGCCAACAGCATGCCGATTTCGTTCAGCAGGCGGCGGAAGCCCTGGGTGGACCGCTCCGCGCTGCGCATCAGCGACAGCTTGTGCTGGACCAGCGGGTGACGGACGACATGGACTTGCCTCATGACCGGGTCCTTCAAAACAAGGTGCCATCGCTGGCGATGATCAAAGGCGGGCCCCCATCGGCGCGCCGCTCCGCCGCCAGGCGCCGGCCGGCCCACCAGCTGCCCCCTTCCAGCACGCGGGCAAGGGGGAAGGCTTCGGCCGTCATGCCGAGCCGGTCGCGTACCAGGGGGGCCAGGGCATCCAGCAGGGCGACGGTCAGCGCCCGCCAGCCGACGATCAGCGGCGAGCCCGGCGCATGCTCCCGCGCCGCATCTTCGGGATCGACCAGGCGAATGACGCCGAGGTCGAGGAAGAGCCCGCCATTGCGATACTCCGGCAGGCCGGTGAGGGCATCGATTCCGCTGACGCGCAGGCCTGCTGCCTCCAGCGGTTCGATCAGCGAATAGGCCAGCCATTGGGACAGCTTGTGGAAGGGCACCAGCCCATCCGCGGCGTCGATGCCGGGGTGGCGCCAGCAGTCGCCGAGGTTCACGCCGCCCAGGGTCTCCCGCCCCGGCCAGATGCCGCCGAGGTGGTGCAAGATCGCCAGCAGGATGGCCCGCGCCGGAAGGATGCCGGCATCGGCCTGCGCCGCCAGATGATCGAACAAGCCGCCGGGACGGCCGGCGAAGACCGTGGGGGCCGCAGCGACGACGCCGCCCAGGCGGCGGAGCAGGGCAGCGCGCCCTTCCAGGCCGATGAGCGGGTTGCCGGGCCCGACCTGGAACCCGGTGGCGAGATCGTCTGCGGTGAGGCCGGCGAGGCGGGCGGCATCGGCCCGCGGGCTGCGGCGATCGGTGGCGAAGGCGCCAGCGGTGAACATGGCGAAGCTGGCGACGGCAAGCCCTTCCGAACGGGCGAACTCGCGGCCGGTGCCGCTCTCCCGGTAGCGCCAGGCCATGCCTGCGCCGGCATCGAGCAGGACGGAGGTGATTGCGAGGTCGAAGGCCATGCGGGGATCACGCGCCTGCACCGCAGCCCAGCGGTCGATACCGCCGATGGCGAAGTGGCGCCAGCGGGCGTGGAAGGGCACCTCCAGGCTTGGGTAGTTCTGCCGGATCACCGCGGTGACGAGGTCGGCGGCAGCCGGCAGACGGGCGAGGTCCAGGCTCCAGCCGGCCAACCGCCCTTCCTGGGCGAGGGCGAAGAGTTCGCCGCAGCGCTGGCGCACGGCCTCCGGTGTCAGCAGGCGGCCAGCCAGGGCCCGGTCGCCCTCGGGTTCCGAAACGGTGCTCACATGCTGTCCATGGGCCGGCCGATGGTGCGGGCCAGTTCGGCCTCCGTCGGGGCATCGGGGGCGAAGTAGCCGGCGGCCTTCTTCGCCTCCATCTCCACCGAGGCATCGAGCGGGATGCGGTCGGCCGGGATCGGGACCCGCTCGCCGATATCGATGCCCTGGTCCACCATCGCCTCGTACTTCATATTGGACATCGAGATCAGGCGGTGGATCTTCGTGATGCCGAGCCAGTGCAGCACATCCGGCATGAGCTGCTGGAAGCGCGCATCCTGCACGCCAGCGACGCACTCGGTGCGCTCGAAGTAGGTCGCCGCCTGGTCACCGCCCTCCTGGCGCTTGCGGGCGTTGTAGACCAGGAATTTGGTGACCTCGCCGAGGGCCCGGCCTTCCTTGCGATTGTAGACGACAAGCCCAACCCCGCCATCCTGGGCCGAGCGGATGCTCTCCTCGATCCCCTGGATGAGGTAGGGGCGGCAGGTGCAGATGTCGGAGCCGAACACATCCGAGCCGTTGCACTCGTCGTGGACGCGGCAGGTGAGGGGCACCTTGCGGTTGGCCAGGTCGTGGGGCTCGCCGAAGATATAGACGGTGATGCCGCCCACGGGCGGCAGGAAGACCGCGAGGTCAGGCCGCGTCACGAGCTCTGGATACATGCCGGCGGTCTGCTCGAACAGGGTGCGCCGGAGCTCATGCTCGGAGGTGCCGAAGCGTTCGGCGATCCCCGGCAGCCACCAGACCGGATCGATGGCGGCCTTGGTGACGGATACGTCGCCGCCCCGGTGCAGCACCCGACCGTCGGGCTGCAGGCTGCCGGCCTCGATCAGGGCATTGAGCTCGGCCATGTTCAGCCGCGCCTTGGTGATGGCGATGGTCGGGCGGATGTCGATTCCCTCGCCGATCGCGTCGCCGAAGGCCTCGCCCACCACATGGCCCCAGGGATCGAGCGAGACGATCTTCCCCGGCTCCGACCACTGCGGATAGGGGCCGATATCGGTCACCGGCTGGGTATTGGCCAGGTCCGGCCGTTGCAACGGGGAGAGGGTACCGGCGGAGACCGCCAGGGCCCGGTACAGGGAATAGGAGCCTCCGTGCGTCCCGATGACGTTGCGGTCGGCCGGGCGCGTGACCGAGCCGATGACCGGGCCCCGCTCGGCCGCCGTGGGGGCCGCCCAGCGCAGCGGCCAGCGATGCGCCTGCGGCTCCGGGTGCGAGGTCAGGCGGATATGGCGCGGGGCGTTGCTGCTCATGGATCCCATCGGTTACGGGTGCGTGGTTAAGCTTGGCCGGATGTTGTGTCGCATCAAGGGTAAAGCGTCGGTTGCCCCATCCGGCCCCTGCGTCTTTACTCGCTGCAACATGAGGGGGGCATCCCATGGCAGGCGCCCTGGATGGGCTGGTGGTGCTGGATCTGACCAGTTTCCTGTCGGGCCCTTATTGCACGATGCTGCTGGGAGACATGGGCGCCGACGTCATCAAGGTCGAGCGGCCGGATGGCGGGGATGATGCCCGTCGGATGCCGCCCTTCGTCGACGGCCCCCGGGGACCCGCGAGCGCCCCGTTCGGCATCTGGAACCGCAACAAGCGCAGCATCGCGCTCGATCTGAAGGCGCCGGCCGACCTCGACATCGTGCGGCGGATCGCGCTGCGGGCCGATGTGCTGGTTGAGAACTTCCGCCCGGGCGTGCTGGCGCGGCATGGCCTCGGCTGGGAGGCGATGGCCGAGGCGAATCCGCGGCTGGTCTACGCCAGCATCTCCGGTTTCGGCCAGACCGGCCCCTGGGCGGCGCATGGTGGCCTCGACATGATGGCCCAAGGGATGTCCGGCCTGATGGCCGGCAACGGGCCGCCGGACGGGGAGCCCTACCGGCTGCCGGTCGCCATCACCGACGTGACCTCCGGCATGTATGCCGCAATCGCCGTCCTCGGAGCCCTGCAGGCGCGGCAGCGGACCGGGCTGGGGCAGCGGATCGACCAGTCGCTGCTCGAGGCTGGCCTGTCGCTCGGGGTCTATGAGGCGGCGCATGTCTTCTCCCAGGGCACCAAGCCGCCGCGGATGGGCCAGTTGCACCGCGGCTCGGCGCCTTATCGGGTGTTCCGGACGCGGGATGGCTGGATCACCCTCGGCGCTTCCAAGGAGAAATTCTGGCGGGCCCTGTGCGGGATCATCGGCCTGCCGGAATTGGCCGAGGACCCGCGCTTCGCGGTGAATGCCAAGCGCGTGGCGAACAATGCGGCGCTGATCCCGCTGATCCAGGCACGGCTGGAGGCGGCGGACAACGCTCACTGGCTGACAGCGCTGGGCGAGGCCGGCATCCCCTGCGAGCCGGTGCTGTCCTATGATGAGGCGCTTGCGCATCCCCAGGCCCAGGCCCGCGGCGTGGTGGTCGACGGCGCCGACGGGAAGCCGGCGCTGGCGCCGCCGCTGCGGCTCGGTGGCACGCCGGCGAGCCTGCGGCGGCCGGCGCCCACCCTTGGCGAACATGACGCGGAGATCCGCGCCTGGCTGGCCGAGGGGTAGCGGCCACGGTCTGGCCTTCGGCGGCGCCGCATGCGTAACTTCCCGGCGTCAGCCCTCGGGAAAAGAGGGCAGCCCAGGGAAGGATCCTCATGAATCGTCGCCGCATCATCGCCAGCGGAGCCGCCGGCATTGCGGGCGCTTCCGCGCTCGCCGCCCCCAACCTCGCCTCCGCCCAGCCGCGCATCCGCTGGCGCTGCCCGAACAGCTTCCCGAAGACGATCGACACGCTCTATGGCGCCGCCGAGATCATCGCGCGGCGGGTGCGGGAGATGTCGGACGGCGCCTTCGAGATCACCGTCTCCGGCCCGGGCGAGATCGTGCCCGGCCTGCAGATCCTGGACGCGGTCGGACAGGGCTCGGTCGAGTGCGGCTTCACCTCCAGCCTCTTCTACTTCGGCAAGGACCCGAGCCTCGCCATCAGCACGACTTTGCCCTGGGGCATGGCGAGCCGGGGGATGTTCGCCTGGCTGAATTACGGCGGCGGCCGGGACCAGCTGCGCGAGGTGTTCCGCGACCAGGGCGTCGTCGCCATCCCCGCCGGCTGCACCGGCGCCCAGATGGGCGGCTGGCTGAAGAAGGAGATCAAGACGCCGGAGGATCTGCGGGGCCTCAAGTTCCGCATCGCCGGCCTCGGCGGCAGCGTGATGGCGAAGCTCGGGGTCATCCCGCAGCAGATCGCGCCCTCGGACATCTACCCGGCGCTGGAGCGGGGGGTGATCGACGGCGCCGAATACATCGGCCCCTATGACGACGAGAAGCTCGGCTTCGGTCAGGTGGCGAAGTACTACTATTACCCGGGCTTCCAGGAGATCGCGCCGAGCTCCGACCTGCTGATCAACCAGCGCGCCTGGGACGGGCTGCCGAAAGCCTACCAGTCCATGCTGGAGGTCGCCTCCGCCGAGGCCTGGGCCGCCACCGCAGCGAAATACGACGTGCTGAACCCGCCGGCGCTGCGGCGGCTGATCGCGGGTGGCACCCAGCTGCGGCCCTACCCGCGGGAGGTGATGACGGCGCTCTACCGCGCCGCCCAGGAGCTGTATGCCGAGATCGGCGCGCAGAATGCGCGGTTCAAGCGCATCCACGAGCATTGGGACAAGTTCCGGCTGGAGCAGGTCCAGTGGTTCCGCGTCGCCGAGGACAGCGCGGCCAATTTCGTCGCGGTGACGACGTCGCAGCGCTAGCCGCAACCCGTCAGGCGGCCGCCGCCGCCTGACGCCCGAGGATGAGGTCCGCCGCCTTCTCCGCGATCATCAGGGTGGTCGCATAGGTATTGGCCGAGGGCATGCTCGGCATGATCGAGGCATCGACCACGCGCAGCGCCTGCATGCCATGGACCAGAAGACGGTCGTTCACCACGGCGGTGGGGTCGGTCTCCGGTCCCATGCGGGCGGTGCCGATCAGGTGGTAGGTCGTGCTGCCGTTCTTCTTGGCGAAGTCCAGCAGCTCGTCGTCCGATTCGACCGAGGGTCCGGGCAGGGTCTCAGCCTCGAGGAAGCGGCCCAGCTCCGGCGTGTTCAGCATCCGCCGCAGCAGCCGCATGCCGCCGAGATGGACCCGCACGTCCATCGCATCCGAGAGGTAGTTCGGGTTGATCTCGGGATCCTCGAAGACATTGGTGCTGCGGGCCTTCACCCAGCCATGGCTTTCCGGCCGGTGCTGCCAAGCGCCGGCGGTGACGCCGGGGTAGTCGTCCAGCACGTAGACCTTGCCCTCGGCATAGCTGCCGGGGGTGAAGACGCATTGCAGGTCCGGCGCGTCGAGGCCCTCGAAGCTCTTCCAGAAGACATGGACGTGGGAGGGGGCGGTGGCCAGGATGCTCGGCCGCTTCAGCCCCCAGCGGGCGACCTGCAGGCCGAGGTTCAGGCCACGGGCTAGGCCGTTCAGGGTCTCGGTGCCCGGCTTGGCCCGCATCACGAAACGTGAGGCATAGTGGTCGCGGAAATTGGCGCCGACGCCGCGCAGGGCCTGCACCACCGGGACGCCGAGCTGGCCGAGCAACTCCGCCGGGCCGACGCCCGAGATCTGCAGCAGCCGCGCGGTATTGACCGTGCCGGAGGAGAGGATGACCTCGCGCCGGGCCATCACCTGCTTCGCCGGCGCCCCGGGCGCGGTGACGTAGCGGATGCCGGTGGCGCGCTTGCCCTCGAACAGGATTGCGCTGGCCCGCGCATTGGTGCGGACCTCGAGATTGCGGCGGGACCGGGCCGGCTTGAGGAAGGCGGTGGCGGCCGAAACCCGGCGGCCGTTCTGGATGGCGCGCTGGAAATAGCCGACGCCGGCCTGGTCGCCGCTGTTGTAGTCGGGGTTGCGGGGGATCCCCATGCCGACGCAGCCGGCGATGAAGGCCTCCGAGATCGGGTTGATCCAATCCATGTCGGTCACCGGGATGCCGCCCTCGGAGCGGCCCCGGTTGTCCTCGCCGAAGCCGACGCGGTTCTCGCTGCGGCGGTAGTAGGGCAGGCAGTCCTGGTAGCCCCAGCCGCGGTTGCCGCGCTGGGCCCAGTGGTCGAGGTCGGCGGGCTGGCCGCGGTTATAGATCATCCCATTGACCGAGGAGCCGCCGCCCAGGGTGCGCCCCTGGGTCGTGGCGATCCGCCGGCCGCCGGTCATCGCCAGGGGCTCGGTCTTGAACTGCCAGGTGACGCCGGGATCGGCCAGGGTCTTGATGAAGCCCGCCGGGATATGGATCCAGGGATTGCGGTCGGGCGGGCCGGCTTCCAGGACGCAGACCGTGGCGGTGCCATCCGCGGTCAGCCGGTTGGCGAGGACAGAGCCGGCGGCACCCGAGCCGACGATGACGTAGTCGAAGGTGTCGGCATCCGGTGGCATGCAGGCGTCCTCGTCAGGAAAAGCTCACGCTATAAACCGAACCGCGATGCTGCCAAGCACCCCGAAGTCGATCTCCACCGCATCGCCGGCCTGGATCTCGAGCGGAACCATGCAGGTGCCGGTGGTGATGTAATGCCCGGCCGCGAGGGTCACATCCTGCGCCGAGAGCTCATTCGCCAGCCAGGTCAGGGCGATGCGCGGATCGCCCAGGACATTGGCGCCGGAACCCTCGCGCCGGAAGCGATCGCCCACCCGGGCCGTGGCGGGATGGGCGGCCAAGTCCAGCTCGCGCCAATCGGCCGTGGTGGCCGGGCCGAAGACGAATTGGTTGGCGCAGGCATTGTCGGCGATGATCTGCGGACCGCCGGCCGAGACCACATCCTCGAAGCGGCTGTCCGGGATCTCGATGCCGAGGTGCAGGGTGCCGACCGCGGCCATGACCTCGGGCACCGTATAGGGCGCAGTGCGAGGCGGCAGGTCGCGGGCCAGGCGGAAGACGAATTCCGGCTCGGCCACCCGCATGGCATTGGCGCCGAGCGGCACCGCCACGCCCGGCGCGAGCAACTGGCTAACCAGCACCCGGCCGGCGATGGGACCATCGAGGCCGATATGCGCCTGGCCCGCGGCGCTGGTCGCGGCGATCTTCCAGCCGGCCTGCGGGCGGCCGTCCCGCGTGCCCAGCCGTGCCTGGATGGCATAGCCTTCCGCCCGGTTCTCCGGCCGCAGCACCGGCGGCAGCGCCGGCAGGCGACGGCCCTCGCGCCAGTGTTGCCATAGCAAGGCGGCCGCGGCTTCCATTCGCCCATCGTCGAGCATCATCATTCCTCCCCATGGTCGGTCGAGCGGACCGCGCTTGGTGGCGCGTTAGGCCGCTGTCCCGTTCAGTTCGGCGTGGCTTCGAATCCTGCAAGCACGATCTTGCCGACGACGCGGCCCGCCTCGACCGCGGCATGGGCCCGCCGCAGGTTCGCCGCGGTGATGCTGCCGTACTGCGTGGCCGGGCCGGGCCGGATGGTGCCCTGGTCGAGCAGGGTGGCCATCTCGGTCAGGATCTCGTGCTGGCGCTGCATATCCGCGGTGCGGAACATCGGCCGGGTGAACATCGCCTCCCAATGGATGGAGACGCTCTTGAACTTCACCAGCCGGAGGTCGAGCGGCTCCGGGTCGTCGATCAGGCCGAAGCGGCCCTGCGGCGCGATTAGCCTGGCGATCTCGGCCCAGGCGGCGGCATCGGTATGGGTGGAGAAGACGTAGCGGATCGGGCCGAGCGCCTTGGCCTGGGCAGCCAGCGGCCTGGTGTGGTCCAGCACGTGATGGGCGCCGCGGGCCCGCACCCATTCCGCGCTTTCCGGCCTTGAGGCGGTGGCAATGACCGTCAGCCCGGTGAGGACCCGGGCCAGTTGGATGGCGATCGAAGGCACGCCGCCGGCGCCGCCGAGGATCAGCACCGATTCGCCGGCCGTCCGGTCGCGCGGGATCGCCAGCCGGTCGAACAGCATTTCCCAGGCGGTGAGGGTGGTCAGCGGCAAGGCTGCCGCCTCCGCATGGCTGAGCGAGGCCGGCTTGTGGCCGACGATCCGCTCATCGACCAGCTGCAGCTCGGCGTTGGAGCCCGGCCGGTCCAGCACCCCGGCATAGAAGACGGCATCGCCGGGACGGAACAGGGCGCAATCGGGACCGACCGCCTCGACCACGCCGCTGGCATCGTAGCCCAGCACCATCGGCTTGTCGGGCGAGGCGTCGAAGACCGCGCGGCTCTTGGCGTCGCGCGGATTGACCGAGACGGCCTGCACCCGCACCAGGAGGTCCCGGCCGAGCGGCGGGCCGGGGTCCGGCAGGACCAGATCCTGCAGCGCGGCCGGATCGGCGATCGGCAGGCCTTTCGTCGTATAGCCGACGGCCTTCATGGCGTGGCCTCCCGCAGGCTGCGGAAGAAGGCGGCGATCTCGCCGGCGAGGGCTTCGGGCTGTTCCATGGCGGCGAAGTGGCCACCCTTGGCCATCGGCGTCCAGCGGCGGATATCGGTATAGGTCTGCTCCGCGATGCTGCGCGGCGGCCGCCGGATCTCCTTCGGGAAGGCGGCATAGCCCATGGGGACATCGACGGTGCGTCCCTCCGGGATGGGCCAGGAGCCATGCGCCCGGGCGTAGTAGGGCCAGAAGGATGCGCCGATGCAGCCGGTGAACCAGTAGAGCGCGATGTTGGCGAGCAGCCGGTCGCGGGGATGGGCGGCTTCGACATCGCCGTCGCAATCCGACCAGGCCCGGAACTTCTCCACGATCCAGGCGGCGAGACCGGCCGGGCTGTCGCTGAGGCCGAAGGCGAGGGTCTGCGGGCGGGTGCCCTGGATCCACTGGTAGCCGGTCTCCTCCTTCAGCCAGATGGCGACGTCTTCCGCGTAGCGGGCCTCCTCCGGCGTCGGGTTGGCGGGCGGCGGCTGGTCCGGCTTCAGCGACAGCAGGTTGAGATGGATGCCGAGCAGCTTCTCCGGATGCGCCACGCCCAGTCGGGAGGCGGTGAAGCCGCCCCAGTCGCCGCCCTGGGCGCCGAAGCGGGGATAGCCGAGCACGCCGGTCATCAGATGGGCGAGGCAATCCGCCACGGCCTCGATCGAGAAGCGCGGCTGTCCCGGACGGAAGGAAAGACCGTAGCCGGGCAGCGAGGGGGCGACGACGGTGAAGGCATCCGCCGGGTCGCCGCCGAAGCGGGCTGGGTCCGTCAGGCGCGGGATGATGTCGAGGAATTCGAAGACCGAGCCGGGCCAGCCATGCATCAGCAGCAGCGGCGTCGGATCGGGGCCGACCCCGGGGACATGCAGGTAGTGCAGGTCGATCCCGTGCAGCGGCACGGTGAATTGCGGGAAGGCATTGAGCCGGGCCTCCTCGGCGCGCCAGTCGAAGCCGTGCTGCCAGTGGTGGAGCAGGCCCTGGAGGTAGCCGACATCGGTGCCGAAGGCCCAGGCCTCGCCCGGGGCCTGATCGGGCAGGCGGGTGAGGGCGAGACGAGCCTTGAGATCGGCGATCGCTGCATCGGGGACGGCCAGGCGGAAAGGCTGCGGCTGCGGCGTCATGGATTGAATCCTCCGCCGTCCAGGCGAGCGCGGCCAGCGGGGCGCGTCAAGACCGTGCCGGGCCTGCCGTATTGACGGGGCAGCGTCCGGCATCGCCAATACGCGGCCTGACGGGAAGGACAACGCCATGAAACGCCGCCACATGCTGGGGGCCGCCGGCCTGCTATTCGGCACGCGCCATGCCGTGGCGCAGGAGGAGTGGCCCAGCCGCCCCGTCACCATCCTGGTGCCCTTCGCCCCGGGCAGTTCCTCGGACATCATCGGCCGCGCGGTGGCCCAGGGCATGCAGCAATCCCTGGGCAAGCCCGTGGTCGCGGAGAACCGGCCGGGTGCGACCGGGGAAGTCGGGGCGCGGGCGGTGATCCGCAGCGCCCCGGATGGCCACATGCTGATGCATGCGCCGATCAGCACCTGGGCCATCAACGTCGCCCTGCGGCCGAACCTGGCCTATGACCCGGTGACGCAGCTGACCCGCATCACCCAGACGGTGCGGACCCCGAATGTGCTGGTGGTGCATCCCGGCCAGGTGCCGGCGAAATCCCTGCCAGAGCTGCTCGACTGGCTGAAGGCCAATGGCGACAAGGCGGCCTACTCGACCAGCGGCATCGGCTCCTCCGACCATCTCACCATGGAGATGTTCAAACAGGCGACCGGGACCACCGCGGCCCATGTGCCCTATGCCGGCGGGGCACCGGCGACGACCGACCTGATTGCCGGCAACGTGCAGCTGTCCTTCCAGAACCTCGGCTCGATCGCGCCGCAGATCCGCGATGGCCGGGTGCGTCCCATCATCATCACGAGCGATGCCCGCAACCCGCTGCTGCCGGAGGTGCCGACCGCCGAGGAAAGCGGCCTCCACGACTTCGTGGTCTATTCCTGGCAGGGCTTCGGCGGGCCGGCGGGGATGCCGGCGCCGTTGGTGACCCGCATCCATGCTGCGGCGGTCGCCGCGCTGCGGGTGCCGCAGACCGAAGCGCGGCTGCGCGAGAATGGCTTCGAGGTGGTCGGCAGCAGCCCCGAGGAATTCGCCGCCTTCCAGCAGGCCGAAATCAGCCGCTGGAAGCGGGTGGTCACCCAGGGCGGGATCACCGCCGACTGATCAATCGGCGATCGGCGGCCGGCCCAGGAGCTTGAGGGTCAGCCGCCGTCCGGCCACCATCGCGGGATACAGGAATTTCCCGAGCCTCGGCCGGCTGAAGACCAGCCGGTTCAGCTTGTTGAAGGCACCATCCTCGCTGCCCAGCATGGCCAGGACATGCAGCGCATCGGCGCCGTGGTACAGGCGCCCGTTCCACTTCACCGCCATGCCATTCTCGAGGCTGAGGCCGCGTGCCTTGACCTCGGCCACCACCGGATGGTCGGAGCGCGCATCGATCATGTGAACCTTTTCCGCCAGCTGGCGGATGCGGTAGAGCATGACGTAGCGAGTGCAGAACGGGCACAGGCCGTCATAGACCACGAAGATTTCGCGGGCCGACGGATCCGCGGCGGACTGGCCCGTCGGGGCCGGGCGCATCGCGCCCGGCGTGGTGTCAGCGGACATCGAAGCGGTACTCGTCGCGCTTCTTCACATCCCGGACGAGCTGGCCGTCGCGGAGCGTGAGGCAGACCGACTCGACGACGTATTTATAGCCCACGATATCCTCGATGTTCAGCCGGTTGAACTCCCGGAACATCCAGGGGTTCGGCTGCATGTGGTGAGGGTAGAAGTAGTAGAGGTTGTCGTTCTTGATATAGGGATGGCGCAGCATGAAGCTATGGGTGTCGCGTACCAGATGCTCCATGTCCTTCAGCGTCGCGCCCGTCGTCTGCACCTCGGCGGTCCTGGGGCCGCAGGAAGTGGCGTCGTGCCAGTCGTTCAGGTTCAGATTGTTGCCGCCGATGCGGAAGTTGAAGTGGCCTTCCGGCACGTAGGTGGCGGCCTGAGCGATGGTGTAGGAGTAGATCCCGTAGTAGACCTGCGGCACCCACACGTCCCGGCCATCCCGCGTCACCGCGTAGAACTGTGGGCTGGCGAGTTTGGCGCCGTCCAGCCAACCGAGCCAGTTGGTATAGAAGATGGTGTGGCCGAACATCACGGTCAGCACGCAGACCAGCTTCATCATCGAGGTGATCTCATTCTCCTTCAGCCGCCAGGCCGAGGTGTAGATGATGAGATTGACCGCGATCCAGAAGTGGAACAATGCGCCAAGCGTCATGTAGACGCCGATGTGAAAGATATCGAACAGCAGCGTGAAGAACAGCAACCAGCGAACCCGAAGGATGGCCAGGGGGGCGAGCAGCTGCGCCGCGAGCACGAAGAAATTGAAGGCTAGGCCGAAGGTCGAAATGGTGTCCCAGCTGAACTGCAGCAGGGAGGGGAACATGGCCAGCGGGTTGTCGCCCCGCTCCGTGCCGATGACGATGGCCGTCTGCGTTGGATTCTGCAGCAACCAGGTCCAGGGTGCAGGCCCACCCGCCATCAGCTTGGCGACGCCGGAGCAAAAGTAGTTGCCGAGATGGGCGCCGACGATGACCGCCCAGACCAGGTTGGTGGCCTTCTGCCGCAGGACATCCGGCGGCATGTCCGCCATCATGGACCTGAGGGTCGGAAACCGGTTCAGGGTCCAGTCGCTGGTGGCGACGACCGCGATGACACCCCCGAACACGGCGAAAACGCCGGCGTCGAGCATCGACAGGAAATCCGTGTCGGACACCCAGATGCCCGCGGCCGGCCCTATCAGGAGCCGAAAGGCCACATAGTAGATGAACAGCGGCATCAGGAAGATCGGCCGCCACAGCGACGCGAAGCCGGCAATGACCGCGATCAGCGCGCCCCAGCGAAAGAACAGGGTATGCTCGTTCGCTGCGCCGAAGATGATGTTGGGCGCGGGCGGTACGGGGCCAAAGGCATCGAACAGGACCTGGACCAGCACCACGACACCGATGCCGCGCAGGATGGCGCGCAGCAGGCGCGGCACGTCGGCATAGCGGACACCGACGAAAGGCAGGGCGGCGACGCAGCAGAAGACCACCAGCGCGAAGCCATGCAGCTCCGACTGGCCGGAAGCGTAGAAGGTCACCTTCTTCGCCGCACTGAAGCCGACCAGCGCCAACAACAACAGCAGGAAGGGCAAGGAGACCGCAACCGAAGGGATGCGGAGCGCCTGGGGGCGGAGCCTCGACGAATACACCGATCTCTCCATGACAAATGGCGATGGAAGTTGCTAGCCGGGGAAATTCAACCCGGCCGCGATGTGTTTGGCATTAATGGACGGCCAGAGGCGACTCCGGCAAGCCAACGATCGCGATAGCGGATGCGAAGCCGCCGTGGCGAGGGCGGCAGGAATGCCAGGCCACGGGCGGCCAGGCGATAGGCAACGAGACGGACCAACAGGCCGAGCGAAAGCGATTTGGCGTAGTTGCGGCCCTCGCCGACGCCGTACCGAAAGGCGCGATCCAAGATCCATCGCTCCTCCATCTGCTCCGGCCGGATGATGTGCCGGACCCGGGCGTCCGCCGCGAACCAGCCGCGATGGCCGGCGGTGCCGAGGCGACGCAGCAGTTCCGTCTCGCTGCCCATGGCATACATTGGGTTTGTGCCGTCGGGGCCGACATGCTCGCCAAAGCGGGTGCCTGCCGCGAAGATGGCGCTGCGGACGGCCATGTTGGGCCCGAAGATGTCGGCATGGTCGCAGGGGCCGCTCGCCCGCCGCTGTTGCGCATAGAGCACGCTGAACTCGACGGCCTGCTCGGAGAGCCAGAGGGGAGGGGGACTCGGCCAATCCGGCAGCACCGTGCCGCCGAAGAGATCGGCCTCCGGATGGGCATCGGCCGCTGCCCGGAGCTGCACCAGCCAGTCCGTGTCCGGCAGCACGTCGTCGTCGGTGAAGACGGCGAGGTCCCCACGAAGCTCAGGCAGTGCCAGGTTGAGGGCGCGGTTCTTGCCAGGCGTGGGACAGGACAGCAGGGTCAGCGGCAACAGGTGACTGAAGCCCGCTATTACGGCCGCGGTGCCGTCATTGCTGCCGTTGTCGACGATCACCAGCTTCCAACCGGAATGCGGGGCCGTGAGGCCCGCAAAGGCGTTCAGCACGCGCGGCAGGGCCTGTGCACGGTTGCGCGTCGAAAACACAACCGTCATCGAGGGTTCGGTCACTGCGGCGGCTCCGCGGCTTCACGGGCCCGGGCGCCGATATCGAGGGTCGGGATGACAGGCTGCCCGCCGGGTTGCAGCAGGGCCCGCCAGATCCGCTGCGGCAAGGTCCGTTTGCGTTGCTCCCCCATCAGTGCCATGCGGGTGAAACCACGGGCATAGGCGAGACGCCAACGGAGCCCCAGAAGCACGGTGCTCTGCTTCGGCAGCAGCGAGGCTGGAAGGGTGAGGACCTCGACGATCAGGCGGCGCGGCAACTCCTTCCACACCGTCTGCGGTGCACCAAGGATGCGGCGGGTTGCAACGGCTGAGGCGCCTTGCCAATAGAGCCGGTCCAGCAGCCACTCCGGGCACATGCGGACGGCCTGGATCTGGTGGCGCACCAGGACCCGGCTGTCATACCAGGCGGAAAACCCGCGGTCCTGGAGCCGCCAACCGACCTGCACATCTTCGTCCGACAGCAACAACCTGCCGAAGCGGCCAAGCCGTTCGGCAAAGCCTCCCATCTCCAGCAACGGCTGGCGCTGGACGACCATGTTGACGCCATAGGGCTCGAGACCGGCAGGGACCGCCGTGGTCCGGAACTCGCCGCGGCCCTCCCATTCGATGATCGAGAGAACGCCCCGGAGGTCCTGCGGCCACCAGCCCGGCAGCGGAGCCTCCCAGACCGGCAGCACCCGGCCTCCGAGCACGCCCGGCCAAGGCCGCTGTTCGGCCAGCACGCGCTGGATCTGCTCGATCCAGTCCGGCATCGCCAGCCCGTCGTCGTCGATGTAGGCGATGAAATCCGCCGTGCTGGTTGCCGCACCGTAATTCCTGGCAGCGCTCGCGCCCGGGCGATCGATGCGCAACAGTTTTGCGTTCGGCATGGTTGCGACCAGCACGCCAAGCTCTACGTTGACATCGGCGCTGCTGCAGCTATCGACGACGATGATATCGAAGGCGTCCAGCCCCACGGTCTGCTGCCGGAGGCTCTCCAGGCAGGAGCGGACGTAGTGGGGGCGGTTATGCGTCACGATGCAAGCGGTGACGCTCGGTACCTGAACCAGGGTGGCCGGATCCGAGGATCGGACCGGTGCCTGGGGCATGTCGTCCTGGGTGCTCGCCGCGGTGTGCATTCGCATCCTACCCTGGGGGACTTGCTGTCAGAATAGTGGTCGTTGCCACAAAAACGGAAGATGTCCAGGGAACCTTGACGGGGGCGAAGCAGTCACGTTGCGTAGCGTTTTGATATCGGACGCGCCATGACGCATAAGGTGCATCAACATAAGGTGAAAAACAACCTTTTGGTTTGCGCCCCAGCCGCCGCAATTCATTGCAAAACGCTTTCTTTCTCTCACGCCAATGGCACTATCGCAGCCCCGGACGAAATGGGATTTTGCCCTGCGGCACGAGGATCAGTTCCTGCCATGCATGCTGTAGACAAGATCAAACCATACCCTGCCGCAAGTGCTCCGCTGCCGCTTGCGGTGGACCTTGATGGCACCTTGGTCGCCACCGATACATTGCATGAGGGTCTGGTCGCGGCCTTGATGCACGCACCTACCAGTGTTCCCTCGCTGTTGCGATCGCTGCCGCAGGGGCGTGCGGCCTTCAAGCGGCGTGTCAGCCGGCAGATGCCGGCCGACGCGACCAGCCTGCCGGTGCGCCAGAATTTTCTCGACTGGCTGCGCGTGGAGCATGCGGCTGGCCGTGAGTTGCATCTGGTGACCGCGGCCGACCAGTCGATCGCCGATGCCGTGGCGGCGCATGTCGGGTTGTTCCGCAGTGCCACCGGGAGCGATGGCACCCGGAATCTGCGAAGCGAGGAGAAGGCGCAGTTCCTGCAGAACGCCTTCCCCGGAGGCTTTGCCTATGCTGGCGACAGCCATCAGGATCTGCCGGTATTCGCAGCGGCGCAGGATATCGTCCTGGTGAATGCAAGCCCGTCGACCGCTGCTGCGGCACGGGCCATCAACCCGCGCATCATCGCAGAATTCCCGCCCCAGGCCGACCGGTTGCGGACCTGGATCGGGGCGTTGCGGATCCATCAATGGTCCAAGAACGTCCTCGTGCTGGTGCCCCTGGCACTCGGCCACAAGCTCGGCGACCCGACCGCGATCATCCACAGCTTGTTAGGGATGCTGCTGCTCGGGCTGGCTGCATCCGGCACTTACCTGCTGAATGATCTATCCGACCTCGTGTCGGACCGCGCGCACCGGACCAAGCGTTTCCGCGCCATCGCGGCCGGCCGGATCGCACCCCTGCATGCGCTCGCCGCCGCAATCGGTCTCATCGTCCTGGCGCTGGTCTTGCCGCTGTTGTTCAGGCCGATGCTGACGGTGGCGATCCTGGGCTACTGCAGTTTGTCGCTGCTGTACTCCGGGGTTTTGAAACGGATAGCGCTGATCGACACCCTGACGATCGCCGCGCTCTTCACCATCCGCCTGTCACTGGGCGTGGAACTCGCCGACGTCCCCTATTCTCCCTGGCTGATCGCCTTCGCCGGTTTCTTCTTCTTCTCCCTCGCCCTGGCCAAGCGGCATTGTGAATTGATGGAGGCCCGCGCCGCGGGCGGGACCGCGGTGGCGAGGCGGGGATGGGAGGTCGAGGATTGGCCGCTGACGCTGGGCTTCGGCGCGGCGGCCGGAATCGGCGCCTTGCAGATCATCATCCTTTACGTGGCGGATGACGCCTTGCCGTCCCGTATGTACGAGCATCCTGCCTGGCTTTATGTAGCGCCCGGGGCGGTCGCGGTATGGCTGATGCGCATCTGGCTGCGCGCGCATCGGCGGCTGCTGCGCGATGATCCCGTGGTCTTTGCGCTGCGGGATCCATGGTCCTGGGCCATCGGATCGGTCGTCGTCGTCGCCATCGTTTTAGCCTTGTAAGGAACTGGCGATGCCGGAGAGTTTCGCGCCCGCGATCCAGGAGGGTGCACGGGCCATGGGGTGGAAGGCGGTCACCCTGCAAGGCTGGGGGCGCAGCAGCAGCGCTGACTGTCTCGCCGCCCGGCCCGAGCGCTCGGGAGAGATGGCCGCCGCCCTGGCGCCGCCCGGGAACCGGACCCTCATTGCGCATGGGGGCGGGCGCAGCTATGGCGACGCTGCCCTGAACACGGGCGGCGCCGTCGTCCTCACCGGTCGGCTTGACCGCATACTGTCCTTCGATCCGTCGACGGGCCTGCTGGTCTCCGAGCCGGGCGTCACCTTCGCCGAGCTGCTGGCGATATTCCTCCCGCGCGGCTTCATCGCACCCGTTTCGCCGGGGACGGGCTTCGTGACGCTCGGGGGTGCCCTGGCGAATGACGTCCACGGCAAGAACCACCATGGCCTCGGCAGCATCGGCGACCACGTCGCGTGGTTCGACCTGCTCCTGCCGGACGGCCGTCTCCTGCGGGTGGCGGAAGCGACGGACCCGGACCTTTTTCGTGCGACCATCGGCGGGATCGGGCTGACCGGCATCATCACCGCGATCTGCCTTCGGCTGGCAGCGGTGCCGTCCAACGCCCTGACCGTGCAGCGTCGCCGGGTCGCCAACCTCGACGACTTCCTGCAGGGCTTCAAGGATGCGGCCGGCACCGCCTATTCCGTCGGCTGGATCGATGCCTTGGCACAGGGAGCGGCGCTGGGTCGCGGCGTGCTCGAGACCGCCGAAGCCAGTCCCCACGATGGCACCTTCCCCTCGCGCAAGGCCAAGCGCTTCCCGATCGACGCCCCCGGCTGGCTCCTCAACGGTCTGAGCGTCCGGGCCTTCAATGCCCTGTATTGGCGACGAGCCTCGATTGTCGGTCAGCAGACCACGGCGTCCTACGCCCAGTTCCTCTACCCGCTCGACGCCATCGAGGGATGGAACCGGATGTACGGCAAGCAGGGCTTCCGCCAGTTCCAGTGCGTGGTGCCGTTCGAGACGGGTGAGCGGGCCTTGCGCCGGCTTCTGGAAACGATTGCTTCGGCGGGGGCTGCGTCCTTCCTGGCGGTGCTGAAGGTCATGGGTGCCCAAGGCCGAGGCATGCTGTCCTTCGGCATGCCCGGCTATTCCCTGGCCTTGGACATTCCGTCCAGGCCGGGCAGCGAAGCGGTGTTTGCCGCCCTGGAGCGGATCACCCGCGATGCCGGAGGCCGAATCTACCTTGCCAAGGACAGCGTGATGTCGTCGGACGGCTTCAATGCCATGTATAGCGAGGCAGGGGCCTTCCGGGCGCTGCGCGAAAGGATCGATCCGCAACGCCGTCTGGCCTCGGACATGTCGCGGCGGCTCAAGCTATGAGCAGCGAGACCTGGTTGATCCTGGGTGCGTCATCGGCCGTCGCCCGCGCTTTCGCGCGGGAGGCTGCGGCGCATGGAGCAGCGCTTCTCCTGGCCGGGCGCGACATGCCGGATCTCGAATGTCAGGCCGCCGACCTGACCATACGGCATCAGGTCGCGGCCGTCCCGCTGCGGTTCGACGCAGGGGATTTGGCGTCGCATGCCGGCTTCGTAGCCCGATGCCTGTCCCAGGCCGGTGGCGGTTTTCTCAATGTCTTCCTGGCCTTTGGGGTGATGCCGGATCAAGCGGACGCCGACGCGGATCCGACGGTCGCGGCATCCATGGTGACGGCGAATTTCACCGGCGCGGCTTCGATTCTCGCCGCGCTGGCACCCGCTCTCGAGGCACAGGGCGGTGGCAGGGTCGTCGCGCTCGGGTCGGTCGCCGGCGACCGGGGGCGCAAGCGCAATTTTCTGTACGGGGCGACGAAAGCGGCGTTGCGAACCTATCTGCAGGGCTACGCCGCCCGCCTGGCAAAAGCAGGGGTCCGCGTCCTGTGCATCAAGGCGGGACCCGTCGACACCGCCATGACCTGGCCATTGCCGGGGCTACCTTTCATGGTCTCACCCAGCGCCTTCGCCAGTACGGCGTGGCGCCGGGCACGCCGCGGCTCCGGCAGCACCTACCTGCCGTCGATCTGGTGGCCGGTCATGAGCATCATCCGGCTGCTGCCCACGTCGATCTTCAACCGTCTCGATATCTGAATGATCAAGCCGCCGTTCCTTCCCGGTGCGAATTCCGCTGCATGGGTGGCCGTCGAGACGTTGGGCGCCGCGATCTTCGCCCTGGTGGGGCTGTTGTTCATTGCGCGGTTGATCGGACCTCATGCGGCCGGAGTCGGCGCCATCGCCGCCAGCGCCTTTCTCACCATCGACTTCCCTATTGCTGCCCTCTTCGGTGATGCGCTGCTGCAGCGGCGCGATCTGGAGGAAAAGCACCGATCGTCCGCCCTCTGGGCGACACTCGGCGCCGCCTTGCTCGGTACCGGCCTGCTGGCCCTGGCGGCACCTTGGATTGCCCTCGCCATCGGCGTGCCAATGCTGACCGACATGATCCGCATGCTGGCCTTGCTGCTGCCGGCATCGGCCGTGGCGGGGCTGCTGGCGGCATTGGCCTTGCGGGGACGCCGCTATCGGCTGCTTTCGCTGCGGGTGCTGATCTGCCAGCCGCTTTCGGTCGGCGTCGGAGTTATGGCGGCGCTGGCCGACTGGGGGGCCTGGGCCATGGTCGCGCAGCAGGCGACGGCGACGCTCTCGGTGTTCCTGCTGCTGGCGGCACTCTCCGGATGGCGGCCACGGTGGTTGCTGGATCGCGCGGCGCTCGGCGATCTTTGGCCGGTGGCCGGACCGCAGATCCTCGCCCTCCTCGTCTTCAACGGGCGCTACCGGATCTTCATCCTCGTCCTGGGTAGCATGGTCGCGGAGACGATCGTTGCCGTCACCCATATCGCCTTCCGCCTGCTGGATGTCGCGACGGCGGTGGTGACCGGCGCTGCCTCCCGTCTGGCGATGCCCCGGCTCTCGGCGCTGCAGCACGACCGGCCAGCCCTGGCTGCGGCCTACGGCGACCTGGCGCAGCTGCAGGCGCTCATTGGCTTGCCTGTCGCGGCCGGTCTCGCCATCACCGCACCGCAACTGGTCGAGCTGCTGATGGGTGGCCCCTGGGCGGCGGCGGCGGAGCCGGCGCGCGTGGTGGCCCTGGCGGCGATCCCCGCCTTCCTGATCGGCCCCGCCTCCGCGCTCTGGTTGGCGCTCGGTCGGACCCGGATCAACCTTCTTGTGCAGGTGGTCGCATTCACCGTTCCGCTGCTGGCATTGCTGGTGGTGCAGCCGAAGGATCCTGCCGGTGCGGCGCTCTGCTGGGCTTTGGGGAGTCTCGCAGTGCCGCCGGTCCAGCTGGTGATGGCGTTGCAGGCCCTGGGTCAATCAGCGCGATGGATGGCGGTGCGGCTGGTGGCCCCCATGCTCGGGACCGCGGTGATGGCCGTCGTGGCCCTGTTCGTTGCCAGGCAGGTGACGCAGATGCCGCCGATCCTGGCGCTGTCGATCATCGCCGGCTCCGGTGCCGCGGCCTATCTGATGACGCTCGCGGTGGTCCTGGGTGGGCGGATGCCGGCCGCCCTGCGTCAAGCGGCCTAGCAGGGCCAGGCCGGGGCGCTTCCGGCCCGACCCGTGAGACCTCTCACGGGCGCAGGTGAGACCCAGGCGCTTCGGTGGCGAGAGCGGCGTTGCTGGTGAGGTGCCGGCCAACGATGTAGAGCGGCCGGCCCTTGGTCTCGTTGAAAACCCGTCCGAGATACTCGCCGATGACGCCTAACGTCACCAGCTGGACGCCGCCAAGAAACAGCACCACCGCCATGATGCTGGGATAGCCCGGCACCGGGTTGCCGTAGAGCATCGCCTTAGCCACCACCTCCCCGCCATAGCCGAGGGCAAAGACGGCCGTTGCCACGCCAAGCCATGTGGCGAAGCGCAGGGGCAGGGTGGTAAAGCTGGTAATGCCCTCGACCGAGAGATTGAAGAGGCGGCCATAGTTCCACTTCGTGGTCCCGGCCGCCCGAGGGGCACGGTCATAGATCACGGCGCGGGAGGGAAAACCGACCCAGGCGAACAATCCCTTCATGAAGCGATGACGTTCGCGCAATTGCAGAAGCGCATCGACCGAGCGCCGGCTCATCAGACGGAAGTCGCCGACATCCGGCGGCAACCGCACCGGTCCCCCGAGACGCGCCATGAGGCGATAGAAACCGCTTGCCGTGGCCTTCTTCAGCCAGGTCTCGCCGGCCCGGCTGCGGCGCTGGGCGAAGACGACATCGACGCCCTCCTGCCAGACACTGACCAGCTCCGGAATGACTTCGGGGGGATCCTGCAGGTCCACGTCGATGACGATGATGGCGCCCGAGGCGCGGGCGTGATCAAGCCCCGCGGTCATCGCCGCCTCCTTGCCGAAATTGCGGCTGAGGCTCACCACCCCGATCTCGGGATGCCGCGATCGCAATGTTTCCAGAACCGCGAGGCTTCGGTCCTGCGATCCATCATCGACATAGACGGCTTCCCAGGGCATTCCCAGTGTGGCCATGACGAGAGCCAGCCGGGCCTGGAAAATCGGGATGACCGCCTCTTCGTTGAAAACAGGAACGACCACCGAAAGAATCGGCTCGGAACGCGTCAGCTGCGACGCGTCTGGCGACGTGGCGCCACTCAGATGGAGTCCGTCGTCCACGGCAGGGATCCGTATGAAAGGTTACCCATCCTAGTGAGATCGGTACGGATCTCAGAAGTCTCATGGGCGCGAGCGCATGGGCCTCACTGTTCTGTGAGAATCGCCTGTGGCGTGCTTTGCGGAGCAAATAAAACACCGCGTGAGAAACCATTGAGCGCATTGCGGCTCAGGCGGGCGACACGATACTTGACTAAGCCAGCGGCGCAAGGCCGGTACTGGAACCAACCTGTCGGCCGTAGGTAGCTTGCGCATGAACCAAAAGACCGCATTGCCCCGCATGCCGCTTGGCTCGCCTTCCCTGGCCTTGTTTGGAGCCGCTGCCAGCCCAGGCAAACGTGATCTCCTCTTCACCGTGCCCAGTCTGGCGCTGGCCCTGGTATTCGTGCTGCGGATGGCGCGCCACCTGCCCCTGCTGCCCATCACCACCGGCGACTCAGCGGCCTATCTGCAGATGGCGGGCTATCGGCCGCCAATCTATGGCTGGCTGGCCAATTGCTGGATATTTCTGACCGGTGGGCTGGAAGGCCTGCCGCTGGCGCAGCTGGTCGTGCTGGGCTGCGCCATAGCGGTCTTTGCGACCGAATTCGGCCGCTTGCTGCGCAGCCCGCTGGTATCCATCCTCGCCATTCCGCTGATCCTGCTGCAGACGGCCGTCTACGACAGCAGCCGGTGGCTGCTGACCGAATCGGTGTTCATCTCGCTGACCTTGATCGGCCTGGCGATGCTGTGCCGCCATGCCCGCCGGGGCGATCTGGCTCCGCTGCTGGTGGCGGCGGCCTGCTTCGGCATGTCCACCCTGCTGCGCAGCACCGGCATGGCCTTCCTGCCGCTGCCGCTTCTGGTCGCCGTCTTCGACCGACGCTTCCCGCTGTGGCCGGCATTGCAGCGTGCGGCGATCGCCGGGGTCATCGCGGTGAGTGTGCTGCTGTCCGGCATGGGTTGGACCTATGTGCGGCACGGCCATTTCGAGATCGGATCCTGGGCCGGCATTTCCCTTCTTGGCAAGGCACTGGTGCTGCTGCGGCCGGAGGATGCGGTGGGTAAGCCCAGCGCGGTCCAGGCCGTGCTGCCGGCCGCCGCCGAGGCGCGGCGCCTGATGGCGGAACAGCCGGATATTGCGGCGCGCCTGCGGGCGCAGGTGCAGTCCTCCGGCGACGTCCGCTTTCCCGCCTTCTGGCCCACCGCCGCCCGCGAGTGGCCGGAGTGGATCGCCGCCGATGGACGGGGCAAGGACCTGTTGGCGAGGGCCATCGCACGCGACCTGATCAGCGCGCATCCTGGCGAGTATTTGCAGCTCTGGGCGCATGACTGGCTCAGCCTGATCATCCAGCCCGCCTACTGGCCAGCCTGGGCCACCACCGTGCCGGCTGACCGGAATGCCTTTGCCTTCTGCCGTGAGATGAACAACTGCTGGGGGTTGGAACGCTATGATCTGCCCCTGCATGGTCAGGTGCTTCTCATCGGCGCGGCGGTCGGCGGCGCCGTGCTGGGGCTGGTGCTGATACCGCTGCTGGCCTGGCCGGTGATCCGGCGCCGTGCCTCGCCTGACATGGCGTTGATCTGGGGTACGGCCATCGTGCTGCACGGCAGCCTGCTGGTCACCTCCGCCGTGGAGGCGGGCCATGTCCGCTACACCGTGGCCCTCCACGTGCTCGACATCGTCATGCTGCTTTGGCTGCTGGTCCGCCTGCTGCCAGGACCCATGCGGCTCGGGTCCGCCCGCACCGAGGAATCGCTTCCATGACCCTTCGCCTCGGTCTGCTGCTCAGCGCGCTTGTGGTCCTCACCGCAGCCATGACGCCTCTGCTCGGCGTGCCGGTCTATGGCCGCAACTTCGCCCATGACGCCAATTTCGCGCTCACTGCCCTGTCCTTCATGGACGCCGGCATCAGCGAGGGTCGTTGGTGGCCGCGCTGGGTGATGGAGACGAATTTCGGCCTCGGCGGCATCACCTTCTTCACCTATCCGCCGATGGGCTATTGGATCGCCGCGCTGGTCCGTCGGGCCACCGGCCTGAATATCGCCGATACCTTGGCGGTGACCATGACCCTGTGGCGGCTGGTGTTCCTCGGCGGCTGCTTCCTCTGGCTGCGCCGGCACGTGCCGCCGGCAGCGGCGCTGGCGGCGGCGGCCCTGGCGGCCCTGCTGCCCTACCCGGCGCTGGTCAATCCCTGGATCCGCTTTTCCTATGCCGAGGTGGCCGGGGCGGCCATGCTGCCCTTCCTCCTGCTGGCCATCGAACGCGCCGCGGAAAGCCGCGACGGCCGCGGCATCCCCGGCCTGGCCCTGGTCTTCGGCGCCCTGGCGATGACGCACCTGCCAAGCTGCGCCCTCGTGGCCCATCTCGCCCCGATCTATGGCTGGGCCTATGGCGGCCCGCGTGGGGCGCTGCGCACCCTGGCGGGAGGCATCGGCGGTGCCGGCCTCGCCGCCTGCTTCATCCTGCCCGCGGCGGCGCTGCTGAAGGACGCCAATTTCGAGGGCCTGGACGGCGGCATCTGGCAGAACAGCCTGATGTTCTACGGCGGGCTCAATGGGACCGCGGTGTGGGTGCAGTTCCTGCTCGTGGTCTGGACGACGGGCTGGGCAGCGGTGCTCATGGCCCTGACCTTCCGCTGGCTGGCGCGGGCCATGCCGCAGTCGCCGCTGCGCCGGGCGGCGATGGTGCTGCTGTTTTCCTCCTTCGCGCTGATGACGGTGGTGACCCTGCCGCTGTGGATCGTGCTGCCGCAGCTCCGCTCGATCGAGTTCCCCTGGCGGGCGACCGGGGTGCTGACCATGCCGGTCGCCGCCCTGGCGGCCCTGGCGCTGGCCGGCGGTGCGCGCATGACCCGGCCGGCGGTGCTGCTGCTCGGTCTGGGCAGCGCGGCGCTGCCGCCGCTGTTCGTCTGGGTGATGACCGCCTTCGGCAATCCGGAATGGCCGCGGTTCCTGCCGCCCGAGCAGCGGCTGGAGCGTGCCCTGGTCTCACCGCGCGGGACCTCGCCGGAACACCTGCCGGTCTGGGCCCTGCACGCGGGATGGGACAGCCTGTGGCGCGGGACGGAGACGGAGAAGGGTCCCGAGCCCTTCCCCCGGCCGCCCCTGCCGGCCGGCACCCAGCGCATCCCCGGCGGCTTCGTGCTGCCGGAGGCCACCACCACCTTCAGCCTGCCGCAGTTCTACTTCCCGGCCTGGCAGGCCACCGATGGCAGCGGGCACGCCCTCCAGGTGCGGCCCGGGCCGGATGGCCTTGTCCAGGTGGTCGTGGATCGGCCGGTGCGGAACCTGCGGGTGGCGATCGGCCTGACCCAGTGGGAGTGGGGCGGCTGGGCGGTAACCGGCCTGACCGCCGCCAGCCTGCTGTGCCTGGCCTTCTGGCGCCGGCGGCCGGTGGCAACGCCGGCGGTGGCCCAGGTGGTCCCGCGGGTCGGCTCTAGATGACCTGGTAGCGGGCCCGCGCCGCCCGCTCGATGGCCCCGGCGATCAGCCGGTCGAGATCCATGGCGATGCGGAAATCCTGCAGGAATTGCAGTTCCTCCTGGGTCAGGTCGCCGTCGGCCGCGGCGACCTCGCAGGCCAGCACATAGGCCGTCTCCCGCAGGCGGGACGGCAGTGCCTCGCGGATCAAAGTGCAGGCGCGATCCAGCCCGTCGGTCCTGTCCAGCAGCGTCAGACAGGTCTCGGTGACGCTCGAGATGCCGTTGGGATGGAAATCGCTGAAGGCGGGGAGGGTCTGCACCAGCCGGGACATCATGGCGAGCTCGGCATCCGACATGGTACGGTCGGAGGCCGCCATCAGCACCATGGCGCAGACCAGGGCTTCCTGCGGATTGAATCGGGTATTGGGCATGGGGCCTCGCTTTCCCGGGGGTGGTCGCGCGCCGGGCGGCTGGCGTCAACAGCCCGCCCTGTCACCCTTCTGCCAGGAAGGACCGGGTTTCCGCCACCACTTCGGCAAGCCCGGTCCGGCGGATCGAAACCCCTTCCGGCAGCCCGGCCAGCAGGCGGCTGGGGCAGGAGCGGTCGAGCAGGACGAAGACCCCCTTGTCGTCGGCCCGGCGGATCAGCCGGCCGAAGGCCTGGCGCAGCCGGTGCCGCGCCAGCGCGTCGTCATAGCCCTTGGGGTCGCCGCCCGAGAGATGGATGCGCCGCTCCCGGTGCAGGATCGAGGGCCGCGGCCAGGGCACCCGGTCGAAGACCAGCAGCCGCAGCGACCGGCCGGGGACATCGACGCCGTCCCGCATGGCATCGGTGCCCAGCAGGCAGGAATTCTCCTCCGCCCGGAAGACATCCACCAGGGTGGCATTGTCCATCGCATCCATGTGCTGGGCGTACAGCGGGATGCCCGAGGCTTCGAGGTTCGGGGCCATGTGGCGGAAGCTGTCGCGCAGCCGGCGGATGGCGGTGAACAGCCCGAGCCCGCCGCCGCCGGAGGCCTGGAACAGCGCCTGCATCGCCGCCGCGACTTGGCCGGAGCGGGCCTTGTCGACGTCGGTCACCACGAAGGCGCGGGTATTGGCGGCATAGTTGAAGGGCGAAGCGACGGCGGCGCGGATCGCCGGCATCGCCAGATGGCTGGCGCCGGTGCGGGCCTCGGCTGCAACCCAGGCGGCCTCCTGGTCCTCGGCGAGACTGGCATCCCGCAGGGTGGCGGAGGTGATGAGCAGCCCATGCGCCGGGGCGGCGACATTCAGCGCGAAGGGGGTGGTCGGGTCCAGCCAGTGCCGGTGGAGGCCGGCATCCACCTCGCGGCCCTCGCGCCGGGTCAGCGCCAGCCAATCGACGAAGGTGCGGCGCTCGCCGGGGACCGGCGGCGCGGCGCGCAGCGCCTGCAGCATGCCCTGCCAAGCCGCCAGCGGGATCAGCGCACGGCGCTCGATGCCCTTCGCCGCGGTCTCCAGCCGGATGCGGTCGGCCGTCTCCAGCTCCTCGACCTCGTCCTCCAGCCGCGCCTTCAGCTTGTCGCAGAGGCTGACCAGGGGCTCGGCGATACGCTTCATCGCCCGCTCCAGCGCCTCGGCGGCATCGGGCAGGTCCTCGCCGAGCGGGAAGAGGTCGCATTGCACGTCGTACACGCCGTCCTCCTCCGGCGCGCGGGCCAGCACCTGGCGGCGGACGGCGCGGAGGAAGACCTCGGTCGGGTTGGCCAGCCGCTCGGCCGCGGCCTCGCTGGTGGGCTCGCGCGGTTCCTCCGAGAGGCGGCTCACCCAGCCGAGGCCGGGCAGGGCACGGGCGGCGTTCAGCGCGGCCTCCATCGGCGGCAGCACCTCGGGCAGGTCGCTGGCCAGTTCCTCGATCCGGCGCCGCAGTCCGCGGGCCCGGCTGCGGCCGCCTTCGGCGCCCAGCAGCCAGCGGCGCAGCTCGGCCGTCTCGGCGCCGCAGAGCGCGGCCGAGAAGGCGGCATCGGCGGCATCGAACAGGTGGTGGCCCTCGTCGAAGACGTAGCGCAGCGGGCGCGCATCCTCGGCCCCGCCCATCGCCGCCTGCACCATGACCAGCGCATGGTTGGCGACCACCAGCGTCGCGGTGCGGGCGCGGCGGATGGAATGCTCGACGAAGCACTGCTTGTAGCGCGGGCAGGCGGAGCGGATGCATTCGCCGCGCCGGTCGGCCAGCGGCCAGATCGCCGCGGGGCCGTAGAGTTCGGTGACCCAGCCGGGGAAGTCGCCGGCCATGAGGTCGCCGTCCTTGGTCGCCAGCGCCCAGCGGGCGACCAGGCCGAGCGGCACCGCCATGTCGGGATGGGATGCTTGGCCGAGCATCTCCTCGAGGTTCAGCAGGCAGAGGTAATTCTCGCGGCCCTTGCGGACCACGACGCGGCGGCGCCGCTCCTCCGGATCCGGGTAGAGCCGGCCAAGCTCCTGGTCGATCTGCCGCTGCAGGTTGCGGGTGAAGGTGCTGATCCAGACCGGGGCGCCGTTGCGTTCCGCCCAGAGGCTGGCCGGGGCGATGTAGCCCAGCGTCTTGCCGGTTCCGGTTCCCGCCTCGGCGAGGATCACGTGCGGCGAGCCCTTGTCCTCGCGCGGGGCGAAGGCGCCGCTGGCGGCGGAGGCGTAGTCGGCCTGCTGCGGCCGCTGTTCCGCGCCGTCGCCGAGGATATGCGCCAGCCGGGCGCGGGCATCGGCGGAGGAGACGTCGAAGCTGCCGGCCGGCTGGGCCGGACCCGGGTCCTCCCAATCCGGCAGGCGGCGCCAGACCTTGTAGGGATCGAGCGAGGCCTTCGCTTCGGCGCTGCCCCCGAGCGCGGCGATGACCGAGGGCGCCCAGGGCCAACCCGCCACCCGGTCCATCTGCGCCGCCAGCATCGCCGCGTCGCGGTTCAGCGGCAGGCCGCGGCCGGCGGCGAGGTGGCGCAGCATGATGGTCGCCATCTCCGGCAGCAGCGCGGCGGCGGCGGAGTCATCGGCCGGGGATGGCAGGTCGAGCGCCATGGCCAGGCCGCGCGGCGTCGGCGCGGCAGGGCGGCCGGGCATGCAGAAGGCGAACAGCTCCAGCAGGTCGAAGGCGGCATCGAAGGGCGGCAGATCCAGACGGCGTGCGGTGGCAGGGCCATGGACCAGCAGCGGCGGTGTGCCGGCGAGGTGGCGGGCGAGCTCCCTCGCCGGGATCTCCAGCAACTCCCCATCCGGGGTCAGCAGCGTGGCGCGCCCAAGCCCGGCGATCAGCGCGGGGGCATCGGGCAGCAACAGGCGGGGCGGCGCGGGTCGGGACTGCGACATCCGCGGCACCATAGGTGCGCAAGGTGCCGGGGGGAACAGATGTTCTCCAGCCGGGCTAGAGCTGGATCACCTCCAGCAGGCTGAGCGTCAGGAACACCACCGTACCCCAGGCCAGGAAGGCGCCGCCCAGGGTCACCCAGGGATTGCCGCCGCGTTGCAGGTCTAGCAGCCACTGCACCACGTCGATCCGGTGCGCGTGCCGGCGCCGGCGACGGGTCGGGGTGCTCGCCTTGGCCTGGGCACGCCAATGCCGCTGCGCCTCCGACCAGGTCGAATACGGCATCGTGCCTGCCGCGGTCCTGACGACCGAGGCGCTGGCACCGTGATCTGGTCGTTCCTTGGTCGCGGTCTCCACTGTCCCACCGTCACGCCGTTACGGGATGAACCATGGACCGAGTAAGCCGAGCCCGCACGTCAACCGCCCGTGCATCGCGCATCGGTGCATTCGGACGCGTCCGAGGCAGAAATACGATCCGGCCCGGATGACGTTGATGGCTTGCCTGTCAGGAGCTTCACCATGCCGGATGCCGCCCGCCTCGCCCGCATTCGCACCCGTGCCTATCTGCTGTGGCTCGACGATGCCTGCCCGGAAGGCCTGGCGGACGAGTATTGGCAGCGCGCCCGTACCGCCGAGGCCCTGGAGCGGATGGCCGGGATCGGCAGCAAGGCGCCGACCTCCGCCAGCCAGCCGGCGCCGCACCGTGCCGGGACCGCCGTGCTGCACTCCGCTTGACCCTCGCGTCCCCTGCCGTTGAGATGGGCGCCGGGACGAAGCAGGGCAGGGGGCGACAGCCATGCAGTGGACCATCGGCAAGGTCACCGTCAGCAAGCTCGTCGAACTGGAGGCGACCGGCGGCAGCCGCTTCCTCCTGCCGCAGGCGACCCCGGAGGAGGTGCGGCGCATCGACTGGCTGGTGCCGGATTTCGCGGACGAGAATGGTCGGCTGCGGCTCAGCATCCACGCCCTGGTGATCGAGGCACCCGGCCGCCGCATCATCGTCGATACCTGCCTCGGCAATGACAAGCAGGGTCGCAAGATCCCGCATTGGAACGACCGCCAGGGCCGGTTCCTCGCGGAGATGACGGCCGCGGGCTTTCCGCCCGAGAGCATCGACACCGTGCTCTGCACCCATCTGCACACCGACCACGTCGGCTGGAACACGCGCCTGGTCGATGGCCGGTGGCAGCCGACCTTCCCGAATGCCCGCTATCTCTTCGGTCGCCGGGAATTCGAGCACTGGTCGCAGGCGGCCGTTCCTGCGGCGCAGGCGGCGGTGATGGCGGATTCGGTGCTGCCGGTCATCGAGGCCGGGCTGCACGAGCTGGTCGCGCCCGACCACCGGCTGTGCGACGAGGTGCGGCTGGTGCCGAGCTTCGGCCATACCCCAGGCCATGTCAGCGTCCACATCGCCTCCGAAGGCGAGGAAGCCTTCATCACCGGCGACATCGCCCATCATCCCTGCCAGCTCGCCCGGCCCGAGTGGAACTCGACCGCCGATGCCGACCCGGTCCAGGCGGAGGCGACACGGCGCCGCATTTTCGGCGGCTTGGCTGGCAGGCCGGTGCTGGTCATCGGCACGCATTTCGCCGGCCGCACCGCCGGGCGGGTGGTGCGGGACGCCGGCGGCCTGCGGATGCTGATGTGCTGGTGACCGGCAGCCTCCGGCACGGCGATGGCCGGCCCTGCCGCAGCATGGCCTGATGCGCGGAAGCTGAAGGATCGGACCGCATGCCCGGATCGTCAGGCGACGCCCCGCCGAGCATCGAGACCCGCGCCTCCTGGGTCATCGCCATCACCGCCGTGACCATGCTGTCGGTATCCTTCGGGGCGCCCCTGCTGGTGGTGGTGGCACTGCCGGCGATCGCGGCCGACCTGGATGGGGCGCGATCGATCCCGGCGCTGGCCTCCTCGCTCGCCTATCTCGGGGCCGGCGCCGGCGGCATGCTGATGGGCTGGCTGGCCGGGCGGACCTCGACCCGCCTCGTCGCCTTCGTCGGCGGCGCCATGGTCGGCTGCGGGCTGCTGCTCGCCGCGGGCGGCGCGGCCTGGCAGCTTGTCGCCGGCTTCGGCCTGCTGGTCGGGTTCTTCGGCAATGGCGCGCTCTATCCGCCGATGATGACCTATGTCTCGCTCTGGTTCGACCGGCGGCGGGGCACGGCGCTGGCGCTGGTGTCCTCCGGGCAGTATGTCGCCGGCGCGATCTGGCCCATGGTCTTCGAGCGGGCGATTGCCGCCTATGGCTGGCAGCGGACGATGCTCGGCTACGGGGTTTTCGCCGCCGCCGTCATCCTGCCGCTGGCGGCGCTGGTCCTGCGTCCGGCGCCGCGGCCATTGGCGGTCGGCGGTGCCGCCCGAGACGCGATGGCGGCCCCACCGGTCTTCGGCCTGCCGCCCAACCAGGCCCTGGGGCTGCTGGCCTTCGCCTCCTTCCTGTGCTGCATCCCCATGGCGATGCCGGCCGCGCATCTGGTCGCCTTCTGCGGCGACCTCGGCATCGCCGGCTCGCATGGCGCGGCGATGCTGTCGGTCCTGCTGACCATGGCCTTCGTCGCCCGGCAGCTATGGGGCTGGGTCTCCGACCGCATCGGCGGGCTGAACACCGTGATCGCCGGCAACATCTGCCAGGCCGTCGGCATGGCCGCCTTCCTGGCCACCCAGGACGAAGCCGGGCTGTTCTTCATCGCCGCCGCCTTCGGCCTCGGCTTCAGCGGGATCGTGCCGGCCTACGTGCTGGCGGTGCGGGAGCTCTTTCCGGCACGGGAGGCTGCCTGGCGGGTGCCGGCGCTGCTGTTCCTCAGCCTGTCCGGCATGGCGGCGGGGGCTTGGCTGGCAGGCGTGCTCTATGATGCCTATGGCTATTATGCGATCGCCTGGCAGGTCGGCATCGGCTGCAACCTGGCCGCGCTGGCGCTGCTCGGGACGCTGGCGCTGCGGCGGCGGCCTGCGGCGGTGCCTGCCTGACGGCTACTGGCTGCCCCAGACGATCCGGTGCATCCATGTGATCTCGGTAAGGTCGAAGGCGTAGTCCGGATGCGCCGGGTTCAGGCTGCGCAGGTCGATCCGCCGCGCGGACTGCCGCTTGAGTTCCTTGGCCATGACCTCGCCCTTCTCGGTGCGGACCACCACGCGGTCGCCCCGGCGGATCGGTGCGCCGGGTGAGACGATGACGATGTCGCCGTCGCGGAAGACCGGCTCCATGCTCTCACCCGAGATCTCCAGCGCATAGGCATTGGGGTCGCCGACTTCCGGCACCGAGATCTCGTCCCAGCTGCCGCCGACGGGATAGCCGCCATCGTCGAAATAGCCCTCGCCGCCCGCCTGGGCGAGGCCGATGAGCGGGATGCGCCGTGCGGCGGGGCCGCGGCTGCCACGGGGCAGGGCGGCGGCCATGCCGGTGACCAGGGCGGCGAAGTCGGCCATGCCCGTGCTGGTCGCGGTCAGCACCTTGGCCAGGCTTTCGGTCGAGGGCCAGCGTGCCCGGCCATCCGCGCCGATGCGCTTCGAAGGATTGAAGGCGGTGGCATCAAGCCCGGCCTTGCGCGCCAGGCCAGAGGCCGAAAGCCCGTTCTCGGCGGCCAGGGCATCGAGTGCCCGCCAGATCTCGTCGTGTGTCACGCCCGCTCCTGCCGCCCGCTCCTGCCGCCCGCTCCTGCCGCCGCGCTCGACGGCAGACCCGCCATGCCCGCGGCCGCGGACGATGGACTAGATGTGGGGTCACTCCATGGGCATAACATCCTAGGTATGGGATCAAAGATCAATAGGCGAATTATCCTTTCTTTCCGCTTGCCGAAGCATCGGCGCGAGGTTTACGTTCTCGAAACGTTCTCATGCCCAGGAAGGACATGCCTCGATGACCTCCATCCGCGCCAGCCGCATCCCGGGTCGTGCCGGTCAGGCCGCCGAGGTGCCGTTCCACACGGTCGAGGAGGCCTGGTTCTGGACCATGGCGGCGCTGGTCGCCCGGCGCGACGGCGCGCGGATCGTCTCCGGCGCCGGCCTGGTCACCCGGCCCTGCGAGCCGGACGACGTGGTGAAGTGCCTGGACCGGCTCTACCGGCACCGGCGGGTCGACCTGCAGCATGCCCGCATCCTGCGGATCTGGGGGGAGCGCGGCACCGCCCCCGATGCCCGCCAGCCGGGCGAGGCCGGCGACTGGCGCCTGTGGCACGAGGCCATGAGCCGGCTCGACTGGCCGCTGCGGGTGAAGGGCATCGTCACCGGTCCGCTGCTGGTGGCCGGCCCGGCCCAGGTTCTGGCCTTCCCGCCGGGCGGGCGGTGACCGGACCGGCCCATCGGCGGGCCGCCCGGTCGGTCGGCCAGCAGGCCTTCATCGTCTTCGGCGGCCAGGCCGACCAGCCCTGGCTGCGGCTGCTGCGGCCCGGATTCCGGCACTGCTTCGCGGCCCTGGCCGACGAGGCCGGCTGGACCGTGCTGGATCCGCTGACCGGCCGGCTCGTGGTGGCGCGCCTCGACCTGCCGCCGGGCTTCGACCTGCCCGCCTTCTACCGCCGGGCTGGCCTCACCGTGCTCGGCCCCTACGCCCCCACGGAACCGCGACCGCAATGGCTGCCGCCGCTGGCGCCGTTTTCCTGCGTGGCCCTGTGCCGCGCGGTCCTGGGCGGCGGCGCCCCCTTCGCGCTGACGCCCTTCGGCCTGTTCCGCGCCTTGCAAGCCGGACTGCCGGCCGCATCCTGACGCGGGCGGCCCTGCCTCGGTCTCCTGCCTCCGGCCGGACCGACGCCGTCCCTGTCCACCCCTCGGATGACTGCGCGCGCTCCGGATGCGGCCTCGAGGTGGCCTGCCATGCAAGGCCATCCCGACATCGGACTTTCATCAACAATAAGAAATAAATCTTGCATTCCTCGAAATCATAGGATAAACAACCTTCATCAACGGGCGAGCTGCGCCCGCTGACCCCCCTCCCGTTCCCCAAATTGCCGCGAGCCCGGTCCCGACAGGGCCGGGCTCGCGGGCTTTTCGGGCCCGGGCCTTTTCCCCCTATCCCGAGGTGACGCGCATGGGTGGCCTGTTCCGTGCCCCGAAGCCGGTGATCATCCCGCCGCCCCCGGCCCCGACGCCCGCCGTCGCGCCGCCGACGCCGGAGCAGGCGGGCCAGCAGACCCAGGCCGAGGCCCGCAGCCGGGCTGCGCGCGGGCTCGAAGGCACCATCGCCACCTCCGACCGGGGCGTGCTCGCGCCGCTGCCCCGGGTGGCCCGCAAATCGCTGCTCGGCGAATAGGAAACAGCCGCATGCATGTCGAAGAGATCCTCCGGCGGCACGCCGCCGCGGTCGAGCGGCGCCGGCCGCTCGAGCCCCTCTGGCAGTCCTGCTACGAGCATACCCTGCCGCCCCTCGGCAGCGGCCCGGCGCTGTTCGACGCGACCGCCGCCGATGCCGCCGAGCAGCTCGCCGCCTCCCTGCTCGCGGAGCTGACGCCGCCCTGGTCGCGCTGGTTCGGCATCGCCCCGGCCCGGCCGTTGCAGGACGGGCCCGAGGCCCGTGCCGCCGCGGAAGCCCTGGAGGATGTGGCGGTGACGCTGCAGGGGCATTTCGACCGCTCGAATTTCGCGGTCGAGATGCACCAGGCCTTCCTGGAACTGGTCGTGGCCGGCACCGGCGTGCTGCTGGTGGAGGAAGCGCCGCTCGGCGAGGCGTCCGCCTTCCGCTTCGCCGCCGTGCCGCTGCGTGGCGCGGTGCTCGAGGAAGGCGCCGATGGCCGGCTCGATACCGTCTATCGCCAGCTCGCGTTGAGCGCCGGCCAGTTGCGCCAGCGCTTTCCCGCGGCCGAGCTGCCACCCGACCTCGCGCGCGCCGCGGCCAGCGACGACCCCGCACCGCACCCGCTGCTGGAAGCGATCTGGGCCGAGCGCGGCGGCAGCCGCTACGCCGCCATCCTCACCACGGATCCCGGCCGGCCGCTACTGCTGGCGGAGGGGCGCTTCGCCGAAAGCCCCTGCATCGCCTTCCGCTGGCTGAAGGTGCCGGGGGAGCTCTACGGCCGCGGCCCGGTGATGAAGGCGCTGCCGGATATCCGCACCGCCAACAAGGTGGTGGAACTGGTGCTGAAGAACGCCTCCATTGCCGCCACGGGCATCTGGCAGGCCGAGGATGACGGGGTGCTCAACCCCGCCACGGTGAAGCTGGTGCCGGGTGCCATCATCCCGAAGGCGCCCGGCAGCGCCGGGCTGACGCCACTCGCGGCGCCGGGCAATTTCGACGTCTCCCAGCTGGTGCTGCAGGATCTGCGCGGCCGCATCCGCGGCGCGCTGCTGGCGGACCGGCTGGGCGCCCTGCAGGACAGCCGGATGACCGCGACCGAGGTGCTGGAGCGCAGCGCGCAGACCGCGCGTCTGCTCGGCGCCACCTATGGCCGGCTGCAGACCGAGCTGCTGACGCCGCTGGTGACGCGCTGCCTCGGCATCCTGCGCCGGCGCGGCGAGATCCCCACGGTCCTGCTGGACGGCCGGGCGGCGGCGCTGCGCTACGAGAGTCCCTTGGCCCGGATGCAGGGGCGGGCGGATGCGGCGAATACGTTGCTGTTCCTGCAGGCGGTCGGCCAGCTCGGCGGCGCTGCCGCCGGGCAGGTCGATGCCGCCGCCGCGACGCGCTGGCTGGCCCGTACCCTCGGCGCGCCGGCCGAGGTGCTCATCCCCACCCAACCCAACCGGGAGTGACCCGACCGATGCCCGAGGATCTGTTGCAGCCCGTCGACGCCGCCCCGCCGGCCACCACGCCCCGCCCGGCCCCCCGTCCCGCCGACGTGCCGGAGAAATTCTGGGATGCCGAGGGCGGCATGCTCCGCATCGAGGCGCTGCTGAAATCCTATCGCGAACTGGAACGCCGGCTGTCGCAGCGGACCGCGCCGCCGGCCGCGGATACGCCGCCTGAGGATCTGCTGCGCTTCCGCCAGGCCATGGGCATCCCCGAGACGCCGGATGGCTACAGCATCACCTCCCCGCACGAGCTCTGCGGTGCCGATCCGGACGTGAACTGCCGGCTGCACGCTGCGCATTTCTCGAACGAGCAGGCGCAGCTCGTCTATGACCTCGCGGCCCAGCGGCTGCTGCCGCTGATCGCCGAGGCCGCCGCCGAATTCGAGGCCGATCGTCAGCGGGAGAGGCTGGTGACGCATTTCGGCGGCGCCGACCGCTTCAAGGCCATGGCCGCGCAGCTCGCCGCCTGGGGCAAGGCGAAGCTGCCGGGCCCGGTCTATGCCGCGCTCGCCTCCACCGCGGAGGGGGTGCTGGCGCTGGAGCGGATGATGCAGACCGAGGAACCCGGCCTTGCCCGGGACGCGGCAACGCCGCCGCAGGAGACCGAGGCGGAGCTGCGGGCCATGATGCGCGACCCGCGCTACTGGCGCACGCGCGAACCGGCCTTCGTCCGCCGCGTCACCGACGGCTTCCGCCGCCTCGTCGGCAGCTGATCCGCATCCGGCAGGGCTCGAGCCGCACACCCCCCCGGGTGCGCTCGCCCTGCCGAGGGGGCCCGCGGCATGGCCGCCGCTGGCCCCGGCGGGGGCGGGCCACGGCGCCGGCCAGGGCCGCGCCGCCCGCCCCCGCGTCATTTCCGCCACGAACAACCCCATCCGGCCGACGGACGGAGCCGTGGCGCTGCGTGCCGGCGCGGTCCCGCGAGGGGCAAACCGCGCCGGCGCGGCCTCCGCAACCGCAAGCAAAGGGCAACCCATGTCCAGCTCGATCGACCAGGCCTTCATCAAGCAGTACCAGGCCGAAGTGCAGGAAGCCTACCAGCGCCAGGGCAGCAAGCTGCGCCCCGCCGTGCGCAGCAAGGTCGACGTCCGCGGCGCCTCCACCATCTTCCAGAAGGTCGGCAAGGGCACCGCCGCGGCCAAGGCGCGCAACGGCGTCGTGCCGGTGATGAACATCGACCACACCAACGTCGAGTGCTTCCTGCAGGACTACTACGCCGGCGACTGGGTCGACCGGATGGATGAGCTGAAGACCAACATCGACGAGCGTTCGGTGGTGGCGAATGCCGGCGCCTATGCCCTCGGCCGCAAGACCGACGAGCTGATCATCGCGGCGCTCGACGGCGGCACCCGCGAGGCGCTCGGGGCGCTGTCCGGCCAGACCGATACGGATGGCCTGACCCGCGCGAAGGTGCTCCTCGCCTTCGAGATGCTGGGCGAGGCGGATGTCCCGGACGACGGCGGCCGCTTCGCAGTGGTCGGCTGGAAGCAGTGGAGCGAGCTGCTGACCATCCCGGAATTCGCCAATACCCAGTACATGGGCCCGGACGAACTGCCCTGGAAAGGCACCCAGGCCAAGCGCTGGCTCGGCGCCACCTGGATGCCGCACAGCGGCCTCACCAAGAACGGCCTGCTGCGGTACTGCTACTTCTTCCACAAGACCGCGGTCGGCCACGCCTCGGCCGCCGAGATCTCGACCGACGTGACCTGGCACGGCGACCGCGCCGCGCATTTCGTCAACACGATGATGAGCCAGGGCGCGGTGCTGGTGGACGACACCGGCGTGGTCCGGATGCGCTGCAAGGAATAACCGCGCCGCCCGCCCCACCCCCGCGCGGGGGTGGGGCATCCCCGTCATTGCCGGAGTTCCCCACCGATGGCCCTTTCCGCCCTCGCGCTGTGCACGCGCGCGCTGCTGAAGATCGGCGCCCAGCCGATCGCCTCGCTCGACGAAGGCACCGCCGAGGCCGAGGTGGCGGCGAACCTCTATGCCGGCACCCGGGATGCGTTGCTCTCGTCGCATCCCTGGAGCTTCGCCACGGGCCAAGCCTGCCTGCCGCGCCTGGCCGCCCGGCCGACCGCCGACTTCGCCTATGCCTACCAGCTTCCCGCCGACTTCCTGCGCGCCCTCTCGGCCGGGGTGCCGGACAGCGGCCGCGGCCTGACCTTTCGGCTGCTCGAGGACCGGCTGCACTGCAATGCCCAGCAGGTGGTGCTGAGCTACATCTTCCGCCCGGTCGAAGGCGCCTTCCCGGCCTTCTTCGCCGCGGCCTTGACCGCCCGCCTGGCGGCCGAGTTCTGCATCCCGCTGACCGAGAACACCGGCCGTGCCCAGCTGCTGCTGGCCCAGGCCGAGCAGGAACTGCGCAGCGCCCGCCGCACCGACAGCCAGCAGGCGACGCCGCGCGCCTTCGAGGACTTCCCCCTCATCACGGCGCGAGGCTGAGCATGTCGCAGTCCCGCACCCTGAAGACCAGCTTCACCGCCGGCGAGGTGGCGCCCGAATTGCTCGGCCGGCCGGACCTGCGCGCCTGGGCCAATGGCGCGCGGGTGCTGCGCAACGTCTTCATCCAGCCGACCGGCGGCGTCACCCGCCGCCCCGGCCTGCGCCACGTGGCCATGCTGCCCGGCGCGGCGCGCCTCATCGCCTTCGAGTTCAACACCGAGCAGACCTACCTGCTGGTGCTGACCGCGGGTCTGCTGTCGGTCTATGTCGACGACGGGCAGGTGGCCCAGGTTGCCGGCCCCTGGACCGCGGCCATGCTGCCGCAGCTCGCCTTCACGCAGAGCGCGGATACGCTGCTGCTGTGCCATCCGGAGATGCCGCCGCAGCGGGTCACCCGCAGCAGCCACACCAGCTGGACCGTCGCGCCGTGGTCCTTCGCCGGCGAGCCTTTCCATCGCTTCGCCGCCCTGGCGGTATCGCTGGCGCCATCCGGCACCGGCGGCTCGGTCACCCTCATCGCGTCCGCCCCGGTCTTCGTCGCGGCCCATGCCGGGGTCCGCTTCCGGATCGCCGGCAGGCGGGTGGTCGTCACCGGCATCGCCTCCGCCACCGTCGCGGTGGCCAATGTGGAGGAGACGCTGGCCTCCACTGCCGCGACGACGGACTGGGACGAGGCCGCCTTTTCCGCGGCGCGTGGCTGGCCGGTCTGCCTCTGCTTCCACCAGGACCGGCTGGTGCTCGGCGGCTCGCGGGACCTGCCGAACCGGCTCTGGCTGTCCCGCACCGGGGATCTGTTCAACTTCGACCTCGGCACCGGGCTCGACGACCAGGCGATCGAGTTCGGCCTCGTCTCCGACCAGGTGAATGCCATCCGCGGCGTCTTTTCCGGCCAGCACCTGCAGGTCTTCACCTCCGGCACCGAATGGATGGTCACCGGCGCGCCGCTGACGCCCGGGAGCATCCAGCTCACCCGGCAAACCCGCGTCGGCTCCCTCGTGACGCGGCTGGTGCAGCCGGTGGACGTCGACGGCGCGACCATCTTCGCCGCCCGCAGCGGGCGCGGGATCTTCGAGTTCACCTATACCGACCTGCAGCAGCTCTATCAGGCGAACGACCTCGCCCTGGTCGCCCAGCACCTGGTCCGCGACCCGGTCGGGATGTGCTACGACCAGCGTCGGCGCCTGCTGCACGTGGCCATGGCGGATGGCGGGCTGGCGACGCTCACGCTCTACCGGGCCGAGCAGGTCACCGCCTGGACCCGGCAGGAGACCGACGGCGCCTTCCGCGCCCTGGCCGAGGTCGAAGGCACCGTCTGGGCGGTGGTGGAACGCGACGGCACGCCGCGGCTGGAGTGCTTCGACGATGCCCTGGCGCTGGATGCGGCGCTGACCGGCACCGCGGCCGCGCCGCAGGACGACTGGTCCGGCCTCGCCCACCTCGAGGGCCGCGGCGTCGGCGTGGTGGCCGAGGGCGCCCCGCGCGGGGCCGCCACCGTCGTCGCCGGCCGGGTGACCATCGACCCGGCCTCGACCCGGGTGCAGATCGGCCTGCCCTTCCGCCACGTGATCGAGCCCCTGCCGCCCGACCTCACCGGGGTCGCCGGCACCCGGGCCGCGCCGTTGCGGCTGGTCGCGGTGACCTTCCGCCTGCTGGACACGGTGGCGCTCGCCGTCGACCTCGGCCGCGGTCCGGTGCCGGTGCCCTTCCGCCGGCTGGACACCGCGCTGCTGGATGCCGCGCCGCTGGCCTTCACCGGCGACGTCCGGCTGCGCGCGCTCGGCTGGCACCAGGATGCGATGCGGCCGCTCTGGCGGATCGAGGACGACACGCCGCTGCCGATGACGCTGCTTTCCGTCACCACCGAGACGAGGATCACCGACTGATGGGCGCACTCGCATCGATCGCCACCGTGCTCGGGGCCGGCGCCACCATCTACGGCAACGTGCGCCAGAGCCAGGCGCTGCATGCCAGCAACCGCGCACAGGCGCAGGTCACCGCCACGCAGGAGACCGCGCGGCAGGAGACGCTGGCGGCACAGGAGCAGCAGCAGGCGCTGCAGCGTCAGCAGACCCTGGCCCGCACCATCGCGGCCGCCCGCGCCCGTGCCGCGGCCAGCGGGATCTCGCCGGACGGCGGCTCGGCCGCGGCGCTGGCCGCCGGCCTCGCCGCCGAGTCGGCTGCGGCCCAGGGCGCCGACACCGCCACCCTGCAGGCCCGCATGGCGCAGGGCCGCAGCAGCCTGCTGAACCCGGACGGGACCCTGACCAGCCTGCTGCAATCCGGCCGCAGCTTCGGCGTGGCCGCCCGCAACCTGCTGGATTGAACCGCGGCGCGACCCGCATTTCCCTTGGAGCGAAGCATGGACGAGCACATCAAGATCGGCGACGTCGCGCCGCGCGTGCAGTACGTGGCCGACGGCGTCCAGACCAGCTTCACCTACCCCTTCCCGATCTTCGCCGCCGGCGACATCGAGGTGACGCGCAACGGGGCGCCGCTGGCCGGCGGCTTCGCCATCACCGGCGCCGGCGCTTCCGCCGGCGGCAGCGTGATCTTCGACAGCGCCCCGGCCGGCGGCAGCGCCATCACCCTGCGGCGGAACCTGCCCGTCGCCCGCACCACCGACTTCCAGGCCAATGGCATCCTGCGGGCCCGGACGCTGAACGACGAGCTGGACTACCAGGTCGCCATCCTGCAGGAGGCAAAGGACGGCATCGGCAATGCGCTGCGCCTCGATCCCTCGGAGACCGGCATCACCACCCTGCCGCTGCGGGGCGGCCGGGCCAACCGGCTGCTCGGCTTCGACAGCCTGGGCAACGTCACGACCTTCGCCCGGGACGAGGGGCTGCTGACCCTCAACTTTCCAGGCGCCGTGCCGCAGACCGTCGAGGACAAGCTGGGCGAGCGGCTGACCGCCCGGGACTTCGGCGCCACCGGCGACGGCAGCACGGATGACGGCCCGTCGCTGCAGGCGGCGATGACCGCCGCCGCCGCCAGCGGCAAGCTGCTCGAGATCGGCGAGGGCACCTTCCGCAGCAGCCAGCCTCTGCATCTGCCGGGGGCCGCGGCCGGCCTGGTGATGCGCGGCACCATCCTCTATGCCGGGCCGGCCGGCACCGCGGCGCTCACCCTCGGCGACGCCGGCGGTGCCAACAACCAGGGCAAGCGCTACCTCGGCCTCGGCGTGGTCCGCGCCACCCAGAGCGACTGGTCGAGCGAGGCCGACATCGGCATCCAGCTCCGCAACATCGACGCCTGCCAGGTCGAGGTGGCCCGGGCCGAGCGCTTCACCATCGGCGTGCAGGTCATCGGCGATGCCCGGGGCAGCGAGGACAGCGACCTGCGCTACGGCCGGATCGTCGATAACCGCATCGGCCTCGACCTGCGGACGCTGACCGCCAGCGCCTGGATGAACTCGCTGCGCCACCATGGCGGCCACTTCGCCTGTTCCAGCACGACCAATCCCTGGCTGGACCGCTTCGGCATCCGGCTCTCGGCGGCGGCGGGGGCCTATACCCTGCACAATGCCCATCTCTTCCTCGGTCCGGCCTTCGAGCTGCAGCGCCAGGGCACGCCCGGCACCGTGGACGCCATCCCCTTCCTGGTCGAGGTCGACGGCCGGGCGCTGACCGCCAGCGGCATCCGCATGGAAGCCTGCTCGCCCTACGTGGCCCGCCATACCGGCGGCTTCAGCGATGCGCGCTACGAGGTCGCCTATGTCGGCACCTACGGCTTCCTCGGCTGCGCGGTGGACTACGCCGGTGCCAGCCGGGCGGGCGGCACGGTGGTGCCGATGCACCAGGCGACCGCGGCGGTCGGCGCGCCACGGCTGGTGGCGGCGGCGGAGAACCTGCGCGCCATCGCCTTCCGCCAGTCCATCGCGGTGGCCGACGGCATCGGCTTCGACCAGCTCGCGGTCCTCTCGGGCAATCCGGCAGGGTCGCCCTCCACGCTCAACGGCTTCTGCTTCCCCGGCCTCAACCTCCTCACGCTGAACGCCGACGACGTCACCATCCCGACCTCCCGGGCGGTCGCCTTCGTCGTCGATTGCAGCCAGTGCAAGGAATTCCTCATCGCCGCCGAAGGCAGCGGCCTGCGGCCCGTGGCGATGCAGTTCGATGGTGCGGAGAATGTGCTCGGCAGCGGCAGCCCGCTGCTCTTCTCCAACATGAACACCGTCATGCAGGGCCCGCCCTCCTACTGGTGGGAAGGCAATGCGGACCTGGATGCGCCGACCGGGGGGCTGGCGCTCAACCGGCTGCAGCGGGTCACCCTGCATGCGGACGCGCACTATGCCGCCATCGGCGTCCGCGGCAGCTCGCCCGGCGCGGTGCTGCGGTCGCTGCGGCTCTATACCTCGGCGCTGGATGCGCCGCGGCTGCTGTTCGGCGCCGGCCGGGCCTGGGGCAAGCGGGAATACACCGTCGCCGACGTCGCCTGGACCGTGCCGACGCTGGCCGCCGGGGCGACGGCGACGCTCGACGTCACCCTGCCCGGGGTGCGGCAGGGGGATTTCGTCCGCGCCGGCTTCGCCCAGGCCATCGGCTTCCAGAATGGCGGGGTGGTCTTCCATGCCGCGGTCGGCGGCACCGCCAGCACCAACCAGGTCCGCGTGACCGCCCAGAACATCAGCGGCGGCAGCATCACCCTCGGCGCCGGGACGCTGTTCCTGCGCGCCGTGAAGCCGCGGCTCTGACCGGCATGGCTGCCAAGCGAAGGCCGCCCCGCGGCGACCTCCCCGCCGTGGCGAGGCTGCTGCTGGCGGATTACCAGGACTTCGTCGCCGGCGCGGCGGACGACGGGGCGACCAAGCTCTTCGCCGCCCGCCATGCCGCCGGCCGGGCCGCCCTCAGCCACATCGAGCAGCTGCTGAAGCTGGCGCAGGATACCGGCACCGCGGAGGAGGCGGGGGAGGTCGCCGCCTCCATCATCGAATGGCGCGCCCGCATGCCACCTCTGGCCCTGGAGGAACCCGAAGCCGATGACGCCGGCACCGGAAGCTGACTTCCTCGAATTCGCCTGGATCTGGAACGCCACCCAGAACCAGGGCACGCCCGCGCCGCACCAGCGCATGGCGCGCTGGCTGCAGGCCCGCTGGGATGCGGAGGACCGCCGCCTGCTGCTGATGGCCTTCCGCGGCTGCGGCAAGTCCAGCCTGGTCGGGCTGTTCTGCGCCTGGCGGCTGCTGCGGGCGCCGGAGACCCGCATCCTGGTGCTGGCTGCGGACCAGCCGCTGGCAGTGAAGATGGTGGCCCAGGTGCGCCGCATCCTGGAACGCCATCCGCTGTGCCGTCCGCTGCTGCCCGGCCATGCCGAGAGCTGGGCGATGGACCGCTTCACCGTGGCGCGCGAGCAGGTGCTGCGCGATCCCTCGATGCTGGCCCAGGGGCTCGGCGGCAACATCACCGGGGCGCGCGCCGACCTCATCATCTGCGACGACGTCGAGGTCGCCGGCAATTGCGACACCATCGCCAAGCGGGAGGAATTGCGCACCCGCCTGGCGGAGACGGAGTTCGTCCTGGTGCCGGACGGCCGCATCCTCTTCGCCGGCACGCCGCATTGCGCCGATACGCTCTACCTGCCCCCGACCGACCCGGCCGCCTTCCTGCGCGGCTACCGCCGCCTGGTGCTGCCGCTGCTGGATGCGGCGGGCCAAAGCGCCTGGCCCGAACGCTTCACCCCGGAGGCGATCGAGGCCCTGCGCCGCCGCGCCGGGCCGCTGCACTTCACCCGGCAGATGCTGCTGCAGCCGGTCGCCGAGGCGGCGCTGCGGCTCGATCCCGCGCTCATCATCCGCTACGCGGCCGAGCCCGAATACCGCGAGGCCGGCGGCCGCGCCCAGCTCTCGCTGCTCGGCCATCGCCTGCTCTCGGGCGGCGGCTTCTGGGACCCGGCCTATGGCCGGCCCGGCAGCGGCGATGCCTCGGTCCTCGCCGCCACCTATGCGGATGGCGAGGGCAACCACTACCTGCACCGCCTCGCCTACCTGACGCACGACCCGGACAGCCCGGTCGACCCGGCCACCCAGCAGTGCCGCGCAGTGGCCGGCCTGGCGCGGGAGCTGCTGCTGCCGGCCATCCGGGTCGAGACCAACGGCCTAGGTCGCTTCCTGCCGGCGCTGCTGCGGCGGGAATTGGCCCGGGCCGGGGCGCCCTGCACGGTCATCGAGCATGCCAGCCGCCGGGCCAAGGCGGAGCGCATCCTGGCGGCGCTGGAGCCGGCGCTGGCCGCGCGCCGCCTGCATGCCCATGAGGGGGTGTTCCGCACCCCCTTCGCCGGCGAGATGGCGGCCTGGCGACCCGATGCGGTGAATGCCCGGGACGATGCGCTGGATGCCCTGGCCGGCTGCCTGCTGGCCGAGCCGGTGCGCCTGCCGGCCGCGGTCCCGGCGCCCCGCAGCCTGCCCTGGCGCGGCTAGGGGGCGGCGCTAGCCCGCCTTCTTCCGGTGCAGGATCTCGCTGGCATGGCGGTCCAGGCCCGCCGGCGTCAGCTCATAGCGTTCATCCGCCCGCAGACGGGCCAGCCCCATGCCCTGCAGGCGGGCGAGGCAGGGCCCGTCCTTCAGCCCGTCGGGCCTGCCGCCGGCCCCCACCAGCGTCAGCCGGTGCAGCGCCGCGCGGCAACAGGTCTCGAGATAGGGCTGGTTCCAATTCGTCACGTGTCATTCGCGTCCCGGTGCCGCCCCCGAGGGTGGTCGTCCCGGCACGCGGCTTCAAGGAGGCAGGGAGAGCCGCGATGCAGATCGAACCCACTTGGTGGATCAGCGCAGTGGAGGCGCCGGTGGTCGCCGCCCTGTTCTGGATGGTCCATGGGCTCCGCAAGGACCTGCATGACCGCATCGACCGCACCACGGAACGGGAGAGCGACGCCGTCGGTCGCACCCGCGACGAGCTGGCGGAATTCAAGCTGGAGGTGGCGCGCAGCTACGTGCCGCTCACGCTCATCCGCGACGTGGACCGCCGGCTGTCGCAGCACCTGCTGCGGATCGAGGAGAAGCTGGAGGAGGTGAAGCATGCCGGCACCCTCCGCAGCCGTGACCGTGAGAGGGACGACGCATGACCGCGCCCGAGATCTTCGCCCTGACCCTCCGCGCCGAGGCCGGGGACCGGCCGGTGCGGGCGCTGGAGGCGCTGGCCGCCCTGGTGGTGAACCGCGCCCGCCTGGCGGCCGGGGAGGCCGGCTCCCGCGCCCGCTTCGCGCCCGGTGCAGCGCCCAGCGATGCCCCGGGTGGCCGGGCCGGGGGCTGGGCCGCGCTGCTGCCCCAGGTATGCCGGGCGCCCTTCCTGTTTGGCTGCTGGAATCCGCGCCATCCCAACCGCCGGGCGCTGCTGGCCGCACTGCGCGACCGCTCGGCCCCCAGCGGCGGCGCCCTGCCGGAGCCGCGGCCGGACCCGCTGCTGGAGGTCTGCCGCCGCATCGCCCAGCGCGCCGCCGCGGGCGCCCTGCCGGACCCGACCCTGGGCGCCACCCATTGGCACGACGCGGCCGAGATGCCGGGCTGGGCCATCGGCCATGTCCCGACCGCCGAGATCGGCGGCCTGGTCTTCTATCGCCTGCCCGCCGCTAGCGCAGGCTGACCGGCGAGACATCGACGAACCAGCTCTGCGCCTGCACCACGCCCCGGACCCGCGCCGAGACCGCGCGCGGGTTCACGTCGTGCACGACGAAGAGCCACACCGCCTCATCGACCATCCGCTCATGGATGCGGGCCAGCAGCGCATCCTGCTTCGCCGTGTCGAATTCGGCCTTCACCGCGGTCGCCAGCCGGTCGAATTCCGGGTCCGACAGCATGCCCCAGTTGAAGCCGGCCGGCGGCACCATGCGGGTCTCGACATGCCGCAGGAAGGCGCCGACCGGGTCCATCGAGTTCCAGCTGTTGTTCAGCGCATGGATGCCCCGGTTCTGCGGCCCGGCGGCGCCGCCGGCATCGCGCCGCGCCCGCATCGCCTGCCATTCCAGCACCTCGAAGCTGAGGTTCACCCCGACATCCCGGAAGTTCTGCTGGATGAACTCGTTCATCGGCAGCGGGTACATCTGCCCCGAGCCGGAGGGCGCAATCATGAAGCGCAGCGCCAGCGGGTTGCCCGGGCCATGGCCGGCCTCGGCCAGCAGCCGCTTCGCCTCAGCCGGGTCGTAGCGCACCGCGAATTGCGGCGCCCCGAACCAGGGGCTTTCCGGCTGCACCACGCCACGGGCCGGCCGGCCGAGCCCGCCCAGCAGCTCCCGCACCATGCCCTCGCGGTCGATCGCTAGGTTAAGCGCCCGGCGCACCCGGATGTCGTTCAGCGGGGAGCCATCGACCCGGCTGAAGACCTGCGGCCAGAGATGCGGCATCACCCCGGTCAGCACCTGCGCCCCGCCCGAGCGCAGCCGGTCCAGCATGTCCGGCGCCGGGCTCTCGATCCAATCCGCTTGGCCCGAGAGCAGCGCCGCCGTCCGCGTCGCCGCATCCGGCACCGGCAGCAGCACCAGCCGCTCGGTCTTCGGGATGCGGTCGCGGTCCCAGTAGTCCGGGTTGCGGCGCAGCACCGCCTGCTGCCGCGGCTCGTATCGCTCCAGGATCCAGGGGCCGGTGCCGGAGGGCCGCTTGCCGAACTCATCCCATTTGCCGCCCGCCGCCTCCCACCGCGCCGGGGAGGAGACCAGGAACCAGGCGAGCTGCCAGGGCAGCAGGCTGTCCGGCCCATGCGTCTCGATCTCGAGCGTGCGGGCATCGACCGCCCGGTACGCCTTCACGCTCGGGATGCGCGGCACCATCTGGCCCGATTGCGCCGGATCGAATTGCGGCGCGGCGCGGTTCAGCACCTTGTCGAAATTCCAGGCAACGGCCTGGGCATCGAGCAGGCTGCCGTCGTGGAAGCGCACCCCCTCGCGGATCTCGAGCCGCCAGAGCGCGCGGTTCTCCGCATCCACCTCCCATTTGGTCGCCAGCCCCGGCCGCAGCCCGGCCGGCCTATCCGCCCGGCTGAGGTCGAAGCCCAGCAGCGCGTCGTAGAGGGTGGCGCCCATGAAGCGGAACCCCTCGGTACCCTGGTCGGGGGGGCCGTTCTGGGTCGGCAGGGTCGCCAGGGTCATGGCGATGCGGAGCGTGCCGCCATCCTGGGCGGCGGCGGGCGACAGGGCAGGGGCGGCAAGGGCCGCGCCCAGCAGGGCGGGCAGCGAACGGCGGGGAAGCGTCATGGGGGAGTGATCCCTCCGGCAAGGGTTGGTGCGCGGCTTGCAAGCCCCGAGCCAATCCCGCGCCGGAGCGACCATGACCCCGCACGACCTGACCGCCACCGAGGCGCTCGCCGCCATCGCCGCCGGCCGCCTGACCGCCCCCGAACTCGCCGCGAGCTGCCTGGAACGCGCCGCCGCGCGGGCGCCGGTGGTGCGTGCCTTCACCCACCTCGACCCGGCGCAGGTCATGGCCCAGGCCGATGCCGCGCAGGCCCGCACCGGCGCCCTGCGCGGCATCCCGGTCGCCTTCAAGGACATCATCGACACCGTCGACATGCCGACCAGCTACGGCTCCGAGATCCATGCCGGGCATAGGCCGAACCGTGATGCCTCGGTCGTGGCGCTGACCCGCGCCGCGGCCGGCGTGGTCTTCGGCAAGGTCGTCACCGCCGAATTCGCCAACCGCCGCCCCGGCCCGACCACCAACCCGCACGATGCGGCCCGCACCCCCGGCGGCTCCTCCTCCGGCTCGGCGGCCGCGGTCGGCGCCGGCATCGTGCCGCTGGCGCTCGGCACCCAGACCTCCGGCTCGGTCATCCGCCCGGCGGCCTATTGCGGCGTGCATGGCTTCAAGGGGAGCTGGGGCGAGATCAGCTACGCCGGCATCCAGCTGACCTCGGCCACCTGCGACACGGTCGGCCTTTATGCCCGCTCGCTCGCCGATATCGCGCTGCTGCGGGCGGTGCTGACGGCGACGCCCTTCACCGGCCTCGCGGCCGGCAACGTCGGCGGCCCCCGCATCGGCTTGTGCCGCACCCCCTTCGCCGAACAGGCCGAGGCCTGCACCCACGCGCTGCTCGACGAGGCCGCCGCCGCCTGCGGCAAGACCGGCGCCCAGGTGGCGGACTGCACCCTGCCGCCCCGCTTCGCCCAGCTCGCCGACGCCCAGCGCTGGGTCTCCGCCTACGAGGGCGCCCGCAGCCTGGCCTATGAGGCGACGGTCCACCGCGAGCGCCTCTCGCCCGATATCCTGGAAGGCCGCATCCGCGACGGCGAGGCCTGCAGCCCGGAGCTCTACCGCGCCTCCGCCCGCTTCGGCGAGGCCTGCCGGATCGAAGCCGATGCCATCCTCGGCGGCTACGACGCGCTGCTCTGCCCGGCCGCGCCCGGGGAGGCGCCGCCCGGCCTCGCCTTCACCGGCAATGCGGTCTTCAGCACGATGTGGACCTTCCTGCAGGTGCCCTGCGTCACCATCCCCGGCGCCCGCGGCCCCGCCGGCATGCCGCTCGGCCTGCAGCTCATCGGCCCGCGCGGCAGCGACCGAAGGCTGCTGGAAGTCGCGGCCTGGGTGGAGCGCGCGGTTTTCGGCTAGGCTGCCGCCCATGGACGACATCATCTACACCATGGTCCGCGCCGCCGACTGGCGCGCGGCCGATGCCGCCGGCGCCTACCACGGCAGCGCCGACGACCGCCGCGACGGCTTCCTCCACTTCTCGGACGCCGCCCAGATCCGCGCCAGCGCGGCGAAGCACCGCGCCGGCGAGGCCGACCTGCTGCTGGTCGCCGTCGCCACCGCGCCGCTGGGCGAGGCGCTGCGCTGGGAGCCGGCCGGCAGCCGCCCCGGCCTGTTCCCGCACCTCTACGGCGCCTTGCCGCTCTCCGCCGTGCGCAGCGTGGTGGCCTTGCCGCTGGGCGCCGACGGCACCCACGCCTTCCCCGCCGGGATCGCCTGAGCGAGCGCCCGCCGCCGCGCCCGCTCGCTCATCAGGCAGGCGCCCACCACCACGGCGCCGCCGAGCAGGGTCGCCGCATCCGGCCAGCGGTCCCAGATCGCCAGGTCGAAGGCCACCGAGACCGGCAGCGCGGCGAAGCCCCAGGGGCCGAGCCGCGCCGCGTCCGAGGCCCGGTAGGCCGCCGCCGTGCAGATCACCGCGCCCCCGGCCAGTGCGCCATTCGCCAGCATGCGCAGGATGTCGCCCGGCGGCGCCGGCGCCCAATCCGCCGCGGCCATCGGCCCGAACAGCACCAGCCCGACCAGGCTCGGCCACAGGATCACCCCGACCAGCCCCGGTTCCGCCCGCAGCCGGCGGTTCAGCGTCTGGTTCACCGCGAAGGCCACGGTGCCCGCCAGCACCGCGAGGTAGCCGACCGCCGGCCCGCCGCCGCCGCCCAGCTTCGGCGCCACCGAGAGCAGCACCCCGCCGAAGCCGACCAGGCACCAGACCCAGGCGATGCGGGGCACCGGCTCCCGCAGGAAGGCCGCGGCCAGGACCAGCGTCAGCAGCGGCGCGGTGAAGAAGACGAGGTAGCCCTCGGCCAGCGGCAGGTGCCGGAAGCCGAGGAAGAAGCCCGCGGCCGAGACCATCATGGAACAGGCCCTGAATGCCTGCAGCCAGGGGTGCCGCGTCGCCAGCGGCCCGCCGAAGCCGGGCCGGCCGAACCCGGCGAGCAAGGCCCGCGCCGCCAGGAAGGCCGGGAGCAGCATGACGTAGCGGAGGAAGATCACCTGCCCGATGCCGTAATGGCCGGAAAGCAGCTTGCTGTTGGCGTCGTTCACGCTGAACAGCACGATGCCGGCGAGCAGCAGCGCCGGACCCTTCACGCGTTTCCTCCAGCCTTGTATTTCTCCCCTGGTTGTCGCGGCCTGGGCGCGCAGCGTCAACCGCGCCTTCCCATCCTGCCGCTGCTGAGGCACACACCCGCGGCATGACCCCACGCCTCGCATCCCTCGTCACGCCCCTGCTGCGCCGGCTGGATGCCGAGACCGCGCATGGCCTCGCCCTCCGGGGCCTGGCCGCCGGCCTCGCCGGCCGCGACGCCACCCCGCCCGACCCGATCCTGGCGACCGAGGCGCTCGGCCTCCGCTTCGCCAACCCGATCGGCCTGGCCGCCGGCTTCGACAAGGATGCGGTGGCCGTCCTGCCGCTGATGCGGCTCGGCTTCGGCTTCGTCGAGGCCGGCACCGTCACCCCCCGGCCGCAGCCCGGCAACCCGCGTCCCCGGCTGTTCCGGCTGGAGGAGGATGCCGCCGTCATCAACCGCATGGGCTTCAACAACGGCGGCATGGAGGAGTACCGCGACCGCCTCGGCGCCCTGCCGCGGCCGCTGCCGGCGCCCTTCGGCGCCAATATCGGGGTGAACAAGGAAGGCGCCGACCCCGAGCGCGACTACCCCGCGCTCTATGCCGCGCTGGCGCCCTTCGCCGACTACGTCGTGATCAACGTCTCCTCGCCCAATACCCCGGGCCTGCGCGACCTGCAGGGGGAGGAGCGGCTGGCGCGGATCCTGGCCGGCATCGGCGCGGTCTACCAGAGCGGCAACCCGCCGGTGCTGGTCAAGATCGCCCCCGACCTCGCCGATGCCGCGCTCGGCCCGCTGGTCGAGACCTGCGTGGCGCATGGCGTCTCCGGCCTCATCGTCTCGAATACCACCATCGCCCGGCCGGAGACGCTGCGCTCGGCCAACCGCACCCAGGCCGGCGGCCTCTCCGGCGCCCCGCTGCGCGAGCGCGCCACCGCGGTGCTGCGGCAATGCTACCGGCTGGCCCAGGGAAGGCTGCTGCTGGTCGGCGTCGGCGGCATCGCCACGGGGGCCGACGCGCTGGAGAAGATCAAGGCCGGCGCCAGCCTGGTGCAGCTCTACAGCGCCTTCGCCTATGCCGGCCCGGCGCTGGTGCCGGCGCTGAAGCGCGACCTCGCGGCGCTGCTGCGGCGGGACGGTTTCGCCAATGTCGCCGACGCGGTCGGCATGGACGCCTGAGGACAGCGACATGGATCTACTCGACGGCATCGCCCCCCTCGCGGAGCGCTACGACGGCTACGTGCTCGACCTCTGGGGCGTGGTCCACGATGGCAAGCGGATCTACCCCGGCGTCGCCGAGGCGCTGGGCGAACTCAAGTCCCGCGGCAAGCGCGTGGTCTTCCTGACCAATGCGCCGCGCCGCGCCTGGTTCGTCGGCAGCATGCTGGACCGCATGGGCCTCGACCGGGCGCTGTATGACGGGATCATGTCCTCCGGCGAGATCGCCTGGATGATGCTGCGCGACCGCAGCCATCCCTTCTTCGCCCCGCTCGGCCGCCGCGCCTTCCATATCGGCCCCGAGCGCGACCTCTCGGTGATCGAGGAGGATGTCGCCACGCTGGTCGCCGACCCGGCCGAGGCCGACTTCCTGCTGAACACCGGCCCCGACCCGGACCGCGGCTCGGACGACCCGGCGCCCTATCGCCCGGCGCTGGAAGCGGCCGCCGCGCATCGCCTGCCTATGGTCTGCGTCAACCCCGACCGCTACGTCATGGTCGGCGCCGACCGCCTCATCTGCGCCGGGGCGCTGGCCGATATCTACCTGGAGTTGGGCGGGCGCGTCTTCGAGGTCGGCAAGCCCGACCCCGCGGTCTACGACCCGGTCATGGCGATGCTGGGCCTTTCGGACCGCAGCCGTGTCGTGGCGATCGGCGATACCCCGCATACCGACCTCGCCGGCGCCCAGGCCGCCGGGATCGATGCGCTCTGGGCGATGACCGGCCTCGCCGCCCATGCTTACGGCGACAACCCGGACCCGGAGGCGCTGCGCCGGGTGGCGCTGGCCGAGGGCGTCGATCCGGTCGCCGCGATCCGCGCCCTGCGCTGGTAGCGCCGCGGCCATTCCGGCCTATGCTGCCGCGCAGTCGGCAGCGGAAGGTTCAGGCATGATCAAGCGGCGCGCACTTCTCCAGGCTTCGGCCCTCACCCTCGCGGCGCCACGGCTGGCCGGCGCGCAGGCCGGGCAGAAGCTGCTGCGCTTCGCGCCGCAGGCCGACCTCGCCATCCTCGATCCCATCGTCACCACCGGCTTCGTCACCCGCAACCACGCCTTCCTGGTCTTCGACACGCTCTATGGCTGGGACGAGCAGTACCGCGCCCAGCCGCAGATGGTCGCCGGCCATACCGTCGCGGACGACGGGCTGACCTGGACGATGACCTTGCGCGACGGGCTGCGCTTCCACGACGGGGAGCCGGTCAGGGCGCGGGACGCGGTCGCCAGCGTCAAGCGCTGGGGGCAGCGGGACAGCTTCGGCCTCGCCGTCATGGCGGTGACGGAGGAGATCACCGCCCCCTCCGACCGGGTGATCCGCTGGCGGCTGAAGCGGCCCTTCCCGCTGCTGCCGGATGCGCTCGGCAAGGTCGGCGCCAATGTCGCCTTCATCATGCCGGAGCGGCTCGCCGGCCAGGACGCCGCCCTGCCGATCTCCGAGATGGTCGGCAGCGGCCCCTTCCGCTTCCTGGCCGCCGAGCGCATCCCCGGCTCCCGCGCCGTCTACACCAGGTTCGAGGGCTACGTGCCGCGCCCCGACGGCACGCCGAGCCTGCTCGCCGGCCCGAAGCTCGCCCACCTCGACCGGGTGGAATGGCTGACCCTGCCGGATGCGACGACGGCCGCCGCGGCGCTGCGCCGCGGCGAGATCGACTGGTGGGAACAGCCGACCACCGACCTGCTGCCGACCCTGCAGCGCGGCCGCGGCATCAAGGTGGAGGTGCTCGACCCGACCGGGGCCATCGGCATGCTCCGCTTCAACCACCTGCACCCGCCCTTCGACAACCCGGCCATCCGCCGCGCCGTGCTCGGCGCGATCAGCCAGGAGGACGCGATGATCGCCGTCGCCGGCAGTGACCGCGCGCTCTGGCGGGACGGCGTCGGCTTCTTCGCCCCCGGCTCGGCCATGGCGAGCGACGAGGGCATGGCGGCACTCACCGGGCCCCGTGACATCGCCGCCTCCCGCCGCGCGATCGAGGCTGCCGGCTACAAGGGCGAGACGGTGCTGCTGATGGCACCGACCGACTTCCCCGCCATCAACGCGATGAGCGAGGTGGTGGGCGACGTCTTCCGCAAGCTCGGGATGAAGCTCGACTACGTGGCGATGGACTGGGGCAGCGCGCTGCGCCGCCAGGCCAACCGGGAGCTGCCGGACAAGGGCGGCTACAACGCCTTCTGCACCTTCACCGCCGGGGTGAACCAGTTCAACCCGGCGGCGCACAACTTCATCCGCGGCAGCGGGCTGACCGCGACCTTCGGCTGGTCCTCCAGCCCGCCGCTGGAGGAGATGCGGAACCGCTGGCTGCAATCGACCGACGACGCGGCGCGGCGCGACCTCGGGCGGGAGATGCAGCGCCAGGCCTTCCTCGACGTGCCCTATGTGCCGCTCGGCCAGTTCTACCAGCCGACCGCCTACCGCGAGGACATCTCCGGCCTGCTGAAGGGCCTGCCGCTGTTCTGGAACCTCCGGCGCGGGTGAGGGCGGCTACTCGGCCGGCGTGACCTTGAAGGGCCGCGCCGCCAGGAACCCCGCCGCCGCCCGCAGCACCAGCGCATCCGCCAGCCGCGGCCCGGCGAGCTGCAGGCCGACCGGCAGCCCATCCGCCGTGACGCCGCAAGGCACCGAGACGGCCGGGCCATGGCTGAGGTTGAAGGGGTAGGAGAACTCCGCCCAGACCAGCCAGTCCCAGTCGTGCGGCGGCCAATGCGGCGGCCGCTGCAGCCCGACCGGGAAGGCGGCGACCGAGGCGCTCGGCGTCACCAGCAGGTCGAAGCCCGCCGCCTCGAACCAGCCGTTCACCGCCGCCGCATAGGCGAAGCGCCGCCCCTGCGCCGCATGCGCCTGGTCGAAGCTGAAATCTTTATAGGCCCGGGTGCAGGCGACCAGCCCGGGATCCATCTGCGCCTCGGCCGCGGCATCCTTCGCCAGGAAGGGGCGCATCGCCCCGCCCCAGAGGTCGCGCTCCAGCGCCGGGCCTTCCGGGCCCCAGCCCGGCGTCACCTGCTCGACCACCGCGCCCGCGGCTTCCAGCGCGGCCACTCCGGCGGCGACCAGCGCCGCCACCTCCGGGTCCACCCGGGCATGGCCGAGGTCTGGGCTATAGGCGATCCGCAACCCGGCCAGCCCGCCCGGTGCGATCTCCGGGCCGAAGCGGTCGGGCAGGGTGGTGTGGTCGGCGTGATGCGGCCCGGCCATCACGGAGAACATCAACGCGGCATCGGCCACGTCGCGGGTGATCGGCCCGGCATGGGAGAGCGCGCCGTTGTTGGGCACCGGCGCATAGGGCACCCGGCCATAGGTCGGCTTGAAGCCGACCGCGCCGCAGAAATGCGCCGGCAGCCGGATGGAGCCCGCGCCATCGGTGCCGAGGTGCAGCGGTCCGCAACCGGCACCGGCCAGCGCGGCGGCGCCGGAGGAGGAGCCGCCCGCGGTCATGCCATGCTTCCAGGGATTATGCGTCGCCCCGGTCAGCGGATTGTGGCTCACCGCCGTCCAGCCCTGCTCGGTGCTGGTGGTCTTGCCGAGGATGATGGCCCCCGCGCCCCGCAGCCGCGCCACCAGCGGCGCATCGGCCCCGGCCGGCGTCGGGTCCGACAGCTTCGAGCCCCGCATCGTCGGCAGGCCTTCGACCGCCTGGATGTCCTTGATGGTCGCCGGCACGCCATGCAGCGGCCCGAGCGCCTCGCCCCGCATCACCGCCGCCTCGGCCGCCTTCGCCGCCGCCGTCGCCCGCTCGGCGTCGAGCGCGACGAAGGCGTTGAGCGAAGGCTCCTTCGCGGCGATGCGCGCCAGCACCGCCGCCGTCACCTCCACCGGCGAGGCGCGCCTCTCGCGCACCAGCGCCGCCAGTTCCACCGCCGAGGCGGTCGCCAAATCAGTCGCTGCTGTCCGCGGGGCCATAGGTCTTCCGATAGCTTTCGGTCATGATCTCATCCAGCCTACGACCAGCGGTGAAACCTGCCAAACCCGGCGGATAGGGCACGCCCGCCGGCATCCGCGGGCAGGGCTCCGAGGCGCCGATGGTCTGCACCACCGGGAAGCGCGTCGCATAGATCGGCAGCGCGTAATCCTCCTCCTCGTCGCCGATGCCCTTGCTGCGGATCTTGCCGCTTGCCTCCTCGATCGTCATGCCGATCACCATGGTCGCCTTCAGCTCCTGCGCGGTGCTGGGGCGCAGCTCGGCGTTCCGGCCGGGGTAGAAGCGGTCGATCATGATATCGAGCGCCTTCGCCTTCTCCTCCAGGTCCTCGATGATATGCGCGGTGCCGAAGCACATCGCCGACCGGTAGTCGACCGAGTGGTTGAAGCCGCAGCGGGCCAGCACCAGGCTGTCGAGGTGCGTCACCGTCAGGCAGACCGGGATGCCCGGCTTCTGCACCCGCAGCATCCGGCTGGCCGAGGAGCCGTGCCAGTACAGGTGCTCCCCCTCGCGCCAGAAGGCGGTCGGCGTGCAGTAGGGCTGGCCGTCGATGACATAGGCGATGTGGCAGAGCATCGCCGCGTCGAGGATGGCATGCACGCTGTCATGGTCGTAGCGCCCCCGCTCATGCAGCCGCTTCACCCGGTTGCGGACGGTGACGGGATAGGTCGGGGCTGGAACGGAATCGGGCATGGGGCTTCTCTCGGGTCGGATGATGCCGCATAAGGCTCCCTGGATTGGTCCGGCGCGAGGGCCAATCCTGCCCCCATAGGCTGGTCCAATCCGGATGGAACCCGAAGCCCTCCTCGTCACCCTGGACCGCGCCAGCCCCGTGCCGGTGCTGCGCCAGGTCTACCTGGAGCTGCGCCGCGCCATCCTCGCCGGCGCCATCCCGCCGGGCGGCCGCCTGCCGCCGACCCGCGCCCTGGCGGCGCACCTCGGCATCGCCCGCAACTCCGTCGTCGCCGCCTATGAGCAGCTGCTGGCCGAGGGCTTCATCGAGGGAAGGGTCGGCGCCGGCAGCTTCGTCTCCCGCGACATGCCCGAGCCCCTGGAACTGCCGCCCCCGCCGCGCCCCCCCCCGGCGCCCGCCGCCATCCCGCATGCCGGGCAATACGGCACCGCGCCCTTCAACACCGGCCGCTGCTCGCTCGACGACCGCACCCTGCAGGTCTGGCGCAGCCTGACCGCCCGCCACCTGCAGCAGCTCGACCCCGCCTTGCTGGGCTATGCCGACCCGCGCGGCGCGCTGGCGCTGCGCCAGGCCATCTCCCGCTACCTCCGTGCCGGCCGGGCGGTGCGCTGCGAGCCGGAACAGGTGGTGATCACCGCCGGCGCCCAGCAGGCGATCGACCTCGTGCTGCGGGTCGTGCTGCGCCCCGGGGCGCCGGTCTGGCTGGAGGATCCCTGCTACCCCGCGGTCCGCGCGGCGCTGGCCGCCGCCGGGGCGCGGATCGTCCCGGTGCCGGTCGATGCCCAGGGCATGGAGGTCGCCGCCGGGGTGGCCGCGGCGCCCGAGGCGCGGCTCGCCTATGTCACCCCCTCCTCGCAGTACCCGCTCGGCGTCACCCTCTCGATGGCCCGGCGGCTGGAATTGCTGGCCTGGGCGCGGCGGAGCGGCGCCTGGGTGCTGGAGGACGACTACGACAGCGAGTTCCGCTACGCCGGCCGGCCGCTCGCCTCGCTCCAGGGCATCGATGACGGCGGCCGGGTGATCTATGTCGGCACCTTCAGCAAGGTGCTGTTCCCCGGCTTGCGGCTCGGCTACGCGGTGGTGCCGCCGGAGCTGCTGGAGGCGGTGCTCTCGGCCCGGCTGCTCAGCGACTGGTACCCGGCCGCCCTGCAGGAAGGGGTGGTGACCGACTTCCTGGAGGAAGGCCATTTCGCCCAGCACCTCCGCCGCATGCGCCAGCACTACCGCCTGGCGCGGGACACGCTGGTCGAGGCGCTGCGCACCCACCTGCCGGACCACCTCAGCATCGAGGTGCCGGACCAGGGGATGAAGCTGCTGGCCCGGCTGCGCCCCGGCCTCGCCGACCTCGACGTCGCCGCGGCGGCGGCGCGGCGCGGCCTGGTCGCCCGGCCGGTCAGCCCGATGTTCCTGGCGGCGCCGCCGATCCAGGGGCTGATGCTGGGATTCTCGGGCCATGAGCCGGGCGCGCTGCGCTGGGCGGCGCGCGAATTGGCACTCGCCCTGGGATAATGCCGCGCCAAGCGGCAGCCATGCCGCCGCTGCGCATCACCCCGGCGTGCGGGGACGCATCCCCGGCTTTGCAACCGCCGGTCCCATGCCTAGAAAGCCCGGGTGAGCCCACGTGACATCCCAGAGGGCGATCTCCCCGCCGTCGCCGCCACCCCGCCGGCCCGGCCGAAGCCGGCGATCGCCCTGCTGATCCTGGCGACCGGGCTCGGCCCCTTCACCATGCAGATCATCATCCCCTGCATGCCGGCGCTGATGGGCGCGCTTTCCGCCAGCTACGGCACGGTGCAGCTCACGCTGACCCTCTACCTCGTCGGCGTCGCGGTGGCGCAGCTGGTCTATGGCCCGCTGTCCGACCGCTACGGCCGCCGGCCGCTGCTGCTCGGCGGGCTGGCGATCTACCTCGCGGGCAGCCTCGCCGCGGCGCTGGCGCCCTCCATCGGCTGGCTCATCGCCGCGCGCGTCCTGCAGGCGGTCGGCGGCTGCGCCGGCCTCGTCCTCGGCCGGGCGATGATCCGCGACGCCTACCCGCGCGAGCAGGCGGCCAGCGTCATGGGCTACGTCAGCACCGCCATGGCGGTGGCGCCGATGCTGGCGCCGCTGATCGGCAGCCTGCTGGAGGATGCCTTCGGCTGGCGCGCCACCATGCTGGCCTGCCTGGTCTTCGCCGCGCCGCTGCTGGTCGCGGTCAAGCTCCGGCTGCCCGAGACCCTGCGGGAGCCGCAGCCGCTGCCCGGCCTGGCCGGCATGCTCGGCGCCTACGTGCAATTGCTGCGGCTGCCGGCCTTCCGCGCCTATTGCGGGCTGACCGCCTTCGCCACCGGAGTCTTCTTCGCCTTCGCGGTCGGCGGGCCGCTCGTGGTCATCAACGGGCTCGGCTATTCTGCGACCGCCTATGCCACCGCGATGATGTGCATCCCCTTCGCCTGGAGCGCCGGGACCTTCACCGCCGCCCGGCTGGCGACCCGGCTCGGCATCGCCCGGATGCTGGCGCTCGGCACCATGGTCACCACCGCCGGCGGCGTGCTGGCGCTGCTGGCGCAGGTCTTCCTGCCGCCGCATATCGCGCTGTTCTTCGGCCCGATGGCGGTCGCCGCGCTCGGCAACGGCATGGTCCAGCCGAATGCCATCGCCGCCGCCATCAGCGTCCGCCCCAACCTGGCGGGCACCGCCTCCGGCCTGATCGGCGCCGCGCAGATGGGCTGCGGCGCGCTGCTGACGGTGCTCTGCGGCGTGACCGAGAGCGGCAGCGGCATCGCCACCGCGCTATGGATGCTGGCGGCGGCGCTGGCCACCCAGGTGGCGCTGGGCGCGGCGCGGCGCCTGCCGCAGCACTGAGGCCGAAGCCCTCAGGCATGCCCGGCGGCGCCCGAGAGCAGCACCGGGTCCACCTTCAGCTTGGCCATGGCCTGGCGCCATTTCTGGTCGTCTGCCTCGCCGAAGATCAGGGTCTCGTCCGGGTTCACCGAGAGCCAGGAATTGGCCTGGATCTCGTCCTCGAGCTGCCCCGGCCCCCAGCCGGCATAGCCCAGCGCCAGCACGCCGCTGCGCGGCCCGCCGCCGCCGGCGATCGCCTTCAGGATGTCGACGCTGGCGGTCAGCGCGAGGTCCTTGGTCACCTCGAGAGAGCCGTCGCTGGTCCAGTCGTTGGTGTGCAGCACGAAGCCGCGGCCGCCCTCGACCGGGCCGCCCTGGCAGAGCCGGATGCGCCGCTGCGGCGGCACCGGCTCGAGCTCGAGCTGCTTCAGCAGGTCGTCGAAGGACATGCCGTCGAGCGGCTTGTTCACGATGATCCCCATCGCCCCTTCCGGCGAATGGGCGCAGAGGCAAATCACGGTCCGGGCGAAGCGCGGATCCTGCATGTTCGGCATGGCGACCAGGACCTGGCCGCCGAGGTAGCCTTCCTCCTGGCTGGATTGGGCCGTGGGTAGGGTACGGTCGCGTTTCGCCATGCGCCTAAGATGGCGGCGCCCCGCCGGGCGTGCAAGCAGGGCGGCCGGGGCCATGTGCGGCACCGGCGGCGGCGCTTACCCCCTTGCCGAAGCCGGCGCCGATGGCCAGCCTTGGCCCGGCGATGACGCTCCGGCGGATGCGGTGACAGCTGGCGGCGAAGCGATTACATCGATCCATCAGAGGAGAGAATTTGATGACAATTCAGGTTGGCGACAGCATCCCGGCGATGAAGCTGATGCAGGCCACCGCGGAAGGCCCGAAGGAGGTCTCCACCGAGGAGCTCTTCGGCGGCAAGACCGTCGTCCTCTTCGGCGTGCCCGGCGCCTTCACCCCGACCTGTTCCGCCAAGCACCTGCCCGGCTTCGTCACGCAGTTCGACGCGCTGAAGGCCAAGGGCGCCGACGTCGTCGCCTGCATGGCGGTGAACGACGCCTTCGTCATGGGCGCCTGGGGCAAGGACCAGGGCGTCGGCGACAAGGTGGTCATGCTGGCCGATGGCAGCGCCGCCTTCACCAAGGCGCTCGGCCTGGAGCTGGACCTGACGGCGCGCGGCCTCGGCGTCCGCAGCCAGCGCTTCGCCCTGGTGGCCAAGGCCGGCAAGGTGACGCATGTCGCCGTCGAAGCCGCCGGCGCCTTCGAGGTCAGCTCGGCCGAGGCCGTCCTCGCCGCGCTGTAACCCTGTCGTCGCGGCGGGTCGGCTATGATCCGCCGCGACACCCCCACCGGACGAGGCGAGCCTGGCCATGAATCCCTTCACCGCCGCGGCTTTCGCCTGGCAGACGAGCGTCGTCTTCACCCTGCGCAGCGCCCAGCTCTGGGCCCGGCCGGCGGAGGCGCAGGCGACGCTTGCCGGCTATGCGCTGGAGAAGCAGAAGGCCTTCGCCGCCGGCGCCCTGGCGGCCGGGCAGGCGGCCATGGCCGGCGCCGCCGCCCCGGCGGTGCTCGCCGCCGCGGTCGCCCCGGCGCATCGCCGGGTGCGCGCCAACATGCGGAAGCTGACCGGCGGCTAAAGCGGCTTCCATTCGCATCGGCGCACGGAGCCCGCTCTGGCCTGTTGTTCTGGCGGGCGAACTCCGATCCGATGAGTCCATCGGATCGGAGTTCGCTCTGACCGGCCGCCGGCCTGGTCAGGCCTCGCGCGGCAGCAGTTCCCGCAGCTGGGCCAGGTCCTTCTCCGCCCGCAGCGCCAGGTAGAGCGAGCCCTCGCCGAGCGAGACGGCGGTCAGCCCGATATCCCCGTAGATCCGCAGCAGGTCGGGCCCGACCCGCCAGAAGGCCGGATCGACCCCCGCCCGCTCGCAGAGGTCGCGGAAGCGCCAGATCGCCGAGATCGCATCCCGCCGGTCCCCCGCCGGGTCGCCCAGCGCCAGCCAGACCCCATCCCGCTTGAGGAAGGCGAAGCCGGCCCGGTCGCCCTCGCCGAAGACCGCGCCATCCGCCTCGGCCGGGGCCAGGGCGCCGAGCGAGGCCAGCCGGGCGCGCGTCTCGGGGCCCCAGGCGGTGGCCACCATCCGGGCCGGCCGCAGCAGCCGCACCATCGCCGCCAGCAGCAGGACCCCGGTGATGCCGACGGTGAAGCGCAGGCTGTCCGGCGCCAGCGGGGAGATCACCACCGTCCACCAGCTCTCGTCCGCCACCTTGCCGCCATAGGCGATCAGCGCGAGGGTGAAGCCGCAGGCGCCGACCGCCAGCAGCGGCACCGCCGCCTCGGCCGAGAGCGGCTCCCGCGCCAGCCGGCTGTCGCGGTAGAAGGCGCTGCGGAGCGCCGCCACCAGCACCGCCAGCAGCAGGAAGGCCCCCCAGAGCCACCAGGCCTCGCCGCGCAGCCAGGCGATCCCGGCGCCGTTCACCAGCAGGAAGAGGGTGAAGCCCCAGGCGATGGTCAGCCGCCGCATCAGCCCGAAGGCCATGACCAGCAGCAGCGAACCCACCACCGAGGCGGCGAAATGCGAGGCCAGCGCCGCGATGTGCCCGGCCCATTCCTCGATGATCGTCCCCCGGGTCGGCAGTGCCCCGAGGAAGATCAGCAGCGCCCCCGCAAGTGCCACGAGGGAGGCGATGGCCGGCACCTCCAGCGCATCCGTCCCCTGGCCGAAGGCGGTGAGCCGCGACAGCGCCGCCTTGCGCTGGCCCAGCTCGAAGGAGACGAACAGCCCGCCGGCGATGAACAGCGGCACGATGTAGTAGTACAGCCGGAAGACCAGCAGCGCCCCGATCACCTCAGGCGCCGGCATGTAGGGCTGCAGCCCCAGCAGGATGGCCCCGTCGAAGACCCCGAGCCCGCCCGGCACGCTGGCGGCGATGCCGACCGCGTAGGACGCGAGGTAGATGCCGACGAAGCGCAGGAAGGTCAGGCCCTCCGCCTCCGGCAGCAGCACGTAGAAGATGGCCGCCGTCATGGCCACGTCGACCGTCGCCAGCGTGGTCTGCATCAGCGCCATGCGCGGGCTCGGCAGGTCGATCTCGTACTTGAAGATCTTCACGTGCCGGACGAAGCGGCTCATCACGACATAGGCGATGACGATGCCCCAGAGCGGGACCGCCATGGCCTGCAGCGCCCAATGCGGCAGGTGGCTGCCGAACCAGGGCACCACCTCCGGCTCGATCAGCAGCACCAGCCCGCCGAGCGCCATGCCGCCCAGGCCGAAGGTCAGGCTGGTGAAGCCGACGACCTTGGCGATCTCGAGCGGCGTCAGCCCCCAGGCCGAATACAGCCGGTAGCGCACCGCCGCGCCGGAAACCGCGGCGAAGCCCAGGTTGTGCGCCAGCGAATAGCCGCAGAAGGAGGCCAGCAGCGATTTCGGCCAGGACACCGGCTTGCCGGCATAGGCCGAGCCCAGCTTGTCGTACATCGCCAGCACGAGGTAGGCGACCACGGTCAGCCCGCCGCCGAGCCAGAGCGCCTTCGGCGACAGCGCGGCCATGGCGGTGCGGATGTCGGCGACCGACAGGCCGCGGAACTCCCGTTGCACGACATAGAGCGCGCCGACCAGCAGCGCGAGGCCGAAGACCGTCGGTCCATGCCGGCGCAGCCAGCCCAGCCAGCCCGCGCCCTTATCCGCCTTGGGGCCGGTCACGCCGAAGGCGCCTCGCGGTCCAGCGCCGCCTCGACCAGGCCGATGGTGCCGGGGATGCCGTAGAGCGCGACGAAGCCGCCGAAGCGCGGCCCTTCCTGCTGGCCGAGCAGGACCTGGTAGAGGCAGCCGAACCAGTCGCGCAGGCTGGCGAAGGCATGGCGCTTGCCGACCTCGAAGACCATGGCCTGGATCGCCTCGGCATCGCTGTCGGCCGGCAGGGAACGCAGCGCCTGCAGCAGGTCCCCGAGCGCGGCGCGTTCCAGCTCGGTCGGCATCCGGTAGCGCTTCTGCGGCGCGACGAAGTCCCGGTAGTAGGAGACCGCATGCTCGGCCAGCCGCGCCAGCATCGGGTGGCTCTCCGCCGTGACCCCCGGCGCATAGCGGCCGATGAAGCCCCAGAGGATCTCCGGCCCGTCGGCGTTCACCACGCTGGCCAGGTTCAGCAGCATGGCGAAGGAGATGGGCGAGCCCGGGTCGTTGCTGGCGCCGTTGTGGATGTGCCAGGCCGGGTTGGCCGCGTCCGGCGCCGCCTTCAGCTTCTCGAGGTTGGCGAGGTAGTCGTCCACCGCCCGCGGGATGACGTCGAAGAACAGCCGCTTGGCCCGCTGCGGCTGGCCGTACATGAATTGACTAAGGCTTTCCGGGGGGGCGTAGCGCAGCCATTCCTCGATGGTGAGGCCATTGCCCTTCGACTTGCTGATCTTCTGCCCCTGCTCGTCCAGGAACAGCTCATAGGTGAAGCCGACCGGCGGAGTTCCGCCGAGGATCCGGCAAATCGCCGAGGAGAGCTTCACGCTGTCGATCAGGTCCTTGCCGGACATCTCGTAGTCGACGCCGAGCGCGTACCAGCGCATCGCCCAGTCGGCCTTCCACTGCGCCTTGGCATGGCCGCCGGTGATCCGCGTGCCATGGCGGCGGCCGGTTGCGGGGTCGGTCCAGACCAGCAGGTCCTCGGCTGGGCGGACCTCCTCCATCGGCACCTGCATCACGACGCCGGTCTCGGGGTGGATGGGCAGGAAGGGCGAATAGGTCGCCCGCCGGTCCGGCCCAAGGGTCGGCAGGATCACGCCCCGGAGCTGCTCGTGCCGCTCCGCCATCCGCAGCAGGGCCGCATCGAAGCGGCCGTCGCGGTAGTAGTCGGTGGAGGAGGCGAATTCATACGCGAAGCCGAAGGCATCGAGGAAGGCCTGCAACCGCGCGTTGTTGTGCGCCCCGAAGCTGGAATGCGTGCCGAAGGGGTCCGGGATGGCGGTCAGCGGCCGGCCGAGGTAGCCCGCCAGCATCTCCTTGTTCGGAACGTTGTCCGGAACCTTCCGCAGCCCGTCCATGTCGTCCGAGAAGGCCACCAGCCGGGAGGGCAGGCCGGTCAGCCGCTCGAAGGCGCGCCGCACCCAGGTGGTCCGCGCCACCTCCCCGAAGGTGCCGATATGCGGCAGCCCGGACGGCCCGTACCCCGTCTGGAACAGGGCGCCCTCGGTTTTGGGGGTCGCAGCCAGCCGGGCTTCGACCTTGAGGGCTTCCTCGACAGGCCAGGACTTGACGGCACGGAGAGATGGATCGGCGCTCATGCTAGGGCAGATGGCAGGGGGCGGCGGCGGGGTCAACGCAGGACACCGCCGCCGGTGCATGGCACCCCGGCGCGGGGCGGGGTCACGCCCTTGTGGAATTGCCCGCCGGGCTGGGGTAATCGGCATTGCATTGTCACGGGAGATGCAGGTGTCATGCGGGTTGGCGTGATCGGAGCCACGGGCGCGGTCGGCAAGGAATTGGTGGAGGTGCTGCACAAGCGGCGCTTCCCGGTCACCGAGCTGCGGCTTTTCGCCTCCACCCGCAGCGCCGGCACCCGGCAGAAAACGCCCTTCGGCGAGGTCACCATCGAGGAATACAGCCTCGAGGCGGCCCGGGGCCTGGACCTCGCCCTGCTCGCCGTCTCCGGCGAATTCGCCAAGGCGCATGCCCGGGCGCTGGCCGCGGCCGGCGTGGCGGTGGTGGACAACTCCTCCGCCCTCCGGCTCGAGGACGACGTCCCGCTGGTGGTGCCCGAGGTGAACGCCGGGGCGATCGGCACCGGCCGGCTCATCGCCAACCCCAATTGCACCACCGCCATCCTGGTGGTGGCACTCGAGCCGCTGCGCCAGGCCTTCGGCCTCAAGCGGGTCATCGTCTCCACCTACCAGGCCGCCAGCGGCGCCGGCGCCGAGGGCATGGCCGAGCTGGAGCGCGAGACGCGCCGGGTGCTGCTGGAAGGCGGCCCGGCCGGCCACGAGGTCTTCGCCCATCCGCTCGCCTTCAACGTCATCCCGCAGATCGATAGCTTCCAGCCGAATGGCTACACCCGGGAGGAGATGAAGGTCGCCTGGGAGAGCCGGAAGATCATGGGCCTGCCCGACCTTCTCATCTCCTGCACCGCCGTCCGCATCCCGACCTTCCGGGTCCATGCCGAGGCGGTGACCATCGAGACCGAGCGGCCGGTCACGGCCGAGGCCGCCCGCGCCGTGCTGGCCAGGGCGGCCGGGGTGAAGCTGGTGGATGACCCCGCCGCGCAGCTCTACCCCATGCCGATCACCGCGACCGGCCAGGACGAGGTCGAGGCCGGCCGCATCCGGGCGAACCCGGTCTTCGGCGATTGCGGCCTGGACTTCTTCCTCTGCGGCGACCAGCTGCTGAAGGGCGCGGCGCTGAATGCGGTGCAGATCGCGGAGCGGCTGAGGAAGTGAAGCAAGGTCGGGGAGGACAAGTATTCCTCCCCGACCTTGCTTCCTTTCTGTTCTCAAAGAAGAGAAACAGATGAGGGGCCGGGAGAATGCCTTCTCCCGGCCTGCCTTCACACCGCTATGTTCAGCAGCTTCGCGGCCGTCCCGCCCAGCACCGCGATCTTCTCCGCGTCGCTCAGCGACTCGCAGGCGAAGATGTGGTCCACCGGCTTCAGCGCCCAGGGGTAGGGATAGTCGCTGCCCAGCACGATCTGCGAGGCGCCGACCTGCGCCTGCAGGTGCCGGATCGCCTCCGGCGTGAAGATCAGCGAATCGAACCACATCTGCTTCAGGTATTCGGTCGGCTTCTTCTTCAGGGTGATGGCCGGGTTGCAGCCCGCCGGGCTGACCGTGCAGGAATGGTCCGAGCGGTCGGCATAGGAGGGCAGGAAGCCGCCGCCATGGGCGGCCAGCAGCTTGAGGCCGGGGAAGCGGTCCAGCGTGCCCTCGAAGATCAGCTTCGAGAGGGCAATGGTCGTATCCAGCGGATTGCCGATGGTATTGCCCAGCCAGCCATTGCCGGCAAAGCGCTGATTCAACTGCGGCGTCCCGCCCGGATGGATGAAGAGCACCGCGCCCAATTCCTCGGCCTTGGCCCAGACCGGATGGAATTTCGCATCCGAGAAATCGACGCCGGCGACATTGCCGCCGATCGCCGCGCCCTTCAGCCCCTGGTTTTTCATGGCCTTTTCCAGCTCGGCCACCGCCAGCTCGGGCGCCTGGAGGGTGAGGGAGGCGAAGCCGGCGAAGCGGTCGGGATGGGCGGCGCAGAGCTCGGCCATCTTCTCGTTGTTGATCTTCACGATCTGCGCGGCGAGGTCGCGGTCCCGGCCGTACCAGTAGGGATTGACCGAGAGCACCTCCATGTCGACCCGCTGCGCATCCATGGCGGCGAAGCGCTGGGCGACGTCGATCGGGGTCTCGTCCGCGCCGCGCACGCTGTTGAACAGCACCGAGCGGTCGTTGTTCAGCAACGGCAGCACGTCCAGGAAGACGCAATGGGCATGGGTATCGATGGTCTTCACGGTCTTGCCGCCCACCGCGACCGCAGTGCGCCGGGTACCCTGGGCATGCGCGGCCTGCAGCATGCCGCAGCCGCAGAAGGCGACGCCGGCAGCGGCGCCGAGGAAATTCCTGCGTGATGTCATGAATCGATCCTCCAAGCTTCGCTCGCGCTGCTTTTTGTGCTGCAGCGTCTCTTGCATACCCGGCAGGCGAGGCTGGCGTGATTTACCGGTCCGCGCCAGCGGGATTCGATGCTGCGCTACGTCGATGGCCCCCGGCTAACCGGCCCGGCGCATCCGCGCTACACTGGCCGCAACCTTGTCGGAGCCTTGCATGACCGGCCTCCAGATCGTCCTGCTTGCCCTGATCCTGCTCGCCCTGGTCACCGCCGCGCGGGGCATCCGCACCGTGCCGCAGGGCCAGGTCTGGACGGTGGAGCGCTTCGGCGCCTTCATCCGCCTGCTCCAGCCCGGGCTGAATTTCCTCATCCCCTTCGTCGATGCGGTCGGCCACAAGCTGAACGTGCAGGAGGTGGTGCTCGACATCCCCGAGCAGTCGGTCATCACCAAGGACAACGCGACGGTCGTGGTGGACGGCATCGTCTACTACCGGGTCATGGACCCGGCCAAGGCGGCCTATCAGGTGCAGAACCTGCAGCAGGCGCTGAATGCCCTGGCGATGACCAACATCCGCGCCGTCATCGGCGAGATGGACCTCGATTCCACGCTTTCCTCCCGGGAGAGGATCAACTCCTCCCTCATGGCCATCCTGGACGGCGCGACCGATCCCTGGGGCGTGAAGGTCAGCCGGGTCGAGCTGCGCAAGGTCGAGCCGCCGGAGAACCTGATCCGCGCCATGAACCTGCAGATGACCGCCGAGCGCGAGCGCCGCGCCACGGTCATGCGGGCCGATGGCGACCGCGCCGCCGCCATCCAGCGGGCCGAGGGCGAGAAGCAGGCCCTGGTCCTGCAGGCCGAGGGCCGCCAGCAGGCCGCCATGCGCGACGCCGAGGCGCGCGAGCGGCTGGCCGAGGCCGAGGCCAAGGCGACCCACATGGTGGCCGAGGCGGCCGCCGGGGCCGGGGCCGATGCGCTCCGCTACTTCATCGCCGACAAATACGTGAAGGCCTTCGAGGCCCTGGCCGCCAACCCCAGCAGCAAGCTGGTGGTGGTGCCGATGGAGGCCGCCGCGCTGGCCGGCGGCATCACCCAGGCAATGGAGCTGCTGCGGCACAACGGCACCTCGCCACCCGCCCTGCCACCCGCCCCGCCGCCGGCGACGCCCCCGGTGAGCGGCCCATGGAACCGGGGCTGATCTGGGTCCTCGGCGGCCTGCTGCTGCTGGTCGCCGAGCTGGCGCTGCCGGGGATCTACCTGCTCTGGGTCGGCCTCGCCGCCATCGGCACCGGCCTGCTGCTGCTCGTCACCGTCCCCTCGCTCGAGATGGCGACGGCGCTGTTCCTGGCGCTGCTCGGGGGCGGGATCTGGCTCTCGCTGCGGCTGCGCCGCGGCCGGCGCCCCGCGCCGCAGCTGAATACGCCGGGGTCCGGCTTGGTCGGGCGCATGGGGCTGCTGCTGCCGCTCGGCGAGGCCTCCGCCGGCCCCGGCCTTCGGGTCCGCATCGGCGATTCCGAATGGCAGGCCCGGCTGCCGCGCGACCTGAAGGTCCCCGAGGTCGCCACCAGGGTCCGGGTCGAGGCGGTGGACGGCACCACCCTGATCGTCCGCCCGGAGTAGCCCCGCCGGCCGGAGGCGCGCCCGGGGACGGTTACCCGGCGAGGCCTTGAACCGGCGCCCGGCACGGGCAACATCCCACGCCATGGACAGCTTTCGGCGCCCCGGTCCGCCTGACCGGGACCCGTCTCCCCCCGTGCTCGACATGACGGCAGACGGACAATTCCGCGACCCCCTGCCGCCGCGGCGGACATGGCTGGACCGTGCCCTGGCCCGGGTCGGCGGTGCGGCGCTGCTGGTCACCCTGGCCGCGGCCGGGCTGGTGGTGGTGGCGCTGGCCATCCTCTTCGTCGGCCTGCTGCTGCCGGTGGTCATCGGCGCCGGGCTGATCGCCTTCGCCTCGCTCTGGTGGCGGTTGCGGCGGCTGCGCCGGGCCGGGGGCGGCAATCCCGTTCCCTTCGTCATCCTCCGCCGCTGACGCCGGCCGGCCCATGCCGGAGCCGCATCCGGGTTTTTCCGTCGATCCGCGGCGGCTCTACGATGTCGCCGACGACGGCACCCCCCGCACGGACACCGCCGTGCCGGCGGCTTGGCTCGGGCCGCGGCACCGGCGACTGCTGGCCTGGGCCGGTGCGGGTGCCGTGGCGACGGGTGGCCTGGCCGGGCTGACCGTATTCTGCTTCGTCCTCGGCGCCCGCTTCTGGGCGGCGATCTTCGCCCTGGGAACGCTGGCGGCCGCGCCCCTGCTGGTGGTCGGCCCCTGGCTCGACTGGTGGCGGCACAAGCGGCCCCTGCGCCGCCGCCACCGCAGCCGCAGCCCGGATTTCCCGGCCGGCTGACCGGCCCGCCCGGCAACCCCGCGCGGCAAGACGGTGCAGCATCGTTCCGAAATCTGGTAGTCTCGCCCCATGTCGGCGACCCACCCTTTCTGGCGCCCCGCCCTCGCGGGCGGGCTCGCCTTCGGCCTGGCCTTCCTCGGCCATGCCCTGGTCGCCGCGGGCCTGGGCTGGGGCCTGCGCCAGGCCGGCCCGGGCAGCCTGGCCTGGCTGGTCCTGGTCCCGCCGGTCGTGGCCGAGCTGGGCAAGCTGCTCATGCTGCGACTCGCCGGCGGCGTCCCGGCCTGGCCCCTGCTGGGGACGGTCTTCGGCCTGTGCGACGCGGCGCTGCTTCTGTCGCAGCCGGGGCCCGCGCTGGCGACGGCGGCCGGGACGATCCTGCTGCATGGCGCCCTGGGCGGGCTGGCCGCGGCCGTCGCGCGGCGGCGGGGCCTCGCCGCCGGCGCCCTGCTGGCGCTGCTGGCCCATGTCCTGGCCAGCCTCGCCCTCATCCTGGCCACGGTGGCCCTGGCCCGCCATCAGGGTATCCCGCCGGCCACCGCCGCCGGCATGGCCGGGCTGGTCCTCGCCCTGCTGCTGGCCCTGGCCGCCCGGAGCTATTCGGCCGCCACCGCCAGGGAGGCCGAAAGCCCGAAGGCCTCGGCCAGCAGCCGGTAGCTGCGCTGCCGCGCCGCCGGATCATGGCAGGGGCTGAGGATCGCCACCTCCTGCGCCCCATGCGCCGCGGCCAGCGCTTCGAGCCGGGCCTTCACCTGTTCCGGCGCGCCGACGATCGCCTTGGCGCGGATGCCGTCGAGATGGCCCCGTTCCGCCGCCGTATAGGGATAGGCCTCGGCCTCCGCCACGCTCGGCAGCGGCGGGAAGCGCCCGCTGTCGCGGAACAGCCGCCAGAGCTCGCGCGACTTGTAGAGCCGCCAGGCCTCCGCCTCGGTATCCGCCGTCAGGGCGAAGACGCCGAGGGCGCAATGCGGTGCCGCGAGCCGCCCGGGCACGCCCGGCTGCGGCCGGAAGCCCTCCCGGTAGAGCGCCGTCACCTGCTCCGAGCCACGGTCCGAGATGAAATGCGCGAAGCAATAGGGCAGGCCGAAATAGGCCGCGACCTGGGCGCCGAAATCGCTGGAGCCGAGGATCCAGACCTCCGGCCGGGTCGGCACCGCCGGCATGGCGGCGACCGCCTTGAAGGGGTGGTTGTCCGGCAGACCGTCGCCGAGCCAGCCCAGCACCTCCTGCACCTGCTGCGGGAAGCGGTCGGCGGCCTCATTGGCATTGGGGTTCAGGGCGAAGGCGGTGCGGCCGTCGCTGCCCGGCGCCCGGCCCAGCCCGAGGTCGATCCGCCCCGGCGCGATCGCCTCCGCCACCTTGAACTGCTCGGCCACCTTCAGGGAGGCATAATGCGGCAGCATCACCCCCGCGGTGCCGACCCGGATGCGCCGCGTCGTCGCGGCGATGGCCGCGACCAGCATCTCCGGCGCCGAGCCGGCATGGGACTGGCTGTTGTGGTGCTCCGCCAGCCAGTAGCGGCCGTAGCCCCATTGGTCCGCCAGCCTCGCCAGCGCCAGGGTTTCGCGGATCGCCTCGTCGGCACCGCGGCCGGAGGCGATGGTGGATTGGTCGAGGATGCCGAGGCTGATGGTCATTCGACCAATCTAGCCCCGCGGCCCGCCGGTGGAAGGGCTAAACCGCCTGGATCGGCAGGCCGAGCGGCGCCGCCATCAGGCTGAAATCCCGGTCCCGGTGCAGCAGCGGCACCGCATGCACGATGCACCAGGTAGCGATCAGCATATCGGCCGAGTTGCGCGGGGTGATCCCCAGCCCGCGCAACCGTCGGTAATGCCCCGCCGCCCGCACCGCCAGCGCCTCGTCCAGCATCGGCACGATGCCGAAGGCCCTGAGCCAGCCCTCCACCGCCTGCGCCCGGCTATCCGAGGACGTGCCCTGCAACACCTCCAGCAGCACGATATCGCCGATGACGATGGGCTCTCGGCCCGCCAGCCGCATGAATTCCCGCACCGCCGGATTGTCCTCCCGCCGCAGCACATCGATCAGCACGCTGGTATCGACCGCGATCAGCGGAGCGGCGCCTGCTCCTCATGGAGGCCCGGCCGGGCATCGAGGCCCCAATCCGGGTCGCCGCCCCACATCGCCTGCGCCGCCTCCCGCTGCCGGGCGAGGCGGACGACGAGGCGCAGCCCTTCCTCGACGGCCGCCTTCTTGGTGGGATGACCGCCCCGCCGCATCGCTTCCGCGATCAGCCCGTCGTCGATCTCAATATTCGTCCTCATGCCCTGATGTGTACCATGCTGCCAATCGGTGCACAACAACTCAATACGTAACCCGACCGAACAGCGCCGTCAGCAGGGCGAACAGCGCCCCGCCGACCAGGAAGCCGACCAGGGTCCCGTTCATCCGCACGTATTGCAGGTCGCGCCCGACCCGCAGCTCGATCTTCTCGGTGACCTGCCGGGTGTCCCAGCCCGCCACGACCTGGGCGATGAAGCCGGAGAGCTGCAGCCGGGCCGCCGGCAGCATGGTGGCCAGCAGGCCTTCCACGGCGTGGTTCAGCTTCGCCCGGGCGGCCGGGTCCTGCTGCAGCAGGCTGCCGGCATTGGCGAAGGCGTTCTCCAGAAGTGCCACGGTGCGGCCCTGCGGATTGGCCGCATCCGCCACCAGCGCCGCCTTCAGCCGGCCCCAGATATCGTCGATCCAGGCCGCCACGGTCGGGTGGCTCACCGCCTGGCGCAGCGCCCGGCCGACCGCGGCCGCGCGCTCGGGGTCGTTCTCCAGCCGGTCGATCTCCTCCCGCACCCAGACCTCGAAGGCGGCCCGGAGGTCGCTGTCGGAGGGCTCCATCTTCGCCAGCTCGGCATTCACCGTCGACAGGATCCGCCGCGCCACCGCCGCCCCGGCCAGCCAGCCGACCAGCGCCCCGCCCTCGGCCCGGACCCGGGACTCGATCGCGGTGCGGAGCTGTTCCTCCTTGCTGCCGAGGATCACCCGCAACTGGGCGATGGCGAGGTCGAAGACCTCATGGTGCTTGCCGCCGGCGACCAGCGCCCGCAGCGCCCGGGCCAGGATGCGCGCGCCGCCGGGGCCGCCGGCCATGCGCGGCAGCAGCTTGCCCAGCAGCCGCTTCGCCCTGCCGTCCTCCAGGCTTTCGAGCAGCCGCGGCAGGGTGGCCGCCATGGCCTCGGCGGCCGGGCGGGCGGCGGCCGGGTCGGCCATGACGCTGCGGAAGATGCCGGCGAGGTCGAGCCGCCCCAGCACCCGGCGCACCTCGGCCTCGGTGAAGACATGGTTGGCGACGAAGCGGCCGAGCCCCTGGCCCAGCCGTTCCTTCTGCCGCGGGATGATCGCGGTATGCGGGATCGGCAGGCCGAGCGGGTGGCGGAACAGCGCCGTCACTGCGAACCAGTCGGCGATGCCGCCGACCACCCCGGCCTTGGCCGAGGCCTGCAGCAGGTTCAGCCAGTACTCCGGCAGGGTGCCGGGCGGGATGGCGTAGGAGCCGAACAGCAGCGCCGCCATCGCCACCAGCAGGCCGGTGGCGACGGCACGATGACGGGCGAGGGCGCGGCGGAGCGGCGCCTCGGGGTCAGGAAGCGTGGCGGGTGGGATCATGCGAACCAAAAGCTGGGCTGCGCCACGGCCGGCCGGAAGGGGATGGGGCTACTTCGCCGCCTTCGCCCGCTCGATCGCCTCCATGATCAGCGTCTTGGCTTCCGCCGCATCGCCCCAGCCGGCGATCTTCACCCACTTGCCGGGCTCGAGGTCCTTGTAGTGCTCGAAGAAGTGCCTGATCTGGTCGAGGGTGATCTGCGGCAGGTCGGTGTAGTTGAAGACCTTCTCGTAGCGCTTGGTCAGCTTCGGCGAGGGCACGGCGATGATCTTCTCGTCGATGCCGCCGTCGTCCTCCATCTTGAGCACGCCGACGGGGCGGACATTGATGACCGCGCCGGGGACGATCGGCCGGGTATTGGCGATCAGCACGTCGATCGGGTCGCCGTCGTCGCTCAGCGTATGCGGGACGAAGCCGTAATTCCCGGGGTAGCGCATCGGCGTGTAGAGGAAGCGGTCGACCACCAGGGTCCCGGCCTCCTTGTCCATCTCGTACTTGATCGGCTCGCCGCCGATCGCGACCTCCACCACCACATTGACGTCCTCGGGCGGGTTCTTGCCGATGGCGATGGCGTCGAGACGCATGTACTCAATCTCCGATGGAGCGTGGCTGCCCGGGGGCTTCGCAACCGCAGGCGCAACCGACGCGAAAAAACCAGGAACGGGGGCTGGCACCCTGCGCCAGCCCCCGCTCCTTAGCCCAGTAGCCTTTCCTTAGCATTGACAATCCGCGGCGGGAAATCGGCCCCGCCGCGCAGGGTTCAGGCAGCGCGGGCCAACTCGATCGCCTTCCACACGCTCTCCGGGGTCGCCGGCATGTCCATGTCGGTGACGCCGACGGCCGAGAGCGCATCGACCAGAGCATTCATCAGCGCCGGCGGCGAGCCGACCGCCCCCGCCTCGCCGGCGCCCTTGACGCCGAGCGGATTGGTCTCGCAGGGCACCGAGAGGAATTCGACCTCGATGTCCGGCAGGTCCTCGGCCCGCGGCAGGGCGTAGTCCATGAAGGAGGCGGACAGCAGCTGGCCGCTTTCCTTGTCGTAGGCGGTCCGCTCGTGCACCGCCTGGCCGATGCCCTGGGCGACGCCGCCATGCACCTGGCCGCGGACGATCATCGGGTTGATGGCATGGCCGACGTCATCCACCACCACGTAGCGCGGCACTTCAATCAGCCCGGTATCCGGGTCCACCTCGACCTCGGCGATGTGGCAGCCGTTCGGGAAGGTATGCGACTTGATGTCGGCCACCTCGGCCGCATCCAGCAGGGTCGCCGCCTCGCCCTTCGCCGCCCGCTCCCGCTGGATCTGCGCCAGGGAGAGGATATCGACGCCACGGTCGGTGCCGACCACGGTGAACTTGCCGCCCACGGTGGCAAACTCGATGTCGGAGACCGAGGCTTCCAGGTGCTCGGAGGCGGCCTGCTTGCCCTTCTCGATGACCGAGGCGGCGGTCAGCAGGATCGCCTGGCCTTCCGAGTAGAGCGACCGCGCGCCGCCGGTGCCGCCACCGGTCGGGATCTCGTCCGAATCGCCCTGGACGATGCGGATCTTCTCCATCGGGATGCCCAGCTCATGGCTGGTCAGCATGGCATAGGCGGTCTCGTGGCCCTGGCCGGTGGACTGGGTGCCCACCAGCACGTCGACGAAGCCGTCCTTGGCGAAACGCACCTCGGCCCGCTCGGTCGGCCCGCCGCCGGTCGCTTCCAGGTAGTAGGCGACGCCGATGCCGCGCTGGCGGCCCTTGGCCTTGGAGGCCGCCTGGCGGGCCGGGAAGCCGGCCCAGTCGGCGTTCTTCAGCGCCGCATCCAGCACCGCGACGAAGTCGCCGCTGTCGTAGCGCTGGCCGACCGCCGTGGTGTAGGGCATGGCGCTGGAGGGCACCATGTTGCGCTTGCGCAGCTCGATCCGGTCGATGCCCAGCTCGCGCGCCGCGGCATCGATCAGCCGCTCGACCACGTAGTTGCTCTCGGGCCGGCCGGCGCCGCGATAGGCGTCCACCGGGACGGTATTGGTCAGCACGCCGATGACATGGGCGTGGATCGCCTGGAAATTATAGACGCTGGCCAGGACCTTGGTGCCGGCGCCGGTCGGGATCATCGGCGCGAAGGTCGAGAGATAGGCGCCCATGCCGGCGTAGTTGGTGGTCCGCAGCGCCAGGAACTTGCCGTCGGCATCGAGCGAGAGCTCGGCCTCGGTGATGTTGTCGCGGCCCTGGGTGTCGGACTGGAAGGCCTCAGTCCGCTCGCTGGTCCATTTCACCGGCCGGCCAAGCCGGCGGGCGGCCATGCAGACCAGGGCGTATTCGCCGTAGAGGTAGAGCTTCATGCCGAAGCCGCCGCCCACGTCCGGCGTCACCACCCGGAACTTCTCCGGCGCGGTCTTGAAGACGCTGCCGGCCAGCAGGTTCTTGACCAGCCAGCTTCCCTGGGTGCCGCAGTAGAGGGTGAATTTCTCGAGTTTCGGGTCGTATTCGGCGGTGGCCGCACGGACCTCCATGCTGTTCACGATGACCCGGTTGTTCACCACGGTCAGCTTGGTGACATGCGCCGCCTTGCCGGCGAGCTCCGCCGCCTTGGCCTTGTCGCCGGTCTCCCAGTCGAAGACGGTATTGTTCGGGATGCCGTCCCAGACCTGCGGCGCGCCGGGCAGGCGGGCGGTGGCGAGGTCGGTCGCCGCCGGCAGCAGGTCGTAGTCGACCATCACCGCCTCGGCGCCGTCCTTGGCGGCTTCGGCGGTCTCGGCGACGATGAAGGCGACCGCGTCGCCGACATGCCGGACCCGGTCGGTCGCCAGCGCGCCGCGCGGGGTATTGGCGCGGTCGGTGCCGTCGATGTTCTTCAGCGGGATGACGCAGGGGATCTCGCCCAGGCCTTCCTCGGCCCAGTCCTTGGCGGTCAGCACCGCCAGCACGCCGGGGACCTCGAGTGCCGCGGCGGTGTCGATGGACAGGATCTTCGCCGCCGCATGCGGGCTGCGCAGCACCACGCCATGCGCCGCCCCGGCCATGACGATGTCGTCGGTATAGCGGCCGCCGCCGATCAGCAGCCGCGGATCCTCGATCCGTCGCATCGGCTGGCTCAGCCCGAACTTGGCCATGGGGACCTCCCGTCAAATGTCTGCCGCATCATTTGCGGAGGATGGGGCCGCAGGGAAGGGGGGACGGCAGGAAATCCGTCCCCCGGGCCTGGCCGGATCAGTGCCGGGGGGCGTCGGTCCGGTCGGGGGCCGGGTGCGGGCCTTCGCCCGGGCCGATCGAGGCCGGCTCGACCGGCCGGGCGCCGAGCCAGCCCTTCACCCTCTCCCGGGTGCCCTGGAACACCACGTAGAGCATCGGGATCATGAAGATCCCGAAGATCGAGGCCGCCAGCATCCCGCCGAAGACCGGGGTGCCGACCGCCCGGCGGGAAAGCATCGCCGCGCCGCTGGCGGTCACCAGCGGCACCAGGCCGAGGACGAAGGCGATCGAGGTCATCATCACCGCGCGGAACCGCAGCCGCGAGCCCTCGATGGCCGCGTCGCGGATCGACAGCCCCCGCTCCCGCGATTCCTTGGCGAATTCGATGATCAGGATGCCGTTCTTGGCGGCCAGCGCGATCAGCACCACCAGCCCGATCTGGGCATAGACGTCGAGGCTCATGCCCGCGAGCTTGATGGCGAGGAAGGAGCCGAGGCCGCCGACCGCGACCGACAGCAGCACCGGCACCGGAATGGTCCAGCTCTCGTACAGCGCCACCAGGAAGAGGTAGGCGAAGAGGATGGCCAGCGCGACGACGTAGATGGTCTGCCCCGCCGCCAGCCGCTCCTGGTAGGCGGTGCCGGTCCACTCGTAGCTGTAGCCCGCCGGCAGCACCCGGCCCGAGAGCTCCTGCATGGCGTTCAGTGCATCGCCCGAGGAGACCCCGGGCTTGGGCGCGCCGTTGATCAGCACCGCCCGGTAGTTGTTGTACCGGCTGATGGTCTGCGGCCCGACCACGATCCGCACGTCGGCGAAGGCCCGCAGCGGCACCATCTCGCCGCGGGTGTTGCGGACCCGAATGCGCCAGATGTCCTCGATGTCGTCGCGGTCGTTCGCCTCCGCCTGGATGTTCACCTGCCAGGTGCGGCCGAAGAGGTTGAAGTCGTTGACGTAGAAGCCGCCGAGCGTCGCCTGCAGGGCCGAGAAGATGTTGTTGATCGGCACGCCCAGCGCCTGCGCCTTGTCCCGGTCCACGTCGAGGAACAGCGAGGGCGTGGCGGCCGAGAAGGTGGAGAAGACCTGCTGCAGCCGCGGGTCCTGGTTGGCCGCGACCACCAGCCCGAGCATGGCGCTGCCGAGCTCCGCCGGGTCGCGCCCCTGGAGATCCTGGAGCTGGTACTCGAAGCCGCCGCCGGTGCCGAGGCCGATGATCGGCGGCAGGTTGAAGGCGACGACGGTCGCCGTCCGCACATTGGCCCCGGCGCCGAAGACCCGGCCGATGGAGGCGAAGACGCTGTCCGCCGCGCTGGTCCGGTCCTCGAAGGGCTTCAGCCGGGCGACCAGGAAGGCGGAGTTCGACTGCGCGCCCTGGTCGATCAGGCTGAAGCCGACGATGGCCAGCACGTTCTCGACCGCCGGGATGTCCTTCAGGATGCCCTCGACCTGCTCGACCACCGCCCGGGTGCGGGAGAGCGAGGCGGCCTGCGGCAGGGAGACCTGGATGAAGAAGGTCCCCTGGTCCTCCTGCGGCAGGAAGCCCTGCGGCGTCCGGGAGCCTAGGGTGAAGATGCCGAAGCCGATCGCCGCGGTCAGCACCAGCGAGATGACCGAGAACCGCACCAGCCGGCGGACCACCGCGGCATAGCCGTCCCGCACCTTGTCGATCGCCCGCAGCACGTACTTGATCGGCCCGCGCTTCGGCCCGGTGTGCCGCAGGAACAGCACGCAGAGCGCCGGCGACAGGGTCAGCGCGTTGATCGCCGAGATCACCATCGCCGCCGAGATCGTCACCGCGAACTGCCGGAACAGCACGCCCGAGAGGCCGGGGATGAAGGCGATGGGCACGAAGACCGAGAGCAGCACCAGGGTGATGGCGATGATCGGCGCGGTGATCTCGGCCATCGCCTGCTTCACCGCCCGGTTCGGCGTCCAGTCCGGGTGCTCCTCCATCACCCGCTCGACGTTCTCGACCACCACGATGGCATCATCGACCACGATGCCGATCGCCAGCACCATGGCCAGCAGCGAGACGGTATTGGCGCTGTAGCCGATGGCCAGCAGGATGGCGAAGGCGCCGATGAGGGAGACCGGCACCGCGACCGTCGGGATGATGGTCGCCCGCAGCGAGCCGAGGAACAGGTAGACGACCACCACGACCAGCACGAAGGCCTCGAGCAGGGTCTTGATGACCTCCTGGATGGTGTCCACCACGAAGGTCGAGCTGTCGTACAGGACCTGCACCCGCATCCCCTCGGGGAAGCGGGTCGCCATGTCGTCGAGCGTCCGCTGCATGGCGCCCGAGACGGTGACGGCATTGGCGCCGGGCGAGAGATAGACGCCGGTCGTCACCGCGCCCTGGCCGTTCAGCCGGCTGACCGTGTCCATGGACTGGGCGCCGAGCTCGACCCGCGCCACGTCGCGCAGCCGCAGCACCGAGCCGTCCGAATTGGCCCGGATGACGATGTCGCTGAACTGCTCGGGCGTGACCAGCCGGCCGAGCGTCTGGATGTTCATCTGGAACTGCTGGGTGTCCGGGATCGGCTGGGCGCCGATCCGGCCGACCGCGGCCTGGACGTTCTGCGACTGGATGGAGGTGATGATGTCCTGCGGCGTCAGGTTCAGGCTGGTCAGCCGGTCCACCTCGAACCAGACCCGCATGGAGTAGTTCTGCGCCCCGAACAGGTTCACCTGGCCGACGCCGGGCACCCGCGACATCCGGTCGATCATGTTGATCGTCAGGTAGTTCGACAGGAAGAGCGGGGTGTGCTCGGGGTTGGTCGAGGTCAGCGCGATGAACTGCAGCACCGCGCTGGATTGCTTCCGCACCACCAGCCCCGAGCGCTGCACCTCCTGCGGCAGGCGGGCGATATTGGCCTGGATGCGGTTGTTGACGTTGACGGTGTTGATGTCGGGGTTGGACCCCAGGGCGAAGCTGACGCTCAGCGAGTAGGTGCCGTCGTTGGCGGAGTTCGAGCGCATGTAGATCATGTTCTCGACGCCGTTGACGGCGCTCTCGATGATCTGCGCGACGGTCGACTCGATCACCGCCGCCGAGGCGCCGGGGTAGTTGGCGTTGACCGAGACCTGTGGCGGGACGATGTCCGGGAACTGCGCGACGGGGATCCGCAGCAGGGCGAGCAGCCCGGCCAGGGTGATGACGATGGCGATGACGATCGCCAGCCGGGGCCGGTCGACGAAGACGCTCGAGATCATGGCGGCTCAGCCCGCCCGGCCGGCCGGGGCCGGGGGCGAAGCGGGTGCCCCGGGGGGGCGTGCGCCCGGCGGCGGCGCGCCGGCCGGGGCCGGGTTCACCTCCTGGCCCGGTCGCACCCGCTGCAGGCCTTCGCTGATGACCTGCTCGCCGCCGGCCAGGCCGTCCTCGACCACCACCTGGTCGCCGATGGTCCGGCCGAGCCGCACCGGCTTGCGCTGCGCCTTCTTCTCGGCGTCCACCGCCAGGACGTAGTTGCCGCCCTGGTCCTGCAGCACCGCGGCGCGGGGCAGCACGATGGCCTGCACCGGCTCGTTGCCCTCGACCGTGACGGTGACGAACTGCCCGTCGATCAACGCCCGGTCGCCGGCGGCGCCGGCCTGCACGCCCTCCCGGCGCGGGTTGGGGATGAGCGCGCGGATCAGCAGGCTGTCGGTGTTGCGGTCGACCTGGGTATCGATGAACTCGATCCGCCCGGCCTGGGGATAGGGCCGGCCGTCGCTCAGCCGCACCCGCACCACCACCGCGCTGGGGCCGCCGCGGCTTTCGTAGCGCGCCTGCAGCTCGCCCGCCGCGCGGGAGGAGACGGTGAAGGCGACCCGCATCGGGTCCTGGCTGACGATGGTCGCCAGCGGCTCGGTCAGGGTGGGGGAGACCACGTTGCCCGGGGTGAGCGAGGCGCGGCCGATCTTGCCGTCGATCGGGGAGAGGATGTCGGTGTAGCCGAGGTTGATGTCGGCCACCCGCACCGCCGCCTGGGCGCCGAGCAGGGTGGCGTTGGCGGTGCGTTCCTGCGCCTGGGCATTGTCGAGGGCGACGCGGGTGCCGGCACCGGTCGATTGCAGCTCCCGCGCCCGGGCGAGCGCCACCCGGGCATTCTCCAGCGTCGCCTGGGCCGAGGCGACATTGGCCCGCGCCTGCTCGAGCTGCGCCTCGAAGGGCGGCCGCTCGATCCGGAACAGCACGTCGCCGGCCTTGACCTCCTGGCCTTCCTGGAAGGTGCGCTCCTGCAGGAAGCCGGTGACGCGGGCGCGGATGTCGACCCGGTTCACCGCCTCGATCCGGCCGGTGAAGTCGGTGCTCTCGGTCACCGGCTGGCGGGCCGCGGTCATCACCCCCACGGCCGGCGGTCCCTGCGGGCCGAATTGGGCGAGCGCCGGGGCGGCGCCGAGCAGGGTGACCAGGAGGGCAGCGGTGAGACGACGCATCAGGGGCATCCGGATCGAGGCCTCTGGCGATACCAGGGCCGGCGGCCGGACGCCAAGGCCTCTTTGCGAACGGCGCGCATCAGCGGCCGGGGGCGCTAGGCCTTTCGCCGCAGCCCCAGGTAGCCGAGGGTGCAGACCAGCAGCGCCAGCGCGAAGCTGGCCAGCGCCGCGCCGATCCCGCCCCAGGCCGCCGCCACGCCCGAGACCCCCTGCATGATGGCGGCGCCGCCGAAGAAGGAGATGTTCTGCGCCGAGAGTGCCCGGCCGGTCTGCTCGGCCGGGACCAGGCCGCGGATGACCCCGAAGGTGACCATCTGGAAGGAGATGACGGCGCCGATCAGCACGAAGATGAGCGCATCGAAGCCGAGCGGCAGCCCCCGCCCGGCCAGCAGCGCCAGGATCAGCCCGGCGACGATCAGGTGGCTGCCGGCCAGCAGCAGCACCGGGCGCTGCAGCCAGCGGTCGATCCAGCCGCAGGCGACCGGCGCCACGACCAGCGCCAGGGCGCAGCCGGACAGCACATGCCCGGCCTCGATCCGGGAATAGCCCTTCACCTCCATCAGCCAGGGCCCGCCCCAGAGCCCGCGCACCCCCAGCACCACGGCGAAGCTGGCGAAGGCGAAGACCATCAGCGGCCGCAGCCGCGGCGAGGCGGCGATCGCCAGCACCTCCCGCGCATCCTGCAGCAGCGAGCGGGGCTCCCGGCGCGCGGGCGGCGGCTGGTGGACCGTCAGCGCCACGGCGGCGAAGGCGATCGCGGCCAGCGCCGCCATGGCCCAGAAGCCGGCCCGCCAGCCCTGCCAGTCCACCAGCCAGGCCAGCGGGCTGCCCGAGAGCAGCATGCCGGTATTGCCGAAGGTGAGGATGATGCCGGACCAGAGGCTGAACTTCGCCGGCGCGACGGCCCGGGCGGCATAGGTCATCGGCCCCATCAGCATCCCGGCGCAGCCGATGCCGAGCACCACCTGCGCCAGCAGCATCACCGCCGCATTGGGTGCCGCGGCGGCCATGACCGCCCCCGCCATGCCGGTCGCCAGCAGGCTGAGCGCGGTGCGCCGCACCCCGAAGCGGTCGAGGCCGATGCCGACCGGGACCATGGCGAGCGCGAAGGCGAAGGGCAGCACCGCGGTCAGCGCGGCGAGGCCCTGGGCGCCGAGCCCGAGGTCGCGGGCCAGCACGTCGGCGGCCAGCGCCGGCAGGGTGCGCACCGCGTTGGAGAAGACATGGCCGAGCGCGAGCGCCAGGATCGGCACCGCGTAACCGCTGGTTCGCGGCACGTTTCTCTCCCTAAAGGCAGGCGGCCCCGAGGTCGGGCAACCGGCAGGCTCAGTTGCGGAACATCTTGCCCGGGTTGAGGATGCCCTTGGGGTCGAGGCTGGCCTTGATGCCGCGCATCACCGCCAGCGCCTCGGCGCCGTGCTCCGTCTCGAGGAATTCGCGCTTGCCGAGGCCGACGCCATGCTCGCCCGAGCAGGTGCCGCCGAGGGCCAGGCCGCGCGCCACGATCTTCTTGTCGATCTCCCAGGCCTTCTCGTGGCCCTGCGGGTCGTTCGGGTCGAACAGGATTACCTGGTGGAAATTGCCGTCCCCCACATGGCCGACGATGCAGGTGGTCATGCCGGAGGCGACGGCATCCGCCTTGGCGCCGACGATGGCCTCGGCCAGGCGGGAGATCGGGACGCAGACATCGGTGGTGATGCCGCGGGAGCCGGGGATCAGCGCGAGGGCGGCCCAATAGGCGTCGTGCCGGGCCTTCCAGAGCCGGCCGCGGGCCTCGGCGTCGGTCGCCCAGGCGAAGCCCTCGCCGCCGAAGTCGGCGGCGATCTCCTCCACCGCCTCGGCCTGCTCCTTCACCCCGGCGGGGCTGCCGTGGAATTCGAGGAAGAGGGTCGGCGTCGGCCGGTAGCCCTCAAGCTTCGAGTAGTTGATGCAGGCCTGCATCTGGTCGGCGTCCAGCAGCTCGATCCGGGCCACGGGGATGCCGGCCTGCATGGTGGCGATGGTCGTCTCGACCGCCGACTTCAGGTCGGGGAACTGGCAGACGGCGGCTGACATCGCCTCCGGGATGCCGTGCAGGCGGAGGCGGATCCTGGTGATGACGCCGAGGGTGCCCTCGGAGCCGATCATCAGCCGGGTCAGGTCGTAACCATTGGCGGCCTTGCGGGCGCGGCCGCCGGTGGTGATGACGCGGCCATCGGCCAGCACGACCTCGAGGCCCAGCACGTTCTCCTTGATGGTGCCGTACCGGACGGCGGCGGTCCCGGAGGCGCGCGTCGCGCACATGCCGCCGATGGTGCAGACGCTGCCGGGGTCGACGGGGAAGAACATGCCCTGGTCGCGCAGGTGGTCGTTGAGCTGCTGGCGGGTGACGCCGGGCTCGATCAGGCAGTCCATGTCCTCGGGGTTCACTTCGAGCACGCTGGTCATGCGGCTGAGGTCGAGCGAGATGCCCCGGCGGACCGGGTTGACGTGGCCCTCCAGCGACGTGCCGGCGCCGAAGGCGACGAGGGGGACGCCATGCTGGTTGCAGAGCGCCAGGATGCGGCTGACCTCCCCGGTCGTCTCCACATAGGCGACGGCGTCGGGCAGGGTCGGCGGGGTCTGGTCCTCGCCGCGGCTGTGCTGCTCGCGGATGGCCTGGGCGGTCGAGAGCCGCTCGCCGATGAGGTCGCGGACGGCGGCGATGACGGCATCGACGGGGCGGGGGGAGATCGTATTCATCGGGTTTCCTCCTCCCGCGCGAGCGGGCAGGTGAGACAATGCGGGCCGCCGCCGCCGGCGGTGAACAGCGACAGGGCGGGGTCGAGGATGGTGAGCCCCTCGGACCGCAGGGCGGCGTTCAGGGGGAGGCTTTCGCGGGCCGATATCACGCGCCCGCCGCCGAGGGAAAGGATGTTGCAGCCGAGCTGCATGGCCTCCCGGTACGGCACCGGAATGCAGCGGATGCCGTGGGCGGCCAGCCAGGCGATGAAATCCTCCGGCAGCACGTCGAGGCAGGCGACGGCAAGGCCGGGGGCGGCGAGGCAGAACAGCACGTCGAGGTGCAGGAAATGCTCCTCGAAGGGCTGCACCCGCACCTCCCAGCCCTCGGCGCGGAGCCAGCCGGCGAGCTGCCCGGCGCCGGCCTCGTCGGTGCGGCCGCCGCTGGCGCCGATCAGGGCGAGGCCGGGGCGGAGGATGTGGATGTCGCCGCCCTCCAGCGTGCCGGCCGACGACTTTCGCCAGAAACCATCGCCCCCTGGGCCGCCGTGCCAGTCGATCAGCGCGGCATACTCGCCGCGGCGCTGCGGCCGTTCGAGCTGGCAGAGCACCGGGCCGCGGTGGGTGACCACGACGCTGTCCCTTGTATAGGCCATGTAGGGCAGGTGCGGCTCGGGCGGCAGGTGGTGGACGCGGGCCCCGCCCTGCTCCAGCGCCTGGACCAGTTCGCGGTGCTGGGATTGCAGGCCCTGCAGGTCGGGCTGGCCGCCGCCCGCGAGCGTGCGGCGGGCGATGGTATTGGTCGGCAGCCAGCGATAGTGGTCGGGCGCGCACACCAGCACATCGGTAAGGCGGCCGGTCTCCGAGGCGACGGTCCAGCGAGGGGGTTCGGCGGGCATCCGGTCAAGGTGGCGCCGCGGGCGGGCGGCGTCCAGGGCTACGGGGGGGCGCTCAGGCGGGGGCGATGACCTCCTCCGCCTCCCAGGTGCCGCCGTAGCGGGCGAGGGCATCCTCGAAGGCGCTTTCGCCGGCGGGGAAGGGGCCGATCATCGGGCAGGCGGCCTCGCCCGCGGCATTGAGCAACTGCCAGGCCCAGGCGCCTAAGCTGACCTCCCAGCAGACCCGGACGCGGGCCTAGCGGCGGATGAGCAGGCCGGGCTCGGCGGGGTCGTCGCGGCTGAGGACGAGGGTGCGGATGTGCATGGCGCGCGTCCCGGGGATGGCGAAGGCTGCCCGCGGCGGCATTGCCGGGCGATGGCGGCAGGGTTGCGGCGCCGCGGGGCGCTCGTCGGAGGCGCTAAAATTCCGCTCAATTCCGCTCAATTTCCCTAAATTCCGGCGCCTCCCCGCCCCGCCCAGGCCCCCTAAGGTATTGATTTTAAATGCCGACATCCGTGATGGACCGGCGCCGGTAAAAATTTTGAGGATTTGAGCCGCCCCCTGGCCGGAGGCGGCACGGACCCCGGGCGTTGGCCGGCGCAGCCTAGCATGAGCGACAGGAAATTGGAACGTTATTGGAACGGTAGCGCCGCCGTGCCCTCGCGTTGACGCCTTCCCACCCCGCGCCTAGCGTCACGACCCCGTGCAATACCCCTGGGGGAAATGATGGCGAACAAGGTCAAGGCAGCGTGGCAGGCCGGCAAGCCGGTGGTGAATGGCTGGCTCGCCATCCCCAACGCGTTCAGCGCCGAGATGTACAGCCAGGCCGGCTGGGACAGCGTCACGGTCGACATGCAGCATGGCGTGCAGGACTACCTGAGCTGCGTCGCCTGCTTCCAGGGCATGCAGCCCTCCGGCGTCACGCCGATGGTGCGGGTGCCCTGGAACGAGCCGGGCATCATCGGCAAGGTGCTGGACGCCGGCGCCTATGGCGTGATCTGCCCGATGATCAACACCGAGGCCGAGGCCCGCGCCCTGGTGCAGTACTGCAAGTACCCGCCGCGCGGCACCCGCAGCAACGGCCCGATCCGCGCCGGCGTCTACGGCGAGGCCGGCGGCTACCAGAAGACCGCCAACGACGAGATCCTGGTCATCCCGATGATCGAGACGCAGACCGCGCTCGACAATCTGGACGCCATCCTCGACGTGCCCGGCATCGACGGCATCTACGTCGGCCCCTCCGACCTCGGCCTGTCGATGGGCATGATCCCGATCCTCGACCGCGAGGAGCCGAACATCCTCAAGATCTACGAGCGGCTGATCGCCGAGACGTCGAAGCGCGGCATCGCAGCGGGGCTGCACAACTCCTCGCCGAAATACGCGAAGAAGATGATCGACATGGGCTTCAAGCTGGTGACGGTCGGCGGCAACGACGTCGGCCTCATGGTCAACGCGGCCAAGGCGGCGATCAAGGAAGTCCGCGGCTAATACCGCATGGTCGGGCTCGTCCTCGGCCGGCTGGGGCAGATGGTGGTGACCCTGGTCATCGTCTCCGCCCTGGTCTGGCTGGCGATGGACCTGATGCCGGGCGACCCGCTGGATCTGGCGATGCTGTCGGATCCGGCGATGGGCGCGGCGGACGTGGCGCGGATGCGGGCGCTGCATGGGCTGGATCAGCCGCTATACCAGCGCTACCTCGCCTGGGCCGGTGCCGTGCTGCGGGGCGACTTCGGCTATTCCCGGCTCTATGCGGTGCGGGCGGCGCAGGTGCTCTGGCCGGCGCTGGGCTCGACCCTGGTGCTGCTGGGCTGGGCGCTGGCGCTCTCGGCGGTGCTCGGCATCGGCGCCGGGGTGTGGGGCGCGGTCCGCCGCGGGGCGGCGCCGGTGGCGGATGGCGCGGCCATCCTGGCGCAATCGGTGCCGAGCTTCTGGCTGGGGATCATGTTCATCATCGTCTTCGCGGTGGGGCTCGGCTGGCTGCCGGCGGGGGGCAGCGCCGAGGCCGGGGGCGTGCTCGAGGCGGCGCGCTTCCTGGCGCTGCCGGTGGCCACGCTGGCGGTGGTGAATGCGGCGGCCTATCTCCGGCATTCAATGGCGGCCATGCAGCATGAGATGGCGCAGCCCTATGTGCGGACGGCGCGGATGAAGGGGCTGCCGCCGCGCGCCGTCATCTGGGGCCATGCCTTCCGCAACGCGGCTATCCCGGTGGTGACGGTCGCGGCGCTGGATGCCGGGGCGCTGGTCTCGGGCGCGCTGGTGACCGAGACGATCTTCGCCCGGCCGGGGATGGGCAAGCTGATCTACGACAGCATCATGGGCAACGACTACAACCTGGCGCTGCTGGCGCTGCTGCTGGCCGGGCTGGTGACGATGCTGGCGACGCTCGCCGCCGACGTGGCGCAGCGGCTGATCGACCCGCGGCTGGCCGGCTGATGCGGCTCTGGCTGGGGCTGGCGCTGCTGGCGGCGCTGGGGCTCGGCGCCGCGGCGGCGCCGCTGGTGCAGGCCCTGCTCGGCCACGATCCCTTCGCGCCCGACCTCTTCTCCCGCTTCGGCGCAGGCTCGGCCGCGCATCCGCTCGGCACCGACGAGCTGGGGCGGGACGTGCTGCTGCGGCTGCTGTTCGGGGCGCGGGTCTCGCTGGCGGTCGGCGTCGCGGTGGCCTTGGGGGCGACCGGGCTCGGCACGCTGGTCGGGCTGGTCGCGGCCTGGCGGGGCGGATGGGTCGATGCGGTGCTGATGCGGCTGGCGGACGGGCTGCTGGCCTTGCCGGCGCTGCCGCTGCTGGTGGTGCTGGCGGCGGTGGATACCGGGCGCTTCGGCCTGCCGCGGGGCGAGGCGGCGGCCGATATCGCCCGCATCGTCCTCATCCTGGTGGCCTTCGGCTGGGTCGGGGTGGCGCGGCTGGCGCGGGCGGCGGCGCTGACCCAGTTCAATCTGGACTACGTGGCGGCGGCGCGGGTCTCCGGCGCCTCCGAGGCGCGGGTGCTCTGGCGGCACGTGCTGCCGAACATCGCCGGGCCGGTCTCCGTCGCCGCGGCGCTCGCCGTCGCCGGGGCGATCCTGGCCGAGAGCACGCTGAGCTTCCTGGGCCTCGGGATCCAGCCGCCGGCGCCGAGCTGGGGCAACATGCTCTCCAATGCGCAGGAGATGGTCTTCGCCGCGCCGATGGGGGCGGTCTGGCCGGGGCTGGCGATCCTGGCGGCGGTCGCCGGCTGCACCCTGGTGGCCGACGGGGTGCGGCGCGGCTGACGTGTTGCACCGCGGCAAGGCGGCAGCTAGGCTGCGGCACTCGTCAGGACCCGGTGCAAATCCGGGTGGCTCTTCCGGCCGCCGATCCGCCGGATAACGCCTAGGGCGCCACCGCAGGACGGGGCGCGAGGCTGATTCTTCCCATGCAAACATTGAATGGCTCCCTGCGGGCCTGGTTCGCCAATCCGCGCGCCGAGATCCTTTCCGGGATCGTCGTCGCGCTGGCGCTGATCCCGGAGGCGATCGGCTTCTCCGTCATCGCCGGGGTCGACCCCAAGGTCGGGCTCTATGCTTCCGTCGTCATCGCCATCGTCATCGCCTTCCTCGGCGGCCGGCCGGCGATGATCTCCGCCGCGACCGCCGCGACCGCGGTGCTGATGGGCGGGCTGGTGCGCGACCACGGGCTGCAGTACCTGCTGGCGGCGACCGTGCTGATGGGCGTCTTCCAGCTCATCGCCGGCGCGCTGCGGCTGGGGCGGCTGATGCGCTTCGTCTCGCAGTCCGTCATGACCGGCTTCGTCAACGCCCTGGCGATCCTGATCTTCCTGGCGCAGCTGCCGGAGCTGCTGGGCGTGCCGCCGGCGACCTACGGGCTGGTCGGGCTCGGGCTGGCGATCATCTACCTGTTCCCGCTGGTGACGAAGGCGGTGCCGGCGCCGCTGGTCGCCATCGCGGTGCTGACGGTGCTGGTGGCAGCCTTCGGGCTGGATGTGCGGACGGTCGCGCATCTCGGCGCGCTCCCGAGCACCCTGCCGAGCTTCGCGCTGCCGGACGTGCCGCTGACCTGGGAGACGCTGCGCATCATCGCCCCGGTCTCGCTGACGCTGGCCGCGGTCGGGCTGCTGGAATCGCTGCTGACGGCGCAGATCGTCGACGACATGACGGATACGCCGAGCGACAAGAACCGCGAATGCTACGGCCAGGGCGCGGCGAACATGGCCTCCGCCGTCTTCGGCGGCATGGGCGGCTGCGCGATGATCGGGCAATCCGTCATCAACGTGACCTCGGGCGCCCGCGGGCGGCTCTCGACGCTGGTGGCCGGCGTCTTCCTGCTGGCGCTGCTGGTGCTGCTGCAGGACCTGCTGGCGATCGTGCCGGTGGCGGCGCTGACGGCGGTCATGGTGATGGTCTCGATCAACACCTTCTCCTGGGCTTCCGTCGTGCGGCTGCGGCGCAACCCGGTGCCGTCCTCGGTGGTGATGCTGGCGACGGTCGCGACCACGGTGGCGACGGCCGACCTCGCCAAGGGCGTGCTGGTCGGGGTGCTGCTCTCGGGCGTGTTCTTCGCCGGCAAGGTCTCGCGCCTCAGCCGGGTGAGCTCGACCCTGTCGCCGGATGGGCGGGAGCGGCGCTACCTGGTGGAGGGGCAGGTCTTCTTCGCCTCCGCCGGCACCTTCGCCGAGGCGATCGACGTGCAGGAGGATGTGGACCGCCTCGTCATCGACGTCGGCGCGGCGCATTTCTGGGACATCTCGGCGGTCGGCGCGCTGGACAAGGTGGTGCTGAAGGCGCGCCGGCACGGCAAGGCGGTCGAGGTCATCGGGCTGAACGCGGCGAGCGAGACCATGGTCGAGCGCTTCGGGGCGCATCGGCAGGAGGGCACCGCCGCGCCGCTGCACTGACGGTGCCCGGAGGCCCTCCGGCCTCCGGCGGGGGGAGCCCGAGGGGAGCGGCGCTCCCCTCGGATGACGCCTACCGCCCCTGCTGCTTCCGCCAAGCCGCCAGCAATTCGCGGTTGGCCGGATCGGTCATCGGATAGAGACCGCGGATGGTATGGCCGGCGGCGACGCGGCCTTGCACGAAATCTTCGACCACCGTCTGCTCGAAGGCCTCCGCCGCGACCTGGTCCGCCAAGTGGGCGGGGATGCAGACCACGCCCTCGCCGTCGCCCACCATGATGTCGCCGGGATAGACCGGGACCTCGCCGCAGGCGATCGGCACGTTCAGATCCACCGCATGGTGGCGGATGAGGTTGGTCGGGGCGCTCGGCGCGGCGTGGTAGATGGGCCAGGGCATCTCCGCCAGTTCGGGCGTGTCGCGGAAGCCGCCGTCGGTGACGGCGCCGGCGGCGCCGCGGGCCATCAGCCGGGTCAGCAGGATGCCCCCGGCGCTCGCGGCCTTGGGGTCGCCGCGGCTGTCGACCACGAAAACCGCGCCTTCCGGGCAGGCCTCGACGCCGACGCGCTGCGGGTGGGCGGGATCGAGGAAGGCGTCGAGCGTGTCGAGGTCCTCCCGCGCCGGGATGTAGCGCAGCGTATAGGCGGGGCCGACCAGGCGCGGCGCCCGCGGGTTGATCAGCCGCGGCCCCTGCAGGAAGAGGTTGCGGAAGCCGTGCTTGAACAACACGGTGGTGAGGGTGGCGGTGCTGACCTCGGCCAGCTTGCGGCGGGTGTCGGAGTTCATGGCGTTCCCTGGGCAGTGAGGTGGGGGGCGAGGAAGCCGGCCAGGCGGGCGCCGAAGCGGGCGTCGAATTCGGGGTCGCGGGCGCCGCCGTGGCCGCGGGGCTCGGCCGGGCGGTCGAGCAGCAGGGATTCGATGTGGCGGCGGGCCATGGCGCTGCGGAAGGCCCTGGCGCGGGCCTCCGGGTCCGGGTCGTAGGGGTCGTCGCGGAACAGCACCAGGGCGGCGCGGGCCAGGCAATCGGGCGCGGCGGCCTCCAGCGCGGCCTCGAATTCGGCCAGGGCCTGGGGCTTGCGGGCGTCACTCGTGCCGTGGGCGGCGGGCGCCAGCAGCAGCATGGCATCGGCGAGATGCGGGGTGCGGAGCGCGGTGAGGGCGATGAAGGCGCCGCGGGATTCGCCGATGACCGCCACCTGCCGGTAGCCCCCGGCGCGCAGCGCCGCGGTGCCGGCGGCCAGCGCCTCGGCGCCCTCGGCCAGCGGGTCGCGGGCGCCGATGCGGTCGAGCCGCCAGAGGTCCCACCCGTGATCCCCGGCGGCCAGGCGGGCGGCGAAGGGCGGCAGGCCCGGCGGCGGCCCCTCGGCGTAGTGGGCGTGGGCCCAGACCAGGGCGCCGCGGGCCTCGGCCGGGCCGCGCTGCGGACCTTCCGGGGCCTGGCGCAGCGCCCGCCCCTCCGCGGCCGGCGCGGCGGCCGGCGGCAGGGCGCACAGCGCCAGCAGGCTGCGGCGGGGCAGGGCTCGGATCATGCCGCCAGCCTATACCCGGGCGGCGCCGCGGGTCAGGCCCCGCCGCGGCCCAGCCAGGCCGCTTCCAGCGCCGCCCGGTCCAGCAGGTCGGCGTATTTCTGGCCGATGTCGAAGAGGCTGGCCTCATGCGGCCCGAGCGCGCGGTCGCCGACGCAATCGGTGACGCAGAGGGTGCGGAAGTTGGACTGCAGCGCATCCACCACCGTCGCCCGCACGCAGCCCGAGGTGGTGCAGCCGGCGACCGCCACCGTGTCCACACGCCGCATCGCCAGCCAGCCGGCCAGGGCGGTGCCGAAGAAGGCGGAGGCGCCCTGCTTGCGCACCACCAGCTCGCCCGGCCGCGGCGCCAGTTCGGGGACGATCTGCGACAGCGGGCTGGCCTCGGTCAGCCGCAGCAGGGCCGGGACCTTGCGGCTGAAGACGCCGCCATCGGCGCCGTCCTCGGCATAGACCACGCGGGTATGCGCGACCGGCCAGCCCTGCGCCCGGGCGAAGTCCAGCAGCCGCACCGTCTCTGCGATCGCCGCGCCGATGTTGCCGCCGCCGAACTGGTCCGCCATGGTGAAGCCGACCACGAAATCGACGATGACCAGCGCCGGCGCCAGGCCGATGCCGCTGCTCCCGCCGAAGCCCTGCTGCCGGTAGATGTCGTCCGCCCCGGTCATGCCACCGCCTCCAGCTCGTGCAGCGACCGGATCATCGAGGCCTGCAGCAGATGCGCCCGGTGCCTCGCCGGGTCCTGCTCCGTCGCCCGCAGCCCGGCATGGTAGGCCGCCCGGGCCGCGGGGTCGCGCCGGTTCCGCCGCCGCCGCAGCACCCCGTCCTGCACCAGCCCGAGCGCCGCCTGCCGCCGCTGCCGCTCGTAGCGGCCGAGCGTCGCCACCGGCTCGCCGCGGCAGACCGCGGCCAGCCTGGCGGCGAGGTTGATCGCGTCGTGCAGCCCGCCGTTCATGCCCATGCCGCCGAGCGGGTGGCTCACATGCGCCGCATCGCCGGCCAGCAGCACGCGGCCGGCGACGTAGCGCTCGGCCACCCGCTCATGCACCCGGTAGGCGGTGCGGTGGCGCAGCTCATAGGCGGTGCCGGTCGGCAGCACCTCCTGCAGCCGCGCCTGCAGCCGGCTCTCGGACATCATGCGCTCCCCCGGCTCGGCCGGGTCGGGCGGCAGGAGCAGCTGCCACAGCAGGCGGGTCCGCAGCAGCACGAACCAGTCCTCGGGGTCCGAGACATGGGCGATGTCGGCCAGGCCGGGGATCGCCTCCTGGAAGGCGAAGGGGGTCGAGAGCGCCAGATAGACCTCCGGGGCGGCCATCCCGGCGAAGCCGATCCCGGCCGCCTGGCGCACCGCGCTGCGGGCGCCGTCGGCGCCGATCAGGAAGGCGCCGGCCAGTTCCTCGGTGCTGCCGTCGGCCCGGGCGACGGTCAGGACGACGCCATCGGCATCCTGCCGCACCCCGGTCGCCCGCGCGTCGTAGACGAACTCGACCTCGCCCCGCGCCGCCAGCCGGTCGCGCAGCAGCCGGGTCAGCCGCCACTGCTCGCACTGCAGCCGGTAGGGATGCCGGGTCTCGTCCCGCAGCCGCCCGAGGTCGAAGGTGGCGACCGGCCCGGCGGCGCGGTCGCGGACCTGCCAGGTCGGGCAGACCCGGCCCACCGCCAGCAGCGCCGGCACCACGCCGAAGCGCTCCAGCATGTCGAGCGTCGGCGGGTGGAAGGTCGAGGCCCGCAGGTCGTCCGGCAATTCCCGCTCGGCCTCCACGATGGTGACCCGGATGCCGTCCTCCGCCAGCGCCGCGGCGGCGACCAGGCCGACCGGCCCCGCCCCCGCGATGAGGATGCGCTGCGCCTTCATGAGCCTGTCCTTGTGCTGTCGTTGATCCAGGCCCAGGCGCCCAGCGCCAGGCCCAGCATGCCCCAGGTGGCGTTGTAATTCGCCACCGCCACGGCACCGAGGGCCACCGCGGCCACCCGGGCGGCGAAGGGCGCGCCGTAGAGCGACCAGGCGCCCAGTCCGAGGGCGGCGCAACCCCAGAGCTGCCAGTGCTGCAGCCAGAGCAGCGCCTCCCGCGGCAGGCAGGCCGGCCGCGGCATCGCCGCCGCGCAGGCGGCCGCCCAGTCCCGCGGTTCCACATAGGCGGCGCGGTAGGCCAGCAGCCCGGCCAGCGCCACCACCACCGCCAGCAGGCCCAGGGCGTCACGTTTCGTCATGGGGCGATGGGATGCCACGCCTTGATGGCGGCGCCGCGGCGGGCATCTGTTCAAGCCATGATCAAATCACTCCTCCGCTCCATTCCCGGCCCCTGGTCGTCCCAGGCGCCGCGCATCGCCGTGGTCCGGCTGCAGGGCAGCATCAGCGCCCGCCCCGGCTTCGCCGGCGGCATCAGCCTCGCCGGCGTGGCGCCGGTGCTGGACCGGGCCTTCGGGTTGAAGCGGGTCGCCGCGGTCTTCCTGGTGATCAATTCCCCCGGCGGCTCGCCGGTGCAGTCCAGCCTCATCGCCCGGCACATCCGCCGGCTGGCCGAGGAGAAGCAGGTCCCGGTCGTCGCCTGCGTCGAGGATGCCGCGGCCTCGGGCGGCTACTGGATCGCCTGCGCGGCGGACGAGATCGTGGCCGACCCCGCCTCCATCCTGGGCTCGATCGGCGTGGTCGCCGCCGGCTTCGGCTTCGAGGGTGCCCTGCAGCGGCTCGGCGTCGAGCGCCGGATGCATACCGCCGGCAGCGAGAAGAACTTCCTCGACCCCTTCCGGCCGGAGGTGCCCGAGGATGTCGCCCGGCTCGAGGTGCTGCTCGAGGACCTGCACGGGGAATTCCGCACCTGGGTGCTGTCCCGCCGGGCGGAGAAGCTGAAGGCGGCGCCCGAGGCGCTGTTCACCGGCCGCTTCTGGCCCGGCCGCAAGGCGGTGGAACTGGGGCTGGCGGACCGCCTGGGCGATGCGGCGGGGGAGGCGAAGCGCCGCTTCGGCGACAAGGCGAAGCTGATCCCCGTCGGCGGCCGCAGGCCGGGGCTGCTGCGGCGGCTGTTGCCGGGCCTCGAGGCCGAGGCGGTGATCGGGGCGCTGGAGGAGCGTGCGGCCTGGGGGCGGCTGGGGCTCTGACGTCGCATGGGCCAATTGGACAGCGCATTCTAAAACGGTCATTCTAATTGGTATGGTCAGGACGGCGCGTTACTCCGAGGAGGATTTCATCGAGGCCACGATGGCGCTGGTCGGCGAGGGCGGCCCCGCGGCCGCCACGATGCAGGCCATCGCCCGGCGGGTGGGGGCGCCCACAGGCTCGATCTACCATCGCTTCGAATCGCGCGCGGCGGTCCTCGGCGCGGCCTGGAATGCGGCCTATGGCTCCTTCACCAGGGCGCTGGCGCCCTTGCTGCATGAAGGCCGTCCGCGGGATGCGGCGCTCGCCATCCTGCCCTGGTCGCGGGAGAACGGGCACCGCGCCCGCTTCCTGCTCCTGCACGAGCCGGTCACCCTGTTCGAGGATACCCCGCCGCCGGCGCCGCAGCGGCTGGAGCTCGAGCGGCTGGAGGAGGCCTTCGACGGCGCCTTCCGGGCCTGCCTCGCCGTCCGAAGGGGGGACACCCAAGGGGCGGATGCCCTTTGCGAGGAGGAACTGGCCCGCGCCAAATTCCTGATCTTCGACGCGCCGATCGCGATCCTTCGTCCCCACCTGATGCGGGGCGGCACGCTGCCGCCTTTCGTCGAGCGGATGATCGCCGAGCTGCATGCCGGAATGCCCGTCGCCGCCACGCAGGCCAGGGGCCCGCGGCCCGCGGCTTCGCATGAAGGCGGGCCTGCCGGCATCCCTTCCCACGCCGCCTGAACTGCCGATGGACGAACCTGTCATGCGCCGAAGCATCAAGCTGCATTCCCCCGAGGATTTCGCCGGGATGCGGGCGGCCGGGCGGCTCGTGGCGGCTACCCTCGACATGATCACCCCGCATGTGCTGGAGGGCATCACCACCGCCGGGCTCGACCGGCTCTGCCATGAATTCGTGCTGGACCACGGGGCCACGCCGGCCTCGCTGGGCTACCGCGGCTATGCGCATGCGACCTGCATCTCGCTCAACCACGTCGTCTGCCATGGCATCCCCGGCGAGCGGCGGCTGGCGGAGGGCGACATCCTCAACATCGACCTGGCGGTGATCCTCGACGGCTGGCATGGCGACAGCAGCCGGATGTACGGGGTCGGCAAGGTCGGCACCCGCGCGCTGCGCCTGATGGAGGTGACCCATGCCGCCATGATGCGCGGCATCGCGGCGATCCGCCCCGGCGCGACGGTGGGGGACATCGGCTTCGCCATCCAGCGGCATGCGGAGGCGGAGCGCTTCAGCATCGTCCGCGACTTCTGCGGCCATGGCCTCGGGCGCGTCTATCACGACGCGCCGGATGTGCTGAACTACGGCCGCCGCGGCGATGGACCGGCGCTGCGGCCCGGGATGTTCCTGACGGTCGAGCCGATGGTGAATGCGGGACGGCCGGAGGTGAAGGTACTGGGCGACGGCTGGACCGCGGTGACCCGCGACCGGAGCCTCTCCGCGCAATTCGAGCATAGCGTCGGGGTGACCGAGACGGGCTACGAGATCTTCACCCTCTCGCCCGCGGGGCTGGCCCGGCCGCCTCCGGCCGTGGCCTGATCGCCGCGGCGGGCCAGCGTCCCCTGCCGCGGAGAAAGACAAGGAGCGGTTCGGGGAGGGACTGCCTTTCCCTCCCCGGCCCGCCTCAGGCGGTGCGGTCGCCGCCGCCCGACGACAGCGCGGCCTGCGCCGCCGCCAGCCGGGCCACCGGCACCCGGTAGGGCGAGCAGGAGACGTAATCCAGCCCGGCTTCCTCGCAGAAGGCGATCGAGGCGGGGTCGCCGCCATGCTCGCCGCAGATGCCGAGCTTCAGGTCGGACTTCACCGACCGGCCCTTCTCCTTGGCGATCTTGACCAGGGCGCCGACGCCCTCGATGTCGATCGAGACGAAGGGGTCCTTCGGCAGGATGCCCTTCTCGACATAGACCGGCAGGAACTTGCCGGCATCGTCGCGCGACAGGCCGAAGGTGGTCTGGGTCAGGTCGTTGGTGCCGAAGCTGAAGAAGTCGGCGACCTCGGCGATCTTGTCGGCGGTCAGCGCGGCGCGCGGCAGCTCGATCATGGTGCCGACGTAGTACTCGATGGTCACGCCGCTCTCGGCGAAGACCTCCTTGGCCACCTTGTCCACCTGGGCGCGGGTGATCTCGAGCTCCTTCTTGGTGGCGACCAGCGGGATCATGATCTCGGGCACCGGCGCCGCGCCGGTCTCCTTCGCGGTGGCGACCGCCGCCTCGAAGATGGCGCGGGCCTGCATCTCGTAGATCTCGGGGTAGGAGATGCCGAGCCGGCAGCCGCGGTGGCCGAGCATCGGGTTGGCCTCGGCCAGGTCCGCCGCGCGGCGCTGCATGGTGACGAGGTCGCTGCCCATCGCCGTCGCCAGCTCGCCGATCTCCTCCTCGGAATGGGGGAGGAATTCGTGCAGCGGCGGGTCGAGCAGGCGGATGGTCACCGGCAGCCCGGCCATGATCCGGAACAGCTCGATGAAATCGGCCCGCTGGAAGGGCAGCAGCCGCGCCAGCGCCTCGCGCCTTCCGCCCTCGGAATCGGTCATGATCATCTGCCGGACCACGCCGATGCGGGCGGGGTCGAAGAACATGTGCTCGGTGCGGCAGAGGCCGATGCCCTCGGCGCCGAATTTGCGCGCGGTATCGGCATCGAGCGGCGTCTCCGCATTGGCGCGGACCTTCAGGCGGCGGACGCCGTCGGCCCATTCCATCAGCGTGGCGAAGTCGCCCGAGAGCTGCGGCTCGACCATGGCGACGGAGCCGATGAAGATCTCGCCGGTCGCGCCGTCGAGGGTGATGATCTCGCCGCCCTGGACCACCTGGCCGCCCGACATCAGCGCCTGCGCGGCATAATCCACCGTCACGCCGCCGGCGCCGGCGACGCAGGGCCGGCCCATGCCGCGGGCGACCACCGCCGCGTGGCTGGTCATGCCGCCGCGGGTGGTGAGGATCCCGGACGCGGCATGCATCCCGTGGATATCCTCCGGGCTGGTCTCGATGCGGACCAGGATGACCGATTCGCCCTTGGCCGCCCGCGCCTCCGCTTCATCGGAGGAGAACACCACCGCGCCGCAGGCGGCACCGGGGCTGGCCGGCAGGCCCTTGCCGAGCAGCTTCCGGGGTGCCTTGGGGTCGAGGGTCGGGTGCAGCAGCTGGTCGAGCGCCGAGGGGTTCACCCGCTTGATGGCCTCGGTCTGGTCGATCAGCCCCTCGCGCGCCATGTCGACCGCGATCTTGAGGCTGGCGGCGGCGGTGCGCTTCCCGTTGCGGGTCTGCAGCATGTACAGCTTGTTCTGCTGCACCGTGAACTCGATGTCCTGCATGTCCGCGTAGTGCTGCTCGAGCCTGGCGCGGACCGCGACGAGCTCCTGGTAGGCCTTGGGCATGGCGACTTCCATGCTGCGCTCATGCGGCTTGGCCTTGAGCTGGGCCATCGGCTGCGGCGTGCGGATGCCGGCGACCACGTCCTCGCCCTGGGCGTTGATCAGGTACTCGCCGTAGAAGATGTTCTCGCCCGTGCTGGGGTCGCGGGTGAAGCAGACGCCGGTCGCGCAATCCTGGCCCATGTTGCCGAAGACCATCGCCTGGACGTTCACCGCGGTGCCCCAGCTGGCGGGGATGTCGTGCAGCCGGCGGTAGGTATTGGCCCGGGCATTCATCCAGGAGCCGAAGACGGCGCCGATCGCCGCCCAGAGCTGTTCCTCCGGGTCCTGCGGGAAGGGCTTGCCGATGACCTGGGCCACCATGTCTTTGTAGCCGGTGACGACGGTCTGCCAGTCCTCGGCCTTGAGGTCGGTGTCCTCGTGGACGTCGCGGTCGAGCTTCACGTGCTCGATGATTTCCTCGAAGCGGTGGTGGTCGACGCCGAGCACCACGCTGCCGAACATCTGGATGAAGCGGCGGTAGCTGTCCCAGGCGAAGCGCGGGTCGCCGGAGGCGGCGGCGAGGCCGGCGACCGTCGCGTCGTTCAGCCCGAGGTTCAGGACGGTATCCATCATGCCGGGCATCGAGACCCGGGCGCCGGAGCGGACCGAGACCAGCAGCGGCTTCTTCTCGTCGCCGAAGCGCATGCCGACGGCCTGCTCGACCAGCCCGAGCGCGGCGGCGACCTGGTCCTTCAGCTCCTGCGGGTATTTCTTGCCGTTGTCGTAATAGGCGGTGCAGACCTCGGTCGTGATGGTGAAGCCGGGGGGCACGGGCAGGCCGATGCTGGCCATCTCGGCCAGGTTGGCGCCCTTGCCGCCGAGCAGGTTGCGCATCTCGGCCTTGCCTTCGTTATGGCCGGCCCCGAAGCTGTAGACCCACTTGTTCACGGTGACGTCCTTCTTGCAGATGGCATGGCATTTGACGTGTCATGCAGCGTCCGGGCGGGCACTGTGCCATGCCGGAAGCGATTCAACCTTCGATTTTCGCGAAATCCGCCACCGCATCCATGGCGGTGCAGAGCCGACGCAACAAACGCAGGCGGTTTACCCGAAGTTTCGGATCGGGGTCGTTCACGACCACGCTCTCGAAGAACGCATCGAGCGGAGCGCGCAGCCCGGCAAGGGATTCCATGGCCCGCAGCGGCTCCTCCGCCGCGAGCGACGCGGCCACCTCCGCCGCCCTGGCCCCGACCGCGGCGGCCAGCGCCTGCTCGGCCGGCAGGACCAGCAGGGCCGGGTCCACCGGGCCGTCGTGCGGGCCATCCCGGCGGGTCTCGATCCTGAGGATGTTGGCCGCCCGCTTGTAGGCGGCCAGCAGGTTGGCGCCATCGGGCGTCGCCAGCATGGTCCCCAGCGCCTCGCTGCGGGCCAGCAGCCGGGTCAGGTCGTCGTCCGGCGAGGCGCCGAAGACCGCGGTCACCAGGTCGTGCCGGGCACCCTCGGCGCGGAGCTGCACCCGCAGGCGGTCGGTCAGGAAGTCCAGCACCCCGGCGGCGAAGGCGGCGACCATCGGCGGGTGGTCCGAGTCGGCCGGCGGCTGCCAGCCGGCATTCAGCTTCTCGGCGGCGACCGCCATGCCGAATTCGGGGCTGGCGGTCGCGCCGGTCGCCTGGGCGAAGCCGAAGAAGGCCTCCCCGATCAGCCCGGCGAGGCCGAGCCGCAGCCCGCCCTCGCGGATCATGCGGATGACGCCGAGCGCGGCGCGGCGCAGCGCGTAAGGGTCGCCCGAGCCGGTCGGCTTCTCCCCCACCGCGAAGAAGCCGGCCAGCTGGTCCAGCTTGTCCGCCAGCGCCACCGCGACGGCCACCGGCTCGGACGGCACCGCATCCCCCGGGCCCATCGGCCGGTAATGCCCGCCGATCGCCTCGGCGACCCGCGGGTCCTCGCCGTCGGCCAGCGCGTAGTAGCGGCCCATGATGCCCTGGACTTCGGGGAATTCGCCGACCATGCCGGAGGCGAGGTCGGCCTTGGCCAGCAGCCCGGCCCGGGCCGCCAGCTTGATGTTGGCATCCACCTGGAGGGCGATCAGCCCGGCCAGCCGCTCCAGCCGCCGCACCCGCTCGCCCTGGGTGCCGAGCCTGGCGTGAAAGACCACGGCGTCGAGCTTCGGCAGGAAGCTCTCGAGGGTCTGCCTGCGGTCCTGGTCCCAGAAGAAGCGGGCATCGGCCAGGCGGGCGCGCAGCACCCGCTCGTTGCCGGCGACGATCGCCCGGCCGCCGTCCGCGGGGGTTATGTTGGCCACCAGGGCGAAGCGCGGGGCAGGGCGGCCATCGGCACGGCGGAGGGCGAAGTAGCGCTGATTCACCCGCATGGTGGTGCGCATGACCTCAGGCGGCAGGTCCATGAAGGCCTCGTCGATCCGGCCCAGCAGCGGCACCGGCCATTCGACCAGCCCGGCGACCTCGGCCAGCAGGCCGCGGTCGGGGACGACCTCCAGACCCTCGGCGGCGGCGAGGGCGGCGACGCCGTTGCCGATCAGCCGCTCCCGCTCGGCCGGGTCGGCGATGACGAAGCGCTGGCGCAGCCCGGCTTCGTAGTCAGCGAAGCCGGTCACCGCGAAGGGCGCGGTGCCGGCCAGGATGCGGTGGCCCTCGGTCAGGTCGGCGGCGGCCAGCCCGTGCACGGCATCGCCGCCATGGGCCAGGGGGAAGCGGACCGGCGCGCCGTCGAACAGGCAGAGCACCCGCTGCAGCGGCCGGACCCAGGCGAAGTCGCTGCTGCCCCAGCGCATGGATTTCGGCCAGGGGAAGGTGCGCAGCACGGCCGGGACGGCCTGGGCCAGCAGCTCGGTCGCCAGCGTCACCTCGGCCGGCTTGGCCAGGACCCAGAACTGGCCTTCTTGCGTCAATTGGTCCTGGGTCGCGCCATGCTTGCGCAGGAAACCGTCCAGCGCCTGCGGCGGGGCGCCGATGCGGGGGCCGCGCTCCTCCTTGCCCGGGGTCTCGGCCCGCGCCGCCATCTCGCCGACCAGGGCGATGCGGCGGGGGCCCGACAGCGGCCGGGGGGCCGTGGGCATCAGGGCGCGCAGCTCGGTCTGCAGCAGGCGGGCGAAGTCCTCCGCCGCCCGGGCCTGCATGCGGGCGGGGATTTCCTCGGAGAAGAGCTCGATCAGCAATTCGGGCATGGGTTACAGCGCGGCCTTCACATCGGTCTGGGCGAAGTCGGTGCCCTTGAACAGCAGGGGCTCGCCGCGCGATCGCGCCAGCGCATAGGCGAAGCAGTCGCCGAGGTTCAGCCCGGCGGGGTGGCGGCCCTTGCCATAGCGGCGCCAGCCCTCGGCCGCCAGGGCGGCGTGCTCGGCGGTGAAGGCTGCCACCTCGGTCCGGGCGCGGGCGAGCAGGGCTTCCATGTCCTCGCGCAGCGGCGCGCCGCCGCGGCCTTGGGCGACGATCCCGGCCTCGACCAGGGTCGCGGCCGAGATTGCCCGCCGCGGCGCCGCGGCGATGGCATCGGAGAAGCGCTGGGCATCGGCCTCCTGGAACAGGATGGCCATGATCGCCGAGGTGTCGAGGATGACCGCCGCCGTCATCGCGGCAGCCCGCGGTCGTCGTAGAGCTCGGCGTGGTCCGGCCGGCGCTGCTCCGGCGTCAGCCGGGCGGCGGCGCGGCGGCCGATGGCCATCAGCTCCTCGGCGAGTGCGGCGCGGTCCCGGCGCTCCTGGGCCAGCCGGGTCTGCACCGCCTCCCGCAGCGCGGCGGTGGCGGAGGTGCCGAGCAGGGCCGCCAGCTCCTTCGCCTCGGCGATCAGCGTCTCGTCCTTGATGTTCAGCTGACCCATCGGACCCTCCGGGTATAACGCCGCGAGGTATTCTACCCTAATGGTCCCCGGCCAACCAAGCCTCGCAGCAGCCCTTCGCCAAAGCGCGGACCCGGCCGATATAGGCGGCCCGCTCGGTCACGCTGATGGCGCCGCGGGCGTCCAGCAGGTTGAAGCGGTGGCTGGCCTTGATGCACTGGTCGTAGGCCGGCAGCGCCAGCCCGTGGGCCAGCAGCGCGGCGCATTCGCGCTCGGCATCCTCGAAGTGGCGGAACAGCACGGCGACGTCCGCGTGCTCGAAGTTGTGCGCGCTGTACTCCCGCTCGGCCCGGAGGAAGACCTCGCCGTACTTCACGCCCTCGTCGTTGAAGTCGAGGTCGTAGATGCTCTCCTTGCCCTGGAGGTACATCGCCAGCCGTTCCAGCCCGATGGTCAGCTCGCAGCAGGGCACGGCGCAGGGGATGCCGCCGACCTGCTGGAAATAGGTGAACTGGGTCACCTCCATGCCGTCGCACCAGACCTCCCAGCCGAGGCCCCAGGCGCCCAGCGTCGGGCTCTCCCAGTCGTCCTCGACGAAGCGGAAGTCGTGCACCCGGGGGTCGAGGCCGAGCGCCCGGTAGGCGTCCAGCAACAGGGATTGCGGGTCCGGCGGGCTCGGCTTCAGGATGACCTGGTACTGGTAGTAGTGCTGCAGCCGGTTCGGATTCTCCCCGTACCGCCCGTCCGAGGGCCGCCGGCTGGGCTGGACGTAGGCCGCCTTCCAGGGCTTCGGCCCCAGCGCCCGGAGGGTTGTCGCCGGATGGAAGGTGCCGGCGCCCACCTCCATGTCGTAGGGCTGCAGGATCAGGCAGCCCTGGGCCGAGAAATAGGCGTGCAGCGTCAGGATGATGTCCTGGAAGCTGAGCGGCTTCGTCCGGAGGCCGGGGGCGGCAGGGCTGGGTGCGGGGGCGGTCTGCATGCGCCGCCTTTTGCCATGGCCGCGGCCTCGAACATAGTGGGCCGCCAATTGCCGGGATGGACGCGATGACCGAAACCGAGACCGAAAGCCTGATCCGCACCTACTACGCCGCCTTCGGCCATGGCGACCGGGAGGCGATGCTCGCCCTGCTGGCCGAGGATGTGGTGCACGACGTGAACCAGGGCCCGCGCGAGCGGGGCAAGGCGGCCTTCCGCGACTTCCTCGGCCACATGGACCATTCCTACCGGGAACGCCTCACCGGCCTCACCATCATGGTTGATGCCTCCGGCAGCCGGGCGGCGGCGGAATTCGTGGTGGAGGGGGAGTACCTGGCGACCGACGCCGGCCTGCCGCCCGCCCGCGGCCAGCGCTACAGCCTGGCCGCGGGCGCCTTCTTCGCGGTTGCGGAGGGCCGGATCACCCGGGTGACGACCTACTACAACCTGCAGGAATGGCTGCGGCAGATCGGCGGCGCGGCGTGAGGCGACCGGGCCGGCCGGCTTCCGTCCGCACGGGCCCAAGGGGCCCGCGCTAGAGCGGTTTCCGTTCGCACCGGCTCATGGAGCCCGCTCTAGCCTGTTGTTCTGGCGAGCAAATTTCTCCGATCTGATGAGTCCATCAGATCGGAGTTTGCTCTAGCCGGCCGGGTCGCGCGGTGCCGCCCGCGTCGCCAGCGCATAGGGCAGGGCGGCGAAGTCGCGCAGCCGGCGCTCGACCGCGGCGAAGCTGCTGCGCTGGGCCGGGCTCAGCGGCGCCTCCGGGGTCGTGCTGCGGTGCTGCAGGTAGCGGGCCACGCTGGCGGCGCCGCGCCGGTGCGCCGCGGCGACCAGCCCCGCCTCGGTCAGCGGCACCGCCTGGCCGTCGAGGCCGCTGACCGCCCCGCCGCTGCGGGCGAGGCTGCCGTTGCGGCCGAGCTGCTGCTCCGCCCGCCGCAGGTAGGCGGCCATCGCGGCCTCCTGCGCCGCCGGGGCGGCGAGGAAATCCGCCGCCGAGCGCACGCCGTGCCCGGCCGCGACCCGGGTCCAGGCGCCGCCCGCGTCCTGCCAGCCGAGGTCCTGCAGCGCCTGCGGCGTAAGCTGGTAGCGGCCGAGGGCGCCCGAGCCGGGGTTGCGCGCCGCCAGCCCCTGGCCCGGGCCGCGGGCATTGCTCTCCAGCAGCGCGATGCGGTCGCGGAAGGCGGCGTCGGCCGGCCGGGGGCGGCCGGCAGGTGCCGCCGGGGCCGCGCCGGCGAGGCTTGCCGGCCGTGGCCGCAACTGCGCGGCCGGGGCCGGCGGCCCGGCCCCGTCCATCGCCCGGGCCATGGCCTGCTTGAAGCCGTCCGCCTTGGCCGGGCGCTGCGGCTTGCCGGCCGCCTTCGCCGAGGTGCCGGGGCGGGCGATGCCGGTCGCGGGATCCATGGGCTGCCTCCTCGCGGCTGCGGTGCGCAGCATGGCCGGGCGGCCCTTAAGCCTTCGTTGCGCCGGCTTCGTTCCGCCCGCCCCGCGGCAACCCGCGCCGGGCGCGGCCTGTTGTCGCAGCAGCCGAACGCCTCCACCCGGAAAGGCCCCTCCCATGTCCGACCAGCAGCAAGCCCCCCAGCACCAGGATCGCCAGCCCGGCCTGACCGCGCCGATGGACCCCCAGCCGCAGGACCGCATGGCGAACTGGCGCCCCAGCGGCAAGCTCGCCGGCCGCCGCGCCGTGGTCACCGGCGGCGACAGCGGCATCGGCCGGGCGGTGGCCATCGGCTTCGCCAAGGAGGGCGCCGACGTCGTCATCCTCTACAAGGACGAGACCGAGGACGCGGCCGAGACCCGGCGCCTGATCGAGGCCGAGGGCCGCCGCTGCCTCGCCCTGCCCGGGGACATCGGCGATGCCGGCTTCTGCCGCGGCGCGGTGGACCAGGCGGCCAAATTCCTCGGCGGCCGGATCGACCTGCTGGTGAACAACGCCGCCGAGCAGCACATCTGCGAGGATTTCGCCGAGATCCCGGAGGAGCAGGTGGAGCGGACCTTCCGCACCAACATCCTCGGCATGTTCTGGGTGACCAGGGCGGCGCTGAAGCACATGCCGGCCGGCAGCGGCATCATCAACACCACCTCGATCACCGCCTACAAGGGCAGCGCCGGACTGGTGGACTACGCCAGCACCAAGGGCGCCATCCTCGCCTTCACCCGCAGCCTGTCGCAGCAGCTCTGGGAGAGCCGGCAGATCCGGGTGAACGCGGTGGCGCCGGGGCCGATCTGGACCCCGCTGATCCCGGCCAGCTTCGACGACGAAGGCTCGGCCAAGCACGGCGCCTCGACCCTGCTCGGCCGCGCCGGCCAGCCCGACGAATGCGCCCCGAGCTACATCTTCCTCGCCGCCGACAGCGACAGCGGCTACATCACCGGCCAGGTGCTGCACCCGAACGGCGGCACGGTGGTGAACGGCTAGGCGGCGGGGGGCTGAGCGGCTGGCAGCACCATCCAGCCCGGCCGCCGCGTCACCAGCGCGGCCTCGCCGCAGCGGAGCGCCCTGCCGTCCAGCGCCTCGAGCCGGAGCTGGGCGATGCCCAGCCCGTCCCGGCCGGAGCGCATCTCGCCGACCTCGGCGGCGCCGGCCAGGACCGGCGTGCTGGGGGCGGGCAGGGGACCCTCGATGGCCACCGGCACCAGCCGGCGCTTCAGCAGCCCGCGGTACTTGGTCCGCGCCGTCAGCTCCTGGCCCATGTAGCAGCCCTTGGTCCAGGAGACCCCGTGCAGCTCGTCGAAGCCGGCCTCCAGCAGCAGGCTCTGCTCGGCGAGCAGGTCGCGGCTGCCGTCGGGCAGGCCGAGCGCCAGGCGGTGGCGGTCGTAGTCCTCGGCCGTGGCATCGGCCGCGACCTCGGCGCCGATCGCCCGCCAGCCGGCCGCCTCCAGCCGCGGGTCGGGCACCGCGCCCGGCGGCGGCGGCGCGCCGCCCCAGCCGGCGGCGACCGCCAGCGGCAGCGGCTGCAACGCGACCCTGGAGCGCAGCCGGAACCGCGCCAGCCGCTGCGCCAGCATCGCCGCCTGCGCCGCCTCGCAGTCCAGCAGCAGGCGCTCGCCGGCCGCGACCACGAAAAAATCGGCCAGCCACTTGCCCTGCGGCGTCAGCAGGGCGGCAAAGACCGCCCGGCCCGGCGCGGCCAGGGCGACGTCATTGGAGACCAGTCCCTGGAGGAAGGCGACCCGGTCCTCCCCGGTGACTTCGAGCACGCCCCGGTCGGGCAGGATGGCGATCGGCATGGCGGGGACTTGGGCCGCCCGCCCCTCTGCGACAAGGCGCAGCCGTGCTAAGGCCCTCCGCGTGCGCATCCTATTCATCACCGCGACCCGGATCGGCGATGCCGTGCTCTCGACCGGGCTGCTGGACCACCTCATACGAACCTGGCCCCAGGCCAAGATCGTCGTCGCCTGCGGCCCGGTGGCGGAGGGCGTCTTCGCCCGCATGCCCAACCGGGCCTGGACCATCCTGCTGACCAAGCGCCGGCTGCGGCTGCACTGGCTGGAGCTGTGGCGGGAGGTGGGACTCGAGCGCTGGGACATGGTGGTCGACCTGCGGGGCTCCGCCTTCTCCTGGCTGGTGCGGGCGAAGCGCAGGGTGGTCATGCGCGGCGGCCGCCAGCCGGGGCCGCGGCTGGGCCATCTCGGCGCGCTGTTCGGCCTGGATCCGCCGCCGCTGCCGGTCGCCTGGTTCAATGCCGCCGACCGCAGCCGCGCCGCCCTGCTGCTGGCCGCGGATGGACAGGGGGGCGAGGGCCGCTGGATCGGCCTCGGCCCCACCGCCAATTGGGACCGCAAGGTCTGGCCGGCCGAGCGCTTCGTGGCGTTTTTCGAGGCGCTGGTCGCCCCCGGCCAGCCACTCGAGGGCGCCCGCGCCGTCATCCTCGGCGGCCCCGGCCCGCAGGAGGCCGCCATGGCCGCCCCGGTGCTGGCCGCGCTTGGCGACCGGGCGGTGAGCCTGATGGGCAGCGTTTCCCTGCCCGAGGCGGCGGCGGTGCTGGCCCGCTGCGCCCTGTTCGTCGGCAACGACAGCGGGCTGATGCACCTTTCGGCGGCGGCCGGCACGCCGACGCTCGGCCTGTTCGGCCCCTCCCGCGTCGGCGAATACGCCCCCTCCGGCCGCCGCACCGCGACCGCCATCGCCCCGGGCTCGCCCGCCCTCGACAGCATGGCGGGGCTGACGCTGGACCAGGCCCTGGTCGCGGCGCAGGGCTTGCTCACCCAGGGCCTGCCGGCGTGAGCATCACCGCGCTGGTGGTCGCCCGCGACGAGGCGGCGCGGCTGCCGGCCTGCCTCGCCAGCCTGGCCCCGGCGGATGCGATCCTGGTCGTGCTCGACCGCAGCACCGATGCCAGCGCCGCCATCGCCGCCGCGCATGGCGCCCGGGTGCTGGAAGGCGCCTGGGCGCTGGAGGGCGAGCGCCGCAACGCCGGGATCGCGGCCTGCACCACCGACTGGGTGCTGGAGGTCGATGCCGACGAGCGGGTCCCGCCCGAACTCTGGGCCGCGATCCGCGCCGTCACCGCCCGCTCCGCCCATGCCTTCCACCGGGTGCGGATCGACAACTACGTCGGCGAGCGGCTGATCCTGCACGGCTGGGGCGGCAGCTTCGGCACCACCCTGAAGCCCATCCTGTTCCGCCGCGGCGCCAAGCGCTGGCGCGCCCAGCGGGTGCATCCCGGCCTCGACTGGACCGGGGCCCAAGGGGCGACCCTCGAGGGGGAGCGGATCACCGGCGTCGGCATCCGCCACGAGCTGGACCGCGACATCTCCGACATGCTGCGCCGCCTGGACCGCTATTCCTCGGCCAAGGCCGGCGACCTGCTGGCCGCGGGCGACATCGGCTCGCTGCCGGACAACATCCGCCGCTGCCTGTCGCGCATCCTGAAATGCTACGTGGCGCGGCGCGGCTACAAGGAGGGCGGCTGGGGCCTGCTGATCGCGCTCTGCGCCGGGCTCTTCCCGCTGCTGTCGCACCTCAAGGCCCGGCTGGAGCCGGAGCGGCACCGGTGAGGATCGTGATGGCGACGGAGGGCCCCCGCATCGGGGCCGCCGCGCTCGCCACCCGGCCGCTGGGCGGGGCCGAGACCGCCTTCGCCCTGCTGGCCCAGGCCTTCGCCCGGCGCGGCCATGCGCTGGAGCTCCGCGCCGGCGAGGACCCCGCCGAGACCCGGGACGGGCTCGACTGGGCACCGCTCGCCCCCGGCGGGCCGCCGGCGGACCTCGTCCTCGCCAACCGCCTGCCGCGGCTGTTCCGCCGGCTGCCGCGCGGCCGCCGGGTGCTCTGGCTGCACAACCCGCTGGGCTACCTGCGGAAGCCGCGCCATGCCTGGCCGCTGCTGGCCGCCCGGCCGCGGCTGGTCACCCTCGGCGCCAGCCATGCCGCCACCCTGCCGCGCTGGCTGCCCTTCACCCCCGCCAGCATCCCGCTCGCGGTCGCCGCCCCCTTCGATGCGCCCTTCGCGCCGCGGCCGCCGCCGCCGCCGGTGGCCATCTTCACCTCCAACCCGCTGCGCGGGCTGGACTGGCTGCTGGAGCTCTGGGCCGGGCGGATCCATCCGGCGATGCCCGCGGCGGAGTTGCACCTCTTCGCCGGCGCGGCCACCTATGGCGGCGATGCCCGCCTCGCCGCCCGCGCCGCCCCGGTCCTCGCCCGCGCCGCCGCCCTGGCCGGCGCCGGGGTGCGGGTCTTCGACCCCCTGCCGCGCCCGGCGCTGGCCGCCCGCCTCGCCGGGGCCCGGGTGATGCTCTACCGCGGCGACCCCGGGGAGACCTTCTGCCTGGCGCTGGCCGAGGCCCAGGCGGCCGGCCTGCCCTGCGTGGTGACGCCGCTCGGCGCCGTCGCCGAGCGCATCGCCGAGGGCGTCACCGGCCATGTCGCCGCGACGCCGGAGGATTTCGCCGCCGCCGCGCTTCGCCTGCTCGGCGACGATGCCGCCTGGCGCGCGATGCACCACGCCTGCCTGGCCCGCGGCCCAGGCCCTGGCTGGGACGCCATCGCCGCCCGCTTCGAGGCGCTGGCATGACCGCCGATGCCCCCTTGCGCATCGCCCATGTCATGGCCGGCGCGCCCATGGGCGGCGCCGAGGCCTTCTTCGAGCGCCTCACCGCCGCCCAGCACGCCGCCGGCGAGCAGGTGCTGGCCGTCATCCGCCGCGACCCCGGCCGCGCCGCCCGGCTCCGCGCCGGCGGGCTGGCGCCGGTCGAGCTGCCCTTCGGCGGCTTCCTCGACCTGCGGACCACGCCCCGGCTGCGCCGCGCCCTGGCGGAATTCCGCCCCCAGGCCGTCGTCTCCTGGGCCAACCGCGCCAGCCGCTTCGCCGGCCGCGTCAGGCGCGGCGGCGTCCCCTGGCCCTTGATCGGCCGCATGGGCGGCTACTACGACCTGAAATACTACCGCCACTGCGACCACATCATCGGCAATACCCGCGACCTCCGGACCTGGATCATCGACCAGGGCTGGCCGGCCGGGCGCAGCCATTACGTGCCCAATTTCGCCGCCGACCTCGCCGGCTGCGCCCCCGCCGCCCTGCCGGGCCAGGGGCCCCATCTGCTCGCCCTCGGCCGGCTGCACCGCAACAAGGGCTTCGACATCCTGCTCCATGCCCTGGCCCTGCTGCCCGGCGCCCAGCTCTCGATCGGCGGGGAGGGGCCGGAACGCCCGGCGCTGGAGGCGCTGGCCGCCAGCCTCGGCCTCGGCGGGCGGGTCGATTTCCTCGGCTGGCGCCAGGATACCGGCGCGCTGCTGGCCGCCTGCGACGTCTTCGTCTGCTCCTCCCGCCACGAACCGCTGGGGAACATCATCCTGGAAGCCTGGTCCGCCACCCGCCCCGTCGTCGCCGCCGCCGCCCAGGGCCCGACCGAGCTGATCCGCCCCGGCGAGACCGGCCTGCTGGTCCCGCCGGAGGACCCGGAGGCGCTGGCCGCCGCCATCGCCGGGCTGCTGGCCAATCCTGGCCGGGCCGGGCGCCTCGCCGCCGCCGGCCGGGCGGCCTTCGTCGCGGAGCATGCGGCGGCGCCGGTCCTCGCGCGCTGGCGCGCGTTCCTCGCCGGTGTGAGTATCCGCTGATGTGCGGCCTCGCCGGTCTCGCCCTCCGCCCCGGGCAAACCCCCTCCGCCACCGTGCTCGACGCGCTGACCCGGGCGCTGGCGCATCGCGGCCCGGACGGCCATGGCCATCACCTGGCCGGCAATGTCGCGCTGTCGCATACAAGGCTCTCGATCATCGACCTCGTCACCGGCGACCAGCCGCTGTTCGCCGGCGCCGCCGCCCTGGTCGCCAACGGCGAGGTCTACAACTACCGGGAGTTGCGCGAGCGCAACCAGCTCCACTGCGCGACCGGCAGCGACTGCGAGCCGCCGCTGCACCTGTTCCGCCGCGACGGCCTCGGCTTCGCCGACACGCTGCGCGGCATGTACGCCATCGCCCTGCACGACCGCGGCAGCAAGCAGCTCGTGCTCGCGCGCGACCCCTTCGGCATCAAGCCGCTCTATATCGCGGAGATCGCCGGCGGCCTCGCCTTCGCCTCCGAGCCGCAGGCGCTGATCGCCGCCGGGCTGGTCGAGCCGGTGGTCCGCCCCGAGGCCCGGACCGAGCTGCTGCAGATCCAGTTCACCACCGGCGCCGAGACCATCTTCCAGGGCATCCGCCGCATCCTGCCCGGCGAGACCGTGGTCATCGCCAATGGCGCGGTGACCGAGCGCCACCGCCGCGCCGCGCTGCCCGAGGGTGGGCCGGAGGAGATCGAGGCCGAGGCCGCGCTGACCCGGCTGGACGCCGCGCTCGAGGAAAGCGTGCTGCTGCACCAGCGCAGCGACGTGCCCTACGGCATGTTCCTCTCGGGCGGCATCGACAGCAGCGCCATCCTGGCGCTGATGGCCCGGCTCAACGACAAGCCGGTGCTGGCCTTCACCGCCGGCTTCGACGTGCCCGGCGCCGCCGACGAACGGGCGCAGGCCGCCCACCTCGCCGCCGCGGCCGGGGCGAAGCACGTGACGGTCGCGGTCACCGAGGCCGAGGTCTGGCGCCACCTGCCCGAGATCGTCGGCGCCATGGACGACCCGGCCGCCGACTACGCCATCATCCCCACCTGGTTCCTCGCCCGCCGGGCGCGGGAGGAGGTGAAGGTGGTGCTCTCGGGCGAGGGCGGCGACGAGATCTTCGGCGGCTACGGCCGCTACCGGGCGGCGATGCGCCCCTGGTGGCTGGGCGGCAAGGCGCCGCGCTCGCGCGGCAGCTTCGACCGGCTGGACGTCCTGCGGGCCCCGACGACCGGCTGGCGCGACGGCATCGGCGCCGCCGAGGCCGCCGCCGCCTCGCCCGGCCGCACCCGGCTGCAGGCCGCCCAGGCGCTGGATTGCGCCGACTGGCTGCCGAACGACCTGCTCATCAAGCTCGACCGCTGCCTGATGGCGCATGGCGTCGAGGGCCGCACGCCGCTGCTGGATGCCGGCGTCGCCGCCGCCGCCTTCCGCCTGCCGGATGCGCTGAAGGTCCAGCGCAGCAGCGGCAAGTGGCTGCTGCGGCAGTGGCTCGCCCGCCACTTCCCGGCGGCCGAGCCCTTCAAGCCGAAGCAGGGCTTCACCGTCCCGGTCGGCGCCTGGATCGAGGGGGTGGGCGACAGGCTCGGCCCGCTGGTCGCGGCCCAGCCCGGCATCGCCGAGATCGCCCGGCCCGACCGGGTCGCGGCATTGTTCCGCCATGCCGGCGGCGAGAAGCACCGCGGCTTCGCCGCCTGGCACCTGCTGTTCTACGCCCTGTGGCACCGCCGGCATATCGAGGGCCGGGTCTCCACCGGGGATGTGTTCGCCACGCTGGCCGAGCGCTGAACCCGCAACGCTATCGCATCGGCGAGCGATGCGAAACCGGTACGTTATTGTGGTGCGTCGCACAAAACCTTGAGATGGGGCTCGGCGGGGTGGCGCGACGGTGGAGTTGACCTCTACCAGTAGGGCAGGCCCGGCCCCCCAGGGGCCCCAGGCCTTCCCCCTGCCGCCACAGAGCGCCGGCGCGGTCGGGTGCCACGGCGCCCGGCCGGGACGGCCGACCGGAGCCCCTGCCTCTTGCCCCAGCGCATCATTGCCGCCGCCCTGCCCGTCAGCGATGCGGAGGCACATGCCCGCTATCTCGACACCCGGTTCTTCGGATCGCTCGACGGGCTGCGCGCCGTCAGCATCCTCGCCGTGGTCTGGCACCACACCGGGGCGGCGGCGATCGCCAGTACCCTCGGCCAGCAGGGGCGCTACGGCGTCACCCTGTTCTTCGTCATCAGCGGCTACCTCATCGCCACGCTCATCCTGCGCGCCAAGGAGGCCGGCACCTTCCGCCTGCCGACCTTCTGGTGGCGCCGGTCGCTGCGGATCTTCCCGGTCTATTTCGCCGTGCTGGCGCTCTATGCCGGGCTGACCTGGATGCTCGAGCGCGACAACCCCTATGGCCAGGCCTTCTTCGACACCCTGCCCGCCTTCGCCACCTTCACCGCCAACTGGGTGGTGCCGATGGAAAGCGACCGGGTGATCTTCTACTTCTCATGGTCGCTGGCGGCGGAGGAGCAGTTCTACCTCGTCTGGCCCTTCCTCGCCCTGTGGCTGGCCGGGATGCGGCCGGCGCTGGTGGCGGTCCTGGCGCTGCTGCTCAGCCAGTTCATTGCCCTGGAGTTCACCGGCCTGTTCGGCCCGGACCTGCCGGACCGGATAGCCGCCTGCCTGCCGCCCGGCATCCTGCTCGGGGTGATCCTGGCCTATCTGCTGCATTCGCCCGCAAGCTTCGCCACCGCCTGGCGGCTGGCCGGGCATCGCTGGAGCGCGCCGGCGGCGGCCCTCGCCGCCCTGGTCGTGCTGGCGATCGGCCCGGACTTCGGCCCCGCCGAGGGGCTGGCGGTCGCCCTGCCGCTGGCCTGGCTGGTCGCCGCCTGCGTCCTGCGCGAGGACAACGGCCTCGCCCCCGGGCTGCGGCTGGTGCCGCTGGTCTGGATCGGCAAGGTCAGCTACGGCATGTACCTGCTGCACATGCTGGCGGTGAACGCCTCCCGCCGCGGCCTGGCGCTCGCCGGGATCGAGAACCCGCTGGCGGATTTCGCCCTCGGCACGCTGATTGCATTGACCGCCGCATCGGCCAGCTTCCTTTGGTACGAGAGGCCCTTCCTGCGGCTGAAGGAGAAGGTCTGACGCGGCATGCCGCGCAACGGCGGCACCCCGGCCACGTTGCGCGCCGGATCAGTGATGGAACAGCAGAATGCTCATTCGAATCGGCTACGAGCTGACCTATGAATTCCCGATGCAGACCGATGCGGTGTTCCTGCTGAACGTGCATCCGAGCCGCAGCGCCGACCTCGTCAGCCCCGACGGCGTCGTCGTCACGCCCTTCCTGCCGGTGCATTTCTACACCGACGGCTTCGGCAACACCTGCCAGCGCATCTCCGCCCCGCCCGGCCGCTACACCCTGACCGCCGATGCGGTGATCCGCGACAGCGGCCTGCCCGACGTGGTCGCGCCGCATGCCCGGCAGGTGCCGGTGGCGCAGGTGCCGGACGACGCGCTGGTCTTCCTGCTGGCCAGCCGCTACTGCGACACCGAGGCGCTGTCCGACATCGCCTGGCGGACCTTCGGCCAGACGCCCCTCGGCTGGGCCCGGGTGCAGGCGATCTGCGACTTCGTGCACGACCGCATCCGCTTCGATTACCAGCGCGCGCGCAATACCCGCACCGCCTCGGAAGGCTACCAGGAGCAGGTCGGCGTCTGCCGCGACTTCACCCACCTCGCGGTGACGCTCTGCCGCTGCATGAACATCCCGGCCCGCTACTGCACCGGCTACCTCGGCGACATCGGCGTGCCGCCGGTGCCCGACCCGATGGACTGGTCGGCCTGGTTCGAGGTCTATCTCGAGGGCGGCTGGTACACCTTCGATGCCCGGCACAACCGCCCGCGCATCGGCCGGGTGCTGATGGCGCGTGGCCGCGACGCCGCCGACGTGGCGATCAGCACCACCTTCGGCCCGAGCACCCTGGCCGGCTTCTTCGTCCGCACCGACGAGATCCCCGGCTAGCCCCTGCCGGGCGGGGGGGCTTTATGGCGCCGCCCGGCGGGGGCATAAGCGCCCCGTCGGGATGGGAGAACGGGCGGATGGCGAGCTTCGATCTGGTGCTGCGCGGCGGCACCTGCGTGCTGCCCTGGGGGCAGGAGGCCACCGATGTCGGCGTCCGCGCCGGCCGCATCGCCGCGCTGGGCGACCTCCGCACCGCCGCCGCGGCCGAGACCATCGACTGCACCGGCCTGCACGTGCTGCCCGGGCTGATCGATGCGCATGTGCACCTGCGCGACCCCGGCGACCCCAAGGTCGAAACCCTGGCCGACGGCACCAAGGGCGCGATCCTCGGCGGCCTGGCCGCGGTCTTCGACATGCCGAACACCGCCCCGGCCATCACCGACCGCGAAAGGCTGGACTGGAAGCGCGACTACCTCGCCGGGAATGCCTGGTGCGACGTCGGGATCTACGTCGGCGCCAGCATGAAGAACATCCCGGAACTGGCCAGCCTCGAGCTGCAGCCCAATGTCTGCGCGGTGAAGGTCTTCGCCGGCAGCAGCACCGGCGACCTGCTGGTGGCCGACGATGCTAGCCTCGAGGCGGTGATGCGCAGCGGCCGGCGGCGGATCGCCTACCACTCGGAGGACGAGTACCGGCTGCAGGAACGCAAGCCGCTGTTCCACAGCGGCATGCCGCACCGCAACCACATGGTCTGGCGCGACGTGGAATGCGCCGTGCTGGGGACGAAGCGCCTGATGGCGCTGGCCCGCAAGACCGGCCGCCCGGCGCATATCCTGCACGTCAGCACCGCCGAGGAGCTGGAATTGCTGCGGGCCTGTCGCGACGTGGCGACCGTCGAGGTCCTGCTCAACCACCTGACCCAGACCGACGAGGCCTACGACCGGCTCGGCGGCTATGCGGTGATGAACCCGCCGATCCGCGACGCCCGGCACATGGCGGCGGCCTGGGCCGCGGTCGCCGATGGCACGGTGGACGTGGTGGGCTCCGACCACGCGCCGCACAGCCGCGCCGCCAAGGAGCGCCCCTGGCCGGATGGCGCGGCGGGGCTCACGGGCGTGCAGACCATCGTGCCGCTCATGCTCGACCATGTCAGCGCCGGGCGGCTCAGCCTCTCGCGCCTGGTCGACCTGATGTGCGCCGGCCCGGCCCGGGTCTATGGCGTCACCGGCAAGGGACGGCTGGCGGCCGGCTACGACGCCGACTTCACCCTGGTGGACATGGGCAAGTCCCGGACCATCGAGGAAAGCTGGATCGTCTCGCCCTGCGGCTGGACGCCCTTCGCCGGCACGCGCTGCCAGGGCTGGCCGGTCGGCACCATCATCCGCGGCGCGGTGGCGATGCGCGACGACGAGGTGATCGGCACCCCGCGCGGCGCCGCCGTCCGCTTCGCCGAGGCGCGCGGCAGTTAGAGCAAACTCCGATCTGATGGACTCATCAGATCGGAGAAATTTGCTCGCCAGAACAACATGCTAGAGCGGATTCCGTGAGCCAGTGCGAACGGAAACCGCTCTAGCGCCCGGGCCGCGCCTCGCCGGGGCCTGCCGCCCCGGCCAAGCCGGCGATGCGGAGCCGGTAGATCCGGGCGGCGTTTCCCGCAAAAAGCGCCGCCCGCTCCGCCTCCGGCAGGTCCGCCACCGCCGCGGCGAAGCCCTCGACGATGGTGCGGAAGCTGCCGCAGAGCCCATCCACCGGGAAGTTCGAGGCGAACATGCAGCGCCCCGCCCCGAAGATCCCGATGGTCTCCCGGATGATCCCGATGTTGTCGGCGATCGCCCAGGGCCGCCCGGCCAGGCCGAGGCCGGAAATCTTCACGCTGACCTGCGGCGCCGCCGCTAGCCGCCGCATCGCCGCCCGCCACCCGGCCAGGCCCGCGGCGCTGCGGTCGGCGGGCAGGCCGGTGTGGTTCAGCACCAGCGGCGTCGCCGGATGGGCCTCGACCAGCGCCAGCGCCTCGTCCAGGTGCCACCAGGGCGCCTGCAGCTCGAAGTGCAGCCCGTGCCGGGCCAGCAGCCCATAGCCCGCCCGCCAGCGCGGGTCGCCCATGCCGCCCGGGGCGCCGGGCTCGACCAACGCGGGCGATGCGGCGGCGCGCGGCTTGTGGCGGATGCCGCGCACCAGCGGCATGCCGCCCAGCGCCTCCAGCACCGCCGGCGCATCCGCCCGGTCCAGCCAGGCCTGCGCCACATGCGCCGCGGGACGGCCGGTGCGGGCCGCCAGCGCCGTCATCCAGCGGCTTTCGCCTAAAGGATCGGCCGGGTCCCATTCGCCCTCCATCGTCACCGTGGCGACGACCGGCAGCCCCTCGGCCACGCGGTCGTAGTCCTCGGGCAGGAAGTCCCGCCCGCGCAGCGCCGCGTAGTCGCCGTAGCGGAAGGGGATCATCGGCAGGTCGCGCAGCCAGGGATGCGGGTTGCGCCGCAGGTCCCAGAAATGGTGGTGCGCGTCGATGATGGGCAGGCCGGGCATCGTTCAGGCCTTCGCCAGCCCGAGTTCGCGCAGCAGCACGGCGGAGGTCTGGCCGAAGCCGGCGGCGAAGCGGGCGAAGCCCTCCGGCCCGTCCCAGACCGGCACGATGCCGCGCGCCCGCATCGGCTCCTGCACGTCGGTGCGGGCATGCGCCCGCTCGGCCGCGGCCAGCAGCGCCGCCCTGACCGGCGCCGGGATGCCGCGCGGCCCCACCAGGGCGAACCAATTGGCATAGACCCAGTCGAGGCCGCATTCGCGCAAGGTCGGCACCTCGGGGTAGGTCGTCATCCGCGCCTCGGCCATCACCGCCAGCACCCGGACCCGCCCGGCCGCGGCCAGGGACTGCGCCTCCACCGGGGAGCCGGTGAAGACGCCGAGGCCCCCCGCCACCAGATCCTGCAGCGCCGGCGCGCCGCCGACGCTCGGGATCCAGCGGATGCGGTCGGCCTCCAGCCCCAGCGCCCGGGTCATCCCCGCCGCCGCCAGGTGCCAGGATCCGCCGGGGCCGACGCCGGAGCCGGTCAGCTGGCCGCGCCGGCCCTCCTTCAGCGCCGCCGCGAAGGCCTGGAAGTCCCGCCAGGGGGCGCTGGCCTGGACCGTGACGCCGGCCGGGATGGTCGCCAGCCGCGACAGCAGGTCGAGGTTCTCCGCCCCGAAGTCGGCGAGGCCGAGCACCCGGAAATTCACGAATTCGGAGGTGCCGGTGCCGATGGTATAGCCATCCGGCGCGGCATTCGCGATGGCGGCATGGCCGGTGATGCCGTTGCCGCCGGTGCGGTTCACCACGTTGACCGGCTGGCCCAACTCCCGCTCCAGCCCCTGGGCGAAGAAGCGGGTCACCGTATCGGCCCCGCCGCCGGCCGCCCAGGGCACCACCAGGGTGACCGGCCGGGTCGGCCAGGCGGGCTGGGCCGAGGCCAGCGCGGGGATGAGGGCGGGCAGCGCCGCGAGGGAACGCCGGGTGACGCGCATCGGTATCCTCCTGGGCCCGCGTCGTCGCCGCGCGGTTCCTCGGCCGCGATCCTGCGCCGCGCCGCGCCGGCCGGCAATGCGGCCGGAGGGGCCGGGATCGCCCCGCCCCGCCCCGACCCGGAAGCCGGCCCGGCCCGGGCACTTCCGTCGTCCCATGGCGTTGGCTAGGGTGCCGGAACTCCAGGAGAATACATATGCCGATGCAAGCCTACCGGGCCTCCACCGCCCATATCACCAGCAACCTGTCGCTTTGGGCCGCCATCTTCGGGGTCGTGACCGTGGTCCTCTGCATCGCCCGCTACGTCATCGGCGGCGGCGACCACCTGGGCGACCTCGCCGCCCTGTCCGGCATGATCTTCGGCACGCTGATCATGATGAAGAGCCAGGAAGGCTACGTCGCGCCCGAGCTGGACGAGACCGCAGCCTGAGCCCCGGCGGCGGGGCGAGACGTCCCGCCGCCCGCCGTCAGCGGCCGGCGAGTGCCGGCCGCGGCGCCGCATCCGCCGCCGCCTGGGTCGCCGAGACCCGCCAGACCGCGTTGCCCACGTCGTCGGCCACCAGCAGCGCGCCTCGGGCATCGAGGGTGACGCCCACCGGCCGGCCCAGCGCCTTGCCATCCTCGCTCAGGAAACCCGTCAGCACATCAACCGGCAAGCCATTCGGGCGGCCCTCGGCAAAGGGCACGAAGATCACCTTGTAGCCGCTCGGCGGCCGCCGGTTCCAGGAGCCGTGCTGGCCGACGAAGGCGCCCTCGCGGAAGGCCGCGGGCAGGGTGCTGCCCTCGGCAAAGCTCAGCCCGAGCGAGGCGGTATGCGGCCCGAGGGCGTAGTCCGGCTTGATCGCCCGCGCCACCAGGTCGGCCCGCTGCGGCAGCACCCGGCTGTCCACCACCTGACCGTAGTAGCTGTAGGGCCAGCCGTAGAAGCCGCCGTCGCGCACCGAGGTCATGTAGTCCGGCACCAGGTCGCTGCCGATCTCGTCGCGCTCGTTCACCGCGGTCCAGAGCGCGCCGGTCCGCGGCTCCCAGGCCATGCCGACCGGGTTGCGCAGGCCGGAGGCGAAGACCCGGGTCTCGCCGGAGCGGGCATTGATCTCCAGGATGGCGGCGCGGTTCTCCTCCGCCGCGATCCCGTTCTCCGCCACGTTGCTGTTGGAGCCGACGCTGGCATAGAGCCGCGCGCCATCGGCGCTGGCGACGAGGCCCTTGGTCCAGTGGTGGTTGATGGGCCCGCCCGGCAGCGGCGCCAGCCGCTCGCCCGGCGCGGTGATGCGGGTCTCGCCCGCCCGGTAGGGGAAGCGCACCACCGCATCGGTATTGGCGACGAAGAGCGTCTCCCCCACCAGCGCCATGCCGAAGGGCGAGTTCAGCCCCTCGAGGAAGACCGAGCGCGTCTCCGCCACGCCGTCGCCATCGGCATCGCGCAGCAGGGTGATGCGGTTGGCGCTCGGCACGCCGGCGCCGGCCCGGCTCATCACCAGCCCCATGACCCAGCCGCGGATGCCCTCGCTCTCGGCCTTCGGCGGCTTGTTGCTCTCGGCCACCAGCACGTCGCCGTTCGGCAGCACGTAGAGCCAGCGCGGATGGTCGAGGCCGCGGGCGAAGGCCGTGACCTGCATCCCGGCGGCCGGGGTCGGCCTGGCCCCCTCCGGCCAGCCGACGGCGGGGGCGATGTTGACGGTCGGGATCCAGCTCGACCGCGGCGGCGGCAGCTGCGGATTGGGACCGGTGCCGGCGGCGACGGTATGGTTGGCTTCCTCGCAGCCGGCCAGTGCCAAAGCCAGGGGGGCCAGCAGCATCGCCACGGGGAGGAGGGAACGCATCATGGGCTTCACCTTCAGGCGCTGCGGCGCTTGGGCGCGGCGCGCGGCTTGGCGGCGGCGGGCTTCTTCGCCGCCGCCTTCTTCGCGGGGGCCTTGGCCTTCGGCGCGTCGCCGCCGAGGCTCTGCTTCAGCGCCGCCATCAGGTCGATGACATTGTCGCGCGCCGGCTCCTCGGCCGGCTCGGGCTCCTCCTCGCCGCGCAGCTTGGCCTCGATCACCTCGCGCAGCCGGGCCTCGTAGCGGTCGGTCATGTCGGCGAGGTCGAAGCGCGCCGCCTGGCGCTCGACCAGCTGCGTCGCCAGCTTCACCATGGCCGCATCCGGCTTCGGCCCGGCGAGATGGGCGAAGGCCTCCTCCGGGTCGTGCAGCTCCTTCGGGTCGACCAGCGTGTGCACCACAAGACCGCGGCCCAGCGGCATCACCGCGACCGAGCGTTCCCGCCTTGCGATCACCAGCCGCGACAGCGCCACCTTGCCGGTCCGGCCGATGGCCTCGCGCAGCACCGCATAGACATCCTCGCCCGCCTCGCCATCCGGCAGCATGAAGTAGCTGGTGTCGTAGTAGACCGGGTCGATGGTCTCGGCGGGGACGAATTTATCGATGTTCAGCACCGAGGAGGTGTCGATCTTCGCCCGCTCGAAATCGGCGTCGTCGAGCAGGACGTAGGTGTCCTTCTTGAACTCGTAGCCCTTCACGAGATCCGAGCGCTCCACCTCCTTCTCGGTCCCGGCATCGAGCGTGACCATGCGCACGCGGTTGCCGGTCTTCGGGTTGATGAGGTGGAAATGCAGCTCGGCCGAGGCCTGGCGCACGCTGGTGAGGGCGATGGGGCAGGAGACGAGGGCGAGGCGGAGATGCCCGCGCCAGATTGGGCGTTGGTGGTGCTCGGCCATCACGGCTGTTCCTTCGGTAGCGGCCGGGCGGCGGCGGCGAAGCCGGCCCAGGGGTCCTGCCTCTGCTTCGCCAGGCGCTGCGGCACCGTCGCGATGGTGAAGTCGGCCGGGTCCAGCTTCGCCGTCACCTCCCGCCAGGCGAGCGGCGTGGCGACCGTCGCCCCCGGCCGGGCGCGCGGCGAATAGGAACATATCGCGGTGGAGCCGGCGCCGTTCCGCAGCCAGTCCACCAGGATGCGGCCGCGCCGGCGGGCCTTGGGCACCGTGGAGACGAAGCGCTCGGGCTCGGCGGCCTCCATCGCCCGGGCGATGCCATGGGCGAAGTCCCGCACCGCGCCCCAGTCCGCCGCGGGCTGCAGCGGCACCACCACATGCAGCCCCTTGCCGCCGGTGGTGCGGCAGAAGCTCTCGAGCCCGAGGCTCCGCAGCCGCGTGCGCAGGTCGAGCGCGGCCTTGACCACCTGGGGGTAGCTGACGCCCTCGCCGGGGTCGAGGTCGAGCACGATGCGGTCGGGGTGGCCGGGGTCGTCCAGGGTCGCGCCCCAGCCATGCAGCTCGATCGCCGCCATCTGGGCGCAGGCGAGGAGGCCGGATTCGTCTTGGATGGCGAGCCAGGGCTGGTCCTCCGCGCTGCCTTCCTGCAGGGCAGGGGGCATGCCGCGGTTGCCGTGCTTCTGGAAGAAGCTCTGGCCCTCGATCCCGTCGGGGCAGCGCAGCAGCGCCAGCGGCCGGCCGGCGATGCCGGGCAAGGCCCGCGCCGCCACCTTGGTCCAGTATTCCGCCAGATCCTGCTTGGTGACGCCGGGCCAGAGCTCGCGGTCGGCATGGGTGATCTCGGTGCCGCCGACCCGCTGGGCGCCGCGCACCGGCTTCGGCGCGTGGACGATCCGCCCGGCGCCCGGGGTCTTCGGCTGGAAGGGCATGCGCGGCTCCTCCGGGTGCGGCACCTCGCGCACCACCTCCTCCGGCCCCTTGTCCTCGCGCAGGCCGAGCCAGGTGGCGTGGCGCAGCCGGCCGAAGCCGGTCCAGCCGATGTACTGCACCTCGCCCACCAGCTCCGGCTGCACCCAGTTGATCGCCGGGTCGGGCGGGTCGCCGGCCAGCAGCATCCCCTCCGGCGCGGTGCTGGCGAGGCGGCCGAGGCGGCGGCGGAGGCTGGCCAGCTCCTTCTCGGAGAAGCCGGTGCCGACGCCGCCGATGTAGTGCAGCCGCCCGCCGTCGTCGTGGAAGCCGAGGTGCAGCGCGCCGAGCCCCTGCCGCGCCCCGGCCGGCGGGGTCCAGCCGAGGATGATGAACTCGTCCCGGCCCTGGCACTTCAGCTTCACCCAGTCCCGCGTGCGGGCGCCGCGGTAGGGCGCATCGGCGCGCTTGCAGATGATGCCCTCGAGCCCCATCGCGCAGGCCTGGCGCCGCACCCGCGGCGTCTCGCCTTCCAGGTGGTCGCTGAAGCGCAGCGGACCCTTCCAGGCATCGAGCGGCTTCAGCACCGCCTTGCGGTCGGCCAGCCGGCAGGGCCGCAGGTCCCAGCCATTCCAGTGCAGCGCATCGAACAGATAGAGGAACAGGCCGCGCCGGTCGCCGTCCTGGCTGAGCGCCGCCTGCAGCGCGGCGAAGGAGGAGAGCCCGTCCGGCCGCAGCGCCACCAGCTCGCCGTCCAGCAGCAGCCTGTCCGGCTTCAGCCGGGCCACGGCGCGGGCGATGTCGGGCAGCTTGGCCGACCAGTCGAGCCCGTTGCGGGTGATGAGCCGCACGTCGCGGCCGTGCTTCCTGACCAGCAGCCGGTAGCCGTCGAACTTCACCTCCGACATCCAGCCGTCGCCCTCGGGCGGTTCCTCGACCAGCGTCGCCAGCATCGGCTTCTGGCTGTCCGGCAGGGTGCCCTGGATGGCGCCGGCGGCGGGGGCATCGGCGGGCTTCGGCCGCGGCGCGGCCTCGGGCTTGGGCGCCACCACCGTCCCCGGCCGGGCGACCGGCGCGGCGGCGGCCTCGGCCTTGCGCACCGGCGCGGGCTTGGCCTTCTCCGGCACCTTGCGCGCCCTGGGCGGGGGCTTCGCCTCCAGCGCCGCGGCATCGCCGCCGGGCTGCTCGGCCTCGTCGTGCTCCTTGATGAGCAGCCAGTTCTCGGCCCGCTCCCGCCCGCGCGGCTTCATCCGCACCAGCACGAAGCCGCCCGAGAGCCGCGCCCCGTCGACCCGGAATTTCATCTCCCCGGCGGCGAGGTCGGCCACCGGGTCGCCGAGCGGCGCCCAGCTCCCGGCATCCCAGATCTCGACGGTGCCGGCGCCGTAATTGCCCTCGGGGATGGTGCCGTGGAAATCGGCGTAGTCCAGCGGGTGGTCCTCGACCCGCACCGCCAGGCGCTTGTCGGCCGGGTCGAGCGAGGGGCCCTTGGGCACCGCCCAGCTCAGCAGCACGCCGTCCAGCTCCAGCCGGAAATCCCAGTGCAGCCGGCGGGCATCGTGCTTCTGCACGACGAAGCGGAGCGCCTTGCCACGCCCCTTGCGGCCGGGCGCCGGCTCCGGCGTCGCGGCGAAGTTGCGCTTCGCCCGGTAGGTGACGATGGAGGTGTCGCGGCCCTGCTGCGGCATGTTCGGGACAACGTTGCCGCCCCGGCAAGGTTCCGGCCAGCGCCGCTCCGGCGGCGTGCCCCGCCGGGCGCCGGGTCAGGCGGGCGGCCGATGCTCCAGGATGTTGACCAGGCGCCCGAAGGGATCGCGGACATGGAAGCGGTCGACGCCCCATGGCTCGGCCACCGGGCCGTACTCGATCCCAAAGCCGGCGGCCCGCATCCGGCCGAGCGTCGCGGCGAGGTCGTCCACCTCGATGGAGAGGTCGGGCACCGGCGTGCCCGAGCCGCCTTCGGTCGCCACGCTGAGCTGCGGCGCCATGCCGCCGTCGCCCGCGAAGGTCATGATCCATCCGAGGTCCATGACGACCCTCAGCCCGAGCGCATCGCCGTAGAAGGCCCTGGCGGCCCCGATCCGCTCCGCGGCGATGTTCGCCACGATCCGCCGCACCGCCATCCGCCGCCTAGATGCTGAGGTCGAGCAGGTTGTAGTCGCGCAGCCCCGCCTTGGCCGCCGCATCCCAGGTGAAGCGCTCGTCGCTCGCCACCTGCGGCGCATAGGCGAAGGGCGCCTCCTCCGGGAAGCGCTGCCGCCGTGCCGCGATGCCGAGGCCGATCAGCCGCGCCCGCTCCCGGATGCGCTCGGCGTCATAGACCGCCGGCGCATTGTGCACCCCGCCGCCCCGCACCCCGAGCACCGAGCGCCGCCGGTGGAAGCCGAAGTTCCAGGTCACCCGCCAGTCCCGGCTGGTATTGGCGAAGGAGCCGTGCACCGCCTGCCGGTTGGTGATGGCGACATCGCCCGGCGCGCAGAGGATGGGCACCGCCTCCGGCAGCCGCTCGCCGCCCGCCGCCGCGACCATGGCCTTGATGTCCGCCTTGCCGCCCTTGTGCGAGCCGGGGACCACCCAGACCCCGTTGGCCGCGGTGCAGCCATAGAGCTGCGCCATGAAGTTGAAGCCGTGCGAGCCCTGGTCCCAGTCCGGGCTGTCCCAATGCGTGACGCCGTCCTGGTGCCAGGCGACCGAGGCGCCGCGCCCCGGCTCCTTGATGAAGATCGCCTCGTTGAAGGGCACGAAGTCGTCGCCGTTCACCGCCGCCGCCATGGCCAGCAGCGCCGGGTGGGCATAGAGCCGCAGCGCCGCGTCGGAGAACTGCAGCGAGCCGAGGATGAGGTAGACCACCTCCTTCGGCGCCGCCGCATCCGGCGTCGGCTCGAACATCTTCACCGGGTGGCGGCCGTTGGCGAGGTCCGTGCCGCCGAAGGGGTCGCCCAGCGGCCGGGACCAGAACAGGGTATTGGCGGCATTCCCCGCCGTCAGCGCCGGGCGGCCCTTGGCATCCAGCGCGGCGCCGCGCTCGGCCGGCAGCCGGTCGAGGATGTCCTTCAGGTCGGCATCGAGGTCGGCCAGCTCCGCGGCGCCCAGCACGCCCTCGAAGACATAGAAGCCGCAGCGCCAATAGGCCTCGAGGATCTCGGGGTGGATCTTCCCGTCCGCGTCGAGGCGGAGCGGTCCGCGGTTGCCGAGCGCCGCGGCGCGGGCCTCGCCGGCCTGGAGATAGGCCTGCATGGCCGCGGCCTCCGGGCCGTAGTCGATCGGTGCCAGCTGGTTCATGCCGCATCCTCCGGTATTTTGCGGGAACGGTAGGTCCGCCCCGGCCGGCGGCGCAAGGCCGGCCCCTCGGGTGACAGCCGCGCCCGCCGGGGCCTAAGCTTCCGGCGACGTCCAGGCAGCAGCGGAACCCATCGCATGACCCCAGAGATCCTTGCGCAGCTCGCCCCGACCGGGGTGCTGCGCGCCGGCATCAACCTCAGCAATTTCCTGCTCGTCACCGGCCGCAGCCCGGAGGGCGAGCCGGAGGGCGTCTCCCCCGGCATGGCCCGCGCCATCGCCGACAGGCTCGGCGTGCCGGTGCAGTACGTGACCTTCCCGAAGCCGGGCGAGCTGGCCGATGCGGTCGGCACCGATACCTGGGACATCGGGCTGATCGGCGCCGAGCCGCAGCGGGCCGAGAAGATCGCCTTCACCGCCGCTTATGCCGAGATCGAAGCGACCTACCTGGTCCCCGCCGGCTCGCCGATCACGCGCCTCGATCAGGTGGACCAGCCGGGCAACCGCATCGCCGTGACGGCCCGGGCCGCCTACGACCTCTGGCTCGAGCGCAACATCCACAAGGCGACGCTGGTCCGCACGCCGAGCCTCGACGCCGCGCTGGAGCTGTTCACGAAGGAGAAATTCGAGGTGCTGGCCGGGCTGCGTCCCCGGCTGCTGACCGACCTCGCCAGCCTGCCCGGCGCCCGCATCCTGGATGGCCAGTTCACCGCCGTGCAGCAGGCGATCGGCACCGCCCGCGCCAATGCCGCCGCCGCCGCCTTCCTGCGCGACTTCGTCGAGGAGGCGAAGGCGACGGGCCTGGTCGCCCGGCTGATCGAGCAGCACAAGCCGAAGGGCCTGTCGGTCGCCCCCGCCGCCGGCTGAGGCCGGCCGCCCTCCTGGCCGCCCCACCCCGCCGGTCAGGCCGCCGGCACCGCCAGCAGCTCGATCTGCCAGAGCATCTCCGCCGTGGTCAGCGGCCAGCCGTTGTCCGGGCCGGGCAGCAGCAGCGCGGCGGGCGGCAGCTGGCCCAGGGCGCTCTGGGCCAGCAGGGCGCAGCGCATGCCGAGGCCGGCTTGCCAGCAGAGCGCGACCAGGGCCTTGGCGCTGCGCAGCCGGACGGCCCGCTCCACCGCGCCGGCCGGCACCGCGGCCTGGGCCGCCAGCATGGCCACCATGGCAGCCTGGTCGCCGCGCATCGCCGCCTCCTCGAAGTGCTGCTCGGCCGGCGGCTCGGGCGCCGCCGCCGTCAGCCGTGCCTCCACCCGGCGCTGCAGCCGCGCGGCGAGCCCGGGTTCCAGCTCGGGCCGCGCCGCCAGCCCTTCCAGCAGGTGGCCGGCGACGCAGAGCGCCAGCGCCCGCAGCGCCCGCGGCGACAGCGACGGCCGCCGCACCAGCTCCTCCTGCCAGGCGAGGCGGGTCGCCGCCTGCACGATCAGCCCGTCCAGCGTCTGCTCCCGGATGCTGGCCGAGCCGTTGCCGAGCAGGGCGCCGATCGCCGCCTCGTCGGCGGTGCCGACGATGGCCTCGCAGAGCGCCTCGCTCAGCGCCGGCCGCCGGGCGACGGCGGTGACGGTGGCCGGCACCGGCGGCGCCGCCACCAGCGCCAGCAGGTCCGCCTCGGTCAGCAGCGGCGACAGCCGGATCACCGGCTCCGCCACCGCCATGGCGGCATCGCCGGCCAGCTGCAAAATCAGTTCCCGCGGCGCCTCCGGCATCGCCTTCAGCTCCTCGGCGATCACCGCCCGGACCTGCTCCGCGGCATCCCCGGCCAGGCCGCAGAGGGTCTGCCAGCCGAGCAGCCCCAGCCGGTCCTGGGCCGCCGCCCTGGCCCGGGCCTCCAGCTGCGGCGCCTGCGGCGCCAGCTTGCGGCCGACCGCCGCCCGCACCCGGGGGTCGGCGTCGCCGGCCAGCAGCCGGTCCGCCCGGGCCGGCGCCGCGGCATTGGCGGCGACCGCCGCCCGCACCGCCGCGCTGCTNCCCGGGCCATGGCGGCGGCATTGGCGGCGATCGCCGCCCGCACCGCCGCGCTGCCGTCGGCCGCCAGGAAGACCAGCAGCTCGGGCGTCGTGCCCGGCTGGGCGGCCAGGGCGACGCGCGCCGCCTCCCCGCCGGTGCGGGCCAGGCGCTTGGCGTCCTCGTAGCCCGGCGGGGTGGAGGTGGGGCGGGGCATCAGCCCCGCCCCGCCGGCGGGGCCTCGTGGCGCGGCTCCGGCGCCAGCCGCCAGCCGTTCCGGCCGCCGCGCTTGGCGGTGTACATGGCGGTATCGGCCCGGGCGAGCAGCGTATCCGGCGTGTCCGAGCCATCCACCGCCCGCACCGCGCCGCCGATGCTGAAGGTCAGCGGCAGGGTGCAGCCGGGGATCAGCCCGGGCAGCACCGCCACCGCGGTCCGGCACATCGCCCCGGCCCGCATCCCCGCCGCCTCGGCATCGGCATCCTGCAGCCAGACCGCGAATTCGTCGCCGCCGAAGCGGGCCACCAAATCGGTCGGCCGGACGATGTCGCGCAGCAGCCGGCCGACCGCGATCAGCGCCTGGTCGCCCGCCTCATGCCCCATCCGGTCGTTCAGCGGCTTGAAATTGTCGAGGTCGACGAAGAGCACCGCCCCGCCCGAGCGGGACGGCTCCATGTTCAGCCGCTCGAGCCGCCGGTGCAGATCCTCGAGGAAGGCGCGGCGGTTCAGCAGGCCGGTCAGTGAATCGGTCCGCGCCTGCAGCTCCAGCTCCTGCTGCAGCGCCTGGTTGCCGAGCGCGACGAAGACCAGGTCCGCCGCCGAGGCCAGCAGGTGCCGGTCGTCCGCGTCGAAGGGCCGCCCGCCCGGCGGCCGCCAGGCCAGCAGCGCATGCCGCGGCGCCCGGCGCTGCGGATGCGGCAGCACCGCCAGCGCCTCCTGCCCGGGCCCCTCGGCATAGCTCGGCACGTCGTCGTTCAGCAGGGTGCCGACCGCCTCCAGCAGCGATCCCGGGTCGTCGCCATGCCGGTGGGTCACCACCGGCAGGCCGGAGGGTCCCACCTCCAGCACCGCGGCGCCGGCGCAGCCGAGCGCCGGCGGCAGGGCCTCGAGGGTCGCGGCGAGCATCCGCGGCGCCAGCACCTGCCGGCGGACCCGGCGCAGCAGCGTCTCCAGCGCCTGGGCGCGGCGCAGTCCGGCGGCCTGGGCATCGGCCTCCCGCACCTCGGCGGTGATGTCGCGGCCGATGCCGCGCAGCCCGGCGAAGCCGCCCGCGGCATCCAGCAGCGGTGCCACCGCCAGGCTGTAGCAGGCCGGCCCGCCCGTCGCCTGGCGCAGCCAGGCCCGGATGCCGCGGCCGCCGCCGGGCCGGCCGCCGGCCGGCGGGCGGAAGGGGTCGGGCTCGGTGTGCAGCAGCAGGTCGCTGGCCGGCTGGCCCAGCAGCGCGCCCTCCGGCCAGCCCAGCGCCGGATCCGGCGCCAGGAAGGTGAGGCGCCCCGCCGCATCCGTCTCGAAGGCCAGGTCGGCGGCGAGCTGGGTGAAGTCCCGCCAGCGCTGGCGGGATTCCAGCAGCGCGCCGCGCAGCACCGGCACCGTGGCCTGCGACGGGACGGCGGCGGGCGCGGGGGCAGGGGTGTCCTGGGCCATGTCCATGCCGCGGACCTTGAACCGCCCCGCTGAAGGACCGGTTAACCCCGGCGCTCCCCTGCCGCGTTGACAGCGGCGCGCCGGCATCGGCATGGTCCGCCGCCATTCCCCGCAGCGCCGCCGAGGACCTTGCCCCATGTCGTATGCCAGCCTCCAGGCCCCGATCGAAGCATTGTGGGAGCGCCGGGACACCGTCTCCTCCGCGACCGGCGGCGACGACCGGGCGGTGGTCATGGCGGCGCTCGAGGCGATGGACAGCGGCCAGCTCCGCGTCGCCGAGGCCGATGCGGGCGGCACCTGGCAGGTCAGGCAATGGGCCAAGCAGGCGGTGCTGCTCTCCTTCCGGCTGGTCGATTCCGCGCCGATGGACACCGCGGCCGGCGCCTACGACAAGGTGCCGCTGAAATTCGCCGACTGGGGGCCGAACCGCTTCAAGGATGCCGGCTTCCGCGCCGTCCCCGGCGCCGTGGTCCGCAAATCCGCCTACATCGCCCCGGGCGTGGTGCTGATGCCGAGCTTCGTCAACGTCGGCGCCTATGTCGACCGCAACACCATGGTCGATACCTGGGCGACCGTCGGCTCCTGCGCCCAGATCGGCAGGAACGTCCACATCTCGGGCGGCGTCGGCATCGGCGGCGTGCTGGAGCCGCTCCAGGCCAACCCGGTCATCATCGAGGACGACTGCTTCATCGGCGCCCGCTCCGAGGTCGCCGAGGGCGTGGTGGTCGAGCGCGGCGCAGTGCTGTCGATGGGCGTCTTCCTCGGCGCCAGCACCAAAATCATCAACCGCGCGACCGGCGAGGTCCACATCGGCCGCGTGCCCGCCTATTCCGTGGTGGTCCCCGGCACGCTGCCCGGCCGGCCGCTGCCGGACGGCACGCCCGGCCCGAGCCTCTACTGCGCCGTCATCGTGAAGACGGTCGATGCCCAGACCCGCTCCAAGACCTCGATCAACGAGCTGCTGCGCGACTGATGTCGAACACCCCCACCGACCCGGTGCCGCTGGCCCAGGCGCTGATCCGCTGCCCGAGCGTCACCCCGGCCGATGCCGGGGCGCTGGGTGTGCTGGAGGCGGCCCTCGCCCCGCTCGGCTTCGCCTGCCACCGCATGCGCTTCGGCGAGACCGAGAACCTGTTCGCCCGGCGCGGCACCGAAAGCCCGCATTTCTGCTACGCCGGCCATACCGACGTGGTCCCGCCGGGCGAGCAGGGCTGGACCGACGGCCCCTTCTCGGGCGTCGTCCGCGACGGCACGCTCTACGGCCGCGGCGCCTGCGACATGAAGGGCGGCATCGCCGCCTTCGTCGCCGGCCTCACCGACTTCCTCGCCGCCAACCCCAACCACGCCGGCAGCATCAGCCTGCTGATCACCGGCGACGAGGAAGGCCCGGCCAAGGACGGCACCACCCGCGTGCTCGACTGGATGGCCGAGACCGGCCACATCCCCGACATGGCGCTGGTGGGGGAGCCCACCTCGCGCGCCGCACTCGGCGACATCGTCAAGGTCGGCCGCCGCGGCAGCATGACCGCCTACATCACCCTGTTCGGCACCCAGGGCCACAGCGCCTATCCGCAGCGCGCCGACAACCCGATCCACCGCCTTGTCCGCGTCCTGCACCGGCTCACCGCCGCGCCGATCGACCAGGGCAGCGAATTCTTCGAGGCGACGACGCTTCAGGTCACCGGCTTCGACGTCGGCAACACCGCGAACAACGTCATCCCCGCCGAGGCGCGGGCGATGCTGAACATCCGCTTCAACGACCTCCACACCAGCGCCGGCCTGACCGAGCATCTCCATGCCGCCCTCCGCGCCGAGGGGGCCCGCTACGAGATGCGCATCGACTGCTCCGGCGAGAGTTTTTTGACGTCGCCCGGCCCCTTCGTGGATGGCCTGCAGCGCGCAGTGGAACGCGCCACCGGCCGCCCCGCCACGCTCGATACCGGCGGCGGCACCTCGGACGCCCGCTTCATCGCCCGCTTCTGCCCGGTGGCCGAGCTCGGCGGCGTCGGCTCAACGATGCACAAGGTCGATGAATGCGTCCCCGTCGCGGAACTCCGCGACCTCGCCACGCTCTATCGCCTGGTCCTCGAGGAGAGCCTGCGCTGAGCCTGCCGCCCCCGCCTGCCGGCCCCCCACCGCTCGGCCCGCCGCCGCTGAAGATGGTGATCGAGGCCGGGCTGCGCGGGGCGCTGCTGCTGGCGCGCGGCCGGCCCGAGGGGCTAATGCTGATCGAGGCGGGCCCGGGCGGCGTCGCCCGCAGCTTCTGGGCCGCGGCGCTCTGCCTGCCCGGCTTCCTGGCGCTGCGGCTCTTCGCCTGGGCCGAGGTCGGCCCGGCGAGCCTCGGCCGCGGGCTGACGGCGGAGCTGCTGGGCTATGCCTGCACCTGGGCCGGCTTCGCCCTGGCCACCCTGCCGCTGGCCGAGGCCAGCGGCCGGAAGGCCGAATGGCCGCAGTTCATCGCCGCCTGGAACTGGGCCAATGTGGTGCAGTACCTGGTGCTGCTGGCGCTGACCGTGCCGGCCTCGCTCGGCCTGCCGCCGCTGCTGGCGCATGGGCTCGGGCTGGCGGCGCTGGGCTATGCGCTCTGGCTCGAATGGTTTGTCGCCAAGTCGGCGCTGCGCATCGCCGGCGGCCGGGCGGCGGCCTTCGTGCTGCTCGACCTCGCGCTCGGCATCTTCGTCGGCGGGCTGGTGGCGCGGCTGACGGAAGGCTGAGGCCGGCGATGCGCCCGGATGCGCTGCACGCCCTTCGCCGCGGCGACCTCGCCGGGGCGCGCAGCCTGCGCCTGGCCGGGCTCGGGCTGACGGAATTCCCCGCGGAGATCCTCGGCCTCGCCGATACGCTGGAATTGCTCGACCTCAGCGGCAATGCGCTGGCGGCGCTGCCGCCGTCCTTCGGCCGGCTGCGCCGGCTGCGGGTCTTCTTCGGCTCGGGCAACCGCTTCGGCCGGCTGCCGCCGGTGCTGGGGGATTGCCTGGCCTTGAGCCAGCTCGGCTGCCGCGGCAGCGCCCTCGCCGAGGTCCCGGCCGAGGCGCTGCCGCCGGCGCTGCGCTGGCTCACCCTGACCGACAACCACCTGGCCAGCCTGCCCGCGGCGCTCGGGGAACGGCCGGCGCTGCAGAAGCTGATGCTCTCCGGCAACCGGCTGGACCGGCTCCCCGAGGGGCTGGCCGGCGCCGGCCGCCTCGAGCTGCTGCGCATCGCCGCCAACCGCTTCGCGACGCTGCCGCCCTGGGTCGGGGCGCTGCCGTCGCTGGCCTGGCTGGCCATGGCCGGCAACCCTTGCGAGGGCCCAGGGAAGGACCCCAGGGAGGACCCCGGGGCGGTGCCCGCCGCCACGCCGGTGGCCTGGTCGGATCTGGTGCCCGGGGCGCTGCTGGGGGAGGGCGCCTCCGGCCGGGTCCATGCGGCGGCATGGGACGGTCGCCCGGTGGCGCTCAAGCTGTTCAAGGGCGCCATGACCAGCGACGGCCTGCCGGAGCGGGAGATGGCCGCCTGCCTCGCCGCCGGCGGCCACCCCAACCTGATCGGCGCGCTGGGCCGGCTGACCGGGCATCCCGAGGCGCTGCAGGGCCTGGTCATGCCGCTGCTGCCGGTTGCCTGGCGGGTGCTGGCCGGGCCGCCGAGCCTCGAGAGCTGCAGCCGCGATGTCTATGACCCGGCGCTGCGGCTGGATGCGGAGGTGGCGCTGCGGCTCGCCCGCGGCATCGGCGCGGCGGCGGCGCACCTGCATGGGCGCGGCCTGCTGCATGGCGACCTCTATGCCCACAACGTGCTCTGGGACGGCACGGCGGGGGCGGCGGTGCTGAGCGACCTCGGCGCCGCCGCCTGCCTGCCGTCCGGCGCCCTGGGCGAGAGGCTGCAACGGATCGAGGTGCGGGCCTGGGGGCTGCTGCTCGGCGAATTGCTCGACCGCTGCGCGGCGGCGCCGGCGGCCGCCCGGGCGATGGAGGCGGCCTGCGTGCAGCCCGAGGTCGCCGCCCGGCCGCTGCTGGCCGAGGCGCTGGCGATGCTGCCGGCGGCCTAGAGCAAACTCCGATCTGATGGACGCATCAGGCCGGAGATATTTGCTCGCCAGAACAACAGGCTAGAGCGGGCTCCGTGAGCCACTGCGAACGGAAACCGCTCTAGACCCAGTCGGGCTCCTGCGCGTAGCGCACGAAGCCGAAGCACAGCCCCTCGGCCGGCGCCGTCTGCCCGGCCCGGGTCCGGTCGGCGCCGTCCAGCACCCGCCGCGGCCATTCGACGCCGCGCTTGCCCTGGCCGACCTCCAGCAGGGTGCCGGCGAGGTTGCGGATCTGGTGGTGCAGGAAGCTGCGGGCCTCGGCCACGATCACCACCTCGTCGCCCTGCCGGCTGACCTCCAGCCGGTCGAGGGTGCGCATCGCGCTTTTCGCCTGGCAGGCGGCGGCGCGGAAGGCGGAGAAGTCGTGCCGCCCCAGCAGGCGCTGCGCGGCGTCGTGCATCGCCGCCGCATCGAGCCGCTGCTGCACGTGCCAGACCCGGCCCAGCTCCAGCGCCGGCCGCGCCCGGCGGTTGAGGATGCGGTAGCGGTAGCCGCGGTGGATGGCCGAGAAGCGGGCATTCCAGCCCGCGGGGGCCAGGGCCGCGGCCACCACCGCCACCGGATGCGGCCTTGTGTGGAAGTTCAGCGCCTCCCGCAGCCGCTCGGGCGGCAGCTCGCGGTCGATCCCGAGCTGCGCCACCTGGCCTTCGGCATGCACCCCGGCATCGGTCCGCCCGGCGGCGACCGAGGCCGGGACCACCCCGCCGTTCAGCTTCGCCGCCGCCTCCTCCAGCACCTGCTGGACCGAGAGCCCGTTCTCCTGCCGCTGCCAGCCGACGAAGGGGCCGCCGTCGTATTCCAGGGTCAGGGCGTAGAGGGGCACTACCCGAGCACCGTTCCTACCGGCAGCGGGAACCCCCGCAGGAAATCCGCGACCGGCATCGGCCCACGCCCCGGCCGCTGCAGCCGCAGCAGCCGCAGCGCGCCCTCGCCGCAGGCGACCAGCCCGGCCGCATCCAGCACGGTGCCCGGCGCGCCGGACCCCTCGGCGGGGGCGGCCTCCAGCACCCGGATCGCCTCGCCGCCCTGGCGGAAGGCGGTGCCCGGCCAGGGGTTCAGCGCCCGCACCCGGCGGTCCAGCGCCGCGGCCGGCAGCGACCAGTCGAGCCGGGCGTCGTCCTTGGTCAGCTTCGGGGCATAGGTCATGCCGGCCTCGGGCTGCGGCACCGCCGGCGGGTCGCGCTCCAGCGCCTCCAGCACCAGCCGCGCGCCCAGCTCGGCCAGGGTGTCGTGCAGCTCCGGCGTCGTGGACCGCGGGCCGATCGGCACCGTGCCGCGCAGCAGCATCGGGCCGGTGTCCAGCCCCGCGTCCATCTGCATGATGGTGACGCCGGTCTCGGCGTCGCCGGCCAGGATCGCGGCATGGATCGGCGCCGCCCCGCGCCAGCGCGGCAGCAGCGAGGCGTGGATGTTGAGGCAGCCGCGCCGCGGCGCCGCGAGCATGGCCTGCGGCAGGATCAGCCCATAGGCCGCGACGACGGCCGCCTCCAGCCCGAGCGCGGCGAAGGCGGCGTGCTCGGCCGCGTCCTTGCGCAGCCGGGCCGGGGTCCGCACCGGCAGGCCCAGCGCCAGCGCCGCCCGGTGGACCGGGCAGGGGGCCTCCCGCTGCCCGCGCCCGGCCGGGCGCGGCGGCTGGCAGTAGACCGCGGCGATCTCGTGGCCCGCCGCCTGCAGCGCCCGCAGCGCCGGCACCGCGAAATCCGGGCTGCCCATGAAGGCGAGCCGCATCAGTCCCGCACCTTGGCCTTGAGCTCCTTGGCCAGCTTGCGCAGCAGCATGTTCCGCTTCAGGGCGCTGATGTGGTCGACGAAGAGCACGCCGTCGAGGTGGTCGACCTCGTGCTGCAGGCAGGTCGCAAGCAGCCCCTCCGCCTCGATCTCGCGCCTGGCGCCGCCGAGGTCGAGGTAGCGCAGCTTCACCCGGGCCGGGCGGGTCACCTCGGCGAATTGGCCGGGCAGGGAGAGACAGCCCTCCTCCCGCGCCGCCAGCTCCTTGCTCGCGGCGACGATCTCGGGGTTCACCAGCACCATCGGGTCCGGCGTGTCGTCCTTCTGCAGGTCGACCACCACCAGGCGCAGCAGCGTGCCCACCTGCGGCGCCGCGAGGCCGATGCCCGGGGCCTTGTACATGGCGTCCAGCATGCGCGGCGCGAGGGCGCGGACGGCATCGCCATCCGCCGGCGCGACGGCGCGCGCCTTGGCCCGAAGGCGGGGGTCGGGAACCAGGAGGATCGGCAGGGTTTCAGGGTCTGTCATGGCGGATGGGCGATGTAGCCCCGGCGCCACCCCCTTGCAACCGAAGCCGCCGCCGACAACATCTGGACCCGGCCGGATGCTTCGGGTCCGGCCGCCCGCTTCGCTCCACCTGAGGAGGCTCCGCGTGTCGCGTCCATCGGTTTTCGGCTCACCGCTGTTCCTCGGCTTCGACCACCTGGAACAGATGCTCGACCGCGTCGCCAAGAATTCGGATGGCTACCCGCCCTACAACATCGAGCAGACCGCGGAGAACCGGCTGCGGATCAGCCTGGCGGTCGCCGGCTTCTCGATGGACGACCTGCAGATCACCCAGGAAGACAACCAGCTGGTGATCCGCGGCCGCCAGCGGGACGACAGCGAGGGCCGGATCTTCCTCCACCGCGGCATCGCCGCCCGCCAGTTCCAGCGGGCCTTCGTGCTGGCGGAGGGGATCGAGGTCGAGGGCGCCTGGCTGGACAACGGGCTGCTGCACGTGGACCTGCAACGGCCGCAGCCGGAAGTCCGGGTCCGCAGCATCCCGATCAACGGCAGCCAGGGCCACCACGCCGCGCCCAGGGGCGCGGTGCCGTCCCGCGGGATGGGGGCGAAGGTCGCCGCCATGCCGATCGTCGAGGGGCGGAGCAACCGCGGCTGACGCTTTGGGGCGTGCCATTGCGGCCGACCGCCGCCGGGCGCCCCGCCGCATGGGCCATTCGGCCATGCCAACAGGAGAGACCGTTATGAACCATGATTTCTCGTCCGATGCCCCGCCCGCCGCGGCCTTCGCGCTGCGCCACCTCTCGATGGCCGACTGGGCCCGGTTCGGCGTGCAGCAGATCGCCTATATCCGCCCGGTGGTGGTGAACGGCGTCGCCGCCATCTCCATCCATGCCGCCGACGGCACCCCGATCGGGGCGGCGCCGAACGCGGAAGCGGCGATCGCCGCCATCGAGCAGCACGAGCTGGCCGCCGTCCTGGTGCACTGAGCCGCCGGGCGGCTCGTCCGGGCGAAGCCTAGGGGCCGCGATGCCGGGCATCGCGGCCCTTTTTCATGCCGGGCTCAGCCCGGGTTGGCGTCGATCCAGCCGACGCAGCCATCCGGCCGCCGGTAGACCACCGCCAGCGCGCCCGAGCCGCTGTTGCGGAACATCAGCACCGGCTGGTGCGTCAGGTCGAGCCGCATCACCGCCTCCCGCACCGTCAGCCGGGCGATGAAGCTGGGCTGCTCGGCGATGATGGCGCTGTGCCCGGCCTCCGGCTGCTCGGCCTCAGGCTCCTCGGTCGCGGCCCCCTCGGCCTCCTCCTCGGGCTCGGCCTCCAGCACGTAGGCGGTCGCCGCCTCGGCGGCATCCGGCCGCTCGTCGGCCAGGCTGCGGGCGTGGTCGTTCACCCGCCGGCGGTAGCGCCGGAGCCGCTTGGCGACATGTTCGGCGGCGACCTCGAAGGCCTTGTGGGCGTCGACCCCCTCGCCCTCGCCCCGCATGAACAGGTTGCGGCCGGCCTTGAGGTTAATGTCGCAGGCGAAGAAGGCCCCCATCCGGCCCTTCGCGTCGCGCCGGAAGGTGACGTTCGCCTCCAGCGCATGGTCGAAATACTTGCGGGCAATGATCGTGAGACCCTCCCTGACGTGCGTCTTCAGCGCCTCGCCGGTCTCGACCTGCTTGCCCGCGACAGTGATGTGCATGTGGACAGACCCTCCTTCCCGGTAAACCGGAAGGGCCGCCCGGCGAACCGGCGGTGACCCGGGGGGACTGCCCCCCCGGCATGCGCCGCAGGGTCATGCCGGCGGCAGGGGATGGCGACCTGCCGGCCGGCAGGGTCAGGCCGGGACGGCCTTCTCCCGCTTGCGCTGCACCGATGATGGGATGCGCAGCGCCTCCCGGTATTTGGCCACCGTTCGACGGGCGATGTCCACGCCTTCCTGCCGCAGTCGCTCGACGATTGCGTCGTCGGACAGAACCGCCTCCGCATCCTCCTGGTCGATCATGCCGCGGATGCGGTGCCGCACCGCCTCGGCGCTGTGGGATTCGCCGCCATGGGTGCCGGCGATGGCGGTGGTGAAGAAGTACTTCAGCTCGAAGGTGCCGCGCGGGGTGGCGATGTACTTGTTGGCGGTGACGCGGGAGACGGTGCTTTCGTGCATCTGCACCTCCTCGGCCACGTCGCGCAGGATCAGCGGCCGCAGGTACTCGACCCCGTGGCGGAAGAAGCCGTCCTGGCGCCGGACGATCTCCCCGGCCACCTTCAGGATGGTGTTGGCGCGCTGCTCCAGGCTTTTCAGCAGCCAGTTGGCGCTCTGCAGCTTCTCCGCCAGGAAGGCCTTGTCGTCCTTGCTGCGGGCGCCGACCTGGCACTTGGCATGGAAGCCGCGGTTGACCAGCACGCGCGGCAGGGTCTCCGGGTTCAGCTCCAGGATCCAGCCGCCGTCGGGGGCGCGGCGCATCAGCACGTCGGGCACCAGCGCCGGCGCCGGCTGCTGGTCGAAGCTCGCCCCCGGCTTCGGGTCCAGCCGCCGGATCTCGGCGATCATGTCGCCGAGGTCCTCGGCATCGACGCCGCAGACCGCCATCAGCCCGGCCCGGTCGCGCCGGGCCAGCAGCTCGAGGTTGTCGAGCAGCGCCCGCATCGCCGGGTCCAGCCGGTTCTTCTCGGCCAGCTGCACCGCGAGGCACTCCGACAGGTTGCGACAGAACATCCCGACCGGGTCGAAGCGCTGCATCCGGTGGCGGACCGCCGCCACCACCTCGACCGCGCAGCCCATGGCGGCGGCGAGCCGGGCATCCTCGACCGGCAGCCGCCCGGCGGCATCCACCAGCGCCAGGATCTGGGCGGCGATCAGCCGGTCGCGCGGGCTCTCGAAGGTCAGCCGAGCCTGCTCGCCCAGGTGCTCGCGCAGCGTCTGGCCCTGCGCCGCCAGGTCGTCGACGCCGGACAGCTCCTCGCCGAAATCGGCCCGGCCGCCCTTGCCGTAGGGGGATTCGTAGCCGCCGCCCTGGTCGTAGACATTCTCGAAGTCGGCATCGAGCGGCGCCGCCGCCTCGGCCGGCAGGGTCTCCGAGACCGCCGCCGCATGGCTGTCCGCGCCCTCGGCGACCAGGGGGGCGGTATCGACCCGGTGCCCGTCGTCCGGCCCGGCCAGCACCCGCTCGTCGCGCTCCAGCAGCGGGTTGCGCTCCAGCTCCTCCTCGACGAAGGCGGTGACCTCGAGGTTCGAGGATTGCAGCAGCTTGATCGCCTGCCGCAGCTGCGGCGTCATCACCAGCGACTGCGACTGCCGCAGGTCGAGGCGCGGCGCCATGCTCATGGCTAGAGGGCCCCGATCGGCCGATCAGCCGGGCCGGGGCTGGTCACAAACTGAACCGCTCGCCGAGGTAGACCCGGCGCACGCCCTCATGCGCCACGATGTCGTGCGGCAGCCCCTCCATCAGCACCTGGCCGTCGTGCAGGATATAGGCCCGGTCGATGATCTCGAGCGTCTCGCGGACGTTGTGGTCGGTGATGAGCACGCCGATGCCGCGGTTCTTCAGGTGCTTCACCAAGTCGCGGATCTCGCCGACCGCGATCGGGTCGATGCCCGCCAGCGGCTCGTCCAGCAGGATGTAGCTGGGGTGGGTGGCCAGGGCGCGGGCGATCTCGCAGCGCCGCCGCTCCCCGCCCGAGAGCGCCAGCGCCGGGGCGCGGCGCAGGTGGGCGATGCCGAATTCGGCCAGCAACTCGTCCAGCATCTGCTCGCGCCGGTCGCGCTCCGGCTCCACCACTTCCAGCGCCGCGCGGATGTTGTCCTCGACCGAGAGGCCGCGGAAGATCGAGGCCTCCTGCGGCAGGTAGCCGAGGCCGAGCCGGGCGCGGCGGTACATCGGCAGGGTGGTGACGTCGTGGCCGTCCATGATCACCCGTCCCTCGTCCGGCTGCACCAGCCCGGTGATCATGTAGAAGGTGGTGGTCTTGCCGGCGCCGTTCGGCCCGAGCAGCCCCACCGCCTCGCCCCGCTTGAGGTTGATCGAGACTCCGCGCACCACCGGCCGCTTGCGGTAGCGCTTGCCGAGGCCGACCGCCACCAGCCCGCCCTCGCCGTCGAGGCTGCGCAGCGGCGGGGTGCCGGGGGCTGCGGTGGGGAGGGGGGAATGGCTGTTCATCGGCTACGGCGCTCCGGCGTCGCGGGTTGGGTCGCGCCCCCCTGTCCCCGGGGCTGGCCCGCGGCCGGTTCCCCCGGCTGGTCCGGGTTCTGGTTCGGCAGGATCAGCCCCTGCACCCGGGCGCCGGGGGCGGAGACCAGCCGCGCCACGCCGGTCCGCATGTTCACGATGGCCTCCTGGCCATTGACCTGGTTGTCGCCGCGGGTGATCCGCACGTCGCCCAGCAGCCGGGCCATGCCGGTCGCCGCGCTGTAGACGCCGCGGCTGCCGCGCACGACCTCGGTCGGGGTGCGGATCTCGACATTGCCGAAGGCCTCGACCCGGTCGAGCTTGCCCGAGCCCGGCGGCTCCCGCCCGGCCGCCCCGGCGGCGGCCACGGGCGGGGCCGGCCTTGGCGCGGATGGCGCGGTGCCCGGCCCGTCGAGGAAGTAGGAGACGAGGGTATCGGCGGTGATCCGCCGCCCCTCGGCATTGTCCACCACCACGGCATTGCCGCGGGCGACCGCCATCTTGCGCTGCGACCAGTACTCCAGGCTGTCGGTCGCGGTGATCACCTGCTGCGCCGTGGTCAGCGAGAGGTCGCGCCCGGTCAGCACCAGCACCGCCTGGTCGATGTCATAGACCGCGCGGTCGCCGCGGGCGACGTCGGTGGCGGAGGTGATGCGGACGCGGCCCTCCGCCTCCAGCCGCCAGATCTCGCTGCCGCCGCCGAGCGCCTCGTCCGGCGCCGTCGCCGGGCCGGCGGCGGGGGGCGGGGCCGGGGCCGCCCCGGCGCGGGCCTGCGGCCGGTAGCGCGCCATCAGCCGGTCCGAATCCACGGTCACGCCGCCGCGGACCGCCCGGGCATTGCCGCGGGCGATCACCACCTGCTCGGCCTGCCGCCACTCGATCCCGTCGGAGGCCGTCACGTCCACCGGCCCGCCCTGGGAGAGGTCGAGGCCCTGGCCCCAGGCCAGGAGGGGCCAGCCGAGGGCCGTCCCGGCCAGCATCGCCGCCCGCAGCACCCGTCTCATCGCTTGCCCTCCAGCACCGCATGGGCATTCCCGGTGAAGACCACCACGGCGCCGCGCTCGGTCAGGCGGAAGCCCTCCGAGGTCAGGGTGCCGAAGCTGCCCTGGGCCGCCACCGGCGTATCCCCGCTGGCGCTGCCCGCGTCCAGCTGCACCGCGGCGGCCTCGGTCAGCAGCATCAGCCCGCTGTCGTGGTAGATCGTCACCGCCCCGGCCAGGTCGAGGTGGTTGGCCGGCCGGTCGAAGCGCCCGGTCCGGGCCTGGACATAGATCCAGGCGCCGTCGGTCAGCAGCAGGTCGCCGCGGGGTTCCTCGAGGTTCAGGATCTGGGTCGCGCCTTCCTGCTGCGCCGCGTCGGCGGTGATGGTGAAGGGCCGGTTCAGGTCGTCGATTCCCTGGTAGCGCGGATTGACCACCCGCAGCCCCTCCGCCCGCGGCTGCACCGTGCGGCGGAAGCTGACCCGGGAGCGGTCCTCGTTGCCCTCGATCTCGGGCCAGAAGACCACGGCCGAGAGCAGCGCCAGGGCCAGCGCCGGCAGCAGCCGCTTGGTCCAGCGCACGGCGAAGCGCCGCCGCGCGAGCTGGCCGCGGCTCAGCCCGCGCCGCTCCCGCGACAGCGCCAGCATCTGCCGGCCGGGACCGTCCTCGGCGGCGTCCCGCGGGCCGGCGCCGAGCCCATCCAGGCGCTGCGCCGGCGGCCGGCCGGGCGGGGAGGGATTGGCCATCATGGACGGGATGCAGCCACCGGGCGCCGCGCGACGGGCCGTGCCGGGGGCCGGACCCGGTCGGGGCGGCGGGGGAGGGCGATGCTCACCGCGCATCTATGGGCTGGCCTGGCGCGGGGGTCAACGCGCCGCGATGCCGCCGGGACAAGAATCGTGCCAACCGCGGCGCGACCCTTGACAAGCAGACTAAATTTCCGCAATCGGAACGGCCCGGCGCCGCGGCTAATGCGCGAAGATATCGGGTTCGGCATAGCCCAGAAGGTCGAGCGCGCCGCGGGCCGGCAGGAAGCGGAAGCAGGCCTCGGCCAGCTCCAGCCGCCCCTCGCGCCGCAGCAGCCCCTCCAGCCGGGCCCAGAGCGCATGCAGGTAGAGCACGTCGGAGGCGGCATAGGCGAGCTGCTCCGGGGTGAGCTCCGGGGCGCCCCAGTCGGAGGATTGCTGCTGCTTCGAGATCTCGACCCCGAGCAGCTCCTTGCAGAGGCCCTGCAGCCCGTGCCGGTCGGTGAAGGTCCGCACCAGCTTGGCCGCGACCTTGGTGCAGACCACCGGCGCCACCGTGATGCCGAGGGCGTGGTGCAGCGCGGCGCAGTCGAAGCGGGCGAAATGGAACAGCTTGGTGGTGCCGGGATCGGCCAGCATCCGCTTCAGGTTCGGGCACGCCGCGCCGCGGCCGCCGAGGCTCTCGGGGATGATCTGCACGCAATGCGCGTTGCCGTCGCCGGACGAGAGCTGGACCAGGCAGAGCCGGTCGCGGTGCGGGTTGAGGCCCATGGTCTCGGTGTCGATCGCCACCATCGGCCCGAGGTCGAGGCCGTCGGGCAGGTCATGCCGGTGCAGGCTGATCACGGTGCGGGTCCTCGCAGGGGTGCCGCGGCTGCGCCGGGCCGGGGAAAACAGGGTGATCCCCAAGGATATTTCCCCGCCGCGGAGAGTGGTGCCCAGGAAAGGACTCGAACCTTCACAACCTTGCGGTTACTGGCACCTGAAGCCAGCGCGTCTACCAATTCCACCACCTGGGCAAAGGTCGCGGCACCCGGCTTCGATCATCGCCGGGAGCGGCCTGATAGAGGGGCCCGATCCGGCCGTCAAGCGTCCTCGTGGCCCTTACCGGCTTGGCGCCGCACCGCGCCAGACATATGGTCCGCGCCGCCGCCCTGACACGCCCTTCGGCCGGAGCCACCTCGCATGCGCCAGTCCACCAACCGCCACGTCGCCACCGTCTTCGGGGGCGCCGGCTTCATCGGCCGCTACGTGGTGCAGCGCCTGGCCGCCCGCGGCTACGTGGTGCGCGTCGCCGGGCGCAATCCGGCCGGCGCCCGCTTCCTGCAGACCCAGGGCAGCGTCGGCCAGATCGTCCCGCTCAGCGCCGGCGTGGCGGACGAGGGCGCCTGCGCCCGCGCCATCGCCGGCGCCGACCTGGTGGTGAACCTGGTCGGGATCCTGCAGGAATCGAAGGCGGGCGACTTCCAGCGCATCCAGGCCGAGGGCGCCGGCCGCATCGCCCGGCTGGCCGCCGCCGCGGGAGTGGAGCGGCTGGTGCACCTCTCGGCCATCGGCGCCGACCCGTCCAGCCCGAGCCAGTACGGCCGGACCAAGGCCGCCGGCGAGGCCGCGGTTCGCAGCGCCTTCCCGGCCGTCACCATCCTTCGTCCCTCCATCGTCTTCGGGCCGGAGGACCAGTTCTTCAACCGCTTCGCCGGCCTCGCCCGGATGCTGCCGATCATGCCGGTGGTGGCCGGCGCCAGCCGCTTCCAGCCGGTCTATGTCGGGGATGTCGCGGATGCGGTCATCGCCGCCGCGACGCGCGAGGATGCGGTGGGCAAGACCTTCGAGCTCGGCGGCCCCCGCGTCGCCAGCTTCCGCGAGCTGCTGCGCTTCATCCTCGACACCACCGGCCACCACCGCCCGCTGGTCGACCTGCCGGCCGCGCTGGTGAAGCTGCAGGTCGCCATCGGCCGCTTCCTGCCCAACCCGCCGCTGACCCAGGACCAGCTGCTGATGCTGCAGCGGGACAATGTCGTCGCCGCAGGGTCGCTGGGCCTCGCCGATCTCGGCATCGCGCCCAAGGCGCTGGAGGCGGTGGTGCCGGGCTACCTCCAGCGCTTCCGCAGCGGCGGCGGCCGCCGGCCGCAGCTCGTCGGCTGAAAGGTCCGAATCGGACCGAAGCGCCGGGCATATCATACCGGGAAGCTAACCCCGGGTGACGGAATGCCGATAATAGGTCAGCGCTGCTGTCCTATCGGCCAAAAAGGACTCGCCTCCCGTATCCGGGAGCCGTAATGCTGCGTCACAGATGTCAGCCCGGGCGGCTGCGGCGCCGCGCGCGCCCGACGCCCCGGACCAGAAAGCGGGGACCCCGGCCATGGCCGAACGCATGCTGCAATTCGTCCGCCTTCACCAGGCGCAGCCCGAGAAGCGTCCCGTCTCGGCCCGCCGCGAGGATTTCGGCGAGATCTACCGCGAATTCGCCGCCGGCGCCGCGGCCGAGCAGGCCAGCCGCTGCAGCCAGTGCGGCGTGCCCTTCTGCTCGGTGCATTGCCCGCTGAACAACAACATCCCGGACTGGCTGAAGCTCACCGCCGAGGGCCGGCTCGAGGAAGCCTACGAGATCGCCGCCGCGACCAATACCTTCCCCGAGATCTGCGGCCGCATCTGCCCGCAGGACCGGTTGTGCGAAGGCAATTGCGTCATCGAGAAGGGCTTCGAGAGCGTCACCATCGGCGCGGTCGAGAAGTACATCACCGATACCGCCTGGGAGAACGGCTGGGTCAAGCCGCCGAGCCCGCGCCAGGAACGGCCCCAGAGCATCGGCATCATCGGCGCCGGCCCGGCCGGCCTCGCGGTCGCCGAGCGGCTGCGCGGCCGCGGCTACCAGATCCATGTCTACGACCGCTACGACCGCGTCGGCGGGCTGATGATCTACGGCATCCCGAACTTCAAGCTGGAGAAGGAGGTCGTCCTCCGCCGCTGGCAGCAGTACGAGGCGGGGGGGATCCACTTCCACCTGAACGTCGCCGTCGGCACCGACGTCACCATGGCCGAGCTGCGCTCCCGGCACGACGCGGTCTTCATCGGCACCGGCGTCTACAGGGCGCGCGACATCGAGACCCCGGGCAGCGGGCTCGCCGGCATCGTCCCGGCGCTCGACTACCTCACCGCCTCGAACCGCGACAACCTCGGCGACGCGGTGCCGGAGTTCACCTCCGGCGCGCTGGACGCCAGGGGCAAGCGGGTCGTGGTCGTCGGCGGCGGCGACACCGCCATGGATTGCGTCCGCACCGCCGTCCGCCAGGGCGCGACCAGCGTCACCTGCCTCTACCGCCGCGACAAGGCCAACATGCCCGGCTCGATGCGGGAGGTGAAGAACGCCGAGGAGGAGGGGGTGGAGTTCACCTGGCTCGCCGCGCCGGAAGCCTTCGTCGGGGAGGGCAAGGTGACGGGCGTCCGCGCCAGCCGCATGCACCTCGGCCTGCCCGACGCGACCGGGCGGCAGCAGGTGGCGACCATCGCCGGCAGCGGCTTCACCCTCCCCTGCGACCTCGCCATCAAGGCGCTCGGCTTCGACCCCGAGGACCAGCCGGCGATGTTCGGCGAGCCCGACCTCGCGGTCACCCGCTGGGGCACGCTGAAGGTGCATCAGCGCACCATGATGACCAGCCTGCCCGGCGTCTTCGCCGGCGGCGACATCGTCCGCGGCGCCTCGCTCGTGGTCTGGGCCATCCGCGACGGCCGCGACGCCGCCGACCAGATCGATGCCTATGTGACGTCCAAGGCGACCGCGGCGCTCGCCGTGGCGGCGGAGTGATCCCCATGACAGAATCCGGCAGCGAGTTCATCGACGGCTACCGCGCCAACCTGGCGACCCTGGCCGAGGCGCATGTCGACACCACCGAGCACGACGCCTGCGGCGTCGGCCTCGTCGCCGCCATCAATGGCAAGCCTTCCCGCCAGGTGGTCCAGGCCGGCATCGATGCGCTGAAGGCGGTCTGGCACCGCGGCGCCGTCGACGCCGACGGCAAGACCGGCGACGGCGCCGGCATCCACATCGAGATCCCGCAGGACTTCTTCGCCGAGGTGGTGCAGCGCGGCGGCGACCGCATGCGCCCGGGCCGCATCGCGGTCGGCATGGTCTTCCTGCCCAAGACCGACTTCGGCGCCCAGGAGCGCTGCCGCCAGATCGTCGAGAGCGAGATCCTGGCGGCCGGCTACGCCATCTATTCCTGGCGCCAGGTGCCGATCGACGTCGCCTGCATCGGCGAGAAGGCCAATGCGACGCGGCCCGAGATCGAGCAGATCCTGATCTACGACCCCGAGCTGCGCGACGAGGCGATCTACGAGCGCGACCTCTTCGTCATCCGCCGCAAGATCGAGAAGCAGGCGATCGCGGCGCAGATCAGCGAACTGTATCTCTGTTCGCTCTCCTGCCGGTCGCTGATCTACAAGGGCATGTTCCTGGCCGAGAGCCTCTCGGTCTTCTACCCCGACCTGCTCGATGCCCGCTTCACCTCGCGCTTCGCCATCTACCACCAGCGCTACAGCACCAATACCTTCCCCACCTGGAAGCTGGCGCAGCCCTTCCGCATGCTCGCCCACAACGGCGAGATCAACACGCTGCACGGCAACGTCAACTGGATGAAGAGCCACGAGACCCGGCTGTCGCATCCGCTGCTCGATGCCCATCTCGAGGACATCAAGCCGGTGGTCCAGGCCGGCGGCTCGGACACCGCGACCCTCGACAACGTCTTCGAGCTGCTGGTCCGCGGCGGCCGCGACGCGCCCATGGCGAAGTCGATGCTGATCCCCGAGAGCCTCGGCGCCAATGCGACCATGCCGCAGCCGCACCGCGACCTCTTCCTCTACTGCAACGCGGTGATGGAGCCCTGGGACGGGCCCGCCGCCATCGCCGCGACCGACGGCCGCTGGGTCATCGCCGGGCTCGACCGCAACGGCCTCCGCCCGCTGCGCTACACCCAGACCGCGGACGGGCTGCTGATCGTCGGCTCCGAGACCGGCATGGTGAAGGTGGCCGAGGATCTGGTGGTCTCGAAGGGCCGGGTCGGCCCCGGCCAGTGCATCGGCGTCGATCTCGAGACCGGCACCTTCTACGGCGACGCCGCGCTGAAGGACGCGCTCTCGGCCCGCCACCCCTTCGGCCGCTGGACCGAGCGCACCACCCGGATCGACGAGATCGTCCGCGCCGAGGCGCATGAGCCCGAGATCCTGCGCGGCGAGGAGCTGCGCCGCCGCCAGCTCGCGGTCGGCTACACCCTCGAGGAGCTGGAGACCATCCTGCACCCGATGGTCGAGGACAGCGCCGAGGCCATCGGCAGCATGGGCGACGACACCCCGATCGCGGTGCTCTCGGGCCACTACCGCGGCCTGCACCACTACTTCCGCCAGACCTTCAGCCAGGTCACCAACCCGCCGATCGACAGCCTGCGCGAGACGCGGGTGATGACGCTGAAGACCCGGCTCGGCAACCTCGGGAACATCCTCGACGAGGACCCGACCCAGTGCGACATGCTCATGCTCGACAGCCCGGTGCTGTCGAACAGCGAGTTCGGCGCCATGCGCCAGTACATGGGCGCGACCGCCTGCGAGGTCGACTGCACCTTCCCGGTCGAGGAGGGCGAGGCCGGGCTGCGCCGCGCCATCGACCGCATCCGGCGCGAGGCCGAGGAGGGGGTGCGCTCGGGCTGCGCCCACATCATCCTGACCGACCAGCACCAGGGCGCCGCCCGCGTGCCGATCCCGATGATCCTGGCGGTCGGCGGCGTGCACACCCACCTGGTGAAGCATTCGCTGCGGACCTTCACCAGCCTCAACATCCGCTCGGCCGAATGTCTCGACGTGCACTACGCCGCGGTGCTGATCGGCGCCGGCGCCACCACGGTGAACGCCTACCTCGCGCAGGAGAGCATCGCCGACCGCCACCGCCGCGGGCTGTTCGGCGACACGCCGCTGCCGGAATGCGTGGCGCACTACAAGAAGGCGGTCGACAAGGGGCTGCTGAAGGTGATGTCCAAGATGGGCATCTCGGTCATCAGCAGCTACCGCGGGGGGATGAATTTCGAGGCCATCGGCCTCTCCCGCGCCCTCGTCGCCGAATTCTTCCCCGGCGTGCCGAGCCGCATCTCCGGCATCGGCCTGCAGGGCATCGCCCGCCGGGTGCTGGCGCTGCATGCCCGTGCCTGGGACGCCGATGTGGTCACCCTGCCGGTCGGCGGACTCTACAAGCGGCGGCTGCGCGGCGAGAGCCATGCCTTCGACGGCGGGCTGATCCATACCCTGCAGGATGCGGTCGAGACCGACAGCTACACCAAGTTCAAGCGCTACTCGGACGCGGTCCGCCGCCAGGCGCCGGTCGCGCTGCGCGACCTGCTCGACTTCCGCACCGAGGGCCGCACCCCGGTGCCGCTCGAGGAAGTCGACAGCATCACCGAGATCCGGAAGCGCCTGATCGCCCCCGGCATCTCGCTCGGCGCGCTGAGCCCCGAGGCGCATGAGACGCTGTCGATCGCGATGAACCGCATCGGCGCCAAGTCGGACAGCGGGGAAGGGGGCGAGGATCCCGCCCGCGCCACCCCGCGCGCCAACGGCGACAACGCCAACAGCGCCATCAAGCAGATCGCCTCCGGCCGCTTCGGCGTCACCGCCGAGTACCTGAACGCCTGCCGCGAGATCGAGATCAAGGTCGCCCAGGGCGCCAAGCCCGGCGAGGGCGGCCAGCTGCCCGGCTTCAAGGTCAGCGGGCTGATCGCCAAGCTGCGCCATTCCACGCCCGGCGTGACCCTCATCTCCCCGCCGCCGCACCACGACATCTACTCGATCGAGGATCTGGCGCAGCTCATCTACGACCTGAAGCAGATCAACCCGGATGCGACGGTCACGGTGAAGCTGGTGAGCCGCTCCGGCATCGGCACCATCGCCGCCGGCGTCGCCAAGGCCAAGGCGGATGCCATCCTGGTCTCCGGCCATTCCGGCGGCACCGGCGCCAGCCCGCAGACCAGCATCAAATACGCCGGCCTGCCCTGGGAGATGGGGCTCTCCGAGACCCATCAGGTGCTCCAGCTCAACCGGCTGCGGCACCGGGTCAAGCTGCGGACCGACGGCGGCATCAAGACCGGCCGCGACGTGGTCATCGCCGCCATGCTGGGCGCCGAGGAATTCGGCATCGGCACCGCCTCGCTGGTGGCGATGGGCTGCATCATGGTGCGGCAGTGCCATTCCAACACCTGCCCGGTCGGCGTCTGCACCCAGGACGAGACGCTGCGGCAGAAATTCGCGGGCTCCCCGGAGAAGGTGATCAACCTCTTCTCCTTCGTCGCGGAGGAAGTGCGGGAGATCCTGGCCAGCCTCGGCGTCCGCAAGCTGGTCGACGTCATCGGCCGCACCGACCTGCTGAAGCAGGTCAGCCGCGGCTCGGAGGATCTCGACGACCTCGACCTCAACCCGCTGCTGGTGCAGGCCGATGCCGGCCCGCATGCCCGCTACTGCACGCTGGAAGGCCGCAACGAGGTTCCCGAGACCCTCGATGCCGACATGATCCGCGACGCCGCCGCGCTGTTCGAGCGGGGCGAGAAGATGCAGCTGCAGTACAACATCCGGAACACCCACCGGGCCATCGGCACCAAGATCAGCAGCAAGATCACCCGCAAGTTCGGCATGTCCGGCCTGCAGCCGGGCCACCTCACGGTGCGGCTGCGCGGCACCGCCGGGCAGTCGCTCGGCGCCTTCGCGGTGCGCGGCCTCAAGCTCGAGGTGCTGGGCGATGCCAACGACTACGTCGGCAAGGGGCTCTCGGGCGCCAGCATCGTGGTGCGCCCGGCGCCCTCCTCGGCGCTGGTCTGGAACGAGAACACCATCATCGGCAACACCTGCCTCTATGGCGCGACCGCGGGCGAGCTGTTTGCCGGCGGCCAGGCCGGGGAGCGCTTCGCGGTCCGCAACTCGGGTGCGCTGGCCGTGGTCGAGGGCTGCGGCGCCAATGGCTGCGAGTACATGACCGGCGGCACGGTGGTGATCCTCGGCCCGGTCGGCGACAATTTCGGCGCCGGCTTCACCGGCGGCGTGGCCTTCCTGTACGACGCCGACGACACCTTCGAGCGCCGGGTCAATCCCGAGACGCTGCTCTGGTCCCGCCTCGCCTCCAGCCACTGGGAGGCGGAGCTGCAGGCCCTGCTCGCCCGCCACGTCGCCGAGACCGGCTCCCGCCTCGGCGCCCGGCTGCTGAACGACTGGGCGCAGGAGCGCGGCCGGTTCTGGCACGTGGTGCCGAAGGAATACGCCCGCTACCTCGCCGCGCCGATGCAGGACCCGGCGGCGGTGGCGGCCGAGTAGCAAGCCGGCGGCGGCGGCCATGCTCGGTGGCCGCCGCCGGGCGATCCGGGGGCGAGGGGGGCAGATTTGCCGCTCTCGCGTCACGGTTGCCGCTTCCGAAGCTGCCGCACGGGTGCCATAACGCGTCCGTGCGTACCCTTTTCCACATCCCCCTCTCGCCGTTCTGCCGCAAGGTCCGCCTTGCCCTGGCCGAAAAGCGCATCCCCTTCGAGCTGCGGATCGAGCGCGTCTGGGAGCGCCGGCCGGAATTCGAGGCGATGAACGCCGCGGTCACCGTGCCGGTGCTGCTGGAGGAGAATGGCTTCGCCATCGCCGACAGCTATGCCATCTGCGAATACCTCGACGAGGCCTACCCGGACGTGCCGCTGTTCGGCCGCACCCTGGGGGAGCGGGCCGAGGTCCGCCGCCTGGTCGCCTGGTTCGACGGCAAGTTCAACGCCGAGGTCACCCGCAACCTGCTGTTCGAGAAGCAGATGAAGCGGCTGCTCGGCCGCGGCAACCCGGATGCGACGGCGATGCGGGCGGGCTACCAGAACATGCGCCCGCACATGGCCTATCTCGGCTGGCTGGCGGAGAACCGGGCCTGGCTGGCCGGCCCGCACATCAGCCTGGCGGATTTCGCGGCCGCCGCCCACCTCTCGGCGCTCGACTACATCGGCGACGTGAAATGGGAGCTGAGCGACGCGGCGCGCGACTGGTACGCGCGGATGAAGTCGCGCCCCTGCTTCCGCGCCATCCTGGCCGACCGGGTCAGCGGCCTGACCCCGCCCGAGCACTACGACAACCCCGACTTCTGAAGGGCGGGCCGGCGCTTGATCAGCCGGCGCCCCGGATGACGGCGCGCTAGCGCCGCTGCGGTCGCCGCGGCGTCGGCACGGCCTCGTTCAGCGCCAGGTTCTGCAGCGCGAGGTCGGCGGTCGCGCTGCCCGGCGCCAGTCGCGCGACCCGTTCCCAGTCCTGCTTCGCCCCGGCGGTATCGCCCTGCATCTGCCGGATGATCCCCCGCTCCAGCATCGCCTCGGCATTCTCCGGCGCCAGCGCCAGCGCCCGGGCGACGTCCTCGGCGGCCTGGCCGACCTTGTCCAGGTGGCGGTTGGCGGCGGCGCGGAAGACCCAGGCCTCGGCCCGGTCCGGGTTCAGCGCCAGCACGCGGTCCGCATCCTCCAGCGCCTCGGCGAAGCGGGAGAGGGTGCCGAGCGCCACGGCGCGGTCCAGCAGCAGCTCGGTGTCGTCCGGTGCCAGGGCCAGCCCCATGGTGGTGGCGCCGAAGGCCCGGCTGCCGTCGCCGGCCATCATCCAGGCCTGCCCCGCCTGGGCGAAGAGCGAGGCCCGGAGCGCCGCGCCGGCGCGGCTGGCCCGGCCAAGCTGTTCCAGCCGCTCCGCCGCCCGCTCCGGCTCGCCCATGCCGAGCAGCGCCAGCGCGCCGCAATGCCGCGCCCCCTCGCCGCCGCCGGACGCCTCCCAGGCTTCCGCCATGGACCGGGCGCCCTCGGCATCGGTGCGGATCTGGCCGAGGCAGGCGTCGTACTGCGCGCCCTCGGCCAGCCGCGGCCCGTCGGGGGGCCGCTCGCCGGCCGCGGCCAGCAGCAGGACGGAGCAGGCACCGAGCAGGATGGGGCGAAGGAGTGTCACGCGGCCAGTCTAGGGCAAAGCCCGCCGCAGGGACATCGCCCGGCCGGTCATCGGGCCGCGATGACCAGCCCTGGCATCCGCCGCATCGCCGCGCCAGATCATCCGCATGACCCATCCGCCCGCCATCCCGCCCACCGTCCCGCCCGCCCCGGCGCCTCCGGGGCACCTCCTCATCGCCGGCCTCGGCTACAGCGGCAGCGCCGTGGCGCGGGAGGCGCTGGCGGCCGGCTGGCAGGTGACCGGCACCTTCCGGGACCCGTCCCGCGGCGCGGCCCCGCCCGGCGTCGGCGTCATCGCCTTCGCCGCCGCCGGCCCGGCATTCGCCACCGCCACCCACCTGCTGGTCACCGCCGCGCCCGGGGAGGCCGGCGACCCGGTGCTCGCCGCCCATGCCACGGCCATCGCCGCCGCGCCGGCCCTGCGCTGGGTCGGCTACCTCTCGACCACCGGCGTCTACGGCGACCGCGGCGGCGGCTGGGTCGACGAGGCGACGCCCCCCGCGCCCGGCCAGGACCGCTCCCGCCGCCGGCTCGAGGCCGAGCAGGCCTGGGGCGCCCTCGCCGCCCGCCTCGCGGTCGACATCTTCCGGGTCGGCGGCATCTATGGCCCGGGGCGCAGCGCCTTCGACGAGCTCCGCGCCGGCACCGCCCGCCGCACCGTCAAGCCCGGCCATGCCTTCAGCCGCATCCACCGCGACGACATCGCTCTCGCCGTCGGCGCCGCCATCGGCCAGGCGCTGCCGCCCGGCCGGCGCATCCTCAACCTGGTCGACGACGAGGTGGCGGAAAGCGCCGAGGTGGTGGCGGAAGCCGCCCGGCTGCTCGGCGTGGCGCCGCCCCCGGCCATCCCCTACGAGCAGGCCGCCGCCGGCATGTCCCCCATGGCCCGCAGCTTCTGGGCGGAGAACCGCAAGGTCGCCAATGCCGCGACCAAGTCAGCGCTGGGCATCCGGTGGCGCCACCCCGGCTACCGCGCCGGCCTCGCCGCCATCCTGGCGGCCGAGCAAGGGGGGGCCGAGCAGCTCGCCGACCACCCGCCGCAGTAGCGCCAGGTCCTGCGGCCGGGAGAGCCGGTGGTCGCCGTCCTTCACCAGCACCACCTGCACGTCCGCCCCGGTCACCGCCGCGGCGATCTTCAGCGCGGTGTCCCAGGGCACGTCCGGGTCGTCCTGGCCCTGCAGCAACCGGATCGGCACGGTGATGGGCACCGCCGCCCGCAGCAGCAGATGGCGGCGGCCTTCCTCCAGCAGCTGGCGGGTGATGGGGTAGGGCGGGCCATACTGGCTCGGCCGGTGCCAGACCCCGTCGCGGGCGATGATCGCCTGGATCTCGGCCGGCAGCAGCGCCTCGATCCGCGCGGTGAAGTCCGGCGCCGCGGCGATGCCGACCAGCGCCGCCACCCGCTCCGGCTGGCGCACCGCCAGCAGCAGCGCGATCCAGCCGCCCATGGAGGAGCCGACCAGCACCTGCGGCCCGGCGGTCAGCGCGGCGATCGCCGTGGCCGCATCCTGGGCCCAGCGGCCGATGGTGCCATCCTCGAAGCGCCCGCCGCTGGCGCCGTGGCCGCTGTAGTCGAGCCGCAGGAAGGCCTGGCCCCGCGCGGCGCAGAAGGCCGAAAGATCCTCCGCCTTGCTGCCGGTCATGTCGCTGTTGAAGCCGCCGAGGAAGACCACCCCGGGGCCGCGGCCGGGGATGCGGCGCCAGGCCAGCGCGACGCCGTCGCCGCGGTCGAGGCGGCCGTGCTCCTCGGTCATCGGAGGAAGGTCGAGGAAGGAAAAGTGTTCCTTCCTCGAGCTCCATCCTTCCTTTTTGTGAGTCCGCCCATGGCCAATGCCTCACTGAAAACGAATGGAAATAGAAGAGGGCCTGGGAGAATGCTTTCTCCTGGGCCTTCCTTGCTTACGCTCTGGGCAATCCCCGCCTTGCCAGATTGGCGAACAGCGCGCCCGTCCCGAAGACCCAGGGCGGGCAGCCATCCGTCCGATCCACCTCGTTCACCAGCGCCCCGAGCCGCGGCGTGGCGATCCGCACGACGTCGCCGGGATGATGGGTGAAGCCCTGGCCCGCCTCGCCACGGTCCTTGCTGGGCGAGAAGGGGGTGCCGAGGAAGAGCACCGCGCCATCGGGGTACTGGTGGTGCGGCCCGATCATCTGGTCCACCACCTCGGTCGGGTCGCGGGCGATGGCGCCGACCATGCCGCGCTCCTCCAGCGCGAAGCCGTCGCGGCCGGTGATGGTCAGGGTCAGCTCCGCCCGCCGCACGTCCTCCAGGGTGAAGCCCGCATCGAACAACCGCAGCAGCGGCCCCAGCGCGCAGGAGGCGTTGTTGTCCTTCGCCCGCCCCAGCAGCAGGGCGGACCGCCCCTCCACGTCCCGCAGGTTCACGTCGTTGCCCAGCATGGCGCCGAGGATGGCGCCGCGCGCATTCACCGCCAGCACCGCCTCCGGCTCCGGGTTCGACCAGGCGCTGTTCGGATGCACGCCGACCTTGGCGCCGATGCCGACCGAGGCCATCGGCGGGCATTTGGAGAAGATCTCGGCATCCGGGCCGATGCCGACCTCGAGGTACTGGCTCCACCAGCCCTTCCCGACCAGCGTCGCCTTGACCGCCGCCGCCTCGGCGCTGCCCGGCCGCAACTCGGAGAGGTCGTCGCCGATGATGGCCCGCACCTCGGCCCGCACCGTCTCCGCCTGGGAGGCATCGCCGCGGCAGCGCTCCTCGATGACCCGCTCCAGCATGGAGCGGACATAGGTCACGCCGCAGGCCTTCACCGCCTGCAGGTCGACCGGCGCCAGCAGCCAGGGCTTCGCCGTATCGCGCGCCGCATGCGCGCTGTTCGCCAGCACCGCCGGGAGGTCGAGCGGGATGGGGACGCCGCGGTGGCGGATGGCGGCGACCGGGTCGGGCTCGTTCAGCCAGGCGCTGCTGGTGCCGAAGGCGGGGGTCATGTCGAAGGCCGCGCCCTGCAGCAGGGCGAGGACGCTCGGCCCTTCCGCCGTCATGATCCGCGCGGCGAAGCTGCCGTCCTTCCAGTCCTGCGGCAGGCAATCCGCCAGCCAGGCCGTGCTGTCGAGGCGCATGGTCATGGTCTTCTCCCTTTGCGCCATTCTTAGGGGGGCCGGGGAGCGCCGCGAAGCCCCCCCCGGCGACGGGTTTGCCTTGCCCTCCGGCCCGGGTCGGGCTATAGGAATATAATCAAAGGCATCGCCGTGAGCGCTGCCGGCCGCCGCCGCGGCGCAGCCGGCAATAAATTTTATTGTGTTTCGATTCAGTGGTTTGGGCAGCGCGAGCCCAGGAAATTTAGGGGAATTGAGGGGATTTGAGCGGAATTGAGGGCGCCCGGCCGGTCCGCGCCAAGCCCCGCCTTGACGACCCCGGGCCTCGCCCCGGACGCTGCGCCGCATGCCCCTCGACACGCCCCCGGCCCCCGCCTGGGCGCCCCCGGTCTCCCCCGCCTGCATCTCCTCGCCCTTCGGCGCCCGCCCGGCCGGCGGGCCGCGGGCCTCCCGGCTGCATGGCGGCATCGACCTGCCCGCCCCGGCCGGCGCCGCGATCCGCGCCGCCGCCGCCGGCGAGGTGGTCGCCATCCGCCGCCGCGGCGCCGCCGGGCTGGAGGTGGACCTGCGCCACGCCGGTGGCTGGCTGACCCGCTATGCCCATCTCGGCACCGTCGTGCCGGCGCTCGCCGGCGGCCGCCGCGCGGTGGCCCGGGGCGAGCCGCTTGGCCGGGTCGGCCGCACCGGCATCACCTACGGCACGCACCTGCACCTCGAGCTCTGGCTGAACGGCGTGCGGCAGGATCCGGCGCCGCACTTCCGCCTCGAAAGCTGCGGCGGCTGACCGGAGTTCGGCTTGCGGCCCGCGCCGCCCTCGCGCACCATGCCCCGTCCGGCAGGCTGTGCCGGCCCCGCCTTGACGATCCGCCCGAACGGTCCTGGCCCGGCTACGGCCGGACAGCATGCGAAGGGAATCCCCGATGTCATCAGCCATGAAACTCGCCAGCTCCGACATGTCCGATGCCGAGTGGCAGACCCGCTGCGACCTCGCCGCGCTCTACCACGTCTGCCACGACCTCGGCTGGACCGACCTGATCAACACCCACATGTCAGCCCGCATCCCCGGCGAGCCCGAGCATTTCCTGATCAACCGCTACGGCGAGACCTTCGACGAGGTCACCGCCTCCTCGCTGGTGAAGATGGACCTCAAGGGCAACGTCATCGGCGACCAGGGCCGCTACAACGCCGCCGGCTTCACCATCCACAGCGGCGTCTACATCGGCCGTCCCGATGCGAATTGCGTCCTCCACACCCATACCCGGGCCGGCGGCGGCGTCTCGCTGATGAAGCGCGGCCTGCGCCCGATCAGCCAGGATGCGCTGCACGTCTACGACGAGGTGGTCTACCACGAATACGGCGTGCCGACTTCGCAGGAGGAATGCGACGCCCTGGCCGAATCCTGCAAGGGCGGCACCTGCGTCGTGCTGCACAACCACGGCCTGCTTACGCTCGGCGAGACCATCCACGGCGCCATGATGCGCCTCTACATGCTCGAGCGCGCCTGCGAACTCGAACTCATGGCCCGCCAGCTGGATGAGCCGCCGGTGCCGATCGAGCCCTACATCATCGACCGCGCCGCCGCCCGCATGAAGAAGCTGCGCGCCACGCCGGAATACGGCCTGCTGGAATTCCAGGGCCTGGTCCGCGCCATCGACCGCAAGGGCGCCAAGTACCGGTGTTGACGATCTACGGCGTCCATCGCTCCCGCGCCTCGCGGAACCTCTGGCTGGCCGGGGAGATCGGCCTGCCCTTCCGCCACGTCCCGGTCATCCAGTCCTATCGGCTGGCCGACCCGGATGCGGCGGATGCGCCGCTGAACACCCGCTCGCCCGCCTTCCTCGCGGTGAACCCGAACGGCCGCATCCCCAGCATCGACGACGACGGGCTGGTGCTGCACGAATCGCTGGCCATCAACCTCTACCTCGCGCGGCGCTACGGCGGCGCGCTGGGGCCGGCGGATGCGGCCGAGGACGGGCTGATGGGCATGTGGTCGCTCTGGGCGGCGACCGAGGTGGAGCCGCATGCCATCCAGGTGCTGTACAACCTGGCGGCCAGGCCGCCGGCGGAGCGCGACGCCGCCCTCGCCGCCGCCTCGGTCGCCGCGCTGCGCGCGCCCTTCGCGGTGCTGGACAAGGCGCTTGCGGCGACCGGCTTCGCCGTCGGCGGCCGCTTCACCGTGGCCGACATCACCCTGTCGGAGGTGCTCCGCTACGCCATGCCGGCGCCGGAGCTCTTCGCCCCGCATCCGGCGCTCCGCGCCTGGCTCGAGGCCTGCCACGCCCGCCCGGCCTTCCGGGCGATGATGGCGGCGCGGGAGGCGGAGCCAGCCTGATCCGGCTCAGGTGCCGCAGAAGGTCGCCAGCACCCGCTCCTCGGGCTCGGGCGGCAGGCTGTAGCGGGTGAAGCCGGGCTGGTCCTCGTAGGGCCGGGTCAGCACCGCCAGCAGCTCCTCGAAGGGGGCGAAGTCCTCGCGCTCGACCGCCGCCGCCAGCGCCGCCTCCACCCGGTGGTTGCGCGGGATGAAGGCGGGATTGGCGGCGCGCATGGTGGCGAGGCGGGTCGCCGGGTCGGTCGCCTCCAGGGCCAGCCGGGCCTGCCAGCGCTCGGCCCAGGCATCATAGGCCGCGGGGTCGGCGAACAGCGCCCGCGGCGCCGGCTCGCCCGCCAGGGCAGCGCCGAGACCGCGGAAGGTCAGGGTATAGTCCGCCTGGTTCTCCGTCATGGCGGTCAGCAGCGCCTGGGCCAGCTCGGCATCCTCCGGCCGCTCCTCCAGCAGCCCGAGCTTGCGCCGCAGCCCGGCGAGCCAGGCGCCCTGGAAGATCGGGCCGAAGCCGGCCAGCGCCTCCTGCGCCTGGGCCACCGCCCGGTCCTGGTCGGCGTCGAGCAGCGGCAGCAGGGTCTCGGCCAGCCGCGTCAGGTTCCACTGGGCGATGCGCGGCTGGTTGCCGTAGGCGTAGCGGCTGGCCTGGTCGATCGAGCTGAAGACCGTCGCCGGGTCGTAGGCATCCATGAAGGCGCAGGGCCCGTAGTCGATGGTCTCGCCCGAGATGGCGCAGTTGTCGGTGTTCATCACCCCATGGATGAAGCCGACCAGCAGCCACTGCGCGATCAGCCCGGCCTGGGCCGCGACCACCGCCTCGAGCAGGGCGCGGTAGGGGTTGGGCGCCGCGAGCGCCGCCGGGTAGTGCCGGGCGATGGCATGGTCGGCCAGCAGCTGCACCCCCTCGGCATCGCCGCGGGCGGCGAAGAACTGGAAGGTGCCGACCCGGATGTGGCTGGCGGCGACGCGGGTGAGCACCGCCCCGGGCAGCGCCGTCTCGCGCCAGACGCTCTCGCCGGTGGTGACGGCGGCGAGCGCCCGGGTGGTCGGCACGCCGAGCGCCGCCATGGCCTCGGAGACGATGTATTCCCGCAGCACCGGGCCGAGCGCCGCCCTTCCGTCGCCGCCGCGGGAGAAGGGCGTCCGGCCGGAGCCCTTGAGCTGGAGGTCGCGGCGCTGGCCGTCGCGGCCCACCACCTCGCCCAGCAGCAGGGCGCGGCCGTCGCCGAGCTGCGGCACGAAATTGCCGAACTGGTGCCCGGCATAGGCCAGGGCGGCGGCGCCTTCCGGCAGGTCGTTGCCGGCCAGCATGGCGACGCCCTCGGGGCTGGCCAGCCAGGCGGCATCGAGGCCGAGCTGCTCGGCCAGCGGCCCGTTGAGCCGGATGAGCCGCGGCGCGGCGACCGGACGCGGCTCCAGCCGGGCGAAGAAGCGTTCCGGCAGGCGGGTGTAGCTGGTGTCGAAATCGATCTGGACGGGCATGGCGCGGCCTCCGGCGGCGCCCGGGCGGGCCCCGCCTTCAAGGGTCTATGGTGTCTGCGGCAACCGGGGAGGTGGGCATCGCCGGGGCCTGGGTCAACGCGGGGGCGGTATCGGGCGGCAGCTCCGCCGCCGGCTCCTCGCTGCGGCGGGCGGTGAGGCCGATCCAGTCGCGCAGCGCCGCCAGGGTCTCCGGCCGCAGCCGCAGCCCGGCGGCGGTCGCCTGGCGGGTCAGCGCGGCATAGAAGGCGCGGCGGAGGCGGCCGGCGGTATCGGCGGGCTCGGGGGCCGGCTGCCAGTCGAAGCGGGCGCGCAGCAGCCATTGCACCAGCACGTCCACCGCCCGGGCCGGCACGTCGAAGCCGGCGCCGATCGCCTCCGAGACCAGGGCGGCACGGGCCGCCCCGCCCGGCCCGCCCGGCAGCGGCAGCAGGCTCGCCAGCCGGTCGAGCACGAATTCCAGCTCCTCCGGCCCGAGGCGGGGCAGCTCGGTACCCTCCGCGGTGGCCGGGCGCAGCTCGGCCAGGGCGCGGGAGAGCGGGTCATTCCCCGTCTCCGCCTGGGCGAGGGCGGGCGGCTCGTGCCGGCGCGGGTCATAGAGCCAGCCGCCGCCTGGCCCGGCCTCGAGCATCAGGTCGGGGGCGCCCTCGATCAGCTTGGCCAGCGTCCCGGCGCCGCCGAAGCGGCTGCGCCGGACCCAGCCGCCGCACTCGACATGGATGCGCTTGCCCAGCGCCGGCAGGTGCAGCGGGTCCGCCGCGGCGGCCACCATGCGGCGGAGCGCGGCCAGGATGGTGCTGCGCTGGGCCTCCGGCTCGCCGGGGTCGGCGACGGCATCCGGCTCCGTCGCGGCGGGCGGGTGGGCGCCGGAGGATACCGCCGGGAGGGCCGGCACCGGCCCGGCCGGCTCGGGCAGCAGCGCCGCCTCGGCGAAATCCCCGAGCGGCAGCACGGCATCGGCGGCGGCCCGGAAGGCCAGGGCGGAGGCGTCGTGGGTGATGACCAGCGTCCGCCGGTCATGCTCCCGCAGCCGGTGCAGCAGCGGGGTGAAGTCGCTGTCGCCCGAGAGGATCAGGAATTCCTCGAAGCGGGTGGCATGGCCGATGGCATCGGCGATATCGAGGGCCATGACGATGTCGGCGGCATTCTTCAGCCGGGCGAGGCGCGGGCAATCCACCACGGTGAAGCCGGCGCGGACGAAGTCGCCGCGGAAGCGGCTGTAGTAGATGCGGGGCTGGCCGAGCCAGCGGGCCAGGCCGCCGCCGGCCTCCGGCTCGGTCCAGCCGGCCGGGTTCAGGTAGCAGCGGCGCACCAGCAGCCGGCGCGGGCCGCCGGGCAGGGCCTCCGCCAGCCAGTCCAGCCAGCGGCCGGGGTTGGCGGCGAAGCTCCAGGCGGCCCATTCGTCGAGGGCGGCGAGGGTCGAGAAGACATTGTCGAAATCGACATAGAGAGCGGCGCGGCGCGGCTCCGGCACAGGGAATGACTCCAGACGGCGGGGGAATATCGGCGCCCTGCCGCGGTGCCGCAAGCGCGGCGCTTGACGAGCGGCGCCCGCGCTGCCCATGGTCCGCGCCCCACGCCCCCTGACAGGAAACGCCATTCCCATGCCTGCGATCACGCTACCCGACGGGTCCGTCCGCGCCTTCGATGGGCCGGTGACGGGCACTGCCGTCGCGGCGGCGATCGGCCCCGGCCTCGCCAAGGCGGCGCTCGCCATGCAGGTGGATGGCGCGACGCGCGACCTCGCGGCCGAGATCACGGCGGACGCCGCCGTGCGCTTCATCACCCGCCGCGACCCCGAGGCGCTGGAGCTGATCCGGCACGACACCGCGCATGTGCTGGCCGAGGCGGTGCAGGCGCTCTACCCGGGCACCCAGGTGACCATCGGCCCCTCGATCGAGAACGGCTTCTACTACGACTTCGCCCGCAACGAGCCCTTCACGCCGGAGGATTTCGGCGCGATCGAGGCGAAGATGCGGGAGATCATCGCCCGCAACGCCCCCTTCGTGCGCAGCGTCATGCCGCGCGACGAAGCCATCGGGTTCTTCAAGGACAAGGGCGAGAAGTACAAGGCGGAGCTGATCCAGGACCTGCCGACCGACGTCGAGATCAGCCTCTATTCCCAGGGCGACTGGATCGACCTCTGCCGCGGCCCGCACATGCGCGGCACCGGCGACATCGGCGGCGCCTTCAAGCTGACCAAGGTGGCCGGGGCCTATTGGCGCGGCGACCACCGCAACGCCATGCTGTCGCGCATCTACGGCACCGCCTGGCGCGACCAGAAGGAGCTGGACGCCTACCTCCACCAGCTGGAGGAGGCGGAGAAGCGCGACCACCGCAAGATCGGCCGCGAGATGCACCTCTTCCACCTCCAGGAGGAGGCGACCGGCAGCATCTTCTGGCACCCCAAGGGCTGGAAGCTCTACCGGGTGCTGGAGGACTACATGCGCCGCCGGCTCGACCGGACCGACTACCAGGAGGTGAAGACCCCCCAGCTGGTCGACCGCAAGCTCTGGGAGGCCTCCGGCCACTGGGAGAAATTCCGGGAGAACATGTTCATCGCCCGGGTCGAGGACGAGTCCGAGAAGGACCGGGTCCTGGCGCTGAAGCCGATGAACTGCCCCTGCCACGTGCAGATCTTCAACCAGGGGCTCCGCAGCTACCGCGAGCTGCCGCTGCGGATGGCGGAATTCGGCTCCTGCCACCGCTACGAGCCCTCGGGGGCGCTGCACGGCATCATGCGGGTCAGGGCCTTTACCCAGGACGACGCCCACATCTTCTGCTCCGAGGAGCAGATCGCGGCCGAGACGGTGGAATTCGTGGCGCTGCTGTCCTCGATCTACCGCGACCTCGGCTTCGCCGACTTCCGGGTGAAGTTCAGCGACCGGCCGGCCAAGCGGGCGGGCGAGGATGCGGTCTGGGACCAGGCCGAGGGCGCCCTGCGCGAGGCCTGCCGGACGGCCGGCGTGGACTACGAGCTGAACCCGGGGGAGGGCGCCTTCTATGGCCCGAAGCTGGAATTCGTCCTGCGCGACGCCATCGGCCGCGACTGGCAATGCGGCACGCTGCAGGTCGATTTCGTCCTGCCGGAGCGGCTGGATGCGGAATACGTGGCCGAGGACGGCACCCGCCGCCGCCCGGTCATGCTGCACCGGGCCATCCTCGGCAGCTTCGAGCGCTTCATCGGCATCCTGATCGAGCAGCATGCCGGGCGCTTCCCGCTGTGGCTGGCCCCGGTTCAGGTGGTGGTGACCACCATCGTCTCGGACGCCGACGGCTTCGCGCGGGAGGCGGCGGCGGCCCTGGCCAAGGCCGGGATGCGCGTCGACCTCGATCTGCGCAACGAGAAGATCAACCGCAAGGTGGTGGACCACATCGACCAGCGCGTGCCGGTGCTGGCGGTGGTGGGCCGGCGGGAGGCCGAGGAGGGCAGCCTGGTGCTGCGCCGCCTGCCCGGCCGGGAGCAGGTGACCCTGCCGCTGGCCGAGGCGGTGGCGCTGCTCGCGCGGGAGGCAACCCCGCCCGATCTCAGGCAGGCCGATTGTGATGCCGAGGCCGCGGTGGCCTGATCAGCGTTGCGGAACAAGGGCTTGCGCCGGTTGCTTCGCGGTGCGGGGAAGCCGGGCGCTGGCGCTTGCTGTTGCAGCGGCGTGAGGCAGGGCCCATAACTACAGACCAACACGTCGACAGGAGACGACCATAGCCAGAGGTCCCGTTTCGAACCAGATGCCGACCCGCGACGGACCGCGGGTCAATGAAGAAATTCGCGTCCCCCAGGTCCGGTTGATCGATCAGGACGGCGAGATGCTCGGCGTCATGACGGCGCGCGAGGCCATGCTGAAGGCTTTCGAGGTCGGGCTGGATCTGCTCGAAATCAGCCCGAACGCGGTGCCCCCGGTCTGCAAGATCACCGACTACGGCAAGTTCAAGTACGAGGCCCAGAAGAAGGCCAACGAGGCCCGCAAGAAGCAGAAAGTCGTCGAGATCAAGGAAGTCAAGGTTCGCCCGAACATCGACGACCATGACTACGACGTGAAGATGCGCCAGATGAAGGGCTTCATCGAGGAAGGCGACAAGGTCAAGGTGACCCTGCGGTTCCGCGGCCGCGAGATGGCCCACCAGGATCTCGGCATCAAGGTGCTCGAGCGCATCCGGATGGAGCTGGGCGAGACCATCAAGGTCGAGCAGATGCCCCGGCTCGAGAACCGCCAGATGATCATGGTGCTGGCGCCCAAATAGGCTTGACGTTCGGGACGCCGGGTCTTAGGCGTCCGGACTTCGGTCAAGTAGGTCCCCTGCCGGGCAGGGGGCTCCGTCGCTCCGCGAAGTCTCGCGCAGCGGCGCGATACGTTATGGTCTGGCGGGAAGGGTACGGGTCGGTCCGATGTTCGAGGCATTATCCAGCAAGCTGAACGGGGTCTTCGACAAGCTCCGCCGTCGCGGCGCGCTGACCGATGCCGACGTCCAGGAGGCCCTGCGCGAGGTCCGCGTCGCCCTGCTCGAGGCCGATGTCGCCCTGCCGGTGGTGAAGGACATCACCACCAAGGTGCGGGACCGCGCCGTGGGCCAGGAGGTGCTGCGCAGCGTCTCGCCGGCGCAGCAGGTCATCAAGATCGTCAACGACTGCCTGGTGGAAGCGCTCGGCGGCGGCGAGGGTGATACCGGGGCCCGTGGCCTCGACCTCAATGCGCCGTCGCCGGTGCCGATCCTGATGGTCGGGCTCCAGGGCTCGGGCAAGACCACCACCTCCGGCAAGATCGCGTTGCGGCTGAAGAACCGCGACAAGAAGAAGGTGCTGCTCGCCTCGCTCGACGTGCACCGCCCCGCGGCGCAGCTGCAGCTCGAGACGCTGGCGAAGCAGGTGGGCGTCGCCAGCCTGCCGATCATCGCCGGCCAGACGCCGCTGCAGATCGCGGAGCGGGCGATGGACCTCGGGCGGCGCGAGCTCTTCGACGTGGTCATCCTCGACACCGCCGGCCGGCTCGCCATCGACGTGGTGCTGATGGCGGAGGTGGCGGCGGTGAAGGCCGCGACCCATCCGCACGAGACCCTGCTGGTGGTCGATGCCATGACCGGCCAGGACGCGGTGAACACCGCCCGCGCCTTCCAGGACACGGTGGGCGTCACCGGCATCGTCATGACCCGGATCGACGGCGATGCCCGCGGCGGCGCGGCGCTGTCCATGCGGGCGGTCACCGGCGCCCCGATCAAGCTGCTCGGCGCCGGCGAGAAGCTGGATGCGCTGGAGGATTTCCACCCCGACCGCATCGCCTCCCGCATCCTCGGCATGGGCGACATCGTCTCGCTCGTCGAGCGCGCGGCCGAGACCATCGACCAGGCCGACGCCGAGAAGATGGCGGCCCGGATGCAGAAGGGCCAGTTCACGCTGGAGGACTACGCGAGCCAGCTGAAGCAGATCGGCAAGATGGGCTCGCTGTCCGGCATCCTCGGGATGCTGCCGGGCGTGGGCAAGATCAAGCAGCAGCTCGAGGGCGCCAACCTCGACACCACCATCCTGAAGCGCCAGGCCGCCATCATCGGCAGCATGACGGTGAAGGAGCGGCGGGTGCCCGACCTCATCAAGGCCTCCCGCAAGCGGCGCATCGCCGCCGGCAGCGGCGCCACGGTGCAGGAGGTCAACCGGCTGCTGAAGCAATTCGACGAGATGTCCGCGATGATGAAGCGGATGAGCAAGCTCGGCCAGAAGGGGATGATGCGCGGCGGCCTCGCCGCGCTGATGCCGCAGGGGAAGCAAGGCCCCGGCGGACGGCGTCCCTACTGACCCCCACCCACCACACGGAGCGACATTGATACCATGGGCCTGAAGATCCGCCTCGCACGCGCCGGCGCCAAGAAGCGTCCCTACTACCACATCGTGGTGGCCGACAGCCGCAGCCCGCGCGACGGCCGCTTCATCGAGAAGCTGGGCAGCTACAACCCGATGCTGCCCTCCGACCACACCGACCGGGTGCGGCTGGTCGACGAGCGCATCAAGCATTGGCTGGGCGAGGGCGCCGTGGCGACCGACCGCGTGGCGAAGTTCCTCGGCAAGGCCGACCTCGCGCCGATGCCGGTCTTCCCGGAGCAGCCGAAGCAGTCGCTGCCGAAGAAGAAGGCGCAGGAGCGCGCCGCGGCCGCCGCAGCGGCGGCCGGCTAAGACCTTAAGCCAAGGGACCAGGGCCGGTGTCGGGCAAGCGGATATTGGTGGGGGAGATCGGCAGGCCGCACGGGGTGCGCGGCCTGGTGAAGCTGCGCAGCTTCACCGCCGATCCCGCCGCCATCGCCGACTACGGCCCGCTGACCGACGAGGCCGGCACCAGGCGCTACGGCATCACGCTGCTCTCGGAAGGGGTGGCGCGGGTCGAGGGCGTGGCGGACCGCGACGCGGCGCAGAAGCTGACCGGGACACGGCTGTATGTCGAACGGGCGCTGCTGCCGCCGGCCGAGGAGGAGGAGTTCTACCTCGCCGACCTGCTGGGCCTCCGGGCCGAGACCGAGGCGGGTGCGCTGCTCGGCCTGATCCGCGCGGTGGAGGACCATGGCGCCGGCGCCTTCCTGGTGATCGAGGCGACGCCGGAACTGCTGGTGCCCTTCACCCGGGCGGCGGTGCCGGTGATCGACCTCCGGGACGGCCGCGTGGTGGTGATCCCGCCGGACGAGATCGTGGTGCGGCCGGAACCCGGTGCGGAGGATGCCGCATGACTGTTGCGTCTCCCTGGCAAGCCTCCGTCCTCACGCTGTTCCCCGAGATGTTTCCCGGGCCGCTCGGCCAGTCCCTGGCCGGGAAGGCGCTCCGCGAGGGGCGCTGGGCGCTGGAGGCCATCGACATCCGCGGCTTCGCCACCGACCGCCACCGCAGCGTGGACGACACGCCCTGCGGCGGCGGCGCGGGGATGGTGCTGCGGCCGGACGTGGTCGATGCGGCCTGCGCCGCGGCGCTGGCGGCGGGGCCGGACCGGCCGCTGGTGGTGCTGACGCCGCGCGGGCGGCCGCTGGACCAGGCCATGGTGCGCGGCTTCGCCGCGGCGCCCGGCGTGGTGCTGCTCTGCGGCCGGTTCGAGGGCATCGACCAGCGGGTGATCGAGGCACGGGCGATGACCGAGGTCTCGATCGGCGACTACGTGCTCTCGGGCGGCGAGCCGGCGGCGCTGGTGCTGCTCGATGCCTGCGTGCGGCTGCTGCCCGGCGTCATGGGCGCGGCCGAGAGCGGGGAGGAGGAGAGCTTCTCCTCGGGCCTGCTGGAGTACCCGCACTACACCCGCCCGACGGTCTGGAACGACCGCGCCGTGCCGCCCGTGCTGCTCTCCGGCCATCATGCCGAGATCGCGCGCTGGCGGCGGGCGCAGGCCGAGGCCATCACCCGCGAGCGCCGCCCCGAGCTCTGGGCGCGATACGCCGCGGCCAACCCCATCGCTGCTTCGCGTGCGCCGCTTGCCGGTCACCCCGACGCCGCCTAAATCAAGATACGAGAAGGACCAAGCCATGAACCTGCTGCAGCAGTTCGAAGCGGAACAGCTCACCCGCCTCTCCGCCGCCCGCGCCGTGCCGGACTTCGGCCCCGGCGACACGGTGCGCGTGATGGTGCGCGTCGTCGAAGGCGAGCGCGTCCGCACCCAGGCCTATGAGGGCGTGGTCATCGCCCGCAGCAACAAGGGCGTGAACAGCAACTTCACCGTCCGCAAGCTCTCCTACGGCGAGGGCGTCGAGCGGGTCTTCCCGCTGTACTCGCCCTCGGTGACCGAGATCCTGGTGCTGCGGCGCGGCAAGGTGCGGCGCGCGAAGCTGTATTACCTGCGGGGCCGGACCGGCAAGGCGGCGCGCATCGTCGAGAAGCGCGACCCGCGGCCGGCCAAGGCCGAGGCCGCACCGGCCGAAGCCAAGGCCTGAGATACCCCGAATGCCCCGTTCCGGAAGGAGCGGGGCTTCTGTTCTTTTGACTGGGTAGGGGACAAGCAAGATGTCAGCGCAGAAGCCGCGCACGCTGTTCGACAAGATCTGGGACGCGCATGTCGTCGAGACGCTGCCCGACGGTACGGCCCTGCTCTACATCGACCTTCACCTCACCCATGAAGTGACCACGCCGCAGGCCTTCGACGGCCTCCGCGCCGCCGGCCGCAAGCTGCGCCGGCCCGACCGGACGCTGGGCGTGATCGACCACAACATCGCCACCGATGCCAGCCGCTACACCGGGATCGTCGATCCGGAAAGCCGCCTGCAGGTGGAGACGCTGGAGCGCAACGCCGTCGAATTCGGCATGCCGCTGATCCCGCTGCTGGATGCCCGCCAGGGCATCGTGCACGTCATCGGGCCGGAGCTGGGCCGTTCGTTGCCGGGCATGACCATCGTCTGCGGCGACAGCCACACCAGCACCCATGGCGCCATGGGGGCGCTGGCCTTCGGCATCGGCACATCCGAGGTCGAGCACGTGCTGGCGACCCAGACGCTGCTGCAGAAGCCGGCGAAGAATATGCAGGTGCTGGTCGAGGGCAACCTCGCGGTCGGCTGTTCCGGCAAGGACATCACCCTTGCCGTCATCGGCAAGATCGGCACCGCCGGCGGCACCGGCCATGTGATCGAATACGCCGGCGACGCCATCCGCGCGCTCGACATGGCCGGGCGGATGACGGTCTGCAACATGTCGATCGAGGGCGGCGCCCGGGCCGGCATGGTGGCCCCCGACCAGACCACCTTCGACTACATCATGAAGACCCCGAACGGCCCCAAGGGCGAAGCCTTCGAGCAGGCGCTGGCCTGGTGGAAGACGCTGCCGACCGACGCCGGCGCGCATTTCGACACGGTGGTGAAGCTGGCCGCGCATGAGATCGCGCCGCAGGTCACCTGGGGCACCAGCCCCGAGGACGTGCTGCCCATCACCGGCGTGGTGCCGAACCCGGAGGAGGCGGCCGACGAGGCCCGCCGTGCCCAGCTCCGCCGCATGGTGGAGTACATGGGCCTCACGCCCGGGCAGCGGCTGCAGGACCTGAAGATCGACGTCGCCTTCATCGGCAGCTGCACCAACAGCCGGATCGAGGATATCCGCATCGCCGCGGCCATCGCCCGCGGCCGCCGCGTGGCGGACGGCGTGCGCGCGCTGGTGGTGCCGGGGTCGGGCCTGGTGAAGAAGCAGGCGGAGGCCGAAGGGCTCGACCGCATCCTCACCGAGGCCGGCTTCGAGTGGCGCGAGGCGGGCTGCTCGATGTGCCTCGGCATGAACCCGGACAAGCTGACGCCGGGCCAGCGCAGCGCGTCCACCAGCAACCGCAACTTCGAGGGCCGCCAGGGCCCGGGCGGCCGCACCCACCTGCTGAGCCCCGCCATGGCCGCCGCCGCCGCCATCGCCGGGCACCTGGCCGATGTGCGCGACTACCAGCCGAAGGAGAGCGTGTGATGCAGGCCTTCACCACGCTGACCGGCATCGCCGCGCCCATGCCGGCCGCCAATGTCGATACCGACAAGATCATCCCGGCCCGCTTCCTCAAGTCGATCAGCCGCAGCGGCTTCGGCAAGCATCTGTTCGCCAACATGCGCTTCAACCCGGACGGGTCGGAGAACCCCGACTTCGTCCTTAACAAGGAGCCGTACCGGAAGGCCGAGGTCCTCATCGCCTATGAGAATTTCGGCTGCGGCTCCTCGCGCGAGCACGCGCCCTGGGCGTTGCTCGACTTCGGTATCCGCTGCGTCATCGCCCCCGACTTCGCCGACATCTTCAACAACAACTGCTTCAAGAACGGCGTGCTGCCGGTCCGCCTGCCGCGCGAGGTCTGCGAGCAGCTGATGGAGGACGCCCGCCTCGGCGGCAATGCGCGGATCACGGTCGATCTCGAGCGCGAGGTGGTGGTGCGCCCCTCGGGCGAGGAGATCCCCTTCAAGATCGATCCGCTGCGCCGGCACCTGATGCTGAACGGCCTCGACGACATCGGCCAAACCATGCAGCACGGCGCCTCCATCGACAGCTTCGAGGCGAAGCAGCAGGCCGCCCAGCCCTGGCTGCACGGCTGAGCCGGAAGGAAACCGACCAATGGCTGCCAACAAGACGCTGCTGATGCTGCCGGGCGACGGCATCGGCCCCGAAGTCATGCGCGAGGTCCGCCGCATCATCGAGTGGATGGACCGCCGCCGCAGCGTGACCTTCCGGATCGAGGAGGGGCTGGTCGGCGGCGCCGCCATCGATGCCGAGGGCACCCCCTGCTCCGACGCCACCGTGGCCCGCGCCAAGGCGGCGGATGCCGTGCTCTTCGGCAGCGTCGGCGGCCCGAAGTGGGACAGCCAGCCCTTCGAGAACCGGCCCGAGCTCGGCGTGCTGCGGCTGCGCAAGGAGCTCGGCCTGTTCGCCAACCTGCGCCCGGCGCTGGTGCTGAACCCGCTGGTCGATGCCTCCTCGCTGAAGCCCGACGTGGTCCGCGGCGTGGACATCATGGTGGTGCGGGAATCCACGGGTGGCATCTACTTCGGCGAGCCGCGCGGGATCGAGACCATGCCGGACGGCAAGCGCCGCGGCGTCGATACCGAGGTTTATACCGAGGACGAGATCGCCCGGGTCGCCCGCGTCGGCTTCGACCTGGCGCGCAAGCGCCGGGGCAAGATGACCTCGGTCGAGAAGGCCAATGTCATGCAGTCCGGCCGGCTGTGGCGGGCGGTGGTGGGGGAGATCGGCCGCGCCGAATACCCCGACGTGCAGCTCGAGCACATGTACGCCGACAATTGCGCCATGCAGCTCTGCTCGCGGCCGAAGCAGTTCGACGTCATCCTCGGCTCCAACCTGTTCGGCGACCTGCTGAGCGACCTGGCGGCGGCGCTGACCGGCTCGCTCGGGATGCTGCCCTCGGCGACGCTCGGCGCGGTGGATGCCACCTCGGGCAAGCGCCACGCGCTCTACGAGCCGGTGCACGGCAGCGCGCCGGATATCGCCGGCAAGGGCATCGCCAATCCCTGCGCCCAGATCCTCTCCTTCGCCATGCTGCTGCGCTGGTCCTTCGGCATGGAGGAGGACGCGGCCCTGCTGGAGACGGCGGTGGAGAAGGTGCTCGGCGGCGGCCTGCGCACGGCCGACATCATGCAGACCGGCATGGCCCGCGTCGGCACCGGCGTGATGGGCGAGGCGGTGATGCGCGAATTGGAGAAGCTGACCGCCTGATCGCCTCCGGCGGCGGGATTGGGGGTTGCGCCGCGGCGCAGCCTCCGCTATTCCGCCGCCTCGCCGCGAAAGCGGCCTGCGCGCCCGTAGCTCAGCTGGATAGAGCACCAGACTACGAATCTGGGGGTCAGGAGTTCGAATCTCTTCGGGCGCGCCATTCTTTCCCACCATGCGGTTGACGCGGCCTCGCCTGGCCCGGATCGCCCCTTCCCATGCCTGAATCCGATCCGCCCGCCGCCCTGGGCCCAGCCTCGCCCTGCACCGGGCGGTGCCGGCTCGATGCGCCGCAGCGCCATTGCCTCGGCTGCGGCCGCAGCCTGGCGGAGATCGCCGCCTGGCCGACGGCCACCGCCGCGGCCCGGCAGGCGATCCTGCTGGCCCTGGCCGGCCGGCGGAAGCCCGGCGGCGGCTGAGGCCCGGCGGCAGCCCTGGCCCCGCGCCCGGGCCGGCACCATCTCTCCGTGATGCGGTGGCTGCTCCTCGGCCTGTGTTGTCTCGCGGCCGGCCTGGCCTTCGGCCTGCGCCACCTGCCGCCGGCCTGGGATCCCCGCACCCCGCTCGACCTCACCGCGCCGCCCAACCTGCTGACCGGGGCCAAGCTCGGCTGGATGGCTCGGCACCCCGAGACCTGCTTCGCCGCCTTCGCCCTCTCCGGCATCCCGGTCGACCGGGTACCGGACCGCGCCTCCGAGGTGGGCTGCGGCCTGCAGGACGTGGTGCGCCTGGCCGGCGCCGTCCGTGCCGCGCCGGGCGTGCCGCTGGTCACCTGCCCCCTGGCCGCCGCCTGGGTGCTGTTCGAGCGCAACACCCTGCAGCCCGCCGCGCAACGCCACCTCGGCAGTCCCGTGGCGGGCCTGCGCCACCTCGGCAGCCATGCCTGCCGCAACGTGAACCATGCCGAGGCGGGGCGGCGCAGCCAGCATGCCACCGCCAACGCGATCGATGTCGCGGGCTTCGTGCTGCAGGACCGCCGCGAGGTGCAGCTGGCCCAGGGCTGGTCGGGGGCGCCGGCGGAGGCGGCCTTCCTGCGGGCGGTGCGGGACGGGGCCTGCCGGTGGTTCAACGGCGTCTTCGGGCCGGACTACAACGCCGCGCACCGGGACCATTTCCACCTCGACATGGGCCCCTGGCGAAGCTGCCGCTGAGGCATCCGCCCCGCCTGCAGACCGCGGCGTTTGGCGATATCCGCCGGCATGCCGCACACTCCCCGGGGCAAGGTGGAGGTCTATCGTGAAGCGTCGTGATTTCCTGACCCTGGCGGCCGGCACCGCGGCACTGGCACGGCCCGGGGTGCTGCGCGCCCAGGGAACCGCCGGGGCGTCGTCGGTGCTCCGGTTCGTTCCCCAGTCGGACCTGACGCTGCTCGACCCGGTGTTCAACACCGCGCTGGTGACGCGCAACCACGGCATGATGGTCTACGACCAGCTCTATGGCCTCGACAGCAGCTACGAGGCCCGGCCGCAGCTGGTCGAGGGCCATGTCATCGAGGATGACGGCCGCACCTGGCGCATCACCCTGCGGGGGGGCACCACCTTCCACGACGGCACGCCGATCCTGGCCCGCGACGCCATCGCCAGCATCGACCGCTGGACCCGCGCCGACGTGCTCGGCCAGAACATCCGCGCCATCACCCAGGAGATGACGGCGGTCTCCGACCGCGTCTTCCTGGTGAAGCTGAAGCAGCCCTTCCCGCTGCTGGCGACCGCCCTGGCCAAGCCTTCCTCCTACTGCCCGGTGATGCAGGAGCGCTTCGCCCGCAATCCGACCTCGACGCAGGTGACCGAGATCGTCGGCAGCGGCCCCTTCCGCTGGGTGGCCGACGAGCGGATGTCCGGCTCGCGCGCGGTCTACGAGCGCTTCGCCGGCTACAAGCCGCGCGACGAGCCGGTGAGCTTCCTCGCCGGCGGCAAGATCGCCCGGGTGGACCGCGTCGAGTGGCACACCATCCCGGATGCCGCGACCGCCGGCGCCGCGCTGCAGCGGGGCGAGGTGGACTGGTGGGAGCAGCCCGCGGCCGACCTGCTGCCGCTGCTGAAGCGCGCCCGCAACGTCAAGGTCGAAGTGAAGGACAAGGCGGGGCTGATGGGCATGATCCGCCTCAACCACCTCCAGCCGCCCTTCGACAACCCGGCGATCCGCCGCGCCTTCCTCCCCGCCATCAACCAGACCGACTACCTGACGGCGGTGATGGGCGACGACCGCTCGCTCTGGAACGACCGCTGCGGCTTCTTCCTGCCCGGCACCGCGCTGGCGACCGAGGCCGGGCTTGAGGCGATGGCCGGGGCGCCGGACTACGACAAGGTCCGGCGCAACCTCCAGGCCGCGGGCTACAAGGGCGAGAAGGTGGTGCTGGCGGTGCCGACCGACCTCACCGCGCTGAATGCGATGAGCGAGATCGCCGGCGACATGTTCCGCCGGGTCGGCATCAACCTGGACTACCAGGCCTCCGACTGGGGCTCGGTCGCCGGGCGGGTGATGAACAACCGGGACGGCTTGGACAAGGGCGGCTGGAGCGCCTGGTGCAACTACATCCCCGGCATCATCGCCCTCAACCCGGCGACGCAATCCTATGTCCGCGGCCCCGGCCGGGCGGGGACCTCCGGCTGGCCCGACCTGCCGAAGATCGAGGCGCTGCGCGAGCAGTTCCTCGCCGCCGGCAGCCTCGCCGAGCAGAAGCGCCTCACCGAGCAGATCCAGCTGCAGGCCTTCGAGGACATCCCCTACCTGCCGACCGGCGCCTATACCCCGCCCACCGCCTTCCGCAGCAACGTCACCGGCCTGATCGAGGGCTTCCCGCTGTTCTACAACCTGCAGAAGTCCTGATCCCATGCCGCTCTACGATGACCCCACCGCCCGGCCGGACAGCACGGTCAACGTCGGCCCCCGCTTCACCTACCCCACCGCGGGGGACCACCACTGGCAGGAGATGCGCCCCTTCGAGGCCCCGCGCGGGGACCCCGAGTGGCACGAGGTGCATGTCTATACCGACGCCATCTCCTATGCGCCCGGCGAGTGCGTGCAGTTCCACGGCAGCACCAATGCCGCGGCCTTCACCCTCGAGGTGATGCGGGACGGGCTGAAGCCCGAGGTGGTGCACCGCGCGGAGGGCCTGCCGGGCCGGGCCACGGCCATGCCGGCGGATGCCTACGAAGCCGGCTGCGGCTGGCCGGTGCTGCACCGCTGGACGCTGCCGGCCGGCCTGCCCTCGGGCTTCTACCTGGTCGAGTCGACCGTCGCCCGGCGGCAGGGCGGCCGCTTCGTGCAGCACCACTTCTTCGTCGTGCGGCCGGCGGCCGGCGCCGCGGCGGGACGGCTGCTGCACGTGCTGCCCACCTGCACCTACACCGCTTACAACGACTGGGGCGGCGCCAACCACTACGGCGGCAGCCATGGCCCCGCCCGCAACGCCATGTCACCGCTGCTGAGCCTGCAGCGGCCCTGGACGCGGGGCCTGGTGAAGCTGCCGGAGAATGCGCCGCGCATCTGCGCCACCACGCCTGAGCCGATGATGCCGCTGCGCTACGACTTCAAGGAATGGTCCTACGCCAACGGCTTCAGCTACTACTACGCGGCGACCGGCTGGGCGCAGTACGACCGGCACTTCGCGCTATGGGCCGAGCGCGAGGGCTATGCCGTCGACACCATCACCCAGACCGACCTGCACCTCCGCCCCGAGCTGCTGGATGGCTACGGCGGCGTCGTCATCGTCGGCCACGACGAGTACTGGACGCGGGAGATGCGGCTCGCGGTCGAGAGCTACGTGGACCGCGGCGGCCATCTCGCCCGCTTCGGCGCCAACTTCACCTGGCAGGTCCGGCTGGAGGAGGAGGGCCGGCGCCAGGTCTGCCACAAGAGCAACGCCCACCGCACCGACCCGATCCGCGCGACCGGCGACGACACGCGGCTGACCAGCGCCTGGGAGGACCGGCACGTCCGCTGGCCCGGCGCCACCACCGTCGGGGTGAACGGCCTCGGCGGCACCTACGCGAACTGGGGCCGCTTCACCCCGCGCGGCAGCCGCGGCTTCACCGTCTACCGGCCGGAGCACTGGGCCTTCGCCGATACCGACCTCAGCTACGGCGACGTCTTCGGCGCCGAGGCCCGCATCTTCGGCTACGAGGTGGATGGCGTCGACTACACCTTCCGCGACGGCCTGCCCTACCCGACGGGCAAGGACGGCACGCCGGACAGCGTCGAGATCCTGGCCATGACACCGGCGGTCATGGCCGAGGCTCCGCTCGAGAGCTACACGCTCCGCGCCTATGTCGGCGCGCACGACTGGTACGAGAAGGCCGAGATGATCCATGGCGTCGCCGATGCGGCGACGCTGGCGAAATCCTACCATGGCTCCGGCATGATGGTGTCGATGCGGCGCGGCAAGGGCGAGGTGCTGACCGCCGCGAGCTGCGAGTGGGTGATGGGGCTGACGCGCGGCTGCGCCTATACCCAGCGGATCACCCGCACCATCCTCGACCGCTTCGGCGCCGCCCCCGCGCCCGGCCCGGGGGAGGGCTAGCCCGGGCTTCGGCCGGCCGCCTCAGGGCTGGCCGGGCCGCTGCAGCGGCAGCATCCGGTCCAGCGTCCCGTCGCGCCGGACCGCGACATGCCAGACGGTGCCGGCGATATGCAGCAGCACCAGCCCGTAGACCGCGAACTGGGTCCAGACGTGGATGCGGTTGGCGATGATCCCGAGCGTCTCGTTCTTCGGCAGCCCCGGCAGGCCGAACAGGCCGAAGAAGGGCACCGGCTGGCCGTTGCCCGCCATCAGGTAGCCGGTTGCTGGCATCAGCAGCAGCACGGCATAGAGCAGCCAGTGGGTGGCCTGCGCCAGCCGCCGCGCCGCCGTGCCGGTCGCGGCCGGCAGCGGCGGCGGCGGATGCGCGGCGCGCCAGCTGAGCCGGGCGACGACCAGCAGGAAGATCATGATGCCGCAGGATTCGTGCAGCAGGTACCAGAACACCCGGATCGGGCCTTCGGGGAAATTCTCCGCCACCCAGACGAAGGGCAGCATGAGGCCGAGCAGCGCGGTCGTGACCCAGTGCAGCAGCTGCGCCATGCCGGTATAGCGCATCATGCCCGCCTCATCCTTGCTGTACGGCATGCGCCATCCCTGGAGTTTCGTGGTGACAGGCCGGCCCGGGCCGCCCGGCGCCGGCGCGGCGCCCGGCCCCGCGGGCAAGGGCTCGGGCCGGGATGAGCGGGAGAGCAGGCATGGATGATAGTGCGGTCAGTGTCCTCACCCTGGTCAAGGGCCGCGAGCGCCATCTGCGCAACCTGCTGGCCGGGCTGGCGGCGGGAACGCGGCGGCCGGATCGATGCGTCGTCGTCGACATGGGCGAGCAGCCGGTCGAGCTTTCGGCGCTGCCCTTCCCGGTCACCCTGCACCGCATGCCGCAGCCCGGGCTGCCGCTGGCCGCGGCGCGCAACGCCGCGGCGCGGCTGGCCGGGACGCCGGGGCTGGTCTTCCTCGACGTCGACTGCATCCCGGCGCCGGATCTCGTCGCCGGCCTGGCCCGGGATGTCGCCGGCGCGGCGGCGCTGATCTGCTGCGAGGTGCTCTATCTCCCGGCCGAGGCGGCCTCGGCCGGCCTCGACCCGCGGCGCCTCCGCGCCCTCGGCCGGCGCCATCCGCTGCGGCAATTCCCCGGGACCGGGCTGCGGCCGGAGGCCAATGCCGGGCTGTTCTGGTCGCTGGCCTTCGCCACCCGCCGCGCCGTCTTCGAGCGGCTCGGCGGCTTCGACGAGGCCTATGTCGGCTATGGCGCGGAGGATACCGACCTCGCCTTCCGCGCCCGCGACGCCGGCGTGCCGCTGCTCTTCACCGCCAGCACCTGCGCCTTCCACCAGTACCATCCGGTCTACGACCCGCCGCTGCAGCACTTCGCCGACATCATCGCCAATGCGGACCGCTTCCGGCGGCAGCATGGCATCTGGCCGATGGACGGCTGGCTGCGGGCCTTCGCCGCCATGGGGCTGATCGCGCCGCCGCCGGCCGAGGGGGGGCTGACGCTGCTGCGGCATCCCACCGCCGCGGAGGTCGCCGCCGCCGCCCGGCCGCCGGCCGAGGCCTACGGTCCATAGGCTTCGGCGCGATCGGCCGCGGCATCGATGAAGACCGCGGCCCGGTCCAGCGCGTCCGGGTCGTGCAACGCGGCGATCCGGCCGGGGTCGAGGGCCGCCGCCTCGCGCAGCAGGGCGGGCCAGGCGGCGGCCGCCGGCCAGGCGGGCCGCACCACGGCGGCGCCGAGGCCGGCGAGGCGCGCCGCCTTCTCCGCCTGCTCGCCGAAGGGGCGGGGCTCCGGCAGGCAGAGGAAGCGCTTGCCGAGCGCCGCCACCTCGGCGACCAGCCCGTCGCCGGCGCCGCCGATGACCAGGTCGGCGCCGGCGAGGATGGCCTGGGCATCCGCCCGCCAGCCCAGCAGGGCCAGGTTGACGGGCGGCGCGGCGTCCGCGGGCACCACCGGGCCGAGCACCCGCCAGGCGTGGTCCGGGGTCGCCCGCGCGGCCGCCGCCAGGGCGGCGCCGTCGCCGCCGCCGCCGCCCCGGCCGAAGACGACGACGATCCCGCCGCCCTCCGTGGCGGGCGGGGCGGGGACGGCCAGGAAGCCGGTATGGACGGACTTCCGCAGGACCCAGGCCGGGGTGCCGCTGGACTCCAGCGGGGCCGGGAAGGGGGCGATCAGCGCCTCGGCGGCCCGGAAGGCGGCGAGGTGCGGCGGGTCCTCGCGCCGCCCGTTGAGCCGGACATAGAGGAAGGGCGTGGCGCAGAGGCGGGACAGCAGGGCGACCTCGACCGAGACGTCCACCACCAGCAGGGCCGGGCGCCGGGCGGCGATCCAGCCGGCGATGGCGGCGGCGCGGCGCCGCGTCCCCTCATGCCCGAGCGGGGCGTAGTGCAGCCCCGGCACGCCGGCGAGGTCGCCGTGCCGGGCCGGGTCCCGGACGGCATCGTCGGGCAGGTCGAGGACGGGGCAGGGGGCCCGCGCCCGCTGGTCCGCCGGGATGGTGCCGAGCAGCACGCAGGGGCGCCGCAGCCGCCGGGCCAGCGCCGTGGCGCGCTGCCAGTGCCCGATGCCCTGGTGGTGCAGGTAGTAGCCGACCGGCCTCATCCGAGGCCGGCCATGGCGGGCACCGCGGCCCGCGTCCGGCCGCCGTGGAAGCGGGCGATCTCGTCGTGGTAGAGGCGCTCGTATCGGTCCACCATCACCGCGGCGTCGCACTGGGCTTCCGCGCGGCTGCGGCAGGCGCTGCGGGAGAGGGCCGCCGCCGCCGGGATGGCGCGGGCCAGGGCCTCGACGTCATCGGCGGGGACGAGGCGGCCGGTGCGGGCATCGAGCAGGTCCGGCAGGGCGCCGCGGGCGAAGCCGGCGACCGGCGTGCCGCAGGCCAACGCCTCGGCGACGACCAGGCCGTAGGCCTCCTCCCAGCAGGGGGTCACCAGGCTGACGGACGCCCGCGCCACCTCCTGCACCAGCTCCGGATGGCCGAGATGGCCGACATAGACGATGTCGCCGCCGAGCGCCGGCGCGACGAAGCCCTCCCAGTAGGCCCGGTCCTCGATCGGCCCCAGGATCCGCAGCGGCATGCGCGCGAGGCGCGCGGCGGCGATCGCCAGGTGCAGCCCCTTCTCCGGCACAAGCCGGCCGCTCCAGACGGCCCGCGGCATGGCCGGCGGCTCGAGGCGGGCGCGGAACAGCCCGAGGTCGATGCCGTTCGGGATTGTGTCGGTCACCGGAACGATCGGCTGCCAGAGGCGCCGCATCGCCGCCGACACCGCCACGAAGCGCAGCGGGCGCTGAGGCGGCGCGGCGGCCGCGGCCTCCAGCTCCTCGAAGGGCGGGCAGTGCAGCGTCGTCACCATGGCAGCCGGGATGCGGTCCGCCCGGTCCAGCGGGAGGTAGTGCAGCGAATTGTTGTGGACCAAGTCGAAGCCGCCGCGCTCGAGGCGCCCGACGATGCGGGCATAGGCCGCATGCTCCACCCGCGCGGTGACCGCGGCCTCCTGCAGCGTCGCCGGCGTGCCGGTCGGCGTGCAGATGGCCTGCAGATCGCAGACGGGGTCCGAGCCGGCGGCGGCGAAGAGCGTCACCCGGTGGCCGCGGGCCTGCAGGTGGCGGACCAGGAGATGGGTCTGGGCCTCGAGGCCGCCGGCGAAGGGCTCGGCGATGGGATGCTTGAGATGGGACAGGACCGCGATCCTCACGCGCCACCGACCATGGGCCCCAGCCCCTTCCATCGGCCGGCCCGGCCCGCGATCCGGCGGAGGCGACCCCCGAGCTGGCCTGCCATCAGCTGCCGATGACCCGGACCGGATGGGTGAAGACCTCGAAGCCGCTGCCGCGTGCGACCGCGACGAGGGTGACGCCGCAGGCCTCCGCCGTGCGTACCGCCAGCGCGGTCGGCGCGGAGACGGCGGCGATCACCGGCGCGCCGATCCGCGCCGCCTTCTGCACCATCTCCACCGAGACGCGGCTGGTGAGCGCGATCAGCCCGCCCGCGCCGGCCTCGCCGGCTCGCGCCAGGGCCCCGGCGAGCTTGTCCAGCGCGTTGTGCCGGCCGACATCCTCGCGGATGGCGACCAGCCCGTGGTCCGGGCGCCAGAAGGCCGCGGCATGCACCGCGCGGGCATCCCGGTTCATCGCCTGGGCCTCGGCCAGGGCCGCCATCGCCGCCTCGATCGCCCCGGGCCAGAGCCGCAGCGCGGAGCGCACCGGCGGCACCGCCCGCGCCGCCTCCTCCAGCGACTGGATGCCGCAGAGGCCGCAGCCCACGGGTCCGGCCAGGGCCCGGCGTCGCCCCAGCTGGCGCAGCCCGCTCTCCTCGGCGAGCCGCATCCGCACCTCGCAGCCGAGCGCGCCGCGCGGCACCACCTCCAGCTCCTCGATGGCGCCGGCGGCGGAGACGATAGCCTCGGTCAGGGAGAAGCCGAGGGCGAAGTCCTCCAGGTCCGCGGGGCTGGCCATCATCACCGCATGCGTGGCCCCGTCGTAGACCAGCGCCACCGCGGTCTCCTCGGCCAGGACCCGCTCGCCCGGGAAGAGCGAGGTGCCGGAGACGGCGACGCGCGGCAGGGTGGCCAGGGGAGGGGCCAGGGGAGGGGCCAGGGGCGGGGCCAAGCTCATGCGGCGGCCATGGCCTGCAGCCGGACCGGGATCGACTTGGCGGCCGGCACCTTGCTGTGCTCGGCATGGTGCCAGAGCGGGATCAGCGGGTTGCACTCGGGGTAGTAGGCGGCGCAGCAGCCGGCCGGGATATCGTAGTAGGTCACCCGGAAGCCCTCGACGCGGCGGGGGATGCCGTCCTCCACCGCCGTGGCCAGGGCCACCGCCGCGCCGTCCGCGAGGCCGAGCCGCGCCGCGTCGCCGGCATTCATGAACAGCACCATCCGGGTGCCGCTGACCCCGCGGAAGCGGTCGTCGTAGCCGTAGATGGTGGTGTTGAACTGGTCGTTGGAGCGGATCGTGATGAGCTGCAGCACGTCCGGCTGCGGCGCCACCGCGGTGTCGGGGTTTTCCTCGAGGGAGGCGGGGGTGAGGAAATTCGCCTTGCCCGTTTCGGTCTTCCATTCCCGCTGCCGGGCCGGGAGCGGCCGGTGGAAGCCGCTGCCTTCGAAGACGCGGGTGTTGAAGCCCGCAAAGGTCTCCGGGTAGGTCGCCTCGATGGCATCGCGCACGCGGCCGTAGTCCGCCACCCAGTCAGCCCAGGGCAGGCGCGGGTTGGGGGGCAGCGTCGCCTGGGCGATGCCGGCGACGATCGCCGGCTCGGAGCGCAGCTCCGGCCCGGCCGGCGCCACCTGGCCGCGGCTCGGGTGGATCTTGGTCATGGTGTCCTCGCAGGTGACCGACTGCGGCCCCGCCGCCTGCTCATCCACCTCGATCCGCCCGAGGCAGGGCAGCAGGTAGGCGACCTCGCCGTTGACGAGGTGGCTCCGGTTCAGCTTGGTCGAGATCTGCACCGTCAGCCGCAGCCGGGGCCAGGCTTCCTCCATCGCCGCCGTCTCCGGCACCGCGCGGATGAAATTGCCGCCGAGGCTCAGGAAGGCGCGGACCGTCCCGGCGATGATGCCCTCGCAGGCCTCGACCGTGTTCAGCCCGGACTCGCGCGGCGGCGTGAAGCCGTATTGCTCGGCCAGCCGGTCGAGCGGCACCAGCTCCGGCTTCTCGCTGATGCCGACGGTGCGTTGGCCCTGGACGTTGGAGTGCCCGCGCACCGGCAGCACGCCGGCGCCGGGCTTGCCGATGTTGCCGCGCAGCAGCAGCAGGTTGACCACCATGCGCACGTTCTCGACGCCGGTGCGGTGCTGCGTCAGCCCCATGCCGTAGACGGCGATGGCCGACCCGCTGCGGGCGTAGATCGCCGCGGTCTCGGCCAGCGCGGCGCGGCCGAGGCCGGAGCGCGCCTCGAGCGCCGCCCAGTCGGCGGCGCGGGCCGCGGCGGCGAAGGCGCCGAAGCCGTGGGTGTGCTCGGCGATGAAGGCATGGTCGATCCAGGGCGCCGTCCCGGCCGCCGCCGCCGCGTCGTCGCCCTCGAGCAGCGCCTTGCAGATGCCGAGGATGGCGGCGATGTCGCCGCCGGCCTTGACCTGGTGGTAGTGCGAGGAGATGCGCGTCTCCGACCGGGTGAGCATCTCGCGCGGCGACTGGGGATTGGTGAAGCGCTCCCAGCCGCGCTCCCGTAGCGGGTTGAAGGTGATCATCGGGACGCCGCGCTTCGCCGCCTCCTGCAGCGGGTGCAGCATGCGCGGGCTGTTGGTGCCGACGTTCTGCCCGAAGGAGAGGATCAGCTCGGTCCGCTTGAAATCCTCGAGCAGGATGGTGCCGACCGGCGCGCCGATCGACTCCGGCAGGCCGACCGAGGTGCTCTCGTGGCACATGTTGGAACTGTCGGGCAGGTTGTTGTGGCCGTAGAGCCTGGCGAAGAGGCCCCACATGTAGGAGGTCTCCAGCGAGGCGCGGCCGGAGGCGTAGAAGACGGTGCTGCGGGGCTCGAGCGCCCGCAGCTCCGCGCCGATCTCGCGGAAGGCCGCCTCCCAGGACACCGGCACCCAGCGGTCGCTCGCGTGGTCGAGGCGCATCGGGCGCAGCAGGCGGCCCTCGGCCTCGAGGTCGTGGTCGGTCCAGCCGCGCAGCTCGCTCACCGTGTGCCGGGCGAAGAAGTCGTCCGGCACGCGCCTGCGGGTGATCTCCCAGGCCGTCGCCTTGGCGCCGTTCTCGCAGTACTCGAAGGTCGCGGCCTCGTCGGGCTTGGCCCAGGAGCAGGAGACGCAGGAGTACCCCTCCGGCTTGTTCTGCCGCAGCAGGGTGGCATTGCCGGTGGCCAGCCGCTGCTGCTTGGTCAGGACGCTCTCGACCGAGCGGAGCGAGCCCCAGCCGCCTGCGGGACCGGTGTAGGGTCTGATCCGGATCTTCTCGCTCATGTCGGCCTCTGTGCCACGTCCCGGGAGGGCGCCGCTGTTCGGGGGAGGGGGGTCAGGCCGGCCGGCCCGTGGCAGCAGCCCGCGGCGCATCGGGCGAAGGGCCGGCGGGGACTGCCGGATGCCGATCGGGAGTATCCGCCACCATGCTGCAACCCCTGGGCGCTGCGACCGGGGAAGCCTTCCCGCCCCGGCGCCGATGGGGGGAAGGCGACCCATGCGTCCTGACGGCCATGCGGTCGCCGGGACAAGCGCCACGGGCCCGGCTTCGTTCCCGCCCGGCGCCGCACCGCGGCGTGCCGGCGCATGACGGTGCAGTCAGGGGCTGCATTGTCATATAAGGATATGTTTATGTCTGTTGACAGCTTGCGGCAGCCGGGGTCAGATGCCGGGGTCGAGGTTCTCTCTGGCCATGCCCGGCCGGGGAGCTAAGAGGGAATTCGGTGAGGCGGCGACGCCGATGCCGAAGCTGCCCCCGCAACTGTGAGCGGTGAGCCGGGATCCGTCGCGCGCCACTGATGCCTCCGGGCATTGGGAAGGCCAGGATCGAGGCGCTGACCCGTGAGCCAGGAGACCTGCCCCGACACATAACGTCCTCCGGCGGGGTGCCCGGTCAGGCCGCAGAGTCCGCGCGCGCCGGTCCGCACCGTCGTGGCTCGGGTTGCGTCCGGCTGCCTCCCTGCCCATCGCAAAGGCAAGGTTCATGACCGTCACCGTCGCAACCCTCGGCTTTCCCCGCATCGGGCCGCGCCGCGAGCTCAAGGTGGCGCTGGAGCGCTTCTGGTCCGGCAAGTCGGACCGCGCCGCCCTGCTCTCGACCGCCGCCGAGCTGCGCGCCAGGACCTGGGCGCGGCAGGCCGGCCTCGGCGTCGACCACGTGCCGAGCAACGACTTCTCCCTCTATGACCACGTGCTCGACACCAGCGCCATGGTCGGCGCCGTCCCGGCGATCTATGGCTGGCAGGGCGGCCCGGTCGGCCTCGATACCTACTTCGCCATGGCGCGCGGCGCCCAGGGGGAGGCGGAGCACGCCGACTGCGGCCATGGCTGCCACCACAAGGCGGTGGACGTGCCGGCCGCCGAGATGACCAAGTGGTTCGACACCAACTACCACTACCTGGTCCCGGAATTCTCCTCCGGCCAGGCCTTCGCGCTGTCCTCCACCAAGGTCGTCGACGAGTACCTGGAGGCCAAGGCGCAGGGCATCGCCACCCGTCCGGTGCTGCTGGGACCGGTGACCTTCCTGAAGCTCGGCAAGAGCCATACCGAGGGGCTGCACCGACGCGAGCTGCTGCGCGCCCTGCTGCCCGTCTATGCCGAGGTCCTCGGCCGCCTGGCCGCGGCGGGGGCGGGCTGGGTGCAGATCGACGAGCCCTGCTTGGTGCTGGACCTGACCGCCGAGGACCACGCCCTGCTGGCCGAGGCCTATGCGGCGCTGGCCAAGGCGGCGCCCGGCATCCGGCTGATGCTCACCACCTATTTCGGCGCGCTGGGCGACAACCTCGACGCCGCCCTGGCGCTGCCGGTCGCCGGCCTGCACCTCGACCTCATCCGCGCCCCGGCGCAGCTCGAGACCGTGCTGGCCAGGGCGCGGCCGGAGCTGGTGCTGTCGCTCGGCGTCGTCGACGGCCGCAACGTCTGGCGCGCCGACCTCGAGGCCCTGCTCGACCGGCTCGAGCCGGTGGTGGCGAGCGGCCGGGAGATCGTGCTGGCGCCCTCCTGCTCGCTGCTGCACACGCCGATCGACCTGGCGCAGGAGACCGCGCTCGACGCCGATGTCCGGAGCTGGCTGGCCTTCGCCGTCCAGAAGATCGAGGAGCTGGTGACGCTGGCCCGCGCGCTGAACGGCGGCCGTGCCGGCGTGGCCGGGCCGCTGCGCGATGCCTCCGCCGCCGCCGCCTCGCGCCGGACCTCGCCCAAGATCCACGATGCGGCGGTCAGCGAGCGCCTGGCCCGGGTGACCGCGGCGATGGGCCGGCGCCCGGCCGGCTTCGCCGAACGCCGCCCGCTGCAGGCCGGGCAGCTCGGCCTGCCGGCCTTCCCGACCACCACCATCGGCTCCTTCCCGCAGACCGAGGCGGTGCGCAAGGCCCGCTCCGCCCATGGCAAGGGCAGCCTGTCCGATGCCGACTACGAGGCCTTCCTGCGCGAGGAGACCGCCCGCACCGTGCGCTGGCAGGAGAGCATCGGCCTCGACGTGCTGGTGCACGGCGAGTTCGAGCGCAACGACATGGTGCAGTACTTCGGCGAGCAGCTCTCGGGCTTCGCCTTCACCAAACACGGCTGGGTGCAGTCCTACGGGTCCCGCTGCGTGCGGCCGCCGATCCTGTTCGGCGACGTCTCGCGGCCGAAGCCGATGACGGTCGCCTGGTGGTCCTATGCGCAGGGCCTGACGCAGCGGCCGATGAAGGGCATGCTCACCGGCCCGGTGACCATCCTGAACTGGTCCTTCGTGCGCGACGACATCCCGCGCGCGCTGGCCTGCCGGCAGACCGCGCTCGCCATCCGCGACGAGGTGGTGGACCTGGAGCGGGCCGGCGCGAAGATCATCCAGATCGACGAGGCCGCGCTGCGCGAGGGCCTGCCGCTGCGCCGCGGCGACTGGGACGCCTACCTGGCCTGGGCGGTGGAGAGCTTCCGCCTGACCGCATCGGGCGTGGCCGACCGCACCCAGATCCATACCCACATGTGCTACTCGGAGTTCAACGACATCATCGCCGCCATCGGCGACATGGATGCCGACGTGATCTCGATCGAGACCGCGCGATCCCGGATGGAGCTGCTCGGCGCCTTCGCCGACTACCGCTACCCGGCCGAGATCGGGCCCGGCGTCTACGACATCCACTCGCCGCGGGTGCCCGCGGTGGCGGAGATGACCGAGCTGCTGCAGGCCGCCCGCGCGCGCCTGGCGGCGGACCAGCTCTGGGTCAATCCGGACTGCGGCCTCAAGACCCGCAAATGGCCGGAGACCGAAGCAGCCCTCATCAACATGGTGGCGGCCGCCCAGGCGGCGCGCGCCGCCGCCTGAGCCGCACCAAGGGGGCCGCGATCCGTCGCGGCCCCCTCCTGCCCCTGCCGCGCCACGACCGCGGCCGCCGATGTGAAGGAAGCCGAGCATGAGCAACATGGAGACTTTGGCGCCGGTCCTGCGGCGCTGGCTGTCGAGCGAGCGGATCGAGCCCCTGCCGATGCGCGACGCGGCGCAGCCGGCACCGCTGCTGTCCTTCGAGTTCTTCCCGCCCCGCACCGAGGCGCTGGAGCAGCAGCTCTGGGCCTGCATCAAGCGCCTGGCGCCGCTGGCGCCGCGTTTCGTCTCGGTGACCTACGGCGCCGGCGGGACCACGCATGAGCGCACCCATGCGACCGTCGCCCGCCTCGCCCGTGAGACGGAGCTGGTGCCGGCCGCGCACCTCACCTGCGTCGGCGCCACCCGCGAGGAGGTCGACGCGGTGGCGCGCGGCTACTGGGAGGCCGGCGTGCGCCACATCGTGGCGCTGCGCGGCGATCCCGCCCCAGGCACGGATTATGCGCCGCATCCCGGCGGCTATGCCTATGCCAGCGACCTGGTCGCCGGGCTGCGGCGGATCGCCGATTTCGAGATCTCGGTCGCCGCCTACCCCGAGATGCACCCGACGGCGCGGAGCCCGGAGGATGATCTCGATAGCCTCAAGCGCAAGCTCGACAACGGGGCGACGCGGGCCATCACCCAGTACTTCTTCGACACCGCGACCTACCTGCGGTTCCTCGACCGCTGCCTGGCCGCCGGCATCACCGCGCCGATCGTCCCCGGCATCATGCCGGTGTCGAATTTCGCCCAGGCCGCCCGCTTCTCGGCGATGTGCGGCACGAGCGTCCCGGCTTGGCTGGGCCACCTGTTCGAAGGGACCGAGGATGCGCCGGAGATCCGCCGCATCGTGGCCAGCATCGTCGCCGCCGAGCAGGTCCGCACGCTGCAGGCCAACGGCGTCGACGAATTCCACTTCTACACGCTGAACCGTCCCGAGCTGACCCATGCGATCGCCCATATCCTCGGCGTGCGGCCGAGACCGGGCAGCGTGGCCGCCCAGGCCGGGTGACGGCTACCGCAGGGTCGGGTCCAGCCGGTCGCGCAGCCAGTCGCCCAGCACCGAGACCGAGAAGGTGGTCAGCACGATGACCGCGGCGGGGGAGAGCAGGATCCAGGGCGCCCGGGTCAGGTACTCCCGCCCGTAGCCGACCATGGAGCCGAGCGAGGTCTCCGGCGGCTGCACCCCGAGGCCGAGGAAGGAGAGCCCGCTCTCCAGCAGGATGATCTCGGGGAAGGCCAGCGTCATCGAGACGATGAGCGTCGAGGCGATGTTCGGCAGCACGTGCCGGCCATAGACCCGCCACGGCGAGGCGCCGAGCTGGCGCACCGCCGCGGCATAGCCCTGGGCGCCTGCCGAGACCGCCAGCCCGCGGGCGATGCGGGCATAGCGCTCCCAGGCATGCAGCCCGAGCAGGCAGACGAACAAGGTCAGCGAATTGCCGAAGAAGGCCAGCACCGAGAGCGCCAGGATCAGGAAGGGCAGGCTGGCCGAGAAATCGACCAGCGCCAGCACCACCTGGTCCACGACGCCGCGGCAATGCGCCGCGAGGAAGCCGAGCGTCGTGCCGATCACCGCGCCGATGATCGTCGCCCCGAAGGCGATCAGCAGGCTCATCCGGATCGAGTACACGAGCCGGGAGAGCACGTCCCGCCCCAGCTCGTCCGTCCCGAGCGGATGCGGCGCCACCCCGCCGAAGCCGATCGGCGGCGAGAGCCTGTTGCGCAGGTCGAGTGCGGTATAGCCATAGGGGCTGACCACATCCGCCAGCAGCGCGATGCCCAGCATCAGCAGCAGCCAGACCCCGGCGAAGACCACCAGCGCCGGCAGCCCCCGCGGCGCCGCCGGCGGGGCGAGGGTGACCGGCAGGGCGGCCTCGGACATCTCAGGCCCCCCGCACGGCGTTGCGCAGCCGCGGGTCGAGCGCGCCATAGAGCAGGTCGACCACCAGGTTGGCGGTGACCATGGTGGCGGCGACCAGCAGCAGGATGCACTGCACCACCGCGAGGTCGCGGTTGGCGACCGCCACCACCAGCAGCCGCCCGACGCCGGGCCAGGAAAAGACGCTCTCGACCACCACCGCCCCGGCGATCAGGCTGCCGACCATGAAGCCGATGATGGTCACCGTCGGGATCGCCGCATTCGGCAGCGCATGGCCCCAGACCACCGCCCGCCAGGGCACGCCCTTGGCCGAGGCGGTGCGGATATAGGGCTGGCCCAGCACCTCCAGCATCGCGCTGCGGGTGAAGCGCGCCAGCACCGCCGCGCCGCCGACGCCCATGGTGACGATGGGCAGGATCGCATGCCGCCAGCTGTCCTGCCCGCCCGAGGGCAGCCAGCCCAGCTGCACCGCGAAGACCAGCACCAGCAGTAGGCCGAGCACGAAGGAGGGAACGGTGAAGCCGGCGACCGCCAGCACCATCACCGCCCGGTCGATCAGCGAATTGCGGTGCAGCGCCGCGGTGATGCCGGCGGGGATGCCGATGCAGAGCTTGATGAGCAGCGCCGGGACGGTCAGCGCCAGCGTCGCCGGGATGCGCTCGGCGACCAGGGTGATGGCCTCCCGCCCGTCCCGCATCGAGCGGCCGAGGTCGCCGCGGAGGATCGCCCCGAAGTAGCGGAGGTACTGCACATACAGCGGCTCCTCCAGCCCCCAGGCCTGGCGGAAGGCGGCGACCGCCTCGGGCGGGGCATCGGCGCCCATGATGATCTGCGCCGGGTCGCCCGAAAGCCGCAGCACGAGGAAGGCGAAGCTGACCACCAGCACGATGGTGACCGCGGCGCGCAGCAGCCGGAAGCCGAGGAAGCGGAGCATCAGGCGGCCTTTCTGGGGCGGACATCGCCCTGCGCGACATGGCAGGCGACCAGCCTGCCGTCGCCGGCGCGCGGCTTCAGCACCGGGTCCGCCTGCGCGCACATCGGCACCGCCGCGGCGCAGCGGGGGTGGAAGGCGCAGCCGGCGGGCCGGTCGGCCGGATTGGGCGGATCGCCGGCCAGCAGGATGCGGCGCTGGCGGCGGCCAGGATGCGGGATGGCCGAGACCAGTGCCTGGGCATAAGGGTGCGCCGGGTCCTGCAGCACCGCATCCGGCTCGCCTTCCTCGACGATGCGGCCGAGGTACATCACGGCCACCCGGTGGCTCACCTGCCGCACCGCCCGCAGGTCGTGGCTGACGAAGAGGATGGCGGTGCCGAGCCGCGCCTGCAGCTCGACCAGCAGGTTCATCACCTGCGCCTGGATCGAGACGTCGAGCGCGCTGATCGGCTCGTCGCAGACCAGCAGCGCGGGGTCGGTCGCTAGGGCGCGGGCCAGCACCGCCCGCTGCCGCTGGCCGCCGGAGAGCTCATGCGGATATTGCCGGCCCTGGTCCGGCCGCAGCCCGACCTCCCGCAGCAGGGTGGCGACGCGCTCCGCCCGGTCCGGCAGGCCGTGGATCTCGAGCGGCTCGGCCACCTGCGCGCCGACCGTCATGCGCCGGTCGAGCGCGCCGAGCGGGTCCTGGAAGACCATCTGCATCCGCGCCCGCAGCGCCCGCCAGGCCGGCGTGCCGGGGGGCGGCATCGGCTGCCCCTCGAAGGCGACGCGGCCGGCATCGGGTGCCTCCAGCCCCAGCACCAGCCGCCCGGTGGTGGACTTGCCGCAGCCGCTCTCGCCGACGAGCCCCAGGGTCCGCCCCCGTTCCAGGGTCAGCGAGACGCCATCCACCGCCCGCACCGCGGCCGGCCGGCCGAAGACGCCGCGCCGCATCCAGTAGCGCCGGACCAGCCCCTCGGCCGCCAGCAGGGGAAGGTCCCTCATGCCGGGACCAATTCGCGGGCGGCGCGCAGGCAGGCGGCGCTGTGCTGCGGGCCGAGCGCGACGGCGGCCGGCAGCCCCTCGGTGCAGGCCGGCAGGCGCTGCGGGCAGCGCGGGGCGAAGGCGCAGCCCGGCGGCATCGCCCAGGGCTCCGGCACCCCGCCGGGGATGGCGGCCAGCGGCCGGCGCGGCCCGTCGACCGGCGGCAGCGCGCCGAGCAGCCCTTGCGTGTAGGGATGCGCCGGCGCCGCGAACAACCGCGCGGTCGCTGCCGCCTCGACAATCCGCCCGGCATACATCACCGCCACCCGCTCGCAGGTATCGGCCACCACGCCGAGGTCGTGGCTGATCAGCACCAGCGCCATGCCGAGGTCCCGCCGCAGCGCCCCCAGCAGTTCCAGGATCTGCGCCTGGATGGTCACGTCGAGCGCCGTCGTCGGCTCGTCCGCCACCAGCAGCTCCGGCCGCCCGGCCAGCGCCATGGCGATCATCACCCGCTGGTTCTGCCCGCCCGAGAGCTCATGCGGATAGGCATCCAGCCGCCGCCCCGCATCCGGGATGCCGACCTGGTCAAGCAGCCGCCGCGCCTCCTTCCGCGCCGCCGCGCCGCGCAGCCCCTGGTGCAGCCCGAGGGCCTCGGCGATCTGCCGGCCGATGCGGTGCACCGGATTGAGGCTGCTGGCCGGGTCCTGGAAGATCATCGCCACCCGGCCGCCGCGCACCCGGTCCAGCACCGCCGGCGCGGCGCCGAGGATCTCCGCCCCGCCCAGCCGCACGCTGCCGGAGACCCTGGCCCGCGCCGGCAGCAGGCCGAGCGCCGCCAACCAGGTGACCGACTTGCCGCAGCCGCTCTCGCCGACCAGGCCCAGCGCCTCGCCCGGGCCGATGTCGAGGTCGATGCCGCGCAGCGCCAGCGACCCGCCGAAGCCGACCGTCAGGCCGCGGATGGAGACCAGCTCAGACATCCCAGTTGCCCGCCCGGAAGTCCATCAGGAAGGATTGCGCCGCCCGCCAGCGGATGGCGCGGCGCTTGCCGGTGAAATTCGCGGCCTGGTGCAGCATGGCATAGGCCGGGTCCTCGTTCTCCAGGATGCCCAGCAGCCGCCGCATCGCCGCCCGGCGCCTGGCCGTGTCCATCTCGGATTCCAGCGCCTCCACCGCGGCGAAGGCCTCCTCGTTCGCCCATTCGCCGCCGGCGGGGTGCGAGCCATGCCGGCCCCAGACGCCCGGCATGTTGGAGACGGGATCGGCGATGAAGACGGTGCTCGACCAGTCCCGCAGCGCCCGGTCCGGGCCGGGGGCCAGCACCTGGTTCCAGTTCTCCCGCATCTCGATCTTCACGTTCAGCCCGGCCGCCCGCCAATTCTCCACCAGCACCTGCGCGGTCGGCGTCTGCGCGGTGTAGTAGTTGTTCAGCAGCCGGTAGGGGATGACCTCGCCCTTGTAGCCGCTGGCCTTCACCAGGGCGCGGGCCTCGGCCAGGTCGAAGCGCGGCTGCGGCCAGTCCTCCAGGTACATCCCGGCATAGAAGGGGAATTGCATCCCCCGCGGCACCTCGGTCCGCCCGGCCCAGAGCCCCTCGATGATCGCGGCGCGGTCGATCGACAGGCCGAGGGCGCGGCGGATGCGGGCATCGGCCAGTTGTGGATGGGTCTTGTCGAAGGCGATGAAGCGGTGATTGGCGATCAGCCCGCCCTGCACCTCAAAGGCCCGGTTGCGCTCGATCTCGCCGATCTGGTCGGGCGGGATGTCGCAGGCGAAGTCGTATTCGCCCGAGAGCAGCCCGGCGATCCGCGCTGAGACCTCCGGCACCTCGAGGAAGCGGATGCGCCGCAGCGGCGGCCGCCCGCCCCAGTACTCATCGAAAGCCTCCAGCAGCAGGGAGGTATCGGGGCGGAATTCGGCGACGCGATAGGGCCCGGTGCCGATCGGCTTGCGCGCCCATTCCAGCCAGCTTCCCGCTTCCGCCAATGCCCGGCGGTTGACCACGATGCCGATGCGGTGGCCCAGCCGCTTGTCGAGCGCCGGGTCCGGCCGTTCCGTGACGAAGCGCAGCCGGTGCCGCCCCAGCACCTCCACCGTCAGCCCGGGGAAGACCGCCCGCCCCTGGGCGCGGACCTCCTGCGGCACCCGCGCGGCGATGCCGGAGGCGCCGCCCATCAGCCGCTCCGGTCCGAAGGAGGCCGCGACATCCTCGGCCACCATCTCGTCGCCGTTGTGGAAGCGGACGCCGGGGCGCAGCTCCACCTCCACCCGCCGCGCATCCAGCCGGGTCCAGCTGAGCGCCAGGCCGGGCCGCGGGGCCAGGGTGGTGATCCAGTCGGTATCGACCAGCGGCTCGGTGTAGCAGGCGAAATGCCGCGTCCCGACGTTGGAATTCTCCCGCGCCACGTCCAGCGTATTGGAGTTGGCGATCTTCTGCACCGCGACGGTGACCGAAGGCCGCGCATCCTGCGCGACCGCCAGCCGCGGCAGGGCCGGTGCGGCCAACAATCCCAAGGTGGTGCGGCGCGACAGCACGCCTCAGGCCCCCCAGTTCGCCGCGCGGAAGTCCATGGCGAAGGCCGGCGCCGCCTTCCAGCGGATATCCTTCCGCTTCGCCGTGAAGGTCGCGTTCTGGTGCAGCACGGTATAGGCGGGGTCCTCCCGCTCGGCGATCTCCAGCATGCGGCGGAAGGCCTGCTTGCGCTGCGCCCGGTCGGTCCCGGTCTCCAGCGCACGGCAGAGGGTGTTGAACTCCTCGTTGGCGTATTCGCCGACCTGCTGCTGCTGCCCGTTCGGGCCATGCTGGTTCACCAGGGAGGAGACGGGGTCGCTGAACAGCCCGCTGTTGGACCAGTCGCGCACCGCGCGGGTCGCCCCCGGCTCCAGGATCTGCGACCAATTCTCCTTCATCTCGATCTGCACGTTCAGCCCGGCCGCGCGCCACATCTCGACCAGCACCTGCGCCGTCGGCGTCTGGTTGGTGTAGTAGTTGTTCAGCAGGCGATAGGGGATCGGGTCGCCCTTGTAGCCGGCCTCGCGCAGCAGGCGGCGGGCCTCCGCCAGGTCGAATTTCGGCACCGACCAGTCACCCACGAACATGTCGCCGTAGAATTCCCACTGCAGCCCGCGCGGGATGCTGGTGCGCCCCGCCCAGAGGCTGTCGACGATCGCCTGCCGGTCGATCGCATGGGTGAAGGCGCGCCTGACCCGCGCATCCCGCAGCGGCGCATGGTTCCTATCGAACACCGTCAGCCGGTGGTTCGGGATGGTGCCGCCCTGCACCTCGAAGCCGCGGTTGCGCTCGATGCCCGAGATCTGGTCGGGCGGGATGTCGCAGGCGAAATGGTACTCGCCCGAGAGCAGCCCGTTGACGCGGGAGGAGACCTCGGGGACCTCGACGAAGCGGAGCTGCTTCAGCGGCGGCCGGCCGCCCCAGTACTCGTCATGCGCCACCAGGGTCAGCGAATGGTCGGCGCGGAATTCGGCGACCTTGTAGGGCCCGGTGGTGACCGGCTTGCGCGACCAGTCGAGCCAGGTGGCGGCCTCGGCATAGCCGCGCCGGCTGCCGATCTCGGCGCCGTAGCGGGCCATGCGGCCCTCCAGCGTCACGTCCGGCGTGCGGTTGATCCAGCGGACCGTGTACTTGTCCACCACCTCGATCCGCTCGATGCCGGGGAAGGAGCGGTTGGCGACGGCCGGCACCTCGATCGGCAGTTCCTTGCCGGTGCGGCCGGGGTTCACCTCGCCGACCCGGATGGTGGCGCCGCTGTTCGGCCCGCCCGGGCCGAACATGCGGTCGTTGCCGAAGGAGAAGGCGACATCCTCGGCGGTGAGCTCGTCGCCGTTGTGGAACTTCACGCCCTGGCGGAGCTTGAGTTCGACCACGCTGTCGCTGAGGCGCCGCGCCTCGGTCGCCAGCACCGGGATGGTCTCCAGCTTGCCGGCATAGTCGCGCCCGAGCAGCCCTTCCCAGAGCGAGGTGACCATCACCCGCTCGCCGACGTTGGACTGCTCGCGCAGCGGCTCCAGCGTATTGGTGTTGCTGATCTTCTGCACCGCGACGGTGATGGACGGCCGCTGGTCGGACTGGCCGATGGCGAAGCGCGGCAGGGCGGCGAGCGCGCTGCCCGCCAGCAGGCTACGACGGTCGATCATGGATGTGCTCCTCGGTTCTCAGGCCCCCGGTCTTCAAGCCCGTCAGGCGTGGCGCGGAAGGCGGTCAGGGTGCGTTCGGCATGGCGCAGCCGCCAGGACAGGGCGCGCTGGGCGTAGTCCTTCACCAGCCCGGCATGGGCCGGGCTTTCGGCCAGGTTGGTGAACTGCCGCGGGTCGCGTTCCAAGTCGAAGAACAGCGGCGGCAGCGCGGCGAAGTGGACGTATTTGAACCTGGCGTCCTGGAGGACGCAGAGGCTGCTCTCGTCCATCCCGAGGCCGAGGCCGGTCTCGGGCTTCGAGTAGAAGACGTCGCGGAAGTCGTATTCGTAGTGCAGCGCGTCGCGCCAGCCCTCCGGCGGCCCGGCCGCCACCAGCGGCAGCAGCGAGGCCCCGTCGCAGGCGCGCGGGATCTCCCCGCCCAGCGCCGCGAGGATGGTCGGCATGACGTCGATGCTCTCGGTGAAGGCGCCCTCGATCGCGCCCGCCCGCGCCGCCACCCCCGCCGGCTTCACGACCAGCGGGATGCGGAAGCTCTCGTCGAAATAGCCGATCTTGCCGAGCAGCCAGTGGTCGCCGAGCTGCTCGCCATGGTCGGAGGTGAAGACCACCATGGTCTCCTCCCACTGCCCGGTCTGCTCGAGGTAGTCGAAGACCCGGCCGAGGTTGTCGTCGATCTCGCTGATCAGCCCGGCATAGGTGGCGCGCATCAGCCGCACCGCGGCCTCGTCCAGCCCGGTCGCCGCGCCGCCGGCGCCCTGGAAGAAGCTGCCCTGGCCGATGCCGCGCAGGTAGAAATCGAGCAGCGGATGCTGCCGCGCCTCGACCCGCCAATCGGCGGCCCGCACCGGCCCCGGCATCTCCGACGGGTGGTACATGCGGTTGTAGGGGCTCGGGGCGATGAAGGGCGGGTGCGGCCGGTAGTAGCCGAGGTGGAGGAACCAGGGCTTGCCATTGACCCCCTTGAGGTAGGTCAGCGCCCGGTCGGTGAAATAGGCGGTGTCGGAGAGCTCGGCCGGGATGCGGCAGGGCCGGTCGGTGGCGCCGGGGACGGCATCCTCACCTTCCGGCAGCCAGATATTCTCCCGCCGCTCCGGCAGGGCATAGCCCTTGTGCGCCAGCCAGCCGAAGTAGCCGTCCATCGTCGGCTCGAAGGCGCCGACGCTGCGGAAGCCCTCCATCAGGTCGCCGAGGGAGGTGAAGCGAGGGTCGCGCGGGCCGGTGCCGCGGGGGTCAGGGGTGGTGGTGGTATAGCCGATCAGCGCCGGGTCGTAGCCGATGCGGCGCAGGGCGCGGCCCAGGTTCATGTGCCGGGCATCGAGCGGCACGGTGTTCTGCACCGCCCGGTGGTTCATCAGGTAGAGGCCGGTGAGCAGGCTGGCCCGGGCCGGGCCGCAGGGCACCGTCGTCGTCACGTGGTTGCGGAAGGTCACCCCCTGGCGGCAGAGCCGGTCGAGGTTCGGGGTGCGCAGGAAATCCGCGCCGAGCCAGGGCACGAAATCCGCGCGCCACTGGTCCACCACGATGAGAAGCACGTTCCGCGGTCGCTGCATTGCATCTGTCCGGCCCATGGCCGCTGCGGTACCGCAGGTGGCTGACAGGTGCGTGGCGGTTTGGCTGCAATGCCGTGACAGATGCCCGGGTGGTGGTCAGCCGGGCACGGCGTCAGGCCTCCGGCGCGGCGGCCCGCTCGTCGGCGCCGATGAGATAGGCCGCGGGCAGCCCCTCCAGCACCCGGCGGCAGTTTATCGCGGCCCGGGTCAGCGCGACCTCGCCGATGCCCCGCACCGAGGCGGAGTTGTGCGGCGAGGCGATGACATTCGGCAGCTCGAGGAAGGGCCGGTCCATGCGGAAGGCGCCGTGGCGGACCGGCTCGATCCACCAGGCGTCGATGCAGGCGACGAACGCCGGCTGCCGCACCAGGTGCCGGTAGAGCGCATCCTCGTCGACCACCTCGCCGCGGGCGAGGTTGACCAGGATCGCATCGGGCTTCATCAGGCCGAGTTCGCGCGCGCCGATGATGCCGCGGGTGGCATTGGTCAGCGGCAGGCTGAGCACCAGCACGTCGGCGGCGGCCAGCATTTCGTCCAGCCGGTCCGGGGTGCCGATCCAGTCGACCGGCTCCTCGCTGCGGCCGCTGCGGCGGATGGCATGGATCCGCATGCCGAAGCCGCGCAGCAGCCGCGCCGTGGCGATGCCGATGCCGCCGAAGCCGAGGATGCCGCAGACCCCGCCGGCAAGCATGCGGTTCGGGACGAATTGGTTGAAGGCGCCCGCGGCCATCGCCTGCTGCTCGATGGACAGGCGCTTGGCCGCGGCCAGGACCATCGCCACCGCATGCTCGGCCATCGGCTCGGCATAGGCGCCGCCGTTGCTGGCGATGGGCACCTCGGCCGGCAAGGCCCGCAGCGGGATGTAGTCGACGCCCGCGGTCATGAACTGGATCAGCCGCACGCCGGCCAGCAGCGCCGGCTCGCCGGGCAGCAGCTCCTTGCCGGTGTTGCGGGCCAGCAGGACGCTGGTCCGGCGCAGGATCGCCTGGCGGGCCGCCGGATCATGCTCCGGCAGCACGCAGACCTCGGCGGCCTCGCCCAGCGCGGCCGCGAGGACGGCGCGGCCGCCGGCGTCGAGGGGGAAGGCGACGGTCAGCAGGGGTCGGGTCATGCGCATGCGTCCTGATCGGCCTGGGGTTGCGGAAGCGGCGATGGCCGCCGGCTGCCGAGCAAGATCCGAGCCGTGGCAGGGGGATCCCCCCGGGGCAGGCCTCGGGCCGGGCGGTCATTCCAGCCGCTTTCGCGGCCCCCGGCAATCGCGGGTCCCGGGCGCGGCCTCAGGCCACGCCGCGTCAGGTCGGGCTGGCCGCAGGGCTTGGCAATGACCTCGAAGCCGTGCCCGGCCGGGCCGTCCGCCGTGCCGTCGATGGCGACATGCCCGCCGGGCTGGCGGATGAAGCCGAAGAGCGGCGACAGGCCGAGGCCGGTGCCCATGCCCTGCGGCTTGGTGGTGAAGCAGGGCTCGAAGGCGCGCTCGCGGACCTCGGCCGGCATGCCGGTGCCGTCGTCCCGCAGCGAGAGCGCGACATAGGAGCCCGGCCTGGCATCCGCGTTGCCGTCCAGCAGCGCCGCGTCGAGCGGCGCCGGCCGCGTCGTCAGCGTCACGGCGCCGCCGCGCGGCAGGGCATCCCGGGCATTGATCGCCAGGTCCAGCGGCACCGCCTCAAGCCGGGAGGCGTCGGCGCGGCAGGGCGGCAGGGCGGCGTCCAGCACCAGGGCCAGGGTCACCGCCTCGCCGAGATGGCGCTCCAGCAGATGCACCGTGCCGAGGATGGCGGTCAGCAGGTTGAAGTCATGCGCCACGCCGCCGGTCAGCCAGCCGAGGGCTTCCAGCCGTTGCGACTGCAGCAGCCCGGCCTCGCCGGCCCGCATCCGGCGGAAACAGCACCGGTCGGCCACCGAGATCGCCGGGGTCGGCCAGGCGGTGCTCAGCATCGCCACCTGTCCATCCGGCCGGACCAGGTGCAGCGAGGCGATCCGGGCGATGCCCTCGTCCAGGCGCCGCATCCAGCGCTCGAGATCCTCGCCCAGCGCCTCGATGTCCTCCCAGGCGAGGCCTTGGATGCGGTCCTCCAGCCGGTCGAGCACCAGGGCGTTCGTCTCCACCACCTTCAGCGCATGGTCCTTGGCGACGGCGGAGAGCCTCGGCCATCAAGCCGATGATGGTCGTACCAGACGGCGCCGCCGAGGAAGGCGAGGGGGATAAGGAGGGCGGCCGTCAGGATCGCGCGGAGCGAAGGCGGCAGCCGTTCTCCTGCGCAGCCCGGACTGGCCGGACCCGCGGTGCCCTGCATCGTGATCTCCGATCGCCTGCGGTGGCGCCGGGCCCATCGCCCGCCACCGTACGATGTCGCGATACCAGCCTGGGCCTTTCAGTGCGCTTCCGCCCAGCTCCGCCCGGTCCCGACCTCGACCGCCAGCGGCACCCGCAGGGTGGCCACGCCTTCCATCACCTGGCGGACCAGCGCCGCGGTCTCCGCCACCTCGGCCTCGGGCACTTCCAGCACCAGCTCGTCATGCACCTGCAGCAGCATCCGCGCGCCGAGCCCGGCATCGCGCAGCGCCTTCGGCACCCGCACCATGGCGCGCTTGATGATCTCCGCCGCGCCGCCCTGGAAGGGGGCGTTGATGGCGGCGCGTTCGGCGCCGGCCCGGCGCACCGGGTCCTTGGCGCCGATGTCCTGGATCCAGAGCCTGCGGCCGAAGGAGGTGAAGACGTAGCCCTGCAGCCGGGCCTCCTCCTTCAGCCGTTCCATCGCCGCGCGGATGCCGGGGTACTGGCCGAAATAGGCATCGATGATGCCTTTGGCTTCGCCGGCACCGATGCCGAGCCGCCCGGCCAGGCCGAAGGCGGACATGCCGTAGATGATGCCGAAATTGATGGTCTTGGCCCGCCGCCGGGCCTCCTTGTCGACCGCCTCCGGGGCGAGGCGGAAGATGTCGGCCGCGGTGCGGGAATGGATGTCCTGGCCGGTCTCGAAGGCCTCCCGCAGCGCCGGGACATCGGCCAGATGCGCCAGCAGGCGCAGCTCGATCTGGCTGTAGTCGGCGCTCATCAGTACATGGCCCGGCTCGGCCACGAAGGCGCGGCGGATGCGCTGGCCTTCCTCGGTCCGCACCGGAATGTTCTGCAGGTTGGGCTCGGTCGAGGCCAGCCGCCCGGTGCTGGTATTGGCCATGGAGAAGTCGGTGTGGACCCGGTTGGTGCGGGGGTCGAGCTGCGCCGTCAGCCCATCGACGTAGGTCGACTTCAGCTTCGACAATTGGCGCCAGTCGAGCACCGCTCGGGCCAGCGGCACGTCGCGGGCGGCCAGCTCCTCGAGCACCGCGGCATCGGTGCCCCAGGCGCCGGACTTGCCCTTGCGGCCGCCCGAGAGCTGCATCTCGTCGAACAGGATCTCGCCGAGCTGCTTCGGCGAGCCGACCGCGAAGACCCGGCCGGCGAGGCGGTGGATCTCGGTCTCGAGCACCGCCATGCGGCTGACGAAATCCTCGCCGATGCGGGCGAGCTCGACGCCGTCGACCTTGATGCCGGCGATCTCCATGTCGCGCAGCACGCCGACCATGCGGCGCTCGACCTGCTCGTACAGCGCGAGCGCCCCGGCCTCGCGCAACTGCGGGCGGAGGATGTGCCAGAGCCGCAGGGTGACGTCGGCGTCCTCGGCGGCATAGGCGGTCGCCTTGTCGAGCGGCACCTGGGCGAAGCTGATGCGGGCGCGGCCGGTGCCGGTCACCTGGTCGTAGGGGACCGGCGTGTGGCCGAGGTGGAGGCGGGACAACTCGTCCATGCCATGGCCGTGCTTGCCGGCCTCCATGGCGTAGGAGATCAGCATGGTGTCGTCGACCGGGCCGACGGCGATGCCGCCGTTGCCCGGCTGGGCCAGCACCTCGAGGTCGTATTTGGCGTGCTGCAGCACCTTCAGCACCGCCGGGTCCTCCAGCAGGGGCCTGAGCGCCGCCATGGTGGCCTCGAAGGGCAGCTGCGGCGGTGCCGCTTCGGCCGGGACCTCCAGCATGTCCCCCTGGCTGGCGCCGGCCGAGACATGGCGCAGCGGGATGTAGCAGGCGCGGCCGGGCGCGGTGGCGAGGCAGACGCCGACCAGCCTGGCATTCAGCGCATCGAGGCTGTCCGTCTCGGTATCGAGGCCCACCACCCCGGCGGCGGTCGCCTCGGCGATCCAGGCGGCGAGGGCCTCGGGCGTGGTAACCGTCTCGTAGGCGCCGAAGGGCGCCGCCGTGGGGTCGGCCGGGGCAACCGGCGCCGCGGCGGCCTGGGCGGCGGAGACGGCGCTGTTGCGGGCGCGGCTGCCGGAATCCCCCGCGGCATCGCCGAGGCCCATGCGGGCGACGACGCTGCGGAAGCCCTGGTCGCGGAGGAATTTCTCGAGCGCCGCGGGCTCGGGCGGGCGGACCGCCAGTTCGTCGATGGTCAGGCTCATCGGCGCCTGGTCGTCCAGCGTCACCAGGCGCTTCGAGATGCGGGCCTGCTCGGCATATTGCTCGAGGTTCTGCCGCCGCATCGGCTGCTTGATCTGGGCGGTATTGGCCAGCACGGCTTCCAGGTCGCCATAGGCGAGGATCAGCTCGGCGGCCGTCTTGGGGCCGATCTTGGGCACGCCGGGGACGTTGTCCACGGCATCGCCGATCAGCGCCTGGACCTCGATCACCTTGTTCGGCGGCACGCCGAATTTCTCGGCGACCTCGGCCTCGCGGATCGCCCGGCGCTTGATCGGGTCGTACATCTGCACGCCGGGGCGGACCAGCTGCATCAAATCCTTGTCGGAGGAGACGATGGTCACCTCGCCGCCGCTCTCGACGAAGGCGCGGGCATAGGTGGCGATGAGGTCGTCGGCCTCGAAGCCGGGAGCCTCCACCTGGGCGACGCCGAAGGCCTCGGTCGCCTCGCGGATCAGGGCGAATTGCGGGACCAGCTCCTCCGGCGGGTCGGGCCGATGGGCCTTGTAGGCGGGGTAGAATTCGTTGCGGAAGGTCGTCCGGCTGGCATCGAAGACGCCGGCGAGGTGGCTGCCGCGGTGCTCGGCCAGGAAGCTCGAGAGCATCTGGGTGAAGCCGAAGACGGCGTTCACCGGCGTGCCGTCCGGCCGGGTCATCGGCGGCAGGGCGTGGAAGGCGCGGAAGATGTAGCCGGAGATATCGACCAGCACGAGGTGGCGGACGCCGGGCACGGCGACCGGGACGGCCTCGGCACCCTCGGCCGGGGCCGCCTCAGTGATGGTCGTCGCCACCGGCACCGGCCTTCAGCACATAGGTGATGGAGCAATAGGGGCAGGTCACCTCCTGCTCCCCGTCGTTGATCCGCAGCCAGACGCGGGGATGGCCGAGGCCGGGGCCGGCGATCTCGCCGTCGCAGGGCACGGAGCGGGAGGTCGCCTCCAGCCGCTGGACCGGGGTCACCCCGGCGGTCAGCTTGGGCGCGTAACCGGTTTGCTTGGCGTCGCGCATGAGCGCTCCTCATCAGGGTGCGGGGTGGCGGCAACATAGCGGCCGCCGGGCGCACGGGCCAGGGCCAGGGCTCAGCCCGAACGCGGATGCGCCCGGCGCCAGGTCTCGAGCAGCGCCGCCGCGTCCACCGCGGTATAACGCTGGGTGGTGGACAGGCTGGCGTGGCCCAGCAGTTCCTGGATCGCCCGCAGGTCGGCGCCGCCGCCCAGCAGGTGGGTGGCGAAGGAATGCCGCAGCGCATGCGGCGTCGCATGCTCCGGCAGCCCGGCCAGGCGGCGGTAGTGCCGCATGGATTTCTGCGCGACGGCCGGGTCCAGCCGGGCGCCGCGGGCGCCGCGGAACAGCGGCGCCTCCGGCGGGGGGGCGCCGCGTTCCACCAGGTAGTCGGCGATGGCGCGGCGCACCGCCGGCAGCACCGGCACCAGCCGCTGCTTTCCCCCCTTGCCGGTGACGCGCAACGCGGCCTGTCCGCCCGGCAGCGGCGCATCCCGCACGTCGAGCGCCAGCGCCTCGGCGATGCGCAGGCCGCAGCCGTAGAGCAGGGTGAACAGGGCGACGTCGCGGGCGGCCTGCTCGGCGGGGCGCTCGGCATGGCCGGGCTGGTGGATGCTGCCGGTCCGGGCCGCCACCTCCTTGGCCTGGTCGGAGGTCAGGGCGCGGGGCACCGGCGGCCGGGCGCGGGGGCCGCGGATATTGGCCAGGGCCAGCGGCGCCAGCCCCGCGGTCCTCGCGAGGTACCGCAGGAAGCCGCGCACCGCGGCCAGTTGCCGGGCGCGGGTGGCGTTGCCGGCCCCGGCGGCGGCCCGGGCGGCGAGGAAGCCGCGGAGGTCGGCCGGGCGCAGCGCCGCCAGGGCCGCCTGGCCGGGCTCCTCCCCCAGATGGCGGGTCAGGAAGGCCAGGAAGTCGCGCAGGTCGCGGCCATAGGCCTCGACCGTATTGGCCGCCGCCCGGCGTTCCAGGGCGAGCCAGGCGAGGTAGTCGGCCATGCAGGCCGCACCGCTCCGGTCCCCCCCGGCCGGGCCGGAAGGGGAGCCGGGGGAGGGGGCGGGGAGGGGCAGCGTCTCCGCCATGGCCGGCGGGGCCTAGCGGGCCATGGCCGCCGCCACCGCGCGGCCGAGGAAGGCCAGGGTCGCCGTCGCCTGACGGGCCGGCAGGGTCTGCGGGTCGCGGGCGCCGAGCGCCATCAGCACCGGCTGCCCGGTCCAGACCGGCACCCGCACCAGCGCGTCCCGCACCACCAGCGCCGCGGCTTCCTGGTGCAGCAGCTCGATGTCGGTGGGGCTGGCGCGGACCACCGCATCCTTGCCCGGCCCCAGCAGCCGCGCCACCGAGCCGGGCGGCAGCCGGGCGACGCCGCGGCGATCCGGCGCCTCGGCCAGCAGCCAGCAGCTTTCGATCCCGAGCAGCGCCGGCAGTTCCTGGGTCACCGTCTCGACCACGTCCTGCGACCGCATCAGCGCCAGCACCGCCAGCCGCACCCGGATGGCCAGGCCGTAGCCGGCCCGGCCGGCCGTCACCGCGGCATCCACCTCCGCCTCGAGCGAGCGGACCCGGCGGCGCTCGGCCTGCAGCATCGCCGCCATGTGGTCGGCCAGCCTTTCGCCGTGCAGGCGCGTCGGCGGATTGAGCGCGCGGTACAGGTCGGGCCGTTCGGCCAGGAAATCGGGATGCTCCTGGAGGTAGGCGACGACCGCCTCGGCGGCCGTCGCGGTCTCCGACATCGGCAGCCCGCCCGGTCGGGGCCCGGGGAGGCGGATCGCGCTCAGAGGATGCTCTGCCCGGTCTTGGCCCAGTCGGCCGTGAAGGCGGCGAGGCCGCTGGCGGTCAGCGGGTGCTTGAACAGCTGGCGGATGACGTTGGGCGGCAGGGTCGCCACCTCGGCCCCGAGCTTGGCCGCCTCGACCAGATGGACCGGGTGGCGGATGGACGCGACCAGGACTTCTGTCTTAAACTTCGGGTAGTTGCGGTATATCTTCAGGATGTCGGCGATGAGCAGCATGCCGTCGAAGGCGATGTCGTCCAGCCGCCCGACGAAGGGCGAGATATAGGCGGCCCCGGCCTTGGCCGCGAGCAGGGCCTGCGCGGCGGAGAAGCAGAGCGTGACGTTCACCGGCGTGCCCTCATCCGCCAGGCTGCGGCAGACGCTGAGGCCGGCCTCGGTGAGCGGCACCTTCACCGCGACGTTCTTGGCGATGCCGCGGAGGTACCGGCCTTCCGCCAGCATGGTGTCGAAATCCGTCGCGGTGACTTCGGCGGAGACCGGGCCTGGCGTGATGGCGCAGATTTCGGCAATCACCTCGGACATCTTGCGGCCGGACTTGGCGATGAGGCTGGGATTGGTGGTCACCCCATCCACCAGCCCGGCCTCGGCCAGCGCGCGGATTTCAGCCACGTCGGCAGTATCTACGAAAAATTTCATCCGGGCGGTCCCTTAGGCTTGCCCCATGGGGCCTGGGTTGACAATCGGCGCCGGAGACTCTGGATCGCCGGCGAACGTTGCGTATTTGTTCAGGGCAGGATAGCCGATGCACCAGGGGGCGGGAAAGCCGCGGGATATGAAAGCCACGCCGTCTGTGTCAAAAATGCAACGCGTGCGGGTTTTACTGCCTCTGCCATTGGCCGGTGCTTATGACTACCGCATCCCGCCGGAGCTTGATATCCGGCCGGGAGATTTCGTGTCGGTCCCCCTCAATCATAGGTCGATGATCGGCGTCGCCTGGGACGCCAGCGAGGCGCCCGAGGCGAAGCCGGTGGCCGAGCATCGTCTGAAGCCGGTCGCCGGCATCTTGCCCGCGCCGGCCATGACCGCAAGCCTGCGCCGTTTCATCGACTGGGTCGCGGCCTATACGCTCAGCCCGCCGGGGGCGGTGCTGCGCATGGCCATGGGCTCGACCGCCGCGCTGGAGCCGCCGTCCCAGCAGGCCGGCTGGATGCTGGCCGGGCCCGGCTCCAATGCCCAGCCGCGGCTGACCCCGGAACGCCAGCGGGTGCTGGCGGCGATGCGGCCGGGCGAGGTCTATGCCGGGGCACCGCTGGCCGAGGCGGCGGGGGTCTCCCCCGGCGTGCTGCGGGGCATGGCGGACAACGGGATGATCCGCCCGGCGCTGCTGCCCCATGCCAACCGCTTCACCCGGCCGGACCCGGACCACCCCGGGCCGCAGCTCGGTGGCGCCCAGGCCGCGGCCGCGGCCTCCCTGGTGGCCAAGGTCGCCGCCCGGCGCTTCGGCGTCACCCTGCTGACCGGGGTGACCGGCTCGGGCAAGACCGAGGTCTATCTCGATGCGGTGGCCGAGGCGCTGCGCCAGGGCCGGCAATCCCTGGTGCTGCTGCCCGAGATCGCGCTCTCGGCGCAATGGCTGGACCGCTTCAAGGCCCGCTTCGGCGTCTCCCCGGCGCTCTGGCATTCCGAGGTGACGCCGCGCACCCGGCGGGAGACCTGGCGGGCGGTGGCCGCGGGTGACGCCCCGGTGGTGGTCGGCGCCCGCTCCGCGTTGTTCCTGCCCTTCCCGGACCTCGGGCTGGTGGTGGTGGACGAAGAGCACGAGACCGCCTTCAAGCAGGAGGAAGGGGTCGTCTACAACGCCCGCGACATGGCGGTGGTGCGGGCCCGGATGGCGGCGGCGGCCTGCGTGCTGGTCTCGGCCACGCCCTCGCTCGAGAGCCTGACCAATGCCGAGAGCGGCCGCTACGAGGCGCTGGACCTGCCGGTGCGGTATGGCGGCGCCACCCTGCCGGCGGTCGAGACGGTGGACCTCCGCCGCACCCCGCCGGAGCGCGGCCGCTTCCTGTCGCCGCCCTTGATCGAGGCGGTGAACGCGACCCTGGCGCGGGGCGAGCAGGCGATGCTCTTCCTGAACCGCCGCGGCTACGCGCCGCTGACGCTCTGCCGGCACTGCGGCCACCGCATGCGTTGCCCCAACTGCACCGCCTGGCTGGTCGAGCACCGCGCCCGGCGGCAGCTGCAGTGCCACCACTGCGGCCATACCGAGGCGCCGCCGGCGGAATGCCCGGAATGCGGTTCTGCCAACAGCCTGGTCGCGGTCGGCCCCGGGGTCGAGCGGGTGCTGGAGGAGGCGATCGCCCTCTGGCCCGAGGCGCGGCGGCTGGTGATGGCCAGCGACACCCTGCCCGGTCCGGCCGCGGCCGGGGTCGCGGCGCAGTCGATCCAGGACCGCGCGGTGGATCTCATCATCGGCACCCAGATCGTCGCCAAGGGCTGGCACTTCCCGCACCTCACCCTGGTGGGGGTGGTCGATGCCGACCTCGGCCTCGCCGGCGGCGACCTGCGGGCGGCGGAGCGTACCGTGCAGCTGCTGCATCAGGTCGCCGGCCGCGCCGGCCGGGCCGAGGCCCCGGGCCGGGTGCTGCTGCAGAGCTTCAGCCCCGAGCATCCGGTGATGCAGGCGCTGATCTCCGGCGACCTCGGCGCCTTCATGCAGGAGGAGGCGGCGATCCGCCGGCCCGGCCACTGGCCGCCCTTCGGCCGGCTGGCCGCGCTGATCGTCAGCTCGGAGGACGAGCGCGAGGCCGAGCGCACCGCCCGCGACCTGGGCCTGGCGGCGCCGGGCGGGGAGGGGGTGCAGGTGCTCGGGCCGGCCCCGGCGCCGCTGGCGCTGCTGCGCGGCCGGCACCGGCGGCGGCTGCTGCTGAAGACCCGGCGGGACATCGCGGTGCAGCCGATCCTGCGGGACTGGCTGGCCCGGGTGGCGGTGCCGAACAGCGTGCGGGTGCAGGTGGACGTGGACCCCGTGAGCTTTCTCTAGGCGGCGGCCGCAGCCCGGGCGGGCTGCGAATTTTCGCCGGGAAGGCCTGAATTCGCTTGGTTAACGGCCGGGTAACCCCTAAATTACTGATCGGTAATCAAGATGATCCCAGGAGGTTTCCATGCCCGTTCTCGACGCCCATGACATCGCCGCCTGGGCTCTGGTGATCGGCGGATGCGCCTATGCGTTGGCTGCCTCCCGCGGGGTGGCCACGGCCGCCATGGCGGCGGCATTGGCGGCGATCGCGGTGAAGTCGGCGCTGATCGGTTTCGCCTGACGCCTGCGCCGGGCCTCCGGCCCAACCGGGCGGCGATGCCGCCGCCCGGCCGCGGAATCGAATCGCGGACTGCCCCGGCGCTAAACGGTGACGGCCGCCGCGCCAGGCAGGCCGGTGTTCCGCGCGCTGCAAGCGCGACGGTAGATGACGCATCGATGAAGCTCATGTCCTGGCTGAACTCCACCAACACGGGGGGAGCCGGCGCGGCGCGACAGCCGGGCCGGTCCTGCCGGCCAACCCACCGCCGAACGCCGCGGAACCACGGCCTGCATGGCTGCTGCGGGGCAGCGTCGCGGGGTGCTCGGATGAAATGTCCGACCTCCGCCGGATTGCGGGCATGTAAACCCCATGGTAAGGGCCGCCCGCCGCGCGGGGGGTTAAATCCTCGGGGCGGACCCGCGCTCGCGCACCATTCAGGAACAGGACCGGGATAACCCGTGGCCGCTGTCGAGACCGTCGCATCCGCCGCGCCCAAGGCGCCCAACCCGACCGGCGTTGCCGCGCGTTATGCGCTGGCCCTGCTGGGGCTCGCCGACGACCGGCGGGCCACGGACCCGGGCGCCCTGGACCGCATCGCCGCCGACCTTGAAAAGTTGGCCGACCTCTGGCGGGGGGACAGCACCTTCCGCGCCTTCGTCGCCGACCCCCGGCTGGGCGTCGCCGCCCAGCGGGCCGGCGGCTTCGCGTTGCTGGAGAAGGCCGGCATCGGCCCCGAGGTGCACAACCTCGTGGGCGTGCTGATCGCCAATCGCCGGCTGTCGCAGCTGCCGCAGGTCGCCGCCGCCTTCGGCGCCGAGCTCGCCGCCCGCCGCGGCCAGCAGGTCGCCGACGTGATCAGCGCCCATCCGCTCTCCGCCACGCAGCGGACGCAGATCGCGGCGCGACTGACCGAAGCCGGGTATTCCGGCGTGAAACTGACCGAGCAGGTGGATCCCGCGATCCTCGGTGGCCTGATCGTCCGGATCGGCTCCCGGCTCTATGACAACAGCATCAAATCGAAGCTGCAGCGTCTGCAGTACGCTATGAAGGGGGCTGCCTGACCATGGAAATCCGTCCCGCCGAAATTTCGGAAATCCTCAAGCAGCAGATCGCCGGCTTCGACGCCGAGGCGAATGTTGCGGAGGTGGGTACCGTGCTGACCGTGGGCGACGGCATCGCCCGCGTCTACGGCCTGCAGAACGTCATGGCTGGCGAGCTGGTGCTGTTCCCCAGCGCCGGCATCCGCGGCATGGCGCTGAACCTCGAGACCGACAACGTCGGCATCGTGATCTTTGGCTCCGACCGTGACGTCAAGGAAGGCGACACCGTCGAGCGCACCGGCGACATCGTCGACGTGCCCACCGGCCGCGGCCTGCTCGGCCGCGTGGTCGACGGCCTCGGCAACCCGATCGACGGCAAGGGCCCGCTGGTCGACGTCGAGCGCAAGCGCGTCGAGGTGAAGGCCCCGGGCATCATCCCGCGGAAGTCGGTGCACGAGCCGATGCAGACCGGCATCAAGGCGATCGACGCCCTGATCCCGATCGGCCGCGGCCAGCGCGAGCTGATCATCGGTGACCGGCAGACCGGCAAGACCGCGGTCATCATCGACACCATCATCAACCAGAAGGGCATCAACGCCGGTACGGACGAGAGCAAGAAGCTCTATACGATCTATGTCGCCGTCGGCCAGAAGCGCTCCACCGTGGCGCAGCTGGTGAAGACCCTCGAGGAAAACGGCGCGATGGAGTATTCCATCGTCGTCGCCGCCACCGCCTCCGACCCGGCGCCGATGCAGTTCCTGGCGCCGTACACCGGCTGCACCATGGGCGAGTATTTCCGCGACAACGGCATGCACGCGGTCATCTTCTACGACGATCTGTCGAAGCAGGCCGTCGCCTATCGCCAGATGTCGCTGCTGCTGCGCCGTCCGCCGGGCCGCGAGGCCTATCCGGGCGACGTCTTCTACCTGCATAGCCGCCTGCTCGAGCGTGCGGCGAAGATGAACGAGGAGTTCGGTCTCGGTTCGCTGACCGCGCTGCCGGTCATCGAGACCCAGGCGGGCGACGTCTCGGCCTATATCCCGACCAACGTGATCTCGATCACCGATGGCCAGATTTTCCTCGAGACCGAATTGTTCTTCAAGGGCATCCGCCCGGCGGTGAACGTCGGCCTCTCGGTCTCCCGCGTCGGCTCCTCCGCCCAGATCAAGGCGATGAAGCAGGTCGCCGGCAAGATCAAGCTGGAGCTGGCCCAGTACCGCGAGATGGCCGCCTTCGCGCAGTTCTCCTCGGACCTCGATGCCTCCACCCAGGCGCTGCTGGGTCGTGGCGCGCGGCTGACCGAGCTGCTGAAGCAGCCGCAGTACAAGCCGGTCCCGGTCGAGGAGCAGGTCGTCTCGCTCTTCGCCGGCACCCGCGGCTACCTCGACAAGCTGCCGGTCTCCGCGGTGGGTGAGTTCGAGCGCCGGCTGCTGAGCGAGCTGAAGTCGCGCGAGCCCGCGATCGTCGACGCGATCCGCACCGACCGCGAGATCAAGAAGCCGACCGAGGACAAGCTGGTGGCCTTCCTCGACGCCTTCTCCAAGTCCTTCTCGGCCTAAAGCCCGCAGCAGACAGGAAGCAGGGCCGATGGCGAGCCTTAAGGACCTACGGGGTCGGATCAACAGCGTGAAATCCACGCGGAAGATCACCCAGGCCATGAAGATGGTGGCGGCGGCCAAGCTGCGCCGCGCCCAGGCCCAGGCGGAAGCCGCGCGCCCCTATGCGCAGCGGATGGAGGCGATCCTCGCCTCGCTTGGCGCGGCGGTCGCCGGTTCGCCGGATGCGCCGCGCATGCTGGTGGGCGGCGGGGCCGATAGGGTGCATCTGCTGGTGATCGTCACCGCGGATCGCGGCCTGGCCGGGCCCTTCAACACCCAGATCGGTCGCCTCGCGCGGAACCGCATCCGGGCGCTGGAGGCCGAGGGCAAGACGGTGAAGCTGCTGACGGTGGGCCGCAAGGGCGCGGCCTACCTGAAGCGGGAATTCGCCAGCCGCTTCGTCGCCGAAGTAACCTATGCCGGCAAGAAGCGCGTCGACTTCACCGATGCCGAGGCGGTCGGCATCCAGATCGCGGAGCTGCTCGATCAGGGTGCCTTCGATGTCTGCAGCCTGATCTACAACCGGTTCCGCAACGTGATCAGTCAGGTGCCGACCGAGCAGCGGCTGATTCCGGTGCCGCTGCCGGAAGGCGATGCGACGGCCGCCGCCGCGGGTCCGCAGGCGCTGTATGAATACGAGCCGGCGGAGGAGGAAATCCTCGCCACGCTGCTGCCGCGCAACCTCGCCATCCAGATCTACCGGGCTATCCTGGAGAGCTCGGCGGGTGAGCATGGCGCGCGGATGACCGCGATGGACAATGCGACGCGCAACGCGGGCGAGATGATCAACAAGCTGACGCTGAACTACAACCGGACGCGTCAGGCGAACATCACCCGCGAGCTGATCGAAATTATCTCCGGCGCCGAAGCCGTCTGAGGAGCATAAGACGATGAAGAACAATGTCGGGCGCGTGGCGCAGGTCCTGGGCGCCGTGGTGGACGTGCAGTTCCCCGGTGAGCTGCCGGCCATGCTCAACTCCCTCACCACCAAGAACGGCGACAACACGCTGGTTCTCGAAGTGGCGCAGCACCTGGGCGAGCGCACCGTGCGCTGCATCGCCATGGACATGACCGACGGCCTGGTCCGCGGCCAGGAAGTGGTCGACACCGGCGCCGGCATCTCGGTGCCCGTGGGCGAGGGCACCCTCGGCCGCATCATGAACGTCATAGGCGAGCCGATCGACGAGCGTGGCCCGGTGCCGCACGAGAAGACCTACACCATCCACCGCGAGGCCCCGAACTTCGAGGACCAGGCGACCAGCGCCGAGATCCTCGTCACCGGCATCAAGGTGATCGACCTCCTCGCCCCCTACATCAAGGGCGGCAAGATTGGCCTGTTCGGCGGCGCCGGCGTCGGCAAGACGGTGACCATCCAGGAGCTGATCAACAACATCGCCAAGGGCCACGGCGGCGTGTCGGTCTTCGCCGGCGTCGGCGAGCGCACCCGCGAGGGCAACGATCTCTATCACGAGATGGTCGATGCCGGCGTCATCAAGCTGAACGACGACGGCACCACCACCGGCTCCAAGGTGGCGCTGGTCTATGGCCAGATGAACGAGCCGCCGGGCGCCCGCGCCCGCGTCGCCCTCTCGGGCCTGTCGGTCGCGGAGTACTTCCGCGACGAGCAGGGCCAGGACGTGCTCTTCTTCATCGACAACATCTTCCGCTTCACCCAGGCGGGTGCCGAGGTCTCGGCGCTGCTGGGCCGCATCCCCTCCGCCGTGGGCTACCAGCCGACGCTGGCGACCGACATGGGCGCGCTGCAGGAGCGGATCACCAGCACCAAGAAGGGCTCGATCACCTCGGTGCAGGCGATCTACGTGCCGGCCGATGACTTGACCGATCCGGCGCCGGCGACCTCCTTCGCCCACCTGGACGCGACCACCACGCTGAACCGCTCGATCGCCGAGCTCGGGATCTTCCCGGCCGTCGATCCGCTGGACAGCACCAGCCGCGCCCTCGACCCCCGCGTGGTCGGCGACGAGCACTACCGCGTTGCCCGCGAGGTGCAGCGCATCCTGCAGACCTACAAGTCGCTGCAGGACATCATCGCCATTCTCGGCATGGACGAGCTTTCGGAAGAGGACAAGCTGGTCGTGGCGCGCGCCCGCAAGATCCAGCGCTTCCTCAGCCAGCCCTTCCACGTCGCGGAAGTCTTCACCGGCACCCCGGGCGTCTTCGTGAAGCTCGAGGACACCGTCCGCAGCTTCGCCGCCATCTGCGCCGGCGAGTACGACTACCTGCCCGAGGCCGCCTTCTACATGGTCGGCACCATCGAGGAGGCCGTGAAGAAGGGCGAGTCGATGAAGGCCGCGGCCTGATCCAGGCCCAACCAACGCCGGGCGGTCCCCCGCCCGGCGTTCCGGCAGCCCGCTGCATCTAGGATAGCGATCCATGGCCACCTTCCTGCTCGAACTCGTCTCCCCGGAGAAGCTGCTGCTCTCCCGCCAGGTGGAGATGGCGACCATCCCCGGCGTCGAGGGCGAGATGGGCGTGCTGCCCGGCCATTCCCCGATGATCGTCGTCCTGCGCGGCGGCGTGATCCGGGTGCGCGAGAACGGCGCCGAGACCGAGACGCTCTTCGTCGGCGGCGGCTTCGCCGAGGTTTCGCCGGACCGCGTCACCATCCTGGCCGACGAGGCGACGCCGCTGGCCAGCCTGTCGCGCGCGGCCTCCGAGCGCCGGCTGGCCGAGGCCCAGACCGCCCTGGGCGAGGTGCTGGTGACCGATCCGGAGGCGAAGCGCGACGCCGCCATGGCCCGCGTGCGGGCGCTTGAGGAAGCGGTCTCGGTCGCCGGAGCGGCCTGACCGGCCGCGCCTGCCATCGCTTTTCGGCAACGCCTGCGCATTTTACGCGCCTGATCGTGGCGGCCCGGCAACAGGCGCTTGCAACCTGTTGGTCTTCATCGAACATTGCCGACCGCGGCGGCGTTGTCCGCACAACGCCCGGAACCCCGGGCGCCGATGGTTAACGGCCGCCTCGAGGCCGCGGGGATGCAATGAAGCACTGGCGTGTCGAGCAGGTGAGTTGGGACCGCTTTGATCCGTCCAAGGTGGATCCGGAGATCATCCCGCTGGTCAAGGCCGCGGCCATGGTCGAGCGCAACGGCGACGACTACGCCATCTACCTCAAGCGCGTCTTCGCCGGCGATCCGGACTTCAGCCGGGCGGCCGACAATTGGGCGGAAGAGGAGATCCAGCACGGCGATGCGCTGGGCCAGTGGGCCAGCCTGGCGGATCCGGGCTGGGACTATGCCGCCGCCTTCGCCCGCTACCGGGCCGGCTACAAGATCGACCTCGATGCCGATGCCTCCATCCGCGGGTCGCGCACCGGCGAGCTGATCGCCCGCTGCATCGTCGAGACCGGCACCAGCAGCTACTACACCGCCCTGGCCGAGGCGACCGAGGAGCCCTGCCTGCAGCAGGTCTGCAAGCTGATCGCGGCCGACGAGTACCGGCACTTCAAGCTCTTCTACGACCACATGAAGCGCTACCTGGCGCGCGAGGACCTCTCCTTCGTCAGCCGCCTGCGGGTCGCCGCCGGGCGGGTCGGCGAATCGGAGGACGACGAGCTCGCCTACGCCTTCCACTGCGCCAACGAGGCGCCGAGCATCGTCTACAGCCACGATCGCTGCATCGCCGGCTACATGGGCCGCGCCATGGGATTCTACCGTCCCCGCCACCTCGAGCGCGGCATGGGGATGATCTTCAAGGCGGTGGGGCTGGAGCCGCGCGGCCGGCTGTCCCGCGTCGCGGCGCGCGGCGCCTGGCGGCTGATGTGCTGGCGTCGGGACCGTTACCGGGAAGCGCTGCGGCAGATGGCGCCGCCCGCCGTTCTCGCGCAGGCCGCTTGAGCAGACTGCCGCGTCGGCAGGGCGTGCTCGCCGCGGTCGCGGCCGGGGTCCTGGCGGCGACCGGCCGGGCCGCATCCGGGCAGGTGCCGGCGGAGGGATTGGCGGGGCTCGCCCGCGCCACCGGCTGCACCTTCGGCACCGCCGTCGACTCGCTGCGGCTCGCCGCCGATGCCGGCTATGCGGGCCAGGTGACCGCCGAGGCGCAGCTGCTGGTGCCGGAATGGGAGGCCAAGTGGGCGGCCCTGCAGCCGCAGCCCGGCGTCTTCGACTTCGGCCCGCTCTCGGCGGTGGCCGGCTTCGCCCAGGCCCATGGCCGGCAGCTGCGCGGGCATACGCTGGTCTGGCACACGGGCATGCCGCCGTGGCTGCTGGACGGCATCGCCGAGGGGCCGGCGCGGGCGCGGGCGCTGCTCACCGCGCATCTCGATGCCGTGCTGCCGGCCACCCGCCCGGCGATCCGCGACTGGGACGTGGTGAACGAGGCCATCGCCAATCCCGAGGGCAATCCCTTCACCGCCCGCACCCCGGCGGTCGGCGACCTGCGCGACACGCCCTGGCTGCGGGCGCTGGGCCCCGGCTATGTCGAGCTGGCCTTCCGCCTGGCGCGGGAGCGGGACCGCAGCCTGCGGCTGACCTACAACGACTACGGGCTGGAGGGCGGCACGCCCTGGGCCGAGGAGAAGCGCCAGCGCGTGCTGCGCCTGCTGCGCCGGCTGCTGGAGGCGCAGGTGCCGGTCGATGCCCTGGGCCTGCAGGCGCATCTGCTGATGGACGAGCCCTTCCGCCCGGAGCTGTTGGCCGGCTTCCTGAGGACGGTGCGGGAGATGGGGCTGGCGGTGCTGGTCACCGAGCTCGACGTGCGGGAGGGACGGCAGCTGCCGGCCGGCCTCGCGGGCCGCGATGCGCTGGTGGCCGAGCGGGTGAAGGCCGTGGTCGGCACCGCCCTGGAGCAGGGCTGCCGCACCGTGCTCACCTGGGGCCTGTCCGACAAGGACAGCTGGCTGACGCGGGACCCTGACGTGATGCGGAAGGATGGCGAGAGCCACCGCGGCCTGCCGCTGGATGCCGAGGGCAACCGCAAGCCGATGTGGCAGGCGCTTGCCCAGTGCTTCGCCGCACGGCGGCCCTAGCTCCTCCCGCGCAGCGGGATCTCCTTCAGGCAGAGCGCCGCCACCAGGCAGAGCCCGGCGATGCCGGATGCCGCCAGGAAGACGGTCGAGAAGGCCGCCCGCACCACCTCGGGCGGCGCTCCGCCGGCCATCGCCCCGTCGGGCAGGTGGCCCAGCAGCACCGAGGAGAGCAGCGCCACGCCGAAGGCCCCGCCCATCAGCCGGAAGAACATCATGCAGGAGACGGCGATGCCGCCGTCCCGTGCCTCCACCGCATTCTGGATGGTGACGGTCATCGGCGAGAACTGGCAGCCGAAGGACAGGCCGAGCAGAAGCGTCACCGCGGTGTCGAGCGGCAGCGAATGGCCGAGGCCCATGAAAGCGATCAGCAGGCACATCAGCGTGGCGACCGCGGCGCCGAGCACCGCGAACGGCCTATAGCGGCCGGTGCGGGAAACCGCCTGTCCCGCGAGGAAGCTGCCGGTGACGCTGCCGAGCGTCATGGCGATCATCCTGAGGCCGGCGTCCTTGGCCGAGAGCCCGGCCGACATCTGGTAGTCCAGCGGCACCAGGATGACCAAGGCCATCATCACCATGGACGACAGCGCGGTGACGATGATGCCCATGGTGAAGACCGGGCTGCGGAACAGCTGCAGCGGCAGCATCGGCTGCGACACCGACCGTTCCTGCGCGATCAGCGCCACCAGGAAGGCCGCGCCGAGGCCGAAGCAGCCGAGCGCTTCCGGCGCCGTCCAGGAATTGGCCCGCTGCACGAAGGTGATGCCGAGCAGCAGCGGCGTGCAGGAGAGCAGGATCAGCAGCGCGCCGAGCCAGTCGATCTTCGGCCGCTTGCCCGGCAGCGGCAGCCGGCGGAGCTGGAAGTAGGTGGTGGCGAAGGCGGCCGCGCCGAGCGGCAGGTTCACCCAGAAGATCCAGTGCCAGGAGAGATACTCGACGAAGAGCCCGCCCAGCAGCGGCCCGATGATGTTCGCGGTGGCGAAGGTGGCCGACAGGTAGCCCTGCACCCGGCCGCGCTCCCGCGGCGGCAGGATGTCGCCGACCACGGCGAGGGAGATGGCGCGCAGCCCGCCGCCGCCGAGGCCCTGCACCACCCGCGCCGCGATCAGCGCCAGCATGGTCGGCGCCAGGGCCGAGAGCACCGCGCCTGCGACGAAGATGGTGACCGAGACCAGCAGCACCGGGCGGCGGCCGTAGAGGTCGCTCAGCCGGCCGTAGATGGGCGTGGTGACGGTGGAGGAGATCAGATAGGCCGAGACCACCCAGGGCATCAGCTCGAAGCCGCCGAGGTCGCCGGCGATCGACGACAGCGCGGTGGCGACGATCGTCTGGTCGAGGCTGGACAGGAAGAGCGCCAGCATCAGCCCCATGACGATGGTGCGGACCTCGGCATGGGAGAACAGGCTGTCGGTGGCGGGCGCGGCGGGTTCGGGCATCCGGGCAGGCTAGCCCTGCCGGCGTCCCGGGGCGAGTGGCCCCGGGACGCCGGGCGTCACGTCAGCTTTGCGCCGCGGCGGGGAAGGCGAAGGCCTCGTAGGCGCTTTCGGCGACGCGGAACCACTGGAACTGCTCGTTCCGGAAGACCCGGTAGCTGTCCCAGACCTTCTTGAACTGCGGGTTGCGGCTGGCCGTCTCGTCGTACAGCGCATGCGCTTCCCGCCAGGCGGCCTGCAGCACCTCCCGCGGCCAGGCGCGCAGCTGGGCGCCATTGGCGATCAGCCGGCGCAGCGCCGGCGGATTCCAGGCGTCGTAGCGGGCGGACTGGTCGATATCGATCTCGGCCAGCGCCGTCTCCACCGCGAAGCGGTAGTGCGGCGGCAGGCTCTCCCAGGCGCGGAGGTTCACCAGGAAGCCGCCGCGCGAGGACGGCTCCCAGAAGCCGGGCGCGTAGTAGAAGCGGGCAATGCGGTTCAGCCCCAGCTTCTCGTCGTCATAGGGGCCGATGAACTCGGCGGCGTCGATCACCCCGCGCTCCAGCGCCGGGTAGATGTCGCCCGGGGCGATCTGGGTCGGCACCACGCCGAGCCGTTCGAAGACATTGCCGGCGAAGCCCGCGACGCGGAATTTCAGCCCCTTCAGATCCTCGAGGCTGCGGATCTCGCGCCGGAACCAGCCGCCCATCTGGGTGCCGGTGTCGCCGAAGGGCAGGAAGTGGGTGTTGAAGGGGCGGAAGGTCTCCTGCGCCAGGGCCAGGCCGTCGCCGTAGCGCAGCCAGGCGGACATCTGCCGGGCGTTCATCCCGAAGGGGATGCAGGTGAAGAAGGCCAGCGCCGGGTCCTTGCCGACGTAGAACAGCGCCGGGCTATGGCCGCATTCCACCGTGCCGGCCTGCACGCCGTCCAGCACCTGCAGCGCGGGGATGATCTCGCCGGCCGGGAAGGGGCTGATGCGGAAGCGCCCTTCCGTGAGCTGCAGCACCCGCTGGCTCAGCTTCTCGCAGCTGCCGAACAGCACATCGAGGTTGCGCGGAAAGCTGCTGGGCATGCGCCAGCGGATTTCCGGGTTCTGGGTCTGTGCCAGCGCGGGCGCGGCGAGACCAACGGCGCCGCCTGCGGCGCCTCCGGCAGCGCCGAGAAACACTCTACGATCCATGGTTGAAGCCTCCTGGTGCCATCGTTGTGGCACCACGCAGTGAAGCCCGAGATTGGGGGCGATTTGCAACGACTATTCGCGGCCCGGGCGGCGAATGATGCCGGGCTTTTCCGCCGCCCGCGCCCGGTGCACTCTCCGCCGCCCCGCAGGAGCGCAGCCCGATGCCCGAGACCCCGACCAAGCCCGTCCTTCTCACCGGTGCCAGCGGCAACCTCGGCCGGGTCCTGGCCCCGGCGCTGGCCGCCCAAGGCTGGAAGCTGCGGCTGACCGACATCACGCCCTTTCCCGATCAGCTGCCCGCCGGGGCGAGCTTCACCCGGGCCGACCTGAACGAGGGGCTGGCGGTGGCGCGGCTGGCGGAGGGGTGCGGGGCCATCCTGCATTTCGGCGGCGTCAGCGTGGAGCAGCCCTTCGAGACGGTGCTCGGGCCGAACCTGCGTGGGCTTTACCATATCTATGAGGCGGCGCGGCGGGAGGGGGCGCGGGTGCTCTTCGCCTCCTCCAACCACTCCATCGGCTTCCACGAACGGCCGCGGGGCAATGAGGCGAAGCTCGACGTCGACTGCGCCTTCCGCCCCGACGGCTACTACGGCCTGTCCAAGGCGTACGGGGAGCTGATGGGGCGGATGTACTGGGACAAGCATGGCGTGGAGAACGTCAACCTCCGCATCGGCTCCTGCTTCGAGAAGCCGATCAACGCGCGGATGCTCTCGACCTGGCTGTCCTTCGGCGACCTGACGCGGCTGGTGACGGCGGCGGTCGAGGCGCCGCGCAGCGGGCATTGCGTGATCTGGGCCTGTTCGAACAACCCCGCCAGCTTCTGGGGCCGCGACCACCGCGACCGCATCGGCTGGGCGCCGCAGGACAGCGCCGAGGATTACCGCGCCGAGGTCGGCCATATCCTCTCGGGCGATCCGGTGGAGGAGCGCTACCAGGGCGGCGGCTATACCAGCATCGAGTATTCCCGCAGCGCGCCCTCGCCGCGCGATCCGTTCGCGCTGGATTGAGCATGCTGGAGCTCACCGGCGGCGGCTGGACCGCGCGGCTGCTGCCCGACCAGGGCGGTGCGGTCGCGGCCTTGTCCTGGCAGGGCAGGGAGGTGCTCGCGCCCCTGCCGGCGGGGGCCGATCCCAATGCCAGCTTCGGCGGCGCCTTCGTCATGGCGCCCTGGACCAACCGCCTGGATGCGGGGCTGCTGCCGGTCGTCGGCGAGACCTATCACCTGCCGATCAACCGGCCGGCCGACCAGACCGCCATCCATGGCCTGCTGCGCGACCATCCCTGGGTTGTCGAGCAGGATGGCGACGGGCACTGCACGCTGCGGCAGGAGCTGGAGGATCCGGCGCTGCCCTGGCGCTGCACCGCGCGGCTGACCCTCTCGCTGGACCAGGCGGGCGCGCATCTTGCGCTGTCGCTCACCAACAACCGGGCTGAGCCGTTCCCCTGCGGCCTCGGCTGGCATCCCTTCTTCCTGCGCCCGCCCGGCACCGGCCTGCGCTTCCGGGCCACCGCCTTGTTCGCGCGCGATGCGCGCTGCCTGCCGGTGGCGGTGCAGCCCAGCGACGGCGTGGTCGGCGACGAATCCGCCTACGAGGGACTCGACACGCATTTCGCCGGATGGGATGGCGAGGCCGAGATCATCCGCCCGGATTGCCGGCTGCGGCTGCAGGCCTCCGGCGCCTGGGCGCACAATCTGCAGGTCTTCGCCCCGGGCGGCAGCAACGTGCTCTGCCTCGAGCCGGTGAGCCATGTGCCGGATGCGCCCAACCGTCCCGAGTTCGCCGGCTACGGCCCGCTGGCGATGCTGGCGTCCGGCGCCGCCATGCAGGGCAGGCTGCGGCTGATCGCCTCCGCCTGACCGGCACATCCGACCCTTGCTCCGATGACTCCCGCGTGCGCGGTGCGGCCTGCGCGGGAACGCTTGTCTTTGCGTGACGTTGCCCGAAGCAATCGCGTCACAGGAAAGCGCAGCATGGCCGGCACCGCGCGCAAATCGGACCCTGCATTATGGGACAAGGTGAAGGCTGCGGTCACTGCCGGTGATGCCGGCGGCAAGCCGGGACAGTGGTCCGCCCGCAAGGCGCAGCTCGCCACTGCCGAGTACAAGAAGCAGGGCGGTGGCTACCGTGGACCGAAGCAGGCGGACAACCATCTCGCCGAATGGACGCGGGAGGATTGGGGGACGCGCTCCGGCAAGCCGTCGCTCGAGGACGGCGAACGCTACCTGCCGCGCGCGGCGCGGGAGGCGCTGACGCCGTCGGAGTATCGCCGCAGCACGGCGCGCAAGCGGCAGGACCTTGCCGCCGGCAAGCAGGTTTCGGCCCAGCCGGCGGATGTCGCGCGCAAGACCGCGGCGGCACGGCACCGGCCAGCAACAGGGAAAGGCAAGACCATGGGAGACACTGACCCGCAGCAGGCCAGCGGCGGCGCGACCGAGATCGAGGCTGAGTTCCGCCGGCTGGTGAACATCCCCGCGGCCGAGCTGCGCCGCTGGCTCGACACCTGGGAGAGCCAGGCCGTCGGCTTCACCCGCGAGGGGGAGGAGGAGGCGGTCGGCCATCGCTCCGGCCGGCGCATCCTCGAATTGCTCGAAGGCGATGGTGACGACGCGGAGGCCGACGCGGCCTTCCGCCACCAAGTCGTCGGCTACATCCAACGCCACCTGGCCCAGCGCCCCGATGGCGACGTCACCGATACGCGCTGGCGCCATTCACTCATGAATTGGGGACACGATCCGATGCGCGACACCAGCGAAAGCACCACGATGAACAGCGAAGACAGCGGCGCCGCCGCCACCTCGGACACCGGGACGGACGCCAGGACGGCGACGGAGTCCGCGCCAGCGCCGCGCAAGCCGCGCGCCCGTCGGGCCGCGGCCCCGGCCGAGGGTGCGGCACCGGCCCGCAAGCCGCGCGCCGCGAAGCCGGCGGCGGAGACCAGCCCGGCGCGCAAGCCGGCCC